>JALOAC010000052.1 GCA_023228985.1 Thiopseudomonas sp. | reverse complement strand
AAACCGCTCGCACAATGACTACAAAGAAGCACAATGCCGTGTGGGACCTGACTTGTCAGGGAACCCAAACTCAAACCAAGGCACCAAATTAAAACTTTTTGCACGACTGTGATTGGGGTGAATTGCTCGAGGGTATTGCTCAGAACCAGCTGGAGTACACTGCCTGAAAGCTATCGCTCAGTTCTGGCTGGGTGCAATCTCCGTTCCCCGGCAAGTCGGGTTCCACAAAAGCGAGGCGGCCCTACTTTATAGATCGCATCGCGCAAGAGTTGCACTCCAACAGGAGTTTGTTACGTCTGTACGAAGATGCCATGCATCCGACCGCGGATTACGCTTGTAAACACAGCGCCGCCTGACGTACTGCTGTCGCAGGCATGGCCTGCTCCTTGCTTACTTCGACCGGCCAGGAACCAGCAACGGTCCAACAGAAGCTATCAACGGGCGGCTTGAGCACTTACGAGGTACCGCCCTAGGCTTTAGAAATTTAACTAATTACATAGCCAGGTGCTTGCTGAAGTCAGGAGGGTTTAGAAATCAGCTACACCCTTAAATGCGAAGAGCCTGTAAACATAGCGCCGCTTGACGCACAGCTGTCGCAGGCATGGCCCACTCCTACCAAAACCCGCTGACTCTGCTGTAGGAGCGCAACTTTTGCGCGATGGACTTGCAAACCGTTCAACAGCTGCCGGTTAAGTCCCATTCGCGCAAAAGTTGCGCTCCAAAAACAGCAGCCCTAAACGAACAAACCCGCCATTGCGGCGGGTTTGCTTTTTTCTATGCCAATTACTTTTTAACAAATGGCTGCGGGCGCGGAGTTGCATTTGTAGATGGCGGCATGATTGGCATGGTGAATGTTGGCTGTTCACCCGTTAACGTTTTCAAAAAAGCAACAATGTTGTCAATCTCGGTTTTCTTTAACGTACGACCCAACTGCAAGCGCGCCATTACATCTGTCGCCTCTTCCAGCGTCCAGTATTCACCGTCGTGGAAGTAGGGGTAGGTCAATTCTACGTTACGCAGCGTTGGAACTTTAAATTTGAAGCGATCCAAGTCATTACCGGTCAAGCCAGCCACACCCTCAGCAGGGTTCTTGGTGACATACTCTTCGTACAAGCCCATTTTCTGGAACGAGTTACCACCTACGTTCACACCATTATGACACGCAGTACAGCCAATACCTTTAAACAGCTCATAGCCTTTAAGCTCGGTTTTGGTCAGTGCTTTGTCATCGCCTTTGAGCCAGAGGTCAAAACGCGAGTTCGGCGTAACTAGGGTTTTCTCAAACTCGGCAATGGCATCTGTAACTTCGTTAATGGTGATTTTCTTAACGTTGTAAACCTGATTAAAGCTGTCTACATATTGAGGAATAGACTGCAATACTTCAACGGCTAGCTCATGGGTAAAACCCATTTCCATTGGGTTCGCGATAGGGCCACCCGCCTGCTCTTGCAAGTCCGCGGCACGACCATCCCAGAACTGAGCTACGTTTAAGCTGGAGTTCAGCACTGTGGGTGAGTTAATCGGACCTTCTTGCCACTGGTCACCAATGGATGTTGGAATATTGTCCGTACCGCCCATGCTCAGGTTATGACATGAGTTACAGGAAATAAAGCCAGACTTGGATAGGCGCGGATCGAAAAACAGCTGTTTACCCAACTCTACCTTGGCTTCATCTGTGATTGCTGCTGGTTCAATGGGCTGGATTGGTTCATTGCGCGGCGCTGCAATTGCAGCCACACTAAATCCAATCGTTAGAGCTAATGTGGTTAGCTTATACATAGGTTTCCCCTCTCGTTATGACTGGGTTAACTGTGCAATAAATATTTTTTGCACACCTGATCTAAATCAAGCAATGAACTCATGGTAACGAATAAACCTATATAAGTTAGATACTTAGCCCAATGAAAATATACACAGATTGATTTTATTTGTGTTTCGAGCTGCAACAAACATTGGACCTATCCCGCAATCCTTTATTTTTGCTGTCTTTGTTGCATACGCGCCGCGATACCACTTAAATCATAACCAGCTTGCCGCGCCTGTTCTGCAAGCCATTGCACATCCTGATTCGCCGCCTCTGCTAATGCCCACAAATAGGTACAGCGCGTTCCTGTACGGCAAAACATCAGCACAGGGCCCTCTATCTGGGGAGCCAGCTTAGTAAATTCGGCAATGTTGTCGTCGGTTAATTGCGACGCGAGCACAGGCATAAAATGATAATCCAAGCCCAGTTGCGCGGCGATTTTCTGAATTGCTTGGTTGGTGGGCTGCCCGGCTTCTTCTGCATCAGGTCGGTTATTAATGATTGTTTTAAAGCCTGCTGCATAGGCGCGCTGCATATCCTCCGGCTGTAATTGCCCTGCCACCGCAAGCTGCTCTGTTAAATATTTAAATGGCTGCATCACGCCCTCATCATCTGGTTTATTAAATCTAAGCAAGTGGCTTGACTCCCGAATGCGTCAAGTATTTATTCAGAATTTTATCAGTTTAAAAAACACCTAGGCATAAAAAAGCACCCTTGCGAGTGCTTTTTTAAAGACAAACATAGTATTTTGTTAGCTTTTATCGCTGCATTTTTTACATGAGCTAAAGCCAAAAATAGTGTAAGCAGGACAATTTCCCATAGCTGCCGTTACTAACGGCACTATACCAATCCAGCCCCACCAACCAATAACCCCAGCTAAAGTGAGCACTATTAACAGCGCACCGATAGCTGCACGAGCTGCACGATCCCAAACTGCCATATTAGTTTTCATATTTGCCTCCAAGTCCAAACTTAGTTAGCGAATAGAATAAAGCTTGTTTACTTTGTCCTTGCTGAGCTCATTTTCTGTACAAACAGCGCACAGGCAAAACATACCGGCAAGCAAAGTTAAGATAAATATAGAGCATTTTCACAAGAAACAACAGGAGTATTTAGGCGTATACGGCGCTTGCTGTGCTGTTATGACTCAGGCACCGCGCAATACAGGTCATGTAACGTTTTGATAATCGCCAGCGCATCTGGACTGCTGATGCGGTAGTAAATTTGTCGCCCATCACGCCGAGTATCAACCATACCCTCGCGACGCAGCACGCCTAGCTGTTGTGACAATGTCGGCTGCACGATTTGTAAGCGTTTTTCCAACTCACCCACATTCATTTCGCCTTCTACCAGCTGACATAGCAGTAGCAAACGATCTGGATTACCTAATGCTTTGAGCAACTGCCCCGCATCATCTGCGCTATCACGCAGCCTCTCCAAATCCATCGCTGTTGGATTTAAGTCATTCATGCTCTTCACCTTAGAAATCATATCTTCACTTGCATGCTACTAATTAAAAATTCAGTTTCAAGCGCTTTTACCTTGAATGCATACACCACTCATACCGAGCAGCACTATACTTCGACAAGCTCAAGAAGCAAAAATTCTAGACAATTCGTTTTAAATTATATTTTATTTGCAAATAGTAAACACTTGTATTTACATTAAATAAACACAGTATTCATGACTTTGGTCAACTTTTTTTCGGGACCAGAAAAGCCCAAAACAACCCCCAAACCAGCGCTCCAGCACCCAACCAAAAAGCACCCTGTAAAGTACCACCGGCATTCAACCATTGCTTAGTCAGCCATGGACCGCCCAACTGAGTTACACTATAAAGCGCAACCAGTGCTGCTGAGAGACGTGGCCCTTGGTGTGGATGCAAGGTTCTGGCCAAACGTTGAGACAGCAAAACGGTGCCGAGAAAGGTGCCGCCCACTAGTAGCGCACAAAGCAATACACCAACAGTACCCGGCACGACCAGCACTGCCAAGACACCTAATAGTTGTAGTGCATAATTCACCCGTAGTGCTATCACATCGCCCAGTAACGCGCCGGCTTTGTTCCAAATCCAAGGCGCTGGCAAAGTTGCCAAGGCCACCACCAACCAACTATAGCCGACCAACGACTTAGGTATGTCCGGTAGCTGTGAGGCCAGTGTTGGCAGGAAGGTCATGGGCAAAATATAACCCATACCGGCACCGGCATAGGATAAGAACAACGGGGTGCTGTTTTTATCTAATAGCTTGCTGCTGGCTGGTATACCGGCGGAACTCACCGTGATGGGCGATGCCACTTCAAGCCGCATCAGCTGTCGCCAACCCCAAATGGCCAGCGGCACACTTAAAATAAACGCAGGCCACCAACGCTCGGAGCCTGATAACCAGTCGGCTGGGATACTCACCAAAGCGCTGGAAACGATCAGGCCAACACCGACGCCCAGGTAAACCAAGCCACTGGCACTGGCGCGTCCGTGGCGTGCCAACCACTCTAAAATAAAGGCCGGCGCTTGCACAAATACAATGCCGTTACTAATCCCGTTGATCAGTCGCAGCATTGATAGCAACTCGAAGCTGTCCGTTTGTGTCTGCAAAAAGGTGCAGAGCACATTTATCCCTAACGCCCAAGGCAATACACTGCGAATTTGCTCAATTCGGTGCCAACGCATCGCCAACAATGCGCCAATTAAATACCCAAGGTAATTCCAACTGGCAACATCTGCACCCTGCTTGATCGTCAGCGTGCCATCGGCAATCAATAATGGCAGCAAAGGTGTGTAGATAAAGCGCCCAAGCGTGTGCACCACTAGCAAAATGAGCGCACCGGCAACGATGACTTTAAGTAAATTTGGCGTGTTATTGTTATTCATATGCCTTACTGCTTAAAAAATAGTTGGTTAGTGTGCTATGTTTTTTCTCCTGCAGCCTTGAGACGTTAGTCGGTACGTTTTTGTAACGCTGAATTGACTATTTTATCGCGCCACACAGAACCTTTTGGCAGTGCATAAAAATACGGATTTAAGTAGCTTTCTCGGGCTACATAAGTCAGCGAATTACCTTGCTCATCAATCACCTCACCGCCTGCGCCTTCCAACACTGCCTGCGCGGCTGCCGTATCCCATTGCGAAGTAGGCGCAAGACGTGGGTACAGATCGGCTTTACCTTCTGCCAACCAACAAAACTTTAACGAACTGCCGGCATTAAGTAACTCAATTTCAGTTTCTTGTTGTAAGCGCTGCATGAGTTGTTGCTGATCTGGACTGGAATGGCGCAGGCTGGCTAAAACACGCAAGGGTTGCGCGGGTTTTGCCACACTAATAGCATGTGGCTCACCTCGCTCAACACGCCAAGCACCTGAGTTTTTACCGCCATAATAAATAACGTCTTGCGTCGGCACGCCCACCAGTCCAAACACCACCTGGCCAGCCTCAATCAACGCCACATTAACAGTGAACTCTTCACTGCCAGCGATAAACTCTTTGGTGCCATCCAGCGGATCAACCAGCCACCAACGCTGCCATTGTTGGCGCTCGGCTAGGGGAATCTCACAGGCCTCTTCTGATAAAACGGGCACATCAGGGGCAAGCTGCTGCAAACCTGCGGCTAACACGCGATGCGCCGCCATATCTGCAGCGGTAACCGGACTGTCATCGGCTTTACTGCTCACGCTTACATCAGCGCGCCAAAAGGGCAATGTTTGCCGCCCTGCTTCCTCTACCAGTTTTAGCAGTGCTTGAATCTGCTGCGCATTCATCACCATTGGCCACGCTCCATCAGCACATCTCGCGCAATATAGAGCGCACCCAAAGCGCGGCCTTCGGAGAAATTCGGTTCACGTAGCAGTGCGAGCAAATCAGACAGCGGATGGGTACGCACACGCATGGGTTCGGGCTCATCGCCGGGTAAGCTGGACGGGTAAATATCCCGCGCCAGCACCACCGTCACCCGCTGGCTCATGTAGCCGGGCGACAAACTCAGCTCGGCGAGCACTTCTAACTCTTTGGCGGCAAAGCCGGCTTCTTCCTGCAATTCGCGGTTGGCCGCTTGCAAAGCATCCTCACCGGCATCTATGAGTCCTTTGGGCAGCGACCATTCATAACGGGCACTGCCAGCGCAGTACTCCTCGATCAACACTGCATTATTGCGCTCATCCAGCGCCACAATCATCACCGCGCCATGCCCGTCAGCTCGACCTCGCAGACGCTCATAGGTGCGCTCTTCGCCATTACTGAACCTGAGCTGCATTTGCTCCACACGGAAAATACGGGTCTGGGCTATTTGCTCACAACTTAAAATCTCTGGCTTTACTCGCATCAGTTAACCTCTCCTTTCATTACAGGCTATGATAGCGCGCTTAATCCATTATTTTTATCTTCTTTTATGACAGCCTTACCTTGGTCGCACATTGATACCGTTTTGCTGGATATGGACGGCACCCTGCTGGATCTGCATTTTGATAATTTTTTCTGGCTCGATTACCTGCATCAGTGTTATGCGCAACAGCATTCGCTTAATGTTGAGGAGGCAAAAGCCCATGTGATGCCGCTGCTGAATTCTTATACAGGGCAGCTCAAGTGGTATTGCGTGGAGTTTTGGACTGAAAAACTGCAGCTACCGATTCGTGAGATGAAACGCGAACAAGCGGCGCGTATTGCTCCGCGTGAGCATGCGTTGGAGTTTTTGCACTGCTTGCAACAGGCGGGTAAGCAGGTGATTTTGGTGACTAATGCCCACCGCCATTCGCTGGATATTAAGCTCGAACGGGTGAATTTAGCCGCAGGCTTGGATGCCATGGTGAGTTCGCATGATTATGGGTACCCCAAAGAGCGCGCGGAATTTTGGCAGCATTTGCAGCAACACTATCCATTTGATCCACAACGCACGCTATTTATCGATGACAGCCTAAGCGTTCTGCGCAGCGCGCAACGTTACGGCATTAAGTTTTTGCGCTGCGTCAGCCAACCCGACAGCCGCAGTCCACACAAAGACTGCGCCGAATTTATCGATGGCGGAAATTTCGCCCAGTTGTTGCAGGGAATCTAACCGCTTGTTGGAGCGCAACTCTTGCGCGACGAGACTTTCAGCCAACTCAAGGCTAAGCCAATGCAAATACCAGCAGGCAAAGTTTTTTGTGGGACCCGACTTGTCGGGGAACGGGAAAGGTACTAAGACCAGATTGGGACAGATTTTAAGTCACTGCCATGGCTTAGCTTTGGGTTCCCTGACAAGTCAGGTCCCACAGTGGATTGTGCCTTGCTTGTCGCTTTACGCTAAACCTAAACTTAATCACCCAGAAGCTGGCTATCAAACAGCTCAGTAGTTCAGGCTGACTTTAGGATTGCTGGCTAGGCTTTTGTGGGACCCGACTTGTCGGGGAACGGGAAAGGCACTGAACTCAGTGCCATGCACAAACCCCAACTCACAGCCATGGCTTAATTTCTGGTTCCCTGACAAGTCAGGTCCCACAGTGGATTGTGCCTTGCTTGTCGTTTTGTGCTGAACCTAAACTTAATCACCCAGAAGCTGGCTATCAAACAGCTCAGTAGTTCGGGCTGGCTTTAGGATTGCTGGCTAGGCTTTTGTGGGACCCGACTTTTCGTAAGCGCCCTTAAATCAGCATCTTTTATCTTGCATTATACCGCTTCAAACTAGTCCTCGTCTTTTTTGGAGGTACTGGTTATGAGTTCTACGAGCTCGCGCGAGCGTTATGAGTTTTGGCAGCG
>JALOAC010000022.1 GCA_023228985.1 Thiopseudomonas sp. | reverse complement strand
AGGGCTGGGCTATGCTTGGACCTATCGGCACTCATATTTCTAACCATGCATCTTTTGACCAGCGAAATTACGGATTCAAAAAATTGAGCGATCTATTTATGGCAATAGATTTGTTTGAAATGAAAAAAACAAATGGCTCTGTATTGTGGGTTAAGGATAAGAAACGAGCAAAGCAACTTAACAAACCAATGCAGCCGACGCAAAAAAATACGCACGGCTGATTTGAGCGTTAGGTTGACGCCTTCGGCGCAGAGGAGAAAAGTATGAACACAAGTAAAGTTATTTCTCAGCGATCAAATCTTGTTTTGATTTCTGTTTTAATCACGATTATCACAATAGTATTTTCAACAGTCAGTTTTCTATATGTAGTAAATGATATTCAAAAATTAACTAATTTTATTAATAGTACTGGTTCAATTAGAGGGGGAATTCAACGTGTCACCAAATTGTATTTATTGAATCAGGACATAAAAGAATCAGTAAAAATGATCGATGAAACAAATATTATATTATCAGATTTTGTAGATTCGAAGACCGGAGTGTTTAACAGTAATGATAAAGTTGAAATTTCAAATCTACTGCAATCTTGGGCAGAATATAAAGAGATTCTTAAGAATAATCAAAAAGATCGAATATTAAATAGTAGCGAGAATTTATGGAATTTATCAAACATTGTGGTAAATAAAATTGAAATAAAAACTCATAACCACATTGCTTTAAAGTATTTGTTTTTATTTCTATTATTTGCGATTATATGTATTTTAGGACTTGTTGGCTTTTTTATCAGAAAAGTTGTTCAAGAAAAAATTGAAAAAAAGGCTTCTCGCGATCAATTAACAAACCTATTAAATAGAAATTATTTAGATCAAATATATAATGTAAAACTATCAGATAGTTTAAGGAAATCAAGCTTTCTTGCTGTTTTAATGTGTGATATTGATCATTTTAAGTATATCAATGATACTTTTGGACATGATGTTGGAGATAATGTTTTAAAAAGAATAGCTGAAATAATGGTGGAAAATACTCGTGAGAATGATGCAATTTTTAGATATGGAGGCGAGGAGTTCTTAATACTTGTGTCGTTTGCGGAAATACCACAATTAATTCAATATGCTGAGAGATTGCGTAGTAGTGTAGAAAGCACTGAAATTATAGAGCATAAAATAACGATTAGTGTTGGTGTATCATTAATCGATGATAAACAAGAACTAAAACAACATATACTTCGTGCTGACACAGCGCTGTATAAAGCAAAACAAGCGGGCCGCAATCGAGTAATTGTAAATGAATTAAACCTAACAACTGCTTCAACCTGATATTTTCTTTGTCACATTTTGTGCTGTCGCTACGCTCCTTATGCACAAAATGCGCCAAGCCCTGCGGGCGCGAAAATACAGGTTAAGCAAATGTTAGCTGCTTGTGCGAATGATGACAAAATGCACACGTTTGTGCTAAACTTCAATTTATGAAAATCTATAATTGGAACCCTGAGAAAAATCAGGAGCTAATAGTCGGGCGAGGCGTTTCCTTTGAAGAAGCGATCTTTCATATTGAGCATGGCGACCTACTAGACGATATTGCTCATCCAAACGCCTCCGATTATCCCAATCAACGGATTTTTGTCATTTGCATTAAAGAATATGTTCACCTCATCCCATATGTAGAAAGTGAAGATGAAGTGTTCTTGAAAACAATTATTCCCAGCAGGAAATTTACCAAACTGTACCTTGGAGGCGGATCATGAGCAAAGGCAAATTATCGAAAGAAGAGAAAGCTCTGCTTGATGCCGTAGAGGCTGGCGAGTTTGAATCAGTATTGACTGAGACACGAAAAATGGAACTGAAAGCAATCGCCAATAACACGTTTAAAAAAGACAAAAGGATCAATATTCGGATCTCAAACAGGGATTTAACTGCTATTCAGTCAAGAGCATCGGAAGAGGGCATTCCGTACCAAACTTTTGTGTCGAGTATCATTCACAAATACATTTCCGGCTCACTACAAGATCTTACAGCTAACAAGCAAATGCAGCCGACGCAAAATACGCGCGGCTGATTTGGGCGTTAGCGATTATGGAATTCCACGTTTCCAAAGAACATGTACGCCGCGAAATCAGGAAGGCTGGCTATTTGATTTTATTCCTCGCCGTTGCTTCCGTTGGCTTGATGACAAAGGTGCTGAGCACAGACAAAATCGGTGATCTGTTCTTTCCGATCATTGGCCTTCTTGTTTTTGTCCCTCCGATTTTCGGTAGCTACAAACGCATCAGGGAAGGAAAAGCTGCATATCCAATCCTTGAGCTCGATGAGCTGAACGGAAAGGTCGCCGTGCTCCACAAGGACCTCAAAGTCATCGTAGATCTTTCGCAAATCAAAAACCTTCGGCTGCAGCGCAAGTCTGGCCAACTAGTCTCCATTCTGGTCAAGACCTCATCGGGAGAGAACCTGAGATTCGACGGCTACGAAAACCTCGATGTGCTGGCTTCTGCTCTCGAACGGCTCACTCCTAAAGAAAACATTACCAATGCATCGTTCTTTCATCGCTAACCCATCATCCCACCGGACTTGCGCGAGAAGCCGCGCAAGTCCGGTGAATTCAAACGTTATGCGTAATGAGGACTTATGAGTATTAAAGAAAGAGAGTCAGAATTATTTCATAAGTGGGAAAATAACCGAGTTGGTTTTGTTACTGATGGAGTTGTTTCGGAACAAGATTATTTAAATTCTAAAATTAAACTTTGTTTTGTTCTTAAAGAAGTGAATGATGAGCATGGTGGTGGCTGGGATTTAAGAGAATTCATCCGTACTGGCTCTCGCTCTCAAACATGGAATAATGTAACGCGTTGGGTTAAAAGCATTAATAATGGAAATGATGATATTCCATGGGCTAATCTTGAATCAATTTCTGAAAAGCAAAGAATTGATACTTTACGGACAATATGTGCAATGAACCTTAAGAAATCGCCTGGCACTCATACAACGGTGCGAGCTGATTTCGATGTAGTTGTAGCTGAAGATAAGAAGTTTATTAAAGAGCAGTATGAAATTTATAATCCTGATTTGACCATTTGTTGTGGCACTGGATGGGATTTACGGTTTGCTTTGGATTTAAACGATGAACAAGTTTATGAAACATCAAGAGGCATAAAATGGTTTGTAAATCAGCAGAATAAACCTGTTGTAATGTATGCGCATCCAGCTGCTCGTGTCCAAGATTCGTTGCTTGTGTATGGCTTAATCGATGCTGTTCGTGAAATTACTCATAACAAGAGCAACCAACAGACAAATTAATCGCGTAGGCTCTTAATTTGCTGCTGTTGCAAGCGTTAAATTTTTTGCCTAACCTCGCAGACCATGCTGTAATACGTTGTAGTCACTAGGTATGAGGGGGCATAGTCATGAGCGTCACCACGGTTCGCCTTCAGGCAGAAGTTGAACAGCGTTTGGAAGCAATCGCCAGCAGGCTGCACCGTAGCAAAAGCTGGGTGATCAACCAGGCACTGTCGGAATACATAGAAAAGCAGCAGCTTGAGCAAGAGCGTTGGAAACAAACGTTAGAGGCAATGGAGGCTGCTGCCCAAGGCAAGGTTGTTGATGCCAGCGAGGTTCACAGTTGGCTTAATAGCTGGGGAACCGAAAACGAGCAGGATGCGCCAAGGTCAAGTAAGTGAAGCTGGCTTACACGGATGAGGCCATTGATGATTTGAAACGCCTCAGGGAGTTCGTTGCGATGCACAACCCGTCGGCGGCAGCCAGGATTGCCACCGAACTGGTTGGCAAAATCGAATTACTTCCAGAATTCCCCAAAATGGGCACACCAGTTGAAATGGCGCCGGTGCCTGACTCCATTCGAGATATGGTTTTTGGAAAATACGTCGTTCGATATTCACTTCATGCTAGTGCCATCATCATTCTCCGGGTATGGCATGGCCTTGAAGGTGAACGATAGTAATTTAACCAGGTGCGTCACTCGGATGCCTTTGTCTCCACTTCGCTGCGTCAAGGTCACCGGTGCGCTCTGCGTTATACCTACTCAACGGCGTTACAATATGCCTGATATCGCATAATGCTGAGACAATTTTTAGCCAATCAGTGGCTTTTTTAGACAGGAGAACAGAATGACGACCACCCAACAACGTGCCGCCTTGCAACGTCAGATATGGGCCATTGCCAACGATGTGCGTGGTGCCGTAGATGGCTGGGATTTTAAACAGTACGTACTGGGTACCCTGTTTTACCGTTTTATCAGTGAAAACTTTGCCGCTTACATTGAGGCGGGTGACGACAGTATTAAGTATGCCGAACTGCCCGATAGCGTGATCACGCCTGACATCAAAGACGATGCCATCAAAACCAAGGGCTACTTTATGTACCCCAGCCAGTTGTTCGTCAATGTGGCTAAAAGTGCTAATAGCAATGAAAGCCTAAACACTGATTTGGCCGCTATTTTCGCCGCTATCGAGGCCTCGGCCAGTGGTTATCCATCTGAACAAGATATTAAAGGCCTGTTTGCCGATTTTGATACCACCAGTAACCGCCTGGGCAACACTGTCAAAGACAAAAACCTCCGTCTGGCTGCCGTACTCAAAGGCGTGGCAGGGTTGGATTTTTTTGGTGGTAACGGCGGCGACTTTGAAGGCAGCCAGATTGATCTATTCGGCGATGCCTACGAGTTTCTTATCTCCAACTACGCCGCCAATGCGGGTAAATCGGGTGGTGAATTTTTTACCCCGCAGCATGTTTCCAAGTTGATTGCCCAACTTGCTATGCACAAGCAGACCAGCGTCAATAAAATCTTTGACCCAGCCTGTGGCTCTGGCTCGTTGCTTTTACAAGCCAAAAAACATTTCGACGCCCACATTATTGAAGAAGGTTTTTTCGGTCAGGAGTTAAACCACACCACCTACAACTTGGCACGCATGAACATGTTCTTGCATAACGTCAATTACGACAAGTTCAATATCCAATTGGGCGACACGCTCACTCAGCCACACTTTGGTGACGACAAACCCTTTGATGCCATAGTCTCTAACCCGCCTTACTCGGTGAAATGGATTGGCGATGACGACCCCACCTTAATTAACGATGAGCGTTTTGCCCCCGCCGGTGTGTTGGCGCCTAAATCTAAGGCTGACTTTGCCTTTGTGTTGCATTCGCTCAGTTATCTTTCTAGCAAAGGTCGTGCGGCGATTGTTTGTTTTCCCGGCATTTTTTACCGTGGCGGTGCCGAGCAGAAAATCCGCAAATATTTGGTGGATAATAACTACGTTGAAACCGTGATTTCACTGGCACCCAACCTGTTTTTTGGCACCACCATTGCGGTGACTATTTTGGTGCTGGCAAAAAACAAAACCAACACCGATATTCAGTTTATTGATGCCAGTGGTCTGTTTAAAAAAGAAACCAATAACAATATTCTGACTGATGAACATACCCAGCAGATCATGGCTGTGTTTGACAGCAAGGCCAATGTCGATCATTTCGCCCAGTCGGTACCCTTCGAGCAAGTTGCAGCGAATGACTACAACCTGTCAGTCAGCAGCTATGTAGAAGCTGAAGATACTCGCGAAGTAATCAACATCAGCGAGCTCAATGCCGAGCTAAAAACTACCGTCACCCGAATTACCCAGCTGCGTACTGAGATTGATGCCATTGTTTTGGAAATTGAAGGTGAAAAGCAATGATTCTGGAAAACAAGTTGGGCATCACTGACCAAGTGGAACTTGCAAAAGCCGAAGAGAAAATTAGTAAACAAAAAGCCAAACAGCTGTTTGATTCGGGTGACATTAACCAAGTGCAAGTAGGCAGCTTTACAGGCTTGGCCTTTATTCATACCTATTTATTTGGCGACATCTATGACTTTGCGGGAAAAATACGCGATGTGAATATCGCCAAAGGCGAAACCGCGTTTGCGCGTGTTATGTATTTAGATGCCTCGTTAACGCATATCGAAACAATGCCACAAAGTAGCTTCGATGAAATTATAGAAAAATACGTCGAAATGAACATAGCGCACCCCTTTCGCGAAGGTAATGGCCGCGCTACCCGCATCTGGCTAGATTTAATTTTAAAAAAAGAAATTCGCCAAGTGGTGGATTGGAACAAAGTAGATAAAGAAGACTATCTCAGCGCCATGCAACGCAGCCCAGTCAAAGATGTGGAAATCAAAGCCCTGCTCAAACAAGCGCTCACCGATAAAATTGACGACCGCGCCCTGTTTATGAAAGGCATCGACGTGAGCTATTTCTATGAAGGCTACAGTGAATTCAAGACGGAGGAGCTGTAAGCATGGGTTTTATAGAAAAACAGGCTAAAAAAGAGAGCCATAAAAAATGAGCCAAAGCCTTAGCAATGAGCAACAGTTTTTTGCCGATATTGCCCGCATTTTACAAACAGGGCGCAGCCAAGCTTACCAAGCCGTCAATACCGCCATGGTGCAAACCTACTGGCAGCTAGGCCAACGCATTGTTGAGCAGGAACAACAAGGCGAAGCCCGTGCCGAATACGGCAAAGCCCTGATTACCAACCTGTCGCGCTATTTGGGAGACACCTTTGGCAAGGGTTTTTCGGTGGCTAACCTATGGAATTTTCGTCAGTTTTATCTTACCTATCCTAGCTTCGATGAATTCTCTACGCACTGTGTAGGGAATCTTGGCTGGTCACATGTGCGCCTAATCATGCGCCTAGAAAACCCAGCCGAGCGTAGCTACTACCTGCAAGAAGCCAGCAGCCAAAATTGGAGCACCCGCCTACTAGAGCGCAATATCAAAAGCGGTTATTACCGTCGTGTTTTGAATCACGATACTTCTGTAGAAAAGCAATTTGCCACCAGCCCAGAAGCCTTTATTAAAGACCCTTATGTATTAGAGTTTTTAAACTTGCCTAGCGATCTTATCGGCAAAGAAAACCTGCTAGAACAAAGCCTGATTAATCAATTACAGAAATTTTTATTAGAGCTTGGCAAAGGCTTTTCTTTTGTAGCTCGCCAAATGCGTATCAGCACCGAAACCTCGCACTTTTATGTGGACTTGGTTTTTTACAACTACCTGCTCAAATGCTTTGTGGTGATTGATTTAAAAACCGAGAAATTGACCCACCAAGACATTGGTCAGATGGATATGTATATACGCATGTTTGATGATTTAAAGCGTGGTGAAGACGACAACCCCACGCTGGGCATTATCCTCTGTGCTGATAAAGATGAAACCCTAGTGCACTACTCGGTACTGAGCGAAAGCAAACAGCTCTTTGCCTCAAAATACCAAGCCATGCTCCCCACCGAAGAAGAACTGGCT
The DNA here is from genome assembly GCA_023228985.1 of Thiopseudomonas sp. Classification (GTDB taxonomy): domain Bacteria; phylum Pseudomonadota; class Gammaproteobacteria; order Pseudomonadales; family Pseudomonadaceae; genus Thiopseudomonas. The sequence continues at coordinate 35,471 of JALOAC010000022.1, read as the reverse complement.
GCCATGCTTGAACAGGATTTGCAGCACAGCTTAGGAGATAACAATGAATAACTTAGGATTTATTGAAAAGCTATTGGATGGTGTAAAGGTGGAGTGGAAGGCGTTGGGGGAGATTGTCGCACTACAACGTGGCAAACGCCTTGTAAGATCTCAGCTTGATGAAAGCGAGGGATTTGCTGTTTATCAAAATAGTATGAAACCTCTTGGCTATTATTACGAAAGTAATGTTGAAGCAGGATCTGCTTTTATTATTTGTGCTGGAGCAGCAGGCGAGATTGGATATAGCGAAAATGCATTCTGGGCAGCAGATGATGTGCACTTTGTAATTACGCCTGACGAGATAAGCAACAAGTATGTGTATTATTTTTTATTAACCCAGAAAAGCAAAATAGAAGGGCAAGTTCGCAGGGCCAGCATTCCTCGTTTATCGAAATCAGTAATTGAAAAGCTTAGCATCCCCATTCCCTGCCCAGACAACCCCAAAAAATCGCTGGAAATTCAGGCCGAAATCGTCCGCATACTGGACGCATTTACCGCTATGACCACCGAGCTGACCACCGAGCTTAACCTACGCCAGCAACAATACAACTACTACCGTGATTTATTACTCAGCGAGGCAAAATTAAGCAGAGTCGGGTTTGAGTGGAAGAACTTGGAAGAAATTGCAAAAATTCAGCGTGGCAAAAGGCTAGTTAAAAGCCAATTAGCAGAGGTCGGAGAATATCCTGTTTACCAAAACAGCATGACGCCTCTAGGCTATTACCACGAAGCTAATGTTCAACCTGATACGACTTTTGTTATAGCCGCAGGTGCAGCAGGCGAAATAGGTTATAGTTCTAACGAGCTATGGGCGGCTGATGACGTTTTCTATATAGAAAATCCATCAAACTTATTAAGTAAATATCTTTATCATTTCTTATTGATAAAACAATACAAAATAAAAGCACAAGTAAGACGAGCTAGTATTCCGCGCCTACCAAGACTTGCTATTGAAAAGATAAAAATCCCCATCCCATCTCTCGAAGAACAAGCCCGCATCGTCGCCATTTTGGATAAATTCGACACGCTCACCACCTCCATCACCGAAGGCTTACCCCGCGAAATCGAGCTGCGCCAACAGCAGTACGAATATTATCGCGATTTGCTGTTTAGCTTTCCCAAACCCGAGGCAGGTTGAAGTGAGTTACGCCCCACCTTTTACGATCACCACGGACATTCTTAACTTGGTGGCTGACATTAGCCAGCAAGTAGGCATGCTAGATGCCAGCACGCTCAATGCTTCGCCGCAGTTGCGTAAACAAAACCGTATTAAAACCATTACCGGCACGTTGGCCATTGAAGGTAATAGCTTAACGGAAGAGCAGATTACCGCCCTTGTGGAGGGTAAGCCTGTGCTGGGTTCGGCGCGTGAGCTTGCCGAAGTAAAAGGCGCGATTGCCGCTTATGATGCGCTGCCTAACTTTACCCCAGGCAGTACTGCAGATTTGCTTGCCGCTCACGCTTTGCTACTCGGTGATATTTTGCAAAATGCTGGGCAGTTTCGCACTACCGCGGTAGGTATCCATAAAGCAGGCCAGGTGCATCATGTTGCGCCGCCTGCACATCATGTATCAGGTTTAATGGCAGAGCTAATCCAATGGCTGGCACAGACCAAAGACCATCCCTTGATTGCGAGCAGCGTGTTTCACTATGAGTTTGAGTTTATTCACCCGTTTAGTGATGGCAATGGCCGCATGGGGCGCTTGTGGCAGACCTTGATTTTGTCGCAATGGCACCCTTTATTTTTATCGTTACCGCTAGAAAGTGTGATTAAAGACCACCAACAGCAATACTACCAAGCCCTTGAGCAAGCAGACGATGAAGCCAATAGCACGCCCTTTATTCACTTTATGCTATCGGTGATTGCAGAGACTTTAGCGCAAAACGCCCCCATAAACGCCTCCATAAACGCCCCCATAAACCCAGTGCTGAACATTGCAGGGTTAGCCACCCCGGATGCCATTTTGTCGCTGTTAAGTAGCAACCCAGAACTCACCCGCCAGCAGCTGGCCAGCATTATCGGTAAAGATGTGCGTACCATTGCTCGCGCCTTAGCCACATTGCAGCAAGCTGGAAAAGTAGAGCGCATTGGCTCTAATAAAACTGGCCACTGGAAGGTAAACCAATGACCCACTACACCCCGATAGCCGAATCTAATAACTTTATCGTACTTGATAAATACACCCAAAACTGGCAAGTGGCCGAAAGCTACCAAAGTGAAGGCGATTTGGAGCGCGAACTGATTCAAGATTTGGTCAACCAAGGTTATGAATACGTGCCTGCTTTGAACAACCCACAAGCCATGCTGGCCAACGTGCGCGAGCAGTTACAGCGCCTGAACAATACCGAATTTCAGGAAGGTGAGTGGCAGCGCTTTGTCGAGACCTATCTGGACAAGCCCAGCGATACCATTGTCGATAAAACCCGCAAAATCCACGACGATTATATTTTTGATTTTGTGTTTGACGATGGCCGCATCAAAAACATCTATCTGGTGGATAAAAAGAACATTGCCCGCAACAAGGTGCAGGTGATCAAGCAGTTTGAGCAGGCCGGCAGCCACGCCAATCGCTACGATGTGACTATTTTGATCAATGGTTTGCCACTGGTGCAAATTGAACTGAAAAAGCGTGGTGTAGCGATTCGCGAAGCCTTTAATCAGGTGCATCGCTACAGTAAAGAAAGCTTTAACAGTGAACATTCGCTGTATAAGTACTTACAGTTGTTTGTAATCTCTAACGGTACCGATAGCCGCTATTTTGCTAACACGACCCAGCGTAATAAAAACAGCTTTGACTTCAGCATGAACTGGGCGAAAGCGGACAACAGCCTGATTAAAGACCTAAAAGACTTTACCGCCACTTTCTTTCAGAAGCACACCTTACTTAATGTGTTGCTGCATTATTCGGTGTTTGATGTCAGTGATACGCTGTTGGTGATGCGCCCCTACCAAATAGCCGCTACTGAACGCATTTTATGGAAAATTAATTCTAGCTATCAGGCAAAAAACTGGAGTGCTGTTGAGAGTGGTGGATTTATTTGGCACACCACCGGCTCAGGCAAAACCTTAACCAGCTTTAAAGCGGCGCGCTTAGCCACCGAGTTGGCGTTTATCGACAAGGTGTTCTTTGTGGTCGACCGTAAAGACCTGGATTACCAAACCATGAAGGAATATCAGCGCTTCTCACCGGATAGTGTTAATGGTTCCGACAGCACCGCCGGCCTTAAGCGCAATATCGAAAAAGACGACAACAAGATTATTGTCACCACCATTCAAAAACTCAATAACCTGATAAAGAGTGAAGGTGAGCTGGCTATTTACCACAAGCAAGTGGTGTTCATCTTTGATGAATGTCACCGCAGCCAGTTTGGCGAAGCGCAGAAAAACTTACAAAAGAAATTTAAGCGCTACTATCAGTTTGGTTTTACTGGCACGCCTATCTTTCCGCAAAATGCTTTGGGTGCCGAAACTACCGCCAGCGTGTTTGGGCGAGAGCTGCACTCTTATGTAATCACGGATGCGATCCGCGATGAGAAAGTGCTCAAGTTCAAAGTGGACTACAACGACGTGCGCCCGAAGTTCAAGGAAATAGAAACCGAGCAGGATGAGAAAAAGCTCAGTGCGCTGGAGAACAAGCAGGCCCTGCTGCACCCAGAACGAATTCGGGAAATATCACAGTACATTCTGAACAATTTCCGCCAGAAGACCCATCGCCTGCAAGCCGGAGCTTCTCGTGGCACTGGGGGCTTTAATGCCATGTTTGCAGTCAGCAGCGTGGATGCCGCCAAGCTGTATTATGAAACCCTTAATCAGCTACAAAAAGACTCAGATAAGCCCCTAAAAATTGCGACTATTTTTCCTTTGCCGCTAATGAAGAGCAAGATGCTATTGGTGATATTGCCGATGAGAGCTTTGAAGTGTCGGCCATGAATAGCAGTGCCAAGGAATTCTTAAGCGCTGCCATCGACGACTACAACGCTTTCTTTAAAACCAACTTTAGTGTGGATAGTAACGGCTTCCAGAACTACTACCGCGACTTGGCCAAGCGGGTTAAAAGCCAAGAGGTAGACCTTTTAATTGTTGTCGGTATGTTCCTCACTGGCTTCGACGCGCCAACACTCAATACCTTATTTGTTGATAAGAACCTGCGCTACCACGGTTTGATGCAAGCCTACTCGCGTACCAATCGCATTTATGATGCCACCAAGACCTTTGGCAATATCGTGACTTTCCGTGATTTGGAGAAGGCCACCATCGATGCCATTACCTTGTTTGGTGATAAAAACACCAAAAACGTGGTGCTGGAAAAAAGCTACAAGGAATACATGGAAGGCTTTACCGATGTGTTGACCGGTGAAGCGCGGCGCGGTTTTATGGAGGTGGTCAGCGAATTGGAGCAGCGCTTTCCTGATCCGGCCAACATTGAGAAAGAGTCGGATAAGAAAGCCTTTGCCAAGCTCTTTGGTGAATATCTGCGGGTAGAAAATATTCTACAAAACTACGACGAGTACGCCAGTTTGAAGGCGCTACAAAATGTCGATATAAGCGACCCGCAAGCGGTTGAAGCATTTAAAGCCGAACACTATTTGGATGACCAAAAGCTGGCTGAGCTGCAAACCATACGCCTGCCTGCTGAACGCAAAATTCAAGATTATCGCTCGACTTACAACGACATCCGCGACTGGCAGCGCCGCCAGAAAGCCGCCGATGCGAAAGACCAATCAAGCCTTGATTGGGATGATGTGGTGTTTGAGGTTGACCTGCTTAAGTCGCAGGAGATCAACCTTGATTACATTCTTGAGCTGATCTTCGAGCACAACAAAAAGAACAAGAGCAAAGCCGATCTGGTCGATGAGGTGCGCCGTGTGATTCGTGCCAGCCTTGGCAATCGCGCCAAAGAAAGCTTAGTGGTGGATTTTATCAACCAAACCGACTTGGATCAGATAGCCGAGAAGGCCAACGTTATTGAAGCATTTTTTGCCTTTGCTCAAGCCGAGCAGCGCCGCGAGGCAGAAGAGTTGATTGAGGCCGAGAACTTAAATCAAGAAGCCGCAAAGCGCTATATGACAACGTCGCTGAAACGGGAGTACGCCAGCGATGCAGGAACCGAGCTTAATGCCATCCTGCCCAAAATGAGCCCGCTAAACCCACAATACCTCACCAAGAAACAGAACGTATTGCAAAAAATCGCCGCGTTTGTGGAAAAGTTTAAAGGCGTAGGTGGGCAGATCTAGGTGCTTCTAGACGCTAAGCACAGGGCAGGGAAATATGTATAACAAAGCGCTCCACCGGACGGCAATGGCGCTACGCTTCATTACCGCCGGTGAGCTTGGGCGTTAGTCCATTTTAAAAGAAGGAGCATTTAATGCATAAGACAATATATATCGCTGGTATGACTTTGGTTTTCCTTGTTTTAACCGCCTGCGGTGGTTCAAAACCATCCGAAACGGAAATACATACCGCACTGGCTGAAAAGATTGGCCAAAAAAAAGGTTGCGCCACTTCTGTTCTATTCGACACATTGCCCATAAAGCAAGATAGAGCAGCAAACCCGACCCCATTAAGGAAGGCTACAGCCTTCCAGCGCTATCCTTCCCCGCACTAAAAGTACGGGGCTTGTCGCGCATTTTGGTCATCGCGCATAAGATGCGCTCCCACAGTCCCATAACCCCACAGTCCCACAATCCCACAGTAAAGCAAAGCGGTTAGCACGCAGCCGAACGCTAGGCACAGCTCTTGTAGAAGCTTACATTTTCCAAGTTCCCCGACACCTTTTCCAGCCGGTCAGTTTTTTTCTACACCCTTAAATGCGAAGAGCCAGTAAACATGTGGAACTGGCAGCTTAGCTAAATGGTTAGTCATATGACGAAACGACCGTTTGCAATCTTTTACTAGGCCCCTCCAAATATACATCTTGCGCTGTACCTAGCGGCATAGATTTATCTTGTTTTTATTTAAAGCAATCATGCTCTAGCAACAGAATCATTGCTGGATTTCAACTTTCCTGCAAAATAGTTTTGCTTAGCGTAAACTTGCTGTGCTTTTCAGGGGCTCGAATGTGCAGCCCACCAAGCAAAACCCTATCTATGAAACTCTTAAGAAGCCTCTGAATAACTACCTGCGTAGCTACCACTGCGTTAAAAACGTACTCACAATCTTTAGATTGAACGTGCTTTAGCACGGCCCGAAGGGGGAGCGAAGCGAATAAAATGCTCATTTACACATGTAAACTGCGCTTTTTCATACGTTTTGACTCGCTAGCGCTCGCCCTTCGGGTCAGCCTTTGGCTGTTACTCCCGTTGGTCGTTGCGCCTTGTGTTAGCGTCCTCGGTAACGTTATTCAGAGGCTCCTTAACAACTCTCATATTCCAGCATAATCAATCAAAAGAGCGATTCCCCTAATTGCATAGAATACGACTCAATCCCCCACCTTTAAATATACTACCTTTATGCATAACAACACTCTTATAGCACGCACAACCAGTGAGTGGCGGCGTTTGTTAAGCCTTGCCATTCCTATTGTAATCGCCCAACTCGCTAACACAGCTATGGGTTTTGTCGACACCATGATGGCCGGTCGTGTTAGCCCTAATGACTTAGCTGCAGTTGCGCTGGGCAACTCTATTTGGGTGCCTATTTTTCTACTGATGAGCGGTGTGCTTTTAGCCACTACCGCCAAAGCTGCACGGTTATTTGGTGCTGGCGATAATGCCAGCATCGGCCCCTTGGTACGCCAAGCCTTATGGCTGGGTTTAATTATGGGCTGCGTGATGGCGGTGCTGATGTGGAACGCCAAACCTCTTATGCAGTGGTTACAAATCAGTCCAGAGCTCATTGAGCCGGCAATGGGATATTTACGCGCGGTAGCCTGCGGTTTTCCAGCAGTGGCTATATATTTAGTCTTGCGCTGTTATAGCGATGCACTGGGGCGTACCCGTCCGAGCATGGTCATCGGCATTCTGGGCTTGCTGATTAATATCCCTGTTAACTATATTTTTATCTACGGCAAACTTGGCGTACCGGCAATGGGCGGCGTTGGCTGTGGCTGGGCTACGGCACTGGTCATGGTGTTTATGGCACTGGCAATGCTGGTTTGGGTGCGCTGGGCACCCTATTACAAAGAACATCAGGTTTACCAGCGTTTTCAATGGCCTAACCTTGCGGTACAAAAAAGTCTAACCACACTGGGCGTACCGATTGGCATAGCTATCTTTGCCGAGGCGAGTATTTTCTCAATTATTGCCTTGCTCATTGGTGGTCTAGGTGCCAGCACCGTGGCCGGTCATCAAATAGCACTTAACTTTAGCTCACTGGTGTTTATGTTGCCTTACTCGCTAGGTATGGCAACCACTGTGCGCGTAGGCCAAGCTATGGGCGCACAGCAACCACAACAAGCGCGCTTTGCCGCACTGGTAGCTATGGGTACAGCCTTATTGGTGGCCTGCATTTCTGCTGGTTATATGACTTGGTTCAGGGAGTCTATTGCACGGATTTATACCGAAGATCCTGTGGTGCTGAGCATTGCCGCTGCGTTGATTATTTATGCGGCTGTGTTTCAGTTTTCTGATGCGATACAGGTTACCGCAGCCGGCGCATTGCGCGGTTATCAAGACACCCGCATGACCATGCTAATTACTCTGGTTTCATACTGGGGCATAGGCTTGCCGATTGGCTACACGCTAGGGTTAACGGATTATTTAGGCAGCGCCCAAGGGCCAGCTGGAATGTGGCAGGGCTTAATTGCTGGATTAACCTGTGCCGCTATACTACTTGGGCTACGTTTGCGCCATATCAGTAAAAAGCAGATCGACTTACTGCAAGCATAGCTTGTAGGCACGCAGTCGCTGGCTGCTTACTGGCTGATTTCAACATGGCCGCCGCTACGTATTAAGTAACCGGCACCCTGCTCAGATAGAAACTCATCACGCTGTTCGACTAATAAGCTGTCTGTGCCACCGGCCAGCATTTTGGCTCTAAAACCAAGCTGGGTCAGTAAAAAAACCGCATTTTGACTGCGCTTGCCATTATCACAATAGCAAAGATACAACAAAGCCTTATTCAGCAAACGTGATTTTAAGCGCAAGACATCCAGCGGCATATGCAAAGCACCAAAGGCATGGGCTTGCTCGTATTCATCCTGACGTCGTACATCCAACCATTGAGCCTGCTGCTGTTCAATCTGCTGCTGCGCTTGCTCCAGCGAGCTTTCTGCGACCACGGGCGCTTTAAGCAGCTCAATAAAATCTTGCCGTGATAGCTCTAAAACCTGACCGTCCTCCAGCATGCTGACATTGGCATTGCGTGGCTGATCACTGAGTAAGGCTTCTTCGCCAAAGCAGGCCCCCTCTTCCAGCTCAGCTAAAACTTGCAATTCGCCCTCTTGCTCACGAGTGACTTGCGCCAGTCCCGTTCGTAAAAAATAGCAAGTTTCACCTGCTGTTCCCTGACGAATAATTTCACTACCCGCCAGTAAATTTACAGGCTTTAAGCGTTTGAGTATTTCACGGATATTTTGCGCGGGCACATTACTAAACAAAGGATTGGCCAGCAACTTTTCTAACCAGTCGATATCTAGGTTGTCATGCTCTAAGTCCAGCAGTACATCCTGCATCATTGGTCGCCAAGCCAGCAGTTGCGCCAGCTTTTCACTATCTAGTTTAATAACAACTGAGTCTGTCTCAGCGACCGCTCGATACACACGAGGGGTTTGCGGTGCCAGCTCATACAGGCTTTGTTCGTCATCGGCGCTAATAATATTTGCGCTTTGCTGCTGGTCTTGCAGGCTCAAGCTGCCGGTTAACAAAAAATAACTTTGCTTATCCTCATTGCCCTGCTCGAATAAAACATGGCCCGCTAAAATCGGCTGTACCGATAATTGAGCACGCAATTTAGCAAGCTGCATGTCCGATAGTTGATTAAACGGAATAAAGGTTTTTAACTGCTGAACCGTTAACTGGCTATTCATAATGTGCGATGACCTAGATTTGAACTTACAAGCAAGAATTAAGGGGTGAGTATAACCTGTAATGCTATTGTGCCAACATCCATACAGTCATCATGACTTTTTGGGGAAGTATATAGGTGTTTGTATGCTTAAAAAGCTTGAGCCGCCTGTTCATTCTTGACTACTGACTGGCTTGACTAATTTGCGGTGACGTGAACACTTATTCGAAATCCCCGCCACAAACTGACTAGGATGGCTTTTGCGCTCCAATGGCAAACAACACAGAGTGTCTGTTGTTTCTATTAAGGCATCACAAGCAGCACTTTCATAATGCTTAAGCCATTCACGATAGTGCTCTTCGGTGACCAAGCATTGTTTTGCGGCATAACAAATGGGGTTTTGCAGATATACGTCAATTTCTGACAATGGGATATTTATATGCCCAACTCCCGGATGCAAGGCCACAAAATTTATCCCTGCTACATTAAGGCGCTGCAATATTTTCTCACCTGTTTGGGCGGTTAAGTCCTTTACTGTCCGCTGCAGCCGTTCCTGTTCAAAAACCGCCTGCTGCAAACACTCATGCTTGGTGGCCAACTCATCTTCACGTGCTTGTAAGTGCTCTTGGTGCTGAGCGGTTAGCGTTTCAATACGTGCCTGCAACTCATTCTCATACTGGGTTCTAAGTAAACCAACCTGCTGCTGTTCTCTTTCATTCAACTCTTGAATGCGTACCTGCACATCCTTGCGAATTTCTCTGAGCTTTTCAGACTGCTCAGACAGATGTAGTTTTAATGTGTCATTTTGTTCGCGATACTGACCTAGCTGCTGCATCAACTGCTTTTCACTTCGGTCGCGCTGCGCCAAGGCAAGTTCGTACTGTTGGCGTAGTTTGGCCAACGTTTCCGTGTGCTGTGCCTCTAAGGTGTGAATTCTCAAGCGTTGCTGTTTTATTAATTGCGCTGCCTGATGGCGCTGTTCTTTCTCACGTTCTTGTGCTTTGTGTAGCACCTCCTGTACTTGCTCTTGGTTTTGCCAACTATCTTCTTGCGCAACCTGTAATCTGCCCGGAGTAACTACAAGGTCCTCTTCTATATCCATGACTAGGCGTAAGTTATTTTGCTTCACCGCATCACGCACCATGTTGACGTGGTTCTTGCCGGGTGAAAGCTCTGGATCCCAGAGGTGCATTTGATACCAAGGCACAGCACATTGGCTACGACAGGCTAAACGAATAGGACCTGCACCCAAATCAGGGCCTGCTCCTGCTTTTTCTGCTAAATGCCTTAAATCCAAGTTCCAGCCGGGTTCTACTGCACCTTCTTCATCAAAATCCAGATAAAAGAACACTATAGAGCGTACCAACAGCCTAGGACTGATCAAAACATAAGCCGCTCGCACCTGCTCATCGGCGTACTGCGGCATGTTGACCATATTATCCAAAATGGCTTCAAACTCAGGATAAAGCATTTCTACAGCAACACCGTCGCTGCCAAACAGCATGATGGCCTCAACTAGCTGTGCTTTACTGGATTTTTGTACGCGCATAAAACTGACCCTATTCACAACAAAATACGACGGAAAACAGCTCTTGGAGTGTAGCAAAAGCCTAGTCTAGAGGTGTGATTGGATTAGCAGCAAAGCCGACAATTTAAGCGACTGAGTCGACACTTTAAACATTTGATTATGATGGCAAAATGAAGCCTGAGTTAATTGTTTGGTACAAAAAAAAGCGTCAAGCCTGCCTGCTCGACGCTCTAAAAATACAGGCTATAGCGCAGCCGCTATTCGCGACCCCTGATCAATAGCACGCTTGGCATCCAGCTCAGCCGCTACGTCCGCGCCACCGGCCAAATGCACCGCCACGCCACCCGCCAGCAGCTCATCGTAAAGCTCACGCTGCGGCGTTTGCCCAGCACAAATGACAATGCTGTCCACCCTGAGCAATTGCGGTGCTGCATCAGAGAGTTGAATGTGCAAGCCTTGGTCGTCAATCCCAAGGTATTCGACACCGTTAAGCATCTGTACCTGTTTTTTATTCAATTCTGCACGGTGAATCCAGCCGGTGGTTTTACCCAGTCCAGCACCCACTTTGCTGCTTTTGCGTTGCAACAAATACACCTGCCGCGCACTATTGGGTAAATGGGGCTTAACGCCTGCCACACCACCGCGCGCCGTCAACCCTAAATCAATGCCCCACTCTTTCCAGAAAGCCTCTTTATTCAGACTTACCGACTCACCGCTATGGGTAAGCAGCTCAGAGACATCAAACCCAATGCCGCCCGCACCAATGACCGCCACGCTGTCACCCACTGATTTACGCCCTAAAATGGCGTCCAAATAGCTCATCACTTTCGGATGCTCGATACCGGGAATCTCAGGCACACGCGGCACAATACCGGTTGCCAGAATCACCTCAGCAAAGCCTTCGGCGAGCAGCGCTTGAGCGCTCACGCGGGTGTTTAAACGCACCTCAACCCCGGTGTGCGCCAGCTTATGCTGGAAATAACGCAGGGTTTCATAGAATTCTTCTTTGCCCGGAATCAGTTTGGCGACATTAAACTGCCCACCAATCTCACTGCCTGCTTCAAACAGCACCACCTGATGGCCTCGCTCAGCCGCCACCGTCGCTGCCGCTAATCCCGCAGGTCCGGCACCGACCACCGCTACTTTTTTCACTTGCGTGACAGGAATGTATTGCAGCTCGGTTTCATGGCAAGCTCTGGGGTTGACCAAACAGGACGTCAGCTTGCCGCTGAAGGTGTGGTCCAAGCAGGCTTGGTTGCAGGCAATACAGGTGTTGATCAGCTCAGGCTGACCCGCTGCTGCTTTGTTCACAAATTCCGGATCGGCCAAAAACGGACGCGCCATGGACACCATATCCGCCGCGCCACTGGCAATGGCCTGCTCCGCCACTTCGGGCGTATTAATGCGGTTAGTTGCTACCAGCGGAATACTGACCTCACCGCGCAATTTGGCCGTAACACTGACAAAAGCACCACGCGGTACCATGGTCGCGATGGTCGGAATGCGCGCTTCATGCCAGCCAATTCCGGTGTTAATAATGGTCGCACCTACCTGCTCAATAACTTTGGCGAGCTGCACCACTTCATCCCAATCACTGCCGTTTTCCATTAAATCCAGCATGGATAAGCGGTAAATAATGATAAAGTCCGTACCCACCGCTTCGCGCACTCGGCGCACAATCTCAACGGGCAAACGCATACGGTTGCTGAATTCACCGCCCCATTCATCGGTGCGTAAATTGGTATGTTTAACCAAAAACTGGTTAATAAAGTAACCCTCAGACCCCATAATTTCGACGCCGTCATAGCCAGCCTGCTGGGCAAGCTGGGCGCAGGTAACAAAATCAGCAATCTGCTTTTCAATCCCCTCGGCATCCAGCTCTTTGGGTTTAAACGGGTTAATCGGCGCTTGAATGGCGCTGGGCGCAACCAGCTTAGGGCTGTAGCCATAGCGTCCGGCATGCAAAATCTGCAAGCAGATTTTTGCGCCTTCAGCATGGACTGCGCGGGTAACCAGCTTATGTTGCTCAGCCTCGGCGGCGGTTGTGAGTTTGGCTGCGCCTTGATAAACCGCACCTTCTTCGTTAGGTGCAATACCGCCGGTGACGATCAAGCCCACGCCACCACGAGCACGTTCGGCAAAATACACCGCCATGCGCTCAAAACCACCGGGGCGCTCTTCCAACCCAGTGTGCATTGAGCCCATAAGAAAGCGGTTTTTTAAGGTGGTAAAGCCCAGATCAAGCGGGGTAAACAGGTGTGGATAGTTAGAATGATTCATGCGTAAGTCTCTTTGTTTTATGACTGTTATTGTTTTTGGTCACAATAAACAGCTTATGCCGACAATTCAATATGCATTGCCACTGTATAGCTTCTTCTTTGGCTCAATGGAAATTACAGGTATACTTGCGCGTTTCCATTCAGCCGCTTACTTCTAAGGTTCCTGTCACTCTATGGATAAAACCTATCAGCCCCACGCTATTGAATCTACCTGGTATCAGAACTGGGAGGCCAATGATTATTTTGCTCCGCAAGGTTCGGGTACGCCTTACACCATTATGATCCCACCGCCGAACGTTACCGGTAGCTTGCATATGGGGCATGGCTTTAATAACGCCATTATGGATGCGCTGATTCGCTACCGCCGCATGCAGGGGCATAACACCCTTTGGCAGCCCGGTACCGACCATGCCGGTATCGCCACACAAATGGTGGTAGAACGCCAACTCGCCAATCAAGGTTTGGATCGCCATGCTTTAGGTCGCTCGGCCTTTTTAGAAAAAATCTGGCAATGGAAAGAGCAATCCGGCGGTACCATCACCCGACAAATTCGCCGTTTAGGCAGCTCAGTTGACTGGTCGCGCGAACGCTTCACCATGGATGCAGGCTTATCCGAGGCGGTTAAAGAAGCCTTTGTTCGTCTGCACGAAGACGGTCTGATTTATCGCGGCAAGCGCTTGGTGAACTGGGATCCCAAGCTGCATACGGCCATCTCTGATCTAGAAGTGGAAAACCACGATGAACAGGGACAGCTGTGGAATTTACGCTACCCACTGGCCGATGGCGCAACCACGACTGATGGTAAAAACTACCTGATTGTTGCCACTACCCGTCCAGAAACCATGCTGGGTGACTCGGCGGTTGCGATAAACCCAGAAGACGAACGCTACCAAGCTTTAATTGGTAAATACATTGAACTGCCCTTGGTAGGTCGCCGTATTCCTATTGTGGGCGATGATTATTGCGATCCTGAGTTCGGTACTGGTTGCGTTAAAATCACTCCAGCCCACGACTTTAATGACTATGAAGTGGGCAAACGCCATAACCTGCCGCTGATTAATATCCTTGACGAAAATGCCGCGATTCTGGCGCAAGCACAGATTTTCAATGTTGATGCCAGTGTAAACAACGAACTGGACACGCAGCTGCCAGCCCAGTTTGCCGGACTGGATCGCTTTGAGGCACGCGATAAAATCGTGCTGGCTTTTAAAGAATTAGGCCTGCTGGAAAGTATTGAACCACACGCTTTAAAAACGCCACGCGGTGATCGCTCTGGCGTAGTCATCGAGCCTTGGCTGACCGACCAGTGGTATGTATCCACTAAGCCTTTAGCCGAACCTGCGATTGCAGCGGTTGAAGACGGTCGCATTCAGTTTGTGCCTAAGCAATACGAGAATATGTATTTTAGCTGGATGCGTGACATTCAGGACTGGTGCATTAGCCGCCAACTCTGGTGGGGTCACCGTATTCCAGCCTGGTATGACGACGCGGGTAATGTGTACGTCGGCCGCAACGAAGCTGAAGTACGAAAAAAACACGAACTTGGCGATATTGCTCTGCGCCAAGACGAAGACGTATTGGATACCTGGTTTAGCTCGGGTTTGTGGACCTTTTCCACCCTAGGCTGGCCTGAACAAACAGAGTTTTTGAAAACCTTCCATCCCACGGATGTGTTGGTAACAGGTTTTGACATTATTTTCTTCTGGGTTGCACGCATGATTATGCTGACCATGCATTTGGTCAAAAATGATGACGGCAGCCCGCAAATTCCGTTTAAAACCGTCTATGTGCATGGATTGGTGCGTGACAACCAAGGACATAAAATGTCCAAGTCACGCGGTAACGTGCTCGACCCGCTGGATATTATTGACGGTATTGACCTTGAATCTTTAGTGCAAAAACGCACCACCGGCCTGATGCAGCCACAGCTGGCCGCGAAAATTGCACAACAAACCCGCGATGAGTTTGCTGAGGGTATTGCCAGCTATGGCACCGATGCTCTGCGTTTCACCTTCTGCTCACTGGCTTCAACCGGTCGCGATATCAAGTTCGATATGGGCCGTGTGGAAGGTTACCGCAACTTCTGTAATAAAATCTGGAACGCGGCGCGCTATGTGTTGATGCAGTGCCAGGATCAAGATTGCGGTCTAGGCGAGCAACAAGAAATTGAACTGACCGCTGCGGATCGGTGGATTATTTCCCAGCTGCAACGCACCGAGCTGGAAGTCGTACGTCAACTGGATCAATTCCGTTTTGATTTGGCGGCGCAAGCCCTTTACGAGTTTATCTGGAATCAGTATTGCGACTGGTATTTAGAGCTGTCCAAACCCGTACTCTGGGATAAAGAAGCGCCAGCCGCACGTACCCGTGGCACACGCCGTACACTGGTACGCGTGCTTGAGTCCGCGCTACGTTTAGCCCATCCCTTTATGCCTTTTATCACCGAAGAAATTTGGCAGCGCCTTGCGCCAATAGCGGGTAAGTCTGGCGCAACTATTATGTTGCAGCCCTATCCTGCTGGCGATAAAACCTTGATTGATCCGCAGGCCGAAGGCGATATTGAGTGGTTAAAAGAGGTCATGCTTGCCGTGCGTAATATTCGTGCGGAAATGAATATTGGCCCGGGCCAGTCGCTACCGCTTTATTTGGGTAACACCAATGCTGGTGATTTGCGCCGTTTGGACGTCAACCTCATCACCTTAACTAAACTGGCTAAGCTGGACTCAGTCACGATACTGGATGCTGGACAAGAAGCGCCCATGTCGGCCACCGCTTTAGTAGGCGATATGCAAGTGCTCGTCCCCATGGCAGGCTTGATTGACACCACCGCCGAGCTGGCACGCCTCGATAAAGAAATTCAACGCTTAACCGGCGAAATCAAACGCGTTGCAGGTAAACTCAGCAATCAAGGTTTTGTTGCCAAAGCCCCAGCCGAAGTCATTGAAAAAGAGCGCACCAAACAAACCGATTATGAACAGGCACTGGCACGCTTGACCGAACAGCGTGCACGAATTGCCAACTTACAGTAAGCTGCAAAAGTTTTTAAAAAACAACAACCATCAGGAGATAGACAGAATGCTAAGCCTCCCAAAAAAAGCATTACTTTCATTGAGCGTCATTAGCTTGGCCATGAGCGCTTCTTTTGCCATAGCTGCTGAACCGGTAAAATCCGTGGCAGTCACTGCCATTGTTGAGCACCCAGCGCTTGACTCAGCGCGTGATGGCATCCTGCATGCATTAAATGAAGCTGGCTTTACCGAGGGTAAAAACCTCAAGTGGCAATATCAAAGCGCGCAAGGCAACACCGCGACCGCCGCCCAGATTGCGCGCAAATTTATCGGTGACAACCCTGACGTTATTGTCGGCATCGCTACCCCTTCCGCGCAAGCGCTAGTGGCCGGCAGCAAAAGTGTGCCTGTAGTGTTTACTGCCGTGACTGACCCTGTACAAGCACAGCTTACCCCCAGTTGGGAAGCCAGCGGTACTAACGTCACCGGCGTTTCAGACATTTTAGAGCTGGAAAAACAAATTGAGCTGATTAAAGAAATCGTGCCTGAGGTAAAAAATATTGGCATGGTGTACAACCCAGGCGAAGCCAACTCAGTGGCTGTCGTCGAAGCATTTAAAGAGCTGCTGCCCAAGTACGGTCTAAAACTGGTCGAAGCAGCTGCTCCACGTACTGTTGACGTTAGTTCAGCAGCGCGCAGTCTCGTCGGCAAAGTAGATGTGATTTACACCAATACCGACAACAACGTGGTTTCCGCGTATGAAGCCTTGGCCAAAGTAGGCAACGATAGCAAAATACCACTGATCGCTTCGGATACAGACAGCGTTAAGCGCGGTGCAATTGCTGCGCTGGGCGTTAACTATCGCGACTTAGGCGAGCAAACTGGCCGCATTGTGGTGCGTATTCTAAATGGCGAAAAGCCAGGCGATATACAGCCGCAAACCAGTGAAAACCTACAGCTATATGTGAACGTAACCGCAGCCGAAAAGCAGGGTGTACTTTTGCCATTGTCGCTGATTGAACGCGCTACAGAAATTATTCGTTAATACCACCTCACACCGAGCCTTGTTGTAGGCTCGGTGACTTTTAACTGCCTGCGGTTTAATCCATGTCTTTGTTTTCCCTATTTGGTGCCCTTGAAATTGGCTTGATTTTTAGCTTGGTGGCACTGGGCGTCTTTATTTCTTTTCGTTTATTGCGCTTTCCTGATCTGACCGTTGATGGCAGCTTCCCTCTGGGTGGTGCTGTAGGCGCTATGTGCATTGTCAGCGGTATGGACCCTTTTCTAGCCACTGTCTGTGCTACGTTAGCTGGCGCTGCAGCCGGCGTGCTCACCGCTTTGCTGAATGTGCATCTGAAAATCATGGATCTGCTCGCCAGTATCTTAATGATGATCGCGCTGTACTCAATCAACCTGCGCATCATGGGTAAACCCAATATTCCGCTGATTATGGAGCCCACCGTTTTTAGCGTGCTGCAACCCGAATGGTTAGTGGACTATATTGGCCGCCCGCTCATTTTAATTGTGGTAGTGGTGCTCGCCAAATTCGGTCTCGATGCTTATTTTTCCACCCAACAAGGCTTGGCGATTCGTGCGACGGGCTCCAACCCACGCATGGCACGCTCACAAGGGGTGAATACCGGCGCTATGATTATTTTGGGAATGGCGATTTCCAATGGCTTAGTGGGGCTGGCTGGCGCGCTCTATGCGCAAACTCAGGGCGGTGCAGACATCTCCATGGGTATTGGTACTATCGTAATTGGTCTAGCAGCTGTCATTGTCGGTGAAAGCATTTTGCCCTCGCGCAAGCTTTTTATGCTGACTCTAGCCGTCGTCTTGGGCGCGATTGTCTATCGCTTCTTTATCGCTTTGGCATTGAACAGCGATTTTATTGGCCTAAAAGCTCAAGATCTCAACCTCGTTACTGCTCTGTTGGTGACCGTTGCGCTGGTGATTCCATTACTCAAACAACGTTACGCACGGCGCAAAAGGGTTTGAAATGTTAAAAGCAACTGATTTAAAAATCACCTTTAACCCCTGCACACCCATTGAAACCCGGGCATTACAGGGTCTATCGTTAGAAATCCCCACAGGACAATTTGTAACGGTTATTGGTACCAACGGTGCCGGAAAATCCACTTTTTTAAATGCCGTATCCGGTGATTTAGCAGTAGATAGCGGCAGCATTTTAATTGATGATAGCGAAGTCACACGCTTGCCCGTATGGCAGCGTGCAGCCAAGGTTGCGCGTGTGTTTCAAGATCCTATGGCCGGTACCTGCGAAGATTTAACCATCGAAGAAAATATGGCGCTGGCGCAATGCCGTGGCAGTAAGCGCGGTCTCAGTTGGGCGGTGAAAGCCTCGCAGCGTGATCATTACCGTGAACACCTTGCCAAGCTTGGCTTAGGGCTAGAAAACCGTCTCACCGACCGTATCGGTTTGCTATCTGGCGGTCAGCGTCAAGCAGTCAGCTTGCTGATGGCGGCTCTACAACCCTCGCGCATCCTGCTGCTAGATGAACATACAGCAGCACTGGATCCACGCACAGCTGATTTTGTACTTAAGCTAACCCAGCGTATTGTCGCCGAGAAGCAATTGACCACCATGATGGTTACCCACAGCATGCGCCAAGCCTTAGACGTGGGTGACCGCACTGTGATGTTGCATCAAGGCCAAGTGGTGCTGGATGTGTCCGGTGAACAGCGTAAAGGCATGCACGTCAAGGATTTGCTGAATATGTTTGAGCAGGTGCGCGGCGAAGAAATTTCAGACGATGCGCTGTTACTCAGCTAAGCCATTACGCAGCAAGACTCAACCTCCCCAATAGCACAAAACCAAGTCTGACCCGAGCATCACCCTCGGGTCGTATCGCTATGTACCTGTTGAACACACCCACTCGCGCAATTGGTTATATGCATACAACCAGCGCTTATAAGCAAAGCCGATATTCTATAGCTGTATTATTCGTTTTATAGAAAAGAAACCTTCTCTTACACTGCCTCCACTCTTTATTGCTAGAGGCTTTCATGAGCACCAACCCGCTACGCACTCATTTTCCCGGCTTACTCTATGTGGCGCTACTGAGCCTGCTTGGTTTTTGGCTAAGCCAAACGCAATTGGTACGCCAGTGGGGACTGGGGGCGTTAACCGTGGCGATTTTACTGGGGATGCTGCTCGCAAACCTGCTGCCGCTATTTAACCACCCGCGCCTGCAACTCGGTATTTTATTCAGCAAGACCACCCTGCTGCGCTGGGGGATTATTCTTTATGGTTTTCGTTTAACGCTAACGCAAGTCAGTGAGCTAGGCATTAGCGGGCTATTAAGCGATGTGCTGATGCTCAGCTGCACCTTTGTGCTGTGTTATTTGATGGGTCGCAAGCTGCTTGGTTTAGATGCGCATACCAGTGCTTTAATTGGTGCGGGTAGCAGTATCTGTGGTGCCGCCGCGGTGATTGCGACGGGCTCCACCATTAAAGCCCCACAGCATGCACAAGCCTGCGCTATTGCCACCGTAGTTATTTTCGGCAGCCTTAGCCTACTGCTCTATCCGGTTCTTTATCGCTACGGGCTGTGGCCGCTGGACGACCACTTTTTCGCCCTGTATATCGGCTCTAGCGTGCACGAGGTGGCTCAGGTCGTGGCTGCGGGTCAGGCAATCAACCCTGAAATCGCTGACACCGCCATTATCAGTAAGATGCTGCGGGTCATGTTATTAGCGCCTTTTTTATTGATTCTGCCCCGCTGCTTGAGCTTCACCACCAGCAACACCAAGCGCCAGTTACCCATCCCTTGGTTTGCTTTTGGTTTTTTAGCGGTGATGTTGTTTAATTCTTACATTCATCTGCCCGAACAGGGTTTACAGCTACTGCACAACCTCGGTGATATTTTATTGGGCATGGCCATGCTGGCACTGGGCTTAAACACCTCTATCAGTGCGTTAAAAAATGCCGGTATGAAACCTATCGCACTGGGTGCCATAGCTTGGGTATGGCTGGTAGTGGGTGGCGCGGCCGTACATAGTATGCTTTATGGTTTGCTTGGCTAGAACCAAACACACACCCAAGCCGTTAGCCTAGTTGCGCCCTATGCTTACTCGTTGGAAGCGACTACACTTAATAGCAAATATTTTATAACGTTGTGTGCGGCCTAGTGCGGTGAACCATGATAGATTTCAGTAAGATGCGTTTTTTAGTGGTAGATGATTTTTCCGAGTTTCGTAGCTCTATTCGTGGTATTTTGCGTTTACTCGGCGTGCAACAAATTGATACTGCGGCGAACGGCACTGATGTTTTAGAGCTGTGCCGCCGCCATCGCTATGATGTGATCTTGCACGACTACAACCTTGGTGAGGGCGTTAGCGGTCAGCAAGTGCTCGAGCAGCTGCATAACGAAAAACTCCTGTCCCCGCACTGCATATTCGTCATGGTTACCGCAGAAAACACCCAAGCCATGGTACTTGCCGCGCTTGAGTGCGAGCCGGATGACTACCTGACCAAACCCTTCAACAAAGTAGCATTGCAAACACGCCTAGAGCGTTTGATACGTCGCAAACAGGTATTAACCCCCGTACTCAACGCACTTGAAAGCAATGACTTTGCCGCCGCGCTAGAGGCATGCCAAGCCATCGAGAACAAAGAACCACGCCATGCAGTGCTGTGCTTACGTTACAAAGCTCAAGCCTTACAAGAACTGGCACGCTACCTTGAGCTAGAACAAATGCTTGAACAACAGGCACGCACACGACCCACCGCTTGGAATCTGCAAGCTCTGGCCAGCTTGTGGTTACGCCAAGGACGCTTCGAACAACTTACCCGTCTGCTTACTGCAGCCACGCGACAATTTCCCATGATGCCGGAATTACGTGATATACAAGCCAGTTTGGCAGCTAACAACAACGACTTGCCAGTCATGCAAGAGGCTCTCCAACAAGCGGTAGCCCTATCGCCCAACACTGTGCGACGTCAAATTCGACTGGCCTGCCATGCCTGGCTAAACAACGACCACAAGGTTGCTGCCCATGCCATTCATCAATGCTGGGAAGTGGGCCGTTACTCTGCTTCTTTTGACCCGGAATTACTTTGGCAGCTGGCTTCTATCCTGACGCAAAGCGCAGGCGAGCGTCGCATGCCTGACGATGCACAGCATTGGCTTAAAATAATTGAAAGAAGCTGGCAACAGGTTCATTCTTTACAGCCTGCCGCAGCATTATTGCGCATTGAGCAGCGCCGACGCCAAGGTAGAGCACACGACGCCGAAGAACTGCAACCCCTAATCGAAGCGCTGCATAACCATAAAAATGATTATGCAGCGATCACCTTGCTGCAATTGGGTGACTGGCTAGCGCAACTAGAACAATCAGACGCTGCGCAATCTTTCTGGCTTCATTGTGCTGCGCGTTACGCTGGCACAACTGGCGTGCTTGAACAAATCAGCCAGCGTCTGCCGCAATTTAATCCTGAGCCGTTACGCAAAGCTATTGAACTCAGCCGTCAAGCAGCCGCCTTGCACACCCAAGAACAAACTGAACAAGCTATGCCGCTGTTTGAACAAGCCTTGCAGCTAGCGCCACAACTGATCGAGGTGAATATGGCTGCAGCAGGTCTGTTTTTAGAGCAGCTACGCCAACATCAGCCTGACGCGAATAACCGCCTTGGTGACTGCTTAAAGCGCATAGGCGGTCTGTCTAAGCTTGATCCAGAAACACCTCAGCACCAACACATGCAAACCGCACTGGAGTTAAGCCCATGGTAAAACAGATTGATTTCTCAACGCTGATGGCATCCAGCGTGCATGACATGAAAAACATTATCGCCGCTATCAGCCAGGCCTATGAAAGTATGCTGGCACAAATGCCCAAAGAACTGCAGCGCTCATCGCAAGCCCGCCTGATTGAGCAAGAAGCATTGCGCCTTGACGCCATGCTGATGCAGTTATTAGGTATTTATAAATTAGAACACAATCAGCTGCGCCTACAGCCCGAGTACTGCCGACTCGATGAACTGTTTGAGGACTTGCACAACCGTCACCGCGAACTGCTGCAATACCGCAATATCGATCTGCAAATCAAACTGGACGATCCGGATTTAGAAGGATTTTTTGATGCCAGCCTGATGGGCACCGTGCTGGATAACGCCTTAGGCAATGCCGTTAATTACTGCCGCAGCAGCATTCTTTTGCAAGCTGAGTTTGTGGATAATGGCGTGCTATTAACCATCAATGATGACGGTCCCGGCTACCCTGCGCACCACTTAGGCGCAGTGCACAATCAAGCCGCTAGCAGCATTGATCGTGACAGCGGCAGCACGGGTTTGGGTTTGTATTTTGCCGCCAACATCGTAGCTATGCATGATCAGGAAGAGCGACCCGCACGTCTGGAACTCAGTAATGGCGGCCCGCTTTCAGGTGCTTGCATGACGATCTGGTTGGCGCTACCTAGCTTATTCTAAGTCCACCCTGCCGCTCCTAGAGCGGCATCGGCTAACCCCACATCCAGATAGGTAAATGGAGTCTGGCGGTTTGATACATTAATAGCCAACAAACTAACGCCAAAGCAAAGCACGACCAACGTCCAGCCAACGACAAACGTTGACGAAAGGCAAACACGCCCAGCCCCACATAAACAATCAACAACACCAGTTTGCTCGCCACCCAAGCGGTAGTGACGGGATTAAGCTGTAAAATAAATAACAGGCTGATTCCCATCACTAACAGCAGCGTATCAACCAAATAACTCAAGCGATCAACGCTTTTCTTTAAGCCCAGATGCATCCGTTCACGCCAGAGCAAGCGGTATAAACCACGCAACAAAAACAACAGTCCCGTGGTATAGGCCATGCCTATATGAAAGTTTTTAATCCACAGATAATGCTCAGCCACTTACTTTTATCCTCAACCCATGCTTTTACGTGAATGCTTGCCAGAGCAAACGTAACGCCAGCACGGTTAACACTGTATTAAAGACTAGGGTAAAACGCTGGTCACTCAGTTTGTTTAGCTGCAATAAGCCGAGTTTAGTCCCTAACGCGCCTGCGCCAATCATCAGCGCCACCAGCAACAACCACTCTTTAAACGCAAAACCTGCTACGCCATATACCACAGCCTTTGGTGCATGCTGCAGAGTCATAGTTATTGCAAAACTGGCTACTGATGTATGACGGCTGTCGGCAAATTTTTGCTTAATAAATGCCGCCACCAAAGGACCGGTTGCCCCGACAAAATGACTTAAAAACGTAGTTATCGCTGCGGCTAATAAAACACCCCAGTTGCTCAGCACCCTGCCCGGCAAGCGTGGTCCCCAACACAAAAAAAGAATAAAACTGGCGATAGCGATCTGTAAAGCTGCTAAGGGTAGCTCAATCAAAAACACCGCTGCCAACGCAGCGCCCACAATTGAGCCGGGTAGAAAGTACAACACCGTTTGCCAGTCGATATTGCGCCACAGCAGTACTGAGCGGTAAGCATTAGAACCCAGCTGCACCAAACCATGCACAGGAATAATGGCCGAGACAGGAATGACCAAGCTCAGCACGGCCAATAACAACACTCCACCACCTACACCTACCGCAGCGGTGATAAACGAGGTGAATGCTGCTGTAATTACCAGCAAAAGCACTTGCCAGCCCGACAGCATGTCAGGCAATAAATTATAAAATACGTCTTGCATCAGCTACCCTATACATCAGTGTGGTGCTTAGGGAGCCCACACTGATGATAGTAAGTTGGTATGAACTGGCCGTTGACCCTAGAGGCTATCGCCAAAATCCTGACGGAATTTAGCCATTAGTTTTTCTTGCCAGTCTGATGTTGGCGCTAAGCGACCATAGAAAAAACGCAGAATCTCTGGCTCTTGCGTAAACTCCAACCCACCGATCAGATGGCGGTTGGCATAGAGCCACTCAATACGGTCGATCGCATATTTAACCTGTGACAGCGTAAATACGCGGCGCGGCATTGCTAAGCGCACCAGCTCCATATTGGCAAAACTGCCTTTATTCCCAGACTTAAGCGCTGCATCCAACTATAAAACATTATTAACCTGGCTTATCGATAACTCCAATAATCGAGGGCGTCTTACCATGTAACTTTTCCATTTTATCAACATTATAATTAAGACCGTCAAGTGCCGAACTAGACATATCACGAAGATAGTCTTTATTATTGATATCACAAGTCATTATTTAGCCCTCACCTTTATAGAAAAAGGGTATAAAATTAAAAAAGTTATCATGAAAACAACTGCTTGAGCTATACCAAACATTGCTGCAAATACAGACTCAGCATTTTCATGAAGCGAAAGCCCACCACTAAAAAGCTTCTCATTAGCAATTAAGTAAGGAAGCCCAATAAAAAATCCATACAAAGTTATCAAATAAAAAAAACGACCGCCGAACAACAGGCTACGCCTCTTAAAGTAGTCAGCATAAAGAACAATATTTTTTTGTCTTCCCACAATAAAAAAAGGGAGCCAAGGAACAAGAATCCAAAACGCAACAACATGACAATGAATAAAGTACTCTTTATTTTTGGCAAGAGAGATAGACGTTTCATAAAGCAAAGGGTTTATTTTTGACGGTATTATAAATGCGATCTTACCAATTGACGTATTCAGCCAAGCAACAGGAACCAGCCAAATCAATAAGGCAAAAAAAACAATTAATAGAATCTCTCCAACTGAAACACCTAAAGGATCTGGTTTATATTCTTCTAAATATCTATTTCTCATAAAAGCCTCATTGATCTTATGCAGCTATAGCCGCAGAGCCACTCCTCAGCCTGCTGGATGGCTGCACCACGCTAAAACCATGGTTAGCACTGGGCGTAAGGCTTTTCTTATCAGGCAAGTTGAAAAAATACTGGCCGTTAAAGGCTTCCAGCACATGCAGTTTGTTGCTCCACTCACTCATCAGTGCCCGATATTCGGGGGTAAGACTTTCACTACCTGACTCACTTGCCAGCCCGGCTCCGCTGCTAACATTACGACCTGAGCCCACATCAAACCCACCGGGGCTGACTAACCCACCGGGGCTGACTATATGTGCGGAACGCCGTACATTGCCAAAGGCTTCATATTGAATACGAAACTCACCCTTCGCACGTGAGTCCAGGCTGGTTGCCATGCCTGAAGTATTGGCCCAACGGGTCAGTATTTGATCGACCAACGCCTTTTGTTCAAAGCGATCCGTGGAGTTCTCGAACTGGTTCAACAAGTTTTGCAAGCTGCTGGATTGGGTGGCAACCTGCTGCAAATCCCGCACATTGCCGGAGCCACTTATCATTGGCAGACCGCGCAGTTCTTCGGGCACTTCAATCTGTTCGGCAAACCGGGTGTCAAAGGTATCAATGGCCAAGTGAAACTCGCCCATGGCGCTTTCTGTGCCGTCGGTGCGGGTGAAGCTGCCTTCACGGGCCAGGGTATTGCCGTTGCTTTGTTTCTGGTTTTTCAGGGTGTTGCCTAGGTTGAGCGAGGCAATACCGGCATCGGCCAAAGACATTAATTCGCCTTCGCCGGTAACACCGTTTTGATCACTGTCAACCCAGAGCTTCAACTCGGCAAAAGCGGGATCAGAAGCATCCAGAATGCCGTCGCCATTAGCATCCAAAGCAGCCAGGGCGGCAAAGCCATTGGGTGCCAGGGTGCCGTCGGGCATTGGGGTAAAGTCGCCAAACAATTCCGCGCCGTTATCAATGAGTCCGTTGGCATTACGATCCCAAACCAGCAAGGCATCGCCTTCACCCACCCAACCGGTTTTAGAAAGAATGCCGTCGCCGTTGTGGTCGAAGTAGATATTGGAAGTCAGACCTACGGTTTGCAGACCGTTGCCGTCAAGGTCGAGGATGATGGGGTCGCGGGGAAAAACCCAGTTTTTGGCTTTTCCAAAATAATCAGCTATCATTCCCCTATTGTTATAAACAAAAAGTCCTGTACTAACCACAGCAAAAGTAGTACGAACCCAAGGATTAACTTGAAGGATTGTCAACCCGAGCCCCAGGAGTAAATCTCCTGTTTTTTGGATTACAGTTGCATAATCACCACCAGTTGCTGTTCCGTCAGCTATTTTCTCACCCAAAGCACCAACAGATGCAGCCCATGCAGCTTGGCCAAAAACTAATTTAGCGTATCCCCTGCCAAAAGTTCCGGCTATTCTATTTCCTACCTGAGCAGCGACAAAACTAGCTGCTGCTGTTCCTTCTGCTGTATTTTGTATTACACTCATTATAAGTCTCTCTCTAAAGCAAGCTAACTAAAACGAAAAATATTCCAGCCAGAAAAAAAATAGTCCATTTATCTCTAAGAAAAAAAACTATTTTTTTCATGCTAGGATTTTCAATATAAAAAACCTCCAACTCCTTCTTAGGGTCACTGAATACTTCAAGCCATACATAAACCGAAATAAAGCAAAAAATCAGGAGTAAAACTCCAATAACAAGGAAAAAATCATTCATTTCCCACCCCTTAAAATTACAACATATATCGCTGAAAGAAATTCATCCAAAACATTCACAATCAAACCAAAAACATATCCTGATATAAAAACCCCCAAGATCAATGCAAGCCTTGTATCTTCTATCGAATATTTTTGACCAGCAAAACCTACAGCAAAAAAAACAATCAAACTGTAAAAAACAAACATGAAAAAAGAATCTATTAGACTACCAAAGTTATGTTCTTTATATATAGGCCATCCAAGCTTAAAAATTTTAAAAAGGCGAGAAATACCGTTAAAGAAAACGCCAAAAACAACACTTAAAGAAAAATAATAAGAACCAGCCCCTGACCATTCAAAGCCAACGATAGAGTACACCCCTGAAAAGAAGTCTCTTGTTCGTAAAATAAAATAAAAACCATCAGACATATAAAAATAAAAGCATAGCGTCAAATATGCTACAAAACAAAAAACTTCTAATCGATCTATAGAAACAATCTTCTTCATATTAAGCCGCCTGTTGCAAATCCCGCACATTGCCGGAGCCGTTCATCATCGGCAGGCCACGCAGAGATTCGGGCACTTCAATCTGTTCGGCAAACTGGGTGTCGAAGGTATCAATAACCAGATGAAACTCACCCATGGCGCTTTCTGTGCCGTCGGTGCGGGTGAAGCTGCCTTCACGGGCCAGGGTATTGCCGTTGCTTTGTTTCTGATTTTTCAGAGTGCTGCCCAAATTGAGCGAAGCAATACCAGCATCGGCCAGGGACATCAGTTCGCCCTCGCCGGTAACACCGTTTTGATCACTGTCGACCCAGAGCTTCAACTCGGCAAAAGCGGGATCAGCGGCATCGAGAATGCCGTCGCCGTTAGCGTCCAGAGCAGCCAAGGCGGCAAAACCATTGGGTGCCAAGGTGCCATCGGGCATTGGGGTAAAATCGCCAAACAGCTCAGCACCGTTATCAATCAGACCATTGGCGTTACGGTCCCAAACCAGCAAGGCATCGCCTTCGCCGACCCAGCCGGTTTTGCCAAGAATGCCATCGCCGTTGTGGTCGAAGTAGATATTGGAGGCCAAACCGACCGTTTGCAGACCGTTGCCGTCAAGGTCGAGGATGATGGGGTCGCGGGGCCAGACCCAGTTTTTGGCTTGATTCCACCAAGCAGAAATTTCATGTGGTAGCGGTAAGCTTTGTCCAATCCAGTAGCCAATGCTGTTTAGGTAAGGCACTGAAATTGCGTACAAGCTGAAATATACACCTGCTGCTTGCGCATGCGGATACGGGCTTCGAGAAAGCACCGCTCCTAGCGCTGCTGATGCTGCCGCAACATCAGCAAAAGTAAACTCTCCATCAGAAGCTGCCGAAGCTATA
This sequence comes from Thiopseudomonas sp., assembly GCA_023228985.1. Taxonomy (GTDB): domain Bacteria; phylum Pseudomonadota; class Gammaproteobacteria; order Pseudomonadales; family Pseudomonadaceae; genus Thiopseudomonas. The sequence goes on along the minus strand of JALOAC010000022.1, from coordinate 7,874 downwards.
GATGCGAAGCTTATCGCCTGACCAACGCTACCTAAAAACACAGCCCCTGGAGCACCAGTGCCAGGAATGTTAGAAGCTAACGTATGTACTGCACCCAAAGCTGCTATTGCTGATGAATTTTCAGACGAAAGCGTATCAGCAGCTTCCGCCATGGAGGCAGTATTTTCAATTGCCTTAACAACTTCATTAATTGAACCAGCCTTATTAGTCATGTCACTCTCCAATATCCAAACACAACACCATTAACAAGTCATCCTCACCGTTCGCTTTCCTTGCCTACCCTCATAAGAAAAAGAATAACGGACACCAAAATTAAAACCAAAGAATAAACCACCCCTTCTTTATTATAAAAAAGATAGCCAATAAACTCATGCAAGCCAGCAAAACAGAACAGAAAACTCAAGCACAACAAAAATCTAGGCAGATAACTATTTAAAGGCCATCTATTTTTAACTTTATTCAAAACCCAAACCAACAATAGACTTAGCCCTACACCAAAAATAAAAAAACCAACCGTTTCAAATTTTGCATCCACAAAAAACACAAACAGTACAATTATCGCCAACAGGAGTAACATTACCTGCAGAACCAACATAACAAGCCTCATATTCCACCTCAACCCACACAACTCATGCTTAAATACCAGACGCCATCCATAGCAAGTCAAAAAATGACATTAAAGGCTTCGACCAATGAGCCCGGATACTTACCGGGGGACATAACAACCCCGCTACCAACAGCATTAAATGTTGCTGATATAGAGTCTCTAGCACCATCCGGACGACGTGCTTCAACAGTAGCATTGATCATTCCATCATAGGCTCCAATTTTGCCCCCAGCATGACCCAACACCAGAGAAACTGTTGCTGATTTACTCATTTTGATTCCCTCTTGATTTATAAACTTGATCAATTTTTAAAATAATATAAACAACCAGACCAACAATATAAGACCATACGAAATAAAAATGTCTTTCATAAGGTGGTTTCACCGCATCAGAAAGCTCATGCCCAAACTCTCTATTTAACAAAACCACCCTTTTTCCACTTGAATCAAGCAGCTCTATTTCTTTTATTACTGCCATATATAAACGACCAGATGCAAGATTTTCTTTTTTAGACTTAAGACCAGAGACAACAACCCTAAAAATTTCAGTTTGTTTTTTTTTGGAAAACGAAACCAACCCTCTACAAAGCGACTCCGTCATGCTTCTGCACTTCGCTGAAAATAAATCTTTAGAGCCATCAGTAAACATAAGTGCTGGCAAAGACCTGCCGGCTGATAGTGCTTTATATGAGTATATGTTCGTATACTCTTTTTCGAATACTTCATCATAGTATTGTGCAAGTACAAGGCTGTCTAAAACCACCGCACCCCACCACAGCAGACCAATAACCAAAAGCCAAAATAAAATAACTTTAACTTTTTCATAAAAATATAGTGGCCTGCCAAGACGGCACTCTTCCCGATAAAAAATCGAATCTTTTGGATCTGTTTGTTTTCTTTTCATAAACATCCCATCACGCAACCTGCTGCAAATCCCGCACATTGCCGGAGCCGCTCATCATCGGCAGGCCAGCTGGAATGTCGGATCTTCACCAAGCAGCTGGGTATCACTCAAATCATCCCAGCCCTGAGCATGCTGGATGATCAGCGTGCGCAGTTGACTGGTCAGGCTGTGCCGCACTTTGGACGGGTCGCGATGGTCCTGCAGTTGCTGCCCAAGACGTTCACACACACCGCTACGATCCATGATTTCACGAAGCAAAAAAGCTCCACCATCACTGCTGGTTTTTCGCCCGCTCAACTGGATAGAAACAGATGGATTGCAGGTTGATTTCCAGGTCGGTATTGTTTCACCCATGGCAAGCGGTCCCCTTTAATCAAGTTCTTGTCGGAACATATTGATTATAAAGGATAAACCGCTCGCCTTCTTTGTTTATGGACAAGTTTCATGAATAAGGCGGGTTTAAAGGGGTGAGTACTGGTTACTTCTAGGCCTTCATCAATCACCAACTCTTCTACGATGCCACCATTAATGGTGATATGCGCTTTAGTGGTGGTGAAATGATAGTTCATAGGGATAATCGAGCCTTCGCTCACCATTACCTGACCAATAATATTTTCACAGGCGCGCCCTTGGTGCGCAGACAGAATATAGTCCATACCAAACAGCTCTTTGAGCTTATTTTCTAAGCGCGTATAGGTGGCGCTACCGGCATAACTGTCATCAGCAATCATCATCGCAGCCAGCTATTGATCGCTCATGGCATTCACGCCGCTGTCAGTCAGCATATCCATAAAAACATCGGCATTGCTTAACAAAAACGTGTTGTTGCCTGCCTCTGTAATGGCCTGCAGGCGACGTTCAATAGGCGGTAACTCAAGTTTCTGCACAATACGCACTTTGTGCATTTCTAATGGAATGGACTCTTCTCCAAAGAACTTCACGTTCGCCATAACGGCTTCTCCTGCTTATCTACTCTACGCAAATAAATTGCGGCAATACTAGCACAGGGACTTTGTCAAAAAATGACCTAAAGCTACAGATTTTCTTAATTATTGAGCAAAAACATTTCGATCGGCCCGCTTATTCTTTATTCATATATATAGATTGCCAATTAGTATTTTTAAGCATATCCATAAAGCCTTAAGATACCCGCCTGTCTAACGTTGTCACAAGGCTGTTTTATGGCGCGCTCCGTCTCCCCTGTAATTCCCGGATTTAACCTCACGCTGGGTTATACCTTGGTTTATTTAAGTCTGATTGTGCTGATTCCTTTGGCCGGCATGCTGGTGTATGCCGCTCAACTGAGCTGGCAGGATTTTTATCGCATCATCAGCACGCCACAGGTGGTTTCCGCATTAAAGCTTAGCTTCGGGGCGGCGCTGGTTGCCGCGCTGGTGAATGGTGTCATAGGTACTTTATTGGCGTGGGTGATTGTGCGTTACCGTTTTCCCGGGCGCAAAATCATTGATGCATTAATCGATCTACCCTTTGCGCTGCCCACGGCGGTGGCGGGTATCGCACTGACTACTCTGTATGCGCCTAAAGGGCTGCTGGGGCAATACGCCAGCGACATGGGCATCAAGGTGGCGTTCACGCCCTTCGGCATTGTCTTGGCCCTGACCTTTGTCACCCTGCCTTTTGTCGTGCGCACCATTCAACCCGTTTTAGAAGATATTCCGCGTGAACTTGAAGAGGCGGCCACCTGCTTAGGGGCTAATTCGTTTCAGGTACTGCGTCACGTACTGATTCCTGCCTTGCTGCCTGCTTGGCTAACCGGCTTTACCCTTGCCTTTGCCCGCGCCGTGGGTGAGTACGGCTCAGTTATTTTCATTGCCGGAAATATGCCCGGCAAAACTGAAATCCTGCCTTTTTTAATCATGGTGAAACTGGACCAGTATGACTATTTAGGCGCCACAGCCATTGGCGTAATGATGCTGGTCGTGTCCTTTGTATTTTTATTGCTGATTAACCTGCTGCAACGCTATTTGATCAAACATTAACCCCGGATTGCGTAGGCACTTTCTTTTAATTTTTATTGTTGGTAACAGGAATAACCCCATGTCCACTCTCGTTTTATCGGCAACACGGCAACGAAACCTAGGCGCGCTGACACTGATTGGCTGTGCATGGCTGGTGTTTGTGGTGTTTTTGGTTTTACCGCTGTATGTCGTACTCAGCGAGGCCATCCAACAAGGCTATGCCAGCTTTTTCACCGCTGTGTTAGAACCCGACGCTATCGCCGCATTAAAACTCACACTGATTGCCGTGGGTATTTCCGTGCCGTTGAACGTGGTGTTTGGTGTTTCTGCCGCTTGGTGTGTCAGCAAGTATGAATTTCGCGGTAAAAGCCTGTTGGTGACGCTCATTGACCTGCCTTTTTCCGTCTCACCCATTATCGCTGGTTTAATTTACATTCTGTTATTTGGCGCGCAGGGTTTCTTTGGTGAATGGCTGGCTGAGCATGATATCCAAATTATTTTTGCCATCCCCGGCATTGTTCTAGCCACCCTGTTTGTTACCGTGCCCTTTGTGGCGCGCGAACTTATTCCGCTGATGCAACAACAAGGCACGCAGGAAGAAGAAGCCGCGCGCTTACTGGGCGCTTCAGGTTGGCAAATGTTTTGGCATGTCACCCTGCCCAATATTCGCTGGGGTTTAACCTACGGCGTGGTGCTCTGCACAGCACGGGCGCTGGGCGAATTTGGCGCCGTGTCAGTGGTATCTGGACACATTCGTGGCTTTACCAACACCCTGCCGCTGCATGTCGAGATTCTTTATAACGAATACAACCATGTGGCAGCCTTTAGCGTAGCGACTGTTTTGCTAGTAATGGCACTGCTGATGCTAATACTGAAACAGTGGGCGCAAGAACGCTTAGAAAAATAATTTAACCGAGAACAGCACAATGAGTATCGAAGTCCAACATGTTAACAAAGCCTTTGGCGACTTTAAGGCGCTAAATGAAATCAATTTGGCCATTGAGTCCGGCGAACTGGTAGCACTTCTGGGTCCTTCTGGCTGCGGCAAAACAACTTTACTGCGCATCATTGCTGGCCTAGAAAAGCCCGACAGCGGGCATATTATTTTCAATGGCGATGATGTCTCTAAGCGCGATGTGCGCAAGCGCAACGTGGGTTTTGTATTCCAGCATTACGCACTGTTTCGTCATATGACTGTGTTTGACAACGTTGCCTTTGGTTTACGCATGAAACCACGCCGTCAGCGCCCAAGCGAAACAGGCATTCGCGCCAAAGTGATGGAACTGTTGCAAATGGTGCAGTTAGATTGGCTGGCTGATCGCTACCCTGAACAGCTGTCAGGCGGGCAGCGTCAACGTATTGCCCTGGCGCGTGCGCTGGCTGTGCAACCTGAAATTCTACTACTGGATGAGCCCTTTGGTGCGTTGGATGCCAAGGTGCGCAAAGAGCTGCGCCGCTGGCTGGCCAACCTGCACGAAGAAATTAATCTTACTTCGGTTTTTGTTACTCATGACCAAGAGGAAGCCATGGAAGTGGCGGATCGTATCGTGGTGATGAATAAAGGCGTGATAGAACAAATCGGCACACCGGCTGAAGTCTATGAAAACCCAGCCAATGAGTTTGTTTACCACTTCTTAGGTGATTCCAACCAACTGCAATTAAATGATCAGCAGATTCAATTCCGCCCGCACGAGGTTGAGTTATCACGCCAAGCCGCCCCTGAATTACAGGCCGGTATTGTGCGTGATATTCGCCCCCTGGGCGCTATTACCCGAGTCACCCTTAAGGTTGCGGGACAGGAGCAGCCCATTGAAGCTGAGGTGGTGCGCGACAATATAAATCTGATTGGATTACAGCGCGGACAGACTTTATTTTTCAGACCTAATGCCAGTTAAAACAACGCCAGCTAAAGCTAATAGCGCGCTAATGCTGGCGGCTATTGGCTTTGCGCAAACCATCCACAATAGCTGTGGATAACTCTGTGAACAACCTGCCAGCAAAGTTGGCTAAGCTAGCATTAATGTACCCTTGAGCCAATTTGATGAATTTTCAACCAAAGCAAATAAGCCCAATAAATTCAAGTAGTTAGAAAAGTCAATGTGCGCACTGCTCTGCTTTATCCATTTCAGCTCAAGTGATTTATTAACTTTACTCTGTATGTGCACAACTTATTTTAACGCTTGGTGAAATTTGAAAAATCAAGCCTTTTTTATATTTTTTTAGCTTGCAATTATGACTTTCACAGTACAGCAAATTTCACCTACTTTACCCTGTCGATCCAAGCTCCATAACCACGCGCCTGCATCTCCTCCAGCGGAATAAATAACAGGCTGTCACCATTAATACAGTAGCGTAACCCCCCCTGATCGCGCGGACCATCAGGGAATAAATGCCCTAGGTGTGAATCGGCCATGCGACTACGCACTTCCACACGATGCATATTAAAACCGTAATCATCTTGCTTAGTAATATATTGCTCTTGTATGGCTTTACTAAAACTAGGCCAGCCGCACCCCGCGTTATATTTATCCCGCGAGCTAAACAAAGGCTCACCGCTGACCACATCCACATAAATTCCCGGAGCAAAGAGCTTGTCGTACTCATGGGTGTAAGCACGCTCGGTGCCGCTTTCCTGAGTAATCTGATACTGCGCTGGCGTGAGTATGCTCTTTAACGTTTCTGCCGTTGGTTTTTGGTAGTCCTCTACAGTAAACGCAGGTTCGAGAACCGCTTCTGGCAATGGCTCATCGGCCAAGCGCAAATCAACATGGCAGTAACCGTTTGGATTGTTAGTCAGATAATCCTGATGATAGTCCTCCGCCGGATAAAAGTGCTTTAACGGTAGATTTTCAATCACGACCGGCACCTCGTATTTACGCTGCAATTGCACCAGCGCAGCAGCAATTAACGCTTGCTCATGTTTATCATTGCTATAAATACCGCTACGGTACTGGGTGCCGCGGTCATTGCCCTGTTGATTCAGAGTGGTTGGGTTCACAATACGGAAAAAGTGCTGTAACAGCTCAGTCAAACCCACTTTTGTCGGGTCATAGGTCACCTTCACCGTTTCTGCATGGCCGGTATTCTTGTAGATAACGTCATTGTAACTGGGGTTTTCCGTGCGCCCATTGGCGTAGCCTGATACAGCGTTCACCACTCCCTCGATGCGCTCAAAATAAGCTTCTACCCCCCAAAAACAACCACCCGCCAAATAAATGTCTTTAGTTTGCATATCAGTTATCTCCTGCTTGTCCGGCTCTTGTTTGTTGCGTCGCTTGATCAAACTACCTGCCTGCTGCTCTAGCTCTATAGTTGGGTCGGCGAGTAAAGCCACAGCCTGTTGCTTACCTAGACTGCCTTGCACCAAGCGTAACAAATGCCCTTGTTCATCGAATAACAGCCAACTTGGATACACCTGAATGCGCCCAAACTTAACCAACACGCCTTGCTCATCTAATAACACGGGCAGCGCTGGGTAATCCAATCCCTGATACCACTGATTAAAGGCTACCGTCTTTTGCTCCCCCAGCACACCAGGTGATGCGAGAGTGAGTAAATTGATATCTTCAAAATCAGAAGCAACCGCCCACTCTTGCGTTTCTTCCATTTGCGCCAAGCACAGCGGGCACCAGCTCGCCCACAGTTTTATCAGTGTGGGTCGACCCTCAGCAACCTGCACCTGCGCTGCGCCTGCGGCACTCGGCAACGAGTGCACATGCTCTAACACATCTTGCGCCGACACACTGGCAACCAGCAAGCTCAGCAAAGCCAGTAAACGAACAAAATAAAAACGGATTTTTCTCTGCATAAACTGAACTCTAAGAAAACACTGTACAATGTTAGCAAGGAAGACAGGATTGAGCACAACAACCTAAGAGCGGGCGTCAGCGAGGCGAATCAGCGAAAGACGTAATTGGCACCACAGTTTCTGCTTAACACCGATGGCAGTATTAGTTTTAACGCCCTTTTACCATCCTGTCTGGCTTAGATGCGTTAAACAGCACTCTGGTTCAAGCAGCTGGAGTAATTATTCGACGCTTACTTAAACAATCAGCCCTTCGCGCTGGTAGCTAAGCAAGCGACCTTTAAATGGCGGTAACTCGCCCTCACTAAAAGCCAGACGCGTCTCTGTTAGTTTATAGCCTAGCGCTTCCATGCTGCTGCTAAATTTGTTGCGATGCCCACGACCGGGACAGCTGATCAGTACAGTAGATACCGGCTTGGCAATACGTGCAATTAATCCCACTAATAACTGCGCGTGGTTTGGCTCGTACAAAATATCGCTACCCACAATCAGATCAAAACCCTCTACACCTTCGCCGCCCGTCGCCCAGGGTAAATCCAAGTAGGGAATTAAAGGCAAGTGATTTAGGTCGGTGTTGTAA
>JALOAC010000051.1 GCA_023228985.1 Thiopseudomonas sp. | reverse complement strand
ATGGACTTGCAGTGAGTGTGGTGTCACTCACGACCGCGACATCAATGCGGCCAAGAACATTCTTGCGGTCGGGCATGGCCGTCCTGTAGAGGGAATCCCCGTCCTTTAGGGCGGGGAGGATGTCAAAATACAGACTAGCCAGTCCAAGGCTATAGTTCACCCCTGCCAATGGCGACAGGGATAAACAAGGAAAAAGGTATGCGGCTCTAACACGTATTTAAGGCAAAGCCCTTAGGCGTGAGCATTCGCCGCGTGCAGCTCAATACCTATCGCGCGCATGACTTTTATGACTGTATCGAAACGGGGCTGAGCACCTGGTGCAAAGGCTTTGTAGAGGCTTGCTCTACCTAGGCCGGAGTCTTTGGCTATCTGAGACATGCCGCGTGCTTTGGCCACATAGCCAACCGCACGAATAAGCTCGTCAGTGTCACCTTCAGATAAGACCTGACTGAGGTATTCGGCAATATCTTCATCGGTTTGCAAATAGTCAGCTAGATCAAAAGGCTGAACGCCGAGGTTTTCTAGTGCTTTAGGGTTAACGTTGATTATGTCCATGCTTTATTCCTTTAGTTGTCTGACCATTTCTAGGGCGCGGGCTATGTCACGCTTCTGGCTGGACTTGTCACCGCCTGCAAGCAACAGATACACCGTGTTCCCGATCCGTGTGAAATACACTCGGTAGCCCGGTCCGTAGTGAATGCGCATTTCGGAAACGTCTTCACCAACAGGCTTGCAGTCGCCGAAGTTACCGCCGGACGCAGCATTGATTCGCCGCGCAATACGCAGCCGAGCAGCAGAGTCCTTTAGCCCGACCAGCCATTTTTCGAATTCAGCGGTTCGTTCAAAATAGTTCATGTCGCCATTGTATCCGAAGGGAGACATAGATCAATAGGCAAGCGAGAAATATCAAGTTGTGGTCATCATGACCACAACTGGTGGCTGAAACCAGTCGGTAACTGTCAAGGTATCTGTCGCCTTTGAGTTTTTCTATGCTGCGTTTTTTATAGTCTCGGCAAGCTCCTTGTGTTCCGGGTTTAAAGTCACCTCCGTCGGGACAGCGTCGGCTGAGAAGGCTGCTGTTGCATCAAGGGCGTGGTGCTGCGCTGGTCGCTGCAAGCCAGCTGAAACACCGGATCTTCACTGAGTAGCTGGTTGTCACTCAGATCATCCCAGCCTTGAGCGTGCTGGATCATCAACGTACGAAGCTGGCTGATTAGGCTGTGCGGAACCCTGAGCGGTTCGCGATTATCCTGCAGATGTTGCCCGAGCCGCTCAAAGATACCGCTGCGATCCATGACTTCCCGCAGCAAAAAAGCGCCGCCATCACTGCTGGTTTTGCACCCGCTCAACTGAACAGACAAAGATGGGTTGCAGGTTGGTTTCTGGGGCGGTATTGTTTCGCCCATGGTGAGCAGTCATTGTTAATCAGGTCTTGTCTGAACATATTGATTATAAAGGATAAATAGACTGTCTTCTTTGTTTTTGAACAAGTGTCTTGAATTGAGATAGATTGAGGAGAAATAAGGAAAGATGCTGATCCGGTCGATACAACTTAAGAATTTCCTCAGCTTTGGAGAGACACCGGTACAGGTAGTGCTGGGGCCGTTGAATCTGATCATTGGACCTAATCCCGCCTTATTCATGAGCCCCAAAAAATACGCCCCAGCCCCGCCGAGTCGCTGCAGCAGTGCACACAGCCCAGCCCAAGCCTGATTTTTGCTCTTTAAAAACACAGTTTCTCCACTGTTTCTGGCAAAACCAGTAAGATCTCGGCTCATTGGCTACTTTTTCAAGCACGAAGGCGAGCGTATTCCTCAGCACATGGCTGATTCCGTAATTTGTCCGGCAAAAACGGGGTTTATGTCGGTGACTGATGCAACCAAGGCAGATGCCGGATCAGGCTGGGCCACCATTTATCTCCAGAATGGCCAATATGTACTGTTATGCGACGGGCATGGACAGCTACGGTGGCCGCTACTTTCAGGATTTGCTCGCGTACTTTGCGTAGGCTCCAGCCTTGGCGTGTGATGTACTGCATCAGCACTCGCACGCTGTGCATGAGCTGATAGGCATACAGATCCAGCAGCAGGTTGACCTGGTTACGCCCCATTACTTGCTTCACGGTCGAAGCGCCACGACAGGTCGAGGACAGGTGTACATTTAACGTATCTTTCAGCTCGCCCATATGGCCTTCGGCCTTGCCATGCTTGCGGTACAGGTTCAAAACCTCATGGCCATGCCAGTCCTTGTTATCCAGGCTGGTCACCAGAAAAAAGTGATGTAGAAACAGGTCGTCCGGTCGTTCACTGACCACCAGTACAATGCGTCGGTGTTGGTCCCAGCTGTCTGCCTTGTAGTAAAACTCGTGGCACCACTCTCGCAATTGTTCCGGTGGCCGTCCCACCGATCGTTTTAGATAAGGCTGGGCCATGCGGTTCAGCACGGCATTGTTGGTAATGCGGCCAATAAAGGGGATGTTTGCTGCATCCAGCGCTGACAGGGTGTGACCACCGGTAAAGCCAGAGTCAAAACGCACCTGTACTTGGGCACCTGTCGTTTGCCGGATCCGCTGAACCAGCCCGGGAATCCACTGATCGGCCTGAGCAGCATTGCCGCTGTTTCCCTCGCGAAGCAGTCCGCCCACCATGTCGCCGGTTTCAGCGATGGAAGCCACCAGGGGTGAGTAGTGTGTGCAGCCAACATAGCGGTTGTAGCCAGTACCTGCCTGATTGCCAAAGGTTTCGATGGGCAGACCGTCCACGTCCAGCGTGATCGTGGGTGGCGGCTTGCCGCCGTGCATGGACGATAAACGCCACATGGCCAGATCCAGCAAGCCGTTGTGCAATGCGGTCAGGTTGGCATCCTGAGCCAACAGGTTTAACAACCGGGACAACGTGGGCTGAGAAGGCCGCTGTTGCGCCAAGGGCGTGGTGCTGCGCTGATCGCTACAGGCCAACTGGAATGCCGGACCTTCACCCAGCAGCTGGGTATCACTCAGATCATCCCAGCCCTGGGCATGCTGGATGATCAGCGTGCGTAGTTGACTGGTCGGGCTGTGCCGCACTTTGGACGGGTCGCGATTATCCTGTAGTTGCTGCCCAAGGCGCTCACACACCGCTACGATCCATGATTTCACGAAGCAAAAAGGTTCCACCATCGCTACTGGTTTTGCGCCCGCTTAACCGAACAGACGCAGACGGTTGCAGGTTGGTTTCCAGGTCGGTATTGTTTCACCCATGGCGAGCGGCCCTCTCTAATTAGGTTCTTGGCGGAACATATTGATTGTAAAGGATAAAACCGCTTGCCTTCTTTGTTTTTGGGCGAGTTTCATGAATAAGGCGAGGGAAGGAAGAAGAAAATGGAATGGTCGAATTTTATCTCTGGATTAATTGGCGCTTTTTTCGGCGGTGGTGCAGGTGGAATGCTTTTAAAGTTATATATAGACCATAAGCTTCAACTCGAGCGCAGCAAGATTGCAGAGGAGCGTCTAAAACTACAGAGGCAGCGTGAAGCAAGCAGTGCAGTTGCCGAAATATTAAGCACATGGGTTAAATCCAACTACCATGATGGAAGCATAAGCAACGAACAAAAGTGGGAAATTCAATCCACATATTGGAAGAATATCCTATTTCTGGACAAGAGGTTAATTGACCAGCTTTTCCCTTTGCTTGCCCACAAAGATGGGGCTGTCACAACAAATGAAATGATCGTTCTAGCTAGGCAAATATTGTTGGACCTTGAAGAGCCTGATATCAAAGCTGCTGACTTAAATAATTGGCTCCCAGTGCGGAAGACGCTGAACAACTCCCAGCCTTAGTGCGTTTCTTGAAAAAATAGCCAAACCCATCAGTTCCGAGTGTACAACTATACAAATTACCTTCGCCGAAGCCGAGTTCACCAGCAAAAAGAAGCAACCCCGTCGTGATTACCTGTTGGCCGATCTGGAAAGTCTGGTGTCTTGGGCTATTTTGTAAGTGCTCCATAAACCATATCTTCACCCTCAGACCATACCCGCTGATGGTAATCTCCCCGTAAAAAGATGGCGCTCATAAGTAGAACTTTCCGTACGCTACATGCAAGGAGATTCTGCATGAGAAAATCACGTTTTAGCGACAGCCAGATCCTGGTAATCCTCAAGCAAGCCGAAGGCGGTGTTCCGGTGCCAGATCTGTGTCGTGAGCACGGCATGAGCAGTGCCACGTTTTACAAATGGCGCTCGAAGTTCGGCGGCATGGACGCATCCATGATGGCTCGACTTAAAGAGCTGGAAGACGAAAATCGCCGGCTAAAAAAAATGTACGCCGAGGAGCGCCTCAAAGCTGAGATATTGAAGGAAGCCATCGAAAAAAAGTGGTGACGCCGTCTCGCCGCAGGGAGATGGCACACAAAGCTGTTGCAGAGAAAGCCATCAGCATCCGAATGGCCTGCTGCGCGTTTGGTATCAGCGAAACCTGTTTTCGTTATCAGGCACGTCTGAGCACTGAAAATGCCGTAATCGCCGACTGGTTATTGCGCCTGACCCAGCGCCAACGTAACTGGGGCTTTGGACTGTGCTTTCTTTATCTGCGTAACGTGAAAGGCTTTGGCTGGAATCACAAACGGGAGTACCGTATTTATCGGGAGCTTGAACTGAACTTACGAATTAAGCCCAGAAAACGTCTGGTACGAGAAGCCCCAAAACCACTGTCCGTGCCGGCCACTATCAATGAGTGTTGGTCGATGGACTTCATGCACGATCAGCTCAGCGATGGGCGTTCATTTCGTTTATTTAACGTGTTGGATGACTATAACCGGGAAGGGTTGGGTATCGAGGTGGATCTGTCGCTGCCTGCTGAACGAGTGATCAGGTCACTGTCACACATCATTGAGTGGCGTGGTAAACCGACTGCCATTCGTTGTAATAATGGTCCTGAATATATCAGCGGTAAGTTGGCTGAGTGGGCACAGAAACAGGGTATTACGCTGCAGTTTATTCAGCCAGGCAAGCCGCAGCAGAACGCTTATATTGAACGCTATAATCGAACGGTCCGGCATGACTGGCTATCGCATTACCTGTTTGAATCCATCGAGCAGGTGCAAGATTGCGCAACGCGCTGGTTATGGACATATAATAACGAACGGCCAAATATGGCCTTGGGTGGCATCACACCCAGACAGAAGTGGGCCATGTCGGCCTGACTCTACTTCTGAGCCCCATTAAAAATGGGGGGATTACCATTACATGCTTGCCTAAATAGAAGAGGGAGAATATTCATGGGAAATCTATACAGGAGTACGCTTAAAAGCGGCTCGATAATGTGCGGCCACTACAGGTATTTGGATGTATTCCAAATAGTAGAGAGCGAAAAGAGGAGATCGATCCATAGCGGAAAGTATTTAGATATTGAATACAACCAAGCGTATGCCAAAGTGACCCATAACAAGGTGGATCCCAATGACGAGGATGCTGTTTTCTATGAAAATAAAATGCGGGAGCGCACGCACCTCGATTTTTTGAAAGAACTTATCTCTCTCCTATCCATTGTCACAAATCAATACTATGACCTTGATTTTGAGAAAGAAATAAGCGTCAGGCCACCCGGCCAAGAGAATATTGAGAAATTTTCAGAAATATCATCATTCAGGGAGATAAGAAAAGATCCCTACCGGGTGATGCAGAGGCAGAATTTCACCAATAGCTTCGTTTCCATTCATCCCTCCGCAGATGATTTTTTTAAGAATTATTTCAGATTGGATACGGAGGCTAGGTCAAGATATAATGCTTCAATATTCTTGTACCAGAGTATGCGCAAGATACTTCTCACGTCGGCTAGCATGGCTATCATTGGCCTCATATCAGCTATAGAAAATTTGATGGACTTCGAGAGCAAAAAGACCAATGAAAATTCAGGGAAATGCACAAAATGCGGTCAGCTCATCTATTCAATCTCAAAAAGATTCAAGAAGTTCATGGGAACATTTTCCGAATTTGAAGTGGATAACCCCAATGCCTTGCTCAATAAGTTTTACTCACGAAGAAGCTCAATCTCTCACTCCGGCGGAATACTTGAAATTGATAGACTTCTTTCTAAATTCTCCATGAAAGAGCACGGGGAATTTACAGAAATTGAATCCCATGTTCGTATCGCATTATTCAACTACCTATTGAAGTACGATTTCGGTGATGAATTAATAGGCAAGTAGTGAAAGCCATGCACTTTTGCTAAAGGCGACGACGAAAAAAGGGGCCGAAGGGTAATTCCCATTAAAACGGGGGATTGCACTAGGCTTTTCGAAAGTCGAGCAATCAGCGACTATTGGCCAGCTGAATAACAGCTTAGAATAGGTATCCTTTGCCGTCAGTCTGGTGAAAATTTGGGGACGAAAACTATCCTGACAGAGGGAAGTACGTTATAAATGAAGCAAATATTTACTAAGTATCCGACATGAAAATATCTCTGCTATACACTCGATCAAGAACATCATGTAGCTCATTTGATAGCCTATTGGCAATGATGAGATCACTGTTGTCTTTAAATTTTTGTAAATCATTGATTACGAGTGAGTGGTAAAAGTGAGGTTCTTGTAATACAGGTTCATATACAATTACTTGAATACCCTTGGCTTTAATGCGCTTCATTATTCCTTGGGCAGCCGATGAGCGAAAATTATCGCTACCTTCTTTCATAACTAGTCGGTATATGCCAACAGTTGGTGGCTGCTGATGACTTCTAGAATTTGTCTTTAAAGAGTTTAGTGTAGATTGACTATTAAGACGATTAATAATTTCGTTAGATATATAGTCTTTACGAGTTCGGTTTGAATCAACGATTGCTTTTATTAAGTTGCTGGGGACTTTGTTATAGTTAGCTAGCAATTGTTTAGTGTCTTTAGGGAGGCAATAACCGCCATAGCCAAAGCTTGGGTTGTTGTAATGGCTCCCTATGCGAGAGTCAAGGCCAACGCCTTCGATTATCTGCTTGGTGTTAAGCCCGTGAATAGACGCGTATGTATCTAGCTCGTTAAAATATGCAACGCGCATTGCGAGGTAGGTATTGGAGAAAAGTTTTATAGCTTCTGCTTCTGTACTATTGGTAAATAAAATAGGAATATCTTTTTTAACAGCCCCCTGTTTAAGCAAAGTCACAAAGTTTTTTGCTTCTTTGCTGCTGGAACCCATGATTATTCGACTTGGATGAAGATTGTCATACAGAGCTTTGCCTTCACGCAAAAATTCAGGGCTATAAAAAATACGTTCCTCAGCATCAGGGTACTTTACTTTTAACTGTTGCGTAAAACCAACAGGTACAGTCGATTTGATAATTATGATTGCTTTTTTGTTAAGATGTAGGGCATTTCGGATTGTGCTTTCTACACTACTGGTATCAAAATAGTTTGTTTTAGGATCGTAATCAGTTGGGGTTGCAATCAAAATATAGTCGGCATCTGAGTAGGATTGAAACTTATCCAATGTAGCTGTCAAGCAGAGGGTTTTATGAGATAAATAGTATTCGATGTCATTATCAATAACAGGAGAGGTTCTGTTGTTGATAAGCTCCACGCGATTGCTTTTTAAATCGAGAATAGTAACATGATTGTGTTGAGCTAAAAGAACAGCATTAGCAAGACCAACATAGCCACCCCCTACAACAGTAATATTAAATTTTTTTAAAGCTTTATTTTTTTTATTTTCATTCATATGAAGTCTTGCTTTTAACTACTCGAGATGGCTTGAAATGAAATTAATGATTACTTTGCTGTGCCGTGACACCAGAATATAGCAGCTTCTCGCTCTACACCCCAGGATAAATGGCTCTTCGCATTTAAGGGTGTAGAAAAAATCTGACCGGCTGGAAAAAGAGTCGGGGATCTTAGAAAATGTAAGTTCCTACACCAACAAAAACTAAGCCCCCGACGTGAACAATCTTACCTTTTCTAGCCCTGATCTTTCCAGCTTTTGCCAACTAAATATCCTCGGCCTGACTGCCACTGGACAACATCTTTGTG
>JALOAC010000050.1 GCA_023228985.1 Thiopseudomonas sp. | reverse complement strand
GATGTTGAGTGCCAAGGCGATTTGCATATTGATGATCACCACACTGTGGAAGACGTGGGTATTACGCTGGGACAGGCGTTTGCTAAAGCTGTGGGTGATAAACGCGGTATTTATCGTTACGGCCATTCCTATGTAGTGATGGATGAAGCCATGTCGCGCGTGGCGCTAGATTTTTCCGGTCGTCCTGGTTTGTTTATGGATGTGCCCTACACGCGCGCGTTGGTGGGCGGCTTTGATGTGGACCTGTTCCAAGAGTTTTTCCAAGGTTTTGCTAATCACGCGCAGATTACGCTGCACATTGATAATCTGCGTGGCCTAAATACGCACCACCAGATCGAAACGGTATTTAAAGCGTTTGGTCGTGCGCTGCGTATGGCGCTAGAGCGTGATCCACGTATGGAAGGCCGTATGCCTTCCACTAAAGGTTGCTTATAAGCCCTGTTCACTATTTTTAATTAAGGCTGTTCGATGCTGATTATTCCTGCAATTGATTTAAAAGATGGTGCCTGTGTCCGATTGCGTCAGGGGCGTATGGAAGATTCTACAGTGTTTTCTGATGATCCAGTCAGCATGGCGGCCAAATGGGTCGAGGCAGGCTGTCGTCGTTTGCACTTAGTGGATCTTAATGGTGCCTTTGAGGGCGAGCCGGTTAACGGTGAAGTGGTCACTGCGATTGCTAAGCTGTACCCCGATCTGCCGATTCAAATTGGCGGCGGTATTCGCACCCTAGAAACCATTGAGCACTACGTGCGTGCCGGTGTGAGCTATGTGATTATCGGCACTAAAGCGGTGAAAGAGCCTGAATTTGTGGCCGAAGCCTGTAAAGCTTTTCCGGGCAAAGTTATTGTTGGGCTGGATGCTAAAGATGGCTTTGTCGCCACTGATGGCTGGGCTGAGGTTAGTGAGCTGCAGGTGATTGAACTGGCTAAGCAGTTTGAAGATGATGGCGTTAGTGCCATTGTTTACACCGATATTGCCAAAGACGGCATGATGCAGGGTTGTAACGTTGAGGCCACCGCGGCCTTGGCGCGTGCGACTCGTATTCCCGTGATTGCCTCGGGCGGAATTCATACCATTGCTGATATTCAAGCGCTGTTGGATGCACGTGAGGCGGGGATTGTCGGTGCCATTACCGGACGAGCTATTTATGAGGGCACACTTGATGTGGCTCAAGCACAGCAACTGTGCGACCAGTTTAAATAACTTAAAGCCCTCAGCAGAGGGCTTTTTTATCTGCACCTAGGAACGAAAAAGATGACACAGCCAAAACGCATTATTCCTTGTTTAGACGTTGAAAATGGCCGCGTGGTGAAAGGGGTCAAGTTTGTTGATATCCGTGACGCCGGTGATCCAGTCGAGATTGCGCGCAAGTACTCGCAAGAGGGCGCTGATGAGCTGACTTTCTTGGATATTAGCGCCACGGTGGAAGGGCGGGCTACCACCTTGCAGATGGTTGAGCGTATCGCTGCCGTGATAAATATTCCGCTGATTGTCGGTGGTGGTGTGCGCACGGTTGAGGATATTCGTGCGCTGCTTAAAGCCGGTGCCGATAAGGTGTCGATTAACTCGGCAGCGGTGTTTAATCCTGAGTTTGTGCGTGAGGCCGCGGCTGAGTTTGGCAGTCAGGGCATTATTGTGGCCATTGATGTGAAAAAAGTGTCCGCTGAGGGCGAGCCTGCCCGTTGGGAGATTTTTACCCATGGTGGGAAAAAATCAGCCGGTGTGGATGCGGTTGAGTGGGCGCAGAAAATGCAGGACTACGGCGCCGGTGAGTTGCTAGTGACCAGTATGGACAGCGATGGCATGAAAACCGGGTTTGACCTTGAAGTAACCCGAGCTATCAGTGAAGCAGTGAGTATTCCAGTAATTGCCTCCGGCGGTGTGGGTAATCTTGAGCATTTGGCCGAAGGGATTTTGCAAGGTAAAGCTGATGCGGTGTTGGCGGCCAGCATTTTCCACTTTGGTGAGTACAGCATTGCGCAAGCCAAAGCCTATTTGGCCGAGCGCGGCATACCTGTGCGCTAAACCTGTTAGTAGGGTTTGAATTGTTGGAGCGCAACTCTTGCGCGATTGTGATTTTCCGGTGGCTTTTGAGTTGGTTTTTAGCCCGCATCGCCCAGAAGCTGGCTCCAACAGTGGAGTTGCAGGTTTTGGTAGGAGCTGGCCATGCCTGCGACAGCTGTGCGCCAAGCAGCGCTGTGTTTGCAGGCGTAATCCGTCGGTCGGATGCATGGCATCCTCGTGCAGGCGCAACTTTTGCGCGATGTGGTCTGGCCAGCAGTGACCAAGCTTAATCCTGAAATTTTGGGCTTGGCTTAACTGGTGCAAAACTTCAGCTTGGGCACAGTCTAATGCGGGACCTGCCTTGGCAGGGAACCAAAGGTTAAGTTATGGCAGGGAATTAGAGCCTCTTGCCCAGTTCTGGCTTAGGTGCATTCCGCGTTCCCCGACAAGTCGGGTCCCACAAAAGCGAGAGCCATGACTAGGCATATAAATCGCTAACTAGCCCGCATCGCTCAGAAGCTGAGCTCCAACAAAGATTAGCGGGTTTTGGTAGGAGTAGGCCATGCCTGCGACAGCAGCGCGTCAGACAGCGCTGTGTTTGCAGGCGTAATCCGCGGTCGGATGCATGGCATCCTCGTGCAGGCGCAACTCTTGCGCGATTGTTATTGGGTTTTTTCTTTGCTGGCGATAATGTTTAGCCCTTTAAGTAGGTTAAGTGCTTGATTTAGCTGGTAGTCATCGGTAGTTACATCGGTGGTATTTTTCTTTTCCGACGTGCTTGGTGCCTGGGTGTTGTTCAGGTGTCCTGCCAAGTCAGCTTCTTTTAATCCAATGGTTTGTTGTTCTTGACTGATTTTTGCGCGCTCAACCACAATGTCTGGCTCAATACCTGCCGCCTGAATAGAACGGCCTAGCGGTGTGTAATACAGGGCTGTAGTAAGTTTTAAAGCATGCTGATTATTAAGAGGCAAGATGGTTTGCACCGAGCCTTTACCAAAACTGCTGGTGCCCATAACTATTCCACGCTTGTGATCTTGTAGTGCGCCGGCAACAATTTCTGAGGCGGACGCACTGCCGCTGTTAATCAGTATCACCAGAGGTATATCGCCAATACTGGTGCGGCTGCTAGCGGCGTAGCTTTGCTCAGTGTTGTCCAAGCGGCCTTGAGTGTAAACAATCAAGCCTTGGTCAATGAAGAGATCGGTGACGTCAATGGCGGCTTGTAGCAAACCGCCTGGGTTGTTACGCAAATCTAGCACCAAGCCCTTGAGTGGGTTTTTCTTGTCCTGATTAAGCTTGCGCAGCGACTTGGCTACTTCATTGGCGGTGTTACTTTGGAACTGGCTAATACGGATCAGGCCATAGCCTTCTTCTAGAGTTTGTGCACGCACGCTTTGAGCTTTAATTATCGCGCGCTTAAGTTTTACGTCAAAAGGAGCACGGTTGTCGCGCGCAATAGTCAGCACAATGCTGGTGCCGGGTTTGCCGCGCATTTTGGCAACAGCATCCATCAACGACATTCCTTTGGTTGGCTGGCCATCAATCTTGATAATGAAATCCTGAGCTTCAATGCCGGCATGAAAGGCTGGCGTGTCATCAATAGGTGAGACAACCTTTAACACATCGTCTTCCATGCCCACTTCAATACCTAAGCCGCCAAACTCGCCGCTGGTGCTTTCTTGCAAGTCTTGAAAAGCCTTTGGGTCAAGGTAGCTGGAGTGAGGATCAAGATTGTTGAGCATGCCTTTGATGGCGTTTTCTAGCAGGGTTTTGTCGTCAATCGGCTCGACATAAGCAGACTTGATGCGCTCCATAACCTCAACAAAAGTACGCAGTTCTTCGAGGGGCAGGCGCGGCTCCTGTGGCTCTTTGGCCCATGCTTGCCAGCTTAGTGTTACAGCAAAGAAAGCGATTACTAAACGTCGTACAACAGTTTGCGAGTTGTTTGGCATATGCCTACTCCTAAAAAATCATCTCAACAGAATAAGTTTACTGTCATGGTCTTGCTGGGGCCTGAACAAAATAGGTTATGTTCGGCACCATAAGTTGGGATCTGTGGCCTTGCCCTGCTTGCGAATGGCAAAGTAAAGTGCACTTTGTGCTTGGCCGCCAGTATTGCCAACGGTAGCTATGACTTGCCCCGCTTTTACTGTGTCACCGGCAGAGCTTAGCAGGCTTTGGTTATGGCCGTATAAGGTCAAGTAACCGCTGCCGTGATCAATAATAATGAGCATTCCTGCACCGCGTAACCAATCAGCAAACACCACTCGACCTGGGTGAATAGCTTTAACCGGGGTGCCTTCAGGTGCTTGAATCAGTACACCATCCCACAGACTGCGCGAGTCTCCTCTGGCGGTGCCGAAGCGGGCAATCAATGGACCGCCAACCGGCCAAGCCAGTTTGCCGCGCGCTTTATCAAAATTACCGCCCGGATGACTAAAGGCGCTGCTTACTATAATTTGTTTACCGTCTTTTGGCAGGTTTTGACTTTGGTTTTGTTGTTGTTGCTGACGCGCTATCGCCTGCGCTTGTTCTAGGCGGCGTTTTTCTTCTTGCGCTTGTTTCGCTAGCGTAGCCTCAATAGTGGCCAGCATTTTGTTAAGTTCTTGCTGGTCTTTTTCTTTTGTGCTGATCTGCTGCTGCTGTTGGCCTTGTTGCTGATTAAGCTGTTTTACTCGCTGCTGACGCTGTTGTTTCAGTTCGGCTAGTTGCTGCTTTTCAGTAAGCAGGCTTGATTTTTGCTCTTCGACTTGCTGCTGTTGGTGGTTGATATCGTTTTGCAGGTCAGCGAGTTGAGTAATGGTTTTATTGTAGGTTTCAATTTGTTCACTACGCGCTTTGTGCATGTACTGGTAGTAGGTCAGGTTGTGGTTGGCATGACCTGGCTGTTGCTGGTTTAAAAATAAACGCAGGGGTTCTTGTTGACCTGCCTGATAGGCAGCGCGCCCCTGTATGGCAATCAGTTTTTGTTGTTGCTGGCGCTGTATTTGCAGCGTCTTCGCTTCCTGGTTGAGCTGCTCAAGCTCTTGCTGATTTTTTTTAAGTTCAGCTTCTAGCTGACGCACTTTAGTTTCCAGTGCGCCAATTTCTTGCTCAGTTTTTTGTAATTCGCGTTGTGCTGTCGATTTTTCACTCTGTGTTTTTTTAAGCCGCTGCTTGAGTTCGGCGATATCCTTTTTGGCTTGTTCAATTTGTTGTCGCGTAGCAGCGCGTTCGTCAGCATAGCTAGGCTGAACGAGACTAAGAAGCAATAAGGCGAGCAAGAAACGTAGCATGACTAAAACCGACCGCACAGAAAAGAACAGCATAAGAGTTAATGAGGGGTATAAATGTTAATAGCCGCACGCGCTACGCGGCGGCTTTGGCTATTTATAAGAGTTCTACAAGGTTGGTACCGGTCATTTCTTCAGGAATAGGTAAACCCATCAATGTAAGTAAGGTCGGTGCAACATCAGCCAAGATGCCACCACTACGAATACGTGCCGCACGCTCGCCAACATAGATAAAAGGAACAGGCTCGCAGGTATGTGCAGTATGCGCTTGTCCGGTGTCGGTATCGAGCATCTGTTCAACATTACCGTGGTCCGCAGTGATCAGCGCT
Organism: Thiopseudomonas sp.; assembly: GCA_023228985.1. GTDB lineage: Bacteria > Pseudomonadota > Gammaproteobacteria > Pseudomonadales > Pseudomonadaceae > Thiopseudomonas. The sequence continues at coordinate 2,604 of JALOAC010000050.1, read as the reverse complement.
TCGCCGCCGACGCGTTTGAGAGCAGCTACAATTTTACCCATGCAGGCATCCAAGCACTCAACGGCCTGCACTGCAGCAGAAAAGACACCGGTATGGCCCACCATGTCGCCATTGGCAAAGTTGACGATAATGACATCAAATTCTTGCTTATCAATGGCTTGCACGATGCGATCAGTGACTGCGGGTGCGCTCATTTCAGGCTGTAGGTCATAGGTGGCGACCTGAGGTGATGGAATCAGTACGCGGGTTTCGCCGGGGAAAGGCTCTTCACGACCGCCGGAGAAGAAAAAAGTCACATGAGCATATTTTTCGGTTTCAGCAATGCGTAACTGAGTTTTGCCCAAATCAGACAGGTATTCGCCCAGCACATTGGTGAGTGCTGAGGGCGCAAATGCACAAGGGGTCGCAAAGCTAGCGGCGTATTGAGTCAGCATCACGTAGTCGGCCAGTTGCGGTACGCTTTGGCGAGCAAATCCAGCAAAGTCGTCTTGGATAAAGGCTTGGGTGATTTCACGCGCACGGTCGGCACGGAAGTTCATAAAGATCACCGCATCGCCATCGCTGATAGGCGCCGCGTCGCCGATTTGTGTCGGCTTAACAAACTCGTCAGACTCGTCACGCGCATAGGCCGCGGCTAAGCCTTCGTTGGCCGTGCTGGCGGTAAATTCGGGTTGTGCATCAACGAGCAGCTTCCAGGCTTTTTCCACGCGGTCCCAGCGGTTATCACGGTCCATTGCGAAGTAACGACCAATCAGTGAGGCGATACGGCCTTTGCCTAACCTGTTAAAGGTGTGTTCAATAAAGTCGATGGAACTTTGCGCGCTGCGCGGTGGGGTATCGCGTCCATCGAGGAAAGCATGCACATAAATAGTCTCGGCGCCGCGCTGGACTGCTAACTCCACCATCGCTGCCAGATGTTCTTGGTGGCTATGCACACCGCCGTCTGATAGCAAACCCATAATATGCACGGCTTTGTTGTGAGCAACGGCTTTATCTACAGCTTGGCACAGGGCAGGGTTGGTAAAGAAATCTCCCTCGACAATGGCTTTGGTGATGCGGGTGAAGTCTTGATAGACCACACGGCCTGAACCGAGATTCATATGCCCGACTTCTGAGTTACCCATTTGGCCTTCAGGTAAGCCGACGTCCATGCCGCTGGTGGAGATTAAGCCGTTGGGGTAGTCGCGGCGCAGTTGATCGTACACAGGCGTGCTGGCGCTATAGATAGCGTTGTGTTCAGTGGCTTCGCTATGGCCGAAGCCGTCAAGAATCATTAAAACGACAGGTTTTCGAGAGTTTGGCATACTGCTGGGCTCACTAAGTAATAACATTTAATAGAGTTATTTTACCCTGTTGACACTTTTTAGTCATGAATATTAATAAATGCTACGGATAGCCTTTTGCTGGTAATGCGAGTTTGTGCTGTAGCTTATGCGGCTAGCGTGTATAATCAGCCAATTTTAACCCAAGCTGGGAAGATAATAATGTTGGAACGGGTCATAGAGTTTGTCGGTAATCACTATATTCTGGTGAGCAGTTTTATTGGATTGGCAATCCTGCTAGTGCTGCATGAAACAAAGCGTTCAGGGCGTAATTTGAGTAGTCGCGAGGTGACTGCGCTGATTAATCGTGATGAAGCTGTAGTGTTGGATATACGTCAGCAAAAAGATTTTTCGGCGGGTCATATTGTCGATTCTATTCACATACCTGCGGCTAAACTTAAAGAGCGTATCGGTGAGCTAGAAGCACACAAAGATAAAACCATTATTGTGGTTTGTGCCTCTGGAATGACAGCGGGTGCTTCCTGCTCAGAGCTAAACAAAGCCGGATTTACTACGGCACGTCTTTCGGGTGGTATTGCTGGCTGGCGTTCAGATAACTTGCCAACGGTAAAAAAATAAAATGAGTAAGGTAGTAATTTACAGTAGCGACTGGTGCCCATTTTGCGTGCGTGCAAAGCAGTTGCTAGCCAGTAAGAACGTTACGTTTGAAGAAATACGCGTGGACGGTCAGCCAGAGCTGCGTGCGCAAATGGCACAAAAAGCCGGCCGCACCTCTGTGCCACAGATTTGGATCGGCGAGCTGCACGTAGGTGGTTGCGACGATCTCTTTGCGTTGGAGCGTGCTGGTAAATTAGACACTTTATTACAAGCTTAAATTAGGCTGTTAAAGTGCTAAAGTATTTGTTAACTTGATCTTGAAATCATTAAGGAAGGTTTTATGTCAGAGCAAAATAGTGGAGCAGTTACACAGGAACAGCCCAGCTCACAGTTTTCATTACAGCGTATTTATATAAAAGACCTTTCTTTTGAGGCGCCTAAAAGCCCTGAAGTGTTTCGTGAAAGCTGGCAGCCAGATATTGAATTGAACCTGTTTACACAAAAGCGTCACTTGAATGATGATTTCTATGAGGTTGTGTTAGGTATTACCGTTACCGCAAAAACAGAAGAGCATGTAGCTTTTATTGCAGAAATACAGCAAGCCGGAATTTTTCTAATTCAAGATTTTGATGAAGCTGCTTTAGGCCACGCTTTGGGTTCGTTTTGCCCAAGCATTCTGTTTCCTTATGCGCGTGAAACGTTAGATAGTGTGGTAGTTAAGGGT
>JALOAC010000049.1 GCA_023228985.1 Thiopseudomonas sp. | reverse complement strand
GCACCAATACATCTATTGCTAATGCCGGCGTAACTACCCAGGGTGCAGGCATCATTACCGGTGTAACTCACGCTTCAGGCTTGGTTGGTATGTTTAACGGCACCGGCATTGATAATGCTAATGTAACTCTCTCTGCCGCATTGTCTGCTACAGGTGCTAATTCATTCGTCGGTGGTATTGCAGGTAATGTTGCCGGTGCTACAATTACCAACAGTAATGTAACTTTTGCTGAAACCGTTTCAGCTGCTAACATTGCAAAAGTCGGCGGTATCGCCGGTAACGTTTCCGGCACATCTACTTTAAGCAGTAACAAAGTAACTGCAGCTAAACTGATTTCTGCTGAAACAGCAGGTTCATACGCCGGCGGTATCGTCGGTTATGCTGTCGATGCAAATGTAAACGTAACAAACAACAGCTTTATTTCTGCCGTTGCATCACCAAGCCACGCTGTAAGTGCTACTGCAGGCGCCGCCGCCGGCTGTATTGCCGGTAATGAAACAGGCTTAGCAGCTTCGCTTTACGGTAAAAATGGCACCACAAGCACAACCATTGCCGGCGCTATAGAATATCCTATTTCAGGTAACACCTGCTCTTGTGGTCAGCACGCACACCCGGTAAATACCAAGTCTAACGACTTTATGGCCGGTAAAAACCACACTTCACCGCTTTTAAGCTCTATTTTGCCGGTTCATAACACGGATGTTTCCTCTAGCGTAATCGGTAATGTCTCTATTTACCCGCAAATTACTATGACCTTCGATAAGCCTATGAATACAAGTGCTGTCGAAGCTGCATTCAAACTTTACAGACACGATGATGCAGGCGCAGTTACTACTACAACTTACGCCGACGGTTTTGTATTTACATGGGATACCGATAATCAGCGCGTTCAGGCAACTCCTAAGACTGCATTGGAATTCAGCCGTGCTTACACAGTTGAATTAACTAACGCAACAGCTAAAGACATTTACACTAACAGCGTTGCAGGCATTAAGCTCATAGCGGGTGTCGGAACTGACAACGGAACAATAATTCGTTGGAGCTTCAAGACCACCAGAGGTGATAAACCTCAAATCAGTCCTATAACCTTCGAAAGAGACAGACGCACTCTAACAGGTAAGTTCTCAGCTAACGTAACAGTTAATGGTGCAGATATAACTGCTTCAGCCACACAATACGTTGGTATTTATTACAGTCTTGCTCCGGCTGATCCTAATCCTGTAAATACAACAGGTTGGGGTGATAAATTGCATGATCCGGCACATCTGCTTGCTACACCCGCAACAGGACACAATTATGTTGTTGGTTCAGCAAATTACTCAACCGGTGAAATAACCTGCACTCTCAGTGAGCTTAATCTCACAGACGTAAATACTCCTTATTATCTGGTGCCTTACGTAATCACAACCGATGGTTTCATACACTTTGGTAATAAACATAAAGTAGTTGTTCACCCTTGGAACCTGAGAGACGGCAACAACACTGCCAGCGAATTGGCAAAGGTATCTTCAGAATTAACAACGAATGCGTTTGTTATTGAAACAGTTGACGATTTAACTAACTTAAGCTTCTCTGACATTGATGTAATTGCTCTTAAAGGCGATGCAAACAATGTTGAATCGACCTTAGGTGAACTCAAAGCCTACTATTGGACACAAGACTGCAGCTTCATTCAAACCAAAGATATCGCTGCAGTAAGCTTTGCTAACCCGATCGGTGATACAACAGCTTTTACAGGCACATATAATGGTCAGAATTACAACCTTGCAGGTCTTACGATAACAGGTAATGCAAATTATGCCGGTATGTTCGGCTTGTTCACAGGTGCCTCTGTTAAAAATTTGAATGTTTCAGCCTTGACTTTAACCGGCACAACTACAGGTTCAGTCGGTTTTATCGCCAGTGTAGAGCCTGCTGCAACCACTGCTATCGATAACATTACTCTTAATAATGTTGATGTCAGCGCCATAAACACTGCTGCTAATGTTGCCGGTTTAATCGGTGCAACAGATGATTCAACTGTAACCGTAAGCAATGTTTCTGTAACATTTGCAGATGGTAAGGGCATCAGCGGCACTACAGCAGCCGGCTTAATCGGCACTGCAGGCACCAATACATCTATTGCTAATGCCGGCGTAACTACCCAGGGTGCAGGCATCATTACCGGTGTAACTCACGCTTCAGGCTTGGTTGGTATGTTTAACGGCACCGGCATTGATAATGCTAATGTAACTCTCTCTGCCGCATTGTCTGCTACAGGTGCTAATTCATTCGTCGGTGGTATTGCAGGTAATGTTGCCGGTGCTACAATTACCAACAGTAATGTAACTTTTGCTGAAACCGTTTCAGCTGCTAACATTGCAAAAGTCGGCGGTATCGCCGGTAACGTTTCCGGCACATCTACTTTAAGCAGTAACAAAGTAACTGCAGCTAAACTGATTTCTGCTGAAACAGCAGGTTCATACGCCGGCGGTATCGTCGGTTATGCTGTCGATGCAAATGTAAACGTAACAAACAACAGCTTTATTTCTGCCGTTGCATCACCAAGCCACGCTGTAAGTGCTACTGCAGGCGCCGCCGCCGGCTGTATTGCCGGTAATGAAACAGGCTTAGCAGCTTCGCTTTACGGTAAAAATGGCACCACAAGCACAACCATTGCCGGCGCTATAGAATATCCTATTTCAGGTAACACCTGCTCTTGTGGTCAGCACGCACACCCGGTAAATACCAAGTCTAACGACTTTATGGCCGGTAAAAACCACACTTCACCGCTTTTAAGCTCTATTTTGCCGGTTCATAACACGGATGTTTCCTCTAGCGTAATCGGTAATGTCTCTATTTACCCGCAAATTACTATGACCTTCGATAAGCCTATGAATACAAGTGCTGTCGAAGCTGCATTCAAACTTTACAGACACGATGATGCAGGCGCAGTTACTACTACAACTTACGCCGACGGTTTTGTATTTACATGGGATACCGATAATCAGCGCGTTCAGGCAACTCCTAAGACTGCATTGGAATTCAGCCGTGCTTACACAGTTGAATTAACTAACGCAACAGCTAAAGACATTTACACTAACAGCGTTGCAGGCATTAAGCTCATAGCGGGTGTCGGAACTGACAACGGAACAATAATTCGTTGGAGCTTCAAGACCACCAGAGGTGATAAACCTCAAATCAGTCCTATAACCTTCGAAAGAGACAGACGCACTCTAACAGGTAAGTTCTCAGCTAACGTAACAGTTAATGGTGCAGATATAACTGCTTCAGCCACACAATACGTTGGTATTTATTACAGTCTTGCTCCGGCTGATCCTAATCCTGTAAATACAACAGGTTGGGGTGATAAATTGCATGATCCGGCACATCTGCTTGCTACACCCGCAACAGGACACAATTATGTTGTTGGTTCAGCAAATTACTCAACCGGTGAAATAACCTGCACTCTCAGTGAGCTTAATCTCACAGACGTAAATACTCCTTATTATCTGGTGCCTTACGTAATCACAACCGATGGTTTCATACACTTTGGTAATAAACATAAAGTAGTTGTTCACCCTTGGAACCTGAGAGACGGCAACAACACTGCCAGCGAATTGGCAAAGGTATCTTCAGAATTAACAACGAATGCGTTTGTTATTGAAACAGTTGACGATTTAACTAACTTAAGCTTCTCTGACATTGATGTAATTGCTCTTAAAGGCGATGCAAACAATGTTGAATCGACCTTAGGTGAACTCAAAGCCTACTATTGGACACAAGACTGCAGCTTCATTCAAACCAAAAATATAGATGTAACTGTAACCTTTGCTAATCCGATCGGCACCGCTACTGCCGATCCTTTCAAGGGCTCTTATAACGGTCAGAATTACACCATTGCTGACCTTAACATAACCGGTAACACAACTTATGCCGGTATGTTCGGTGTTGTCGACGGAGCAACTTTGGCTAATATTAATATTAGCGATGTAATGGTTGCCGGTCCTAATAACTCTGCTAACGTCGGTTCGTTGGTCGGTTCGGTGCTCTCAACTGCTAAAGCTTCAACTATTACTAATGTAAATGTAAGCACAGTAGACTTAAGCGCAGTAACTGCTGCCGCTAATATCGGCGGCTTGGTAGGTATTGCCGGTGGAACTAATGCTATAACTATCAGCAACTCGTCTGTAACTGTTGACACAACCATCAGCAGCACTAATGGTAGTGTTGGTGGTGTTCTAGGTAAGGCTGACAGTGCAAATGTAACTGTATCTGATAACTTAGTAAGTTATGCTGCTGCCGGTCATGTTGTTGCTTCAACAAGCGGCACAGCCGGTTGTATCGTAGGTAACGAAACAGGTAATGCAACTTATCAGTATAGTGCTGATGGCACTATTTATACTACAGAAGCAGTCGGTGCCATTGACTTTGCTATAACAGGCAACCGCTGTTCTTGCACAGCACATCATACTCACCCGCAAAATGTTTTGGGTAATGACTTCATGGCCGGTAAATATTACACCAAGCCTATGGTCACAACTATATCACCCGATCATGTTGCCAGTGTTATATCTACAGTTGTTGGTACTACAGGTGTATTGGATCCAATAGTAGTGACCTTCGATAAACCTATGGATACAAGCGCATTTGCAAGTTCATTCGCTGTGTTCAAAGGCAATGACGCCGGTACCGGTTATGATGCAACACCTCTGAATAATGCCGCAACCTTTAACTTCGTTTGGGATGCCGCTAACCAAAAGGTAAGCGTAACTCCTAAAGTCGCATTTGAATTTAATCGTGCTTATAAGGTTGTTGTAACCAAAGCAACTGCAATAGATATTTACGACAATCCGATAGATAAAACCGAAACTATAATTGCCGGCGAAGGCGATCAGCCTGCTGATCCTGCAATCGAGTGGACATTTAAGACAGTGCGTGGCACTACACCTAACTTCAGCGTTGTAGAACTCGTTCGCAACCGCCGTGAAGTTACGGCCAACTTCTCTGCCACCGTAATCGGCGGACAAAATATCAGCTTAACCGATGCATTTGTTGGTGTCTATGTTTCAAACAGCAGTGGCGTGCCCTCAGACCACGCAAAACTTGAGAGCATATCAAAAGACGCTACTAACAGCGTAAGCGCTAACTTTGATGATTTTGCCGAAACAGTCGAAAATGTTTCGGGAAAAGTTTCTTGTGTTCTGACTCAAACTCAGCTGCCGGAAGTTGATAAAGTTTATTATGTATTTGGTTACGTAAAAACCAACGACGGCTTAATTTATTACTCCAAACCTCAGACTTTGGTTGTTCACCCCTGGAACTTACTTAACAACGGCGTGTTCGCTAAAACTACCGGCGTGGACGCTATCGACTTCGCCGCCGGTGCTAACGCCTTCATCATCGAAACAGTAGAAGATTTAACCAATCTCAACCTAGCTGATAACGGTGCAGATGGTTCAGACGGCTTAAAGGGCGCAACAGACCTTGATGACCTCCAAGCTGCCTATTGGACACAAGCCTGCCGCTTTGTTCAAACCAAAGATATCGGCGCGGTAACCTTCGATAACCCGATCGGCGACACTACCGCCTTTAAAGGCACCTACAACGGTCAGAATTACACCGTTGAAAGCCTTACCGTAACCGGCAATGCTAATTACGCGGGTATGTTCGGTCTTGTTGATGGCGCAACTCTGGCAAACATCAATATCGATGCTGTAACAATTCCTGTTACCAATGCTCCGGCTAACGTCGGCTCGTTGGTTGGTTCGGTTCTTTCAACTAACAAAGCTTCGACTGTCAGCAATGTAAATGTAGCAGGTGTAAACTTAAGCGCAGTTGTTGCTGCTACTAATATCGGTGGTCTTGTTGGTATTGCCGGCGGAGATAATGCCGTAACTATCAGCGATTCATCTGTAACTGTTGCCGCAACTATCGGCAGCACTGAAGCCGCTGCGAGCGTCGGCGGTGTTGTAGGTAAGGCTAATGCAGCTAATGTAACTGTATCTAATAACTTAGTAAGTTATGCTACTGACGGTCATGTTGTTGCTTCAAACGGCACAGCCGGTTGTATCGTAGGTAACGAAACAGGCAATGAAGCTTATCAATATGGCTCTGATGGCGGTATTTATACAACAGAAGTTGATGCTATCGACTTTGCCATAACAGGCAACCGCTGTTCTTGCACAGATCATCATACTCACCCACAAAATGTGTTGGGTAACGACTTCATGGCTGGTAAATATTATGTTAAGCCTATAGTTACTACCATATCACCTGCTCATGTAGCTAGCGTAGTATCAACTGTTGAAGGTGATACTGGTGTATTAGCGCCCATAGTAATAACCTTTGATAAGCCTATGGACAAGGCTAGCGTAGCGAATGCTTTCGCAGTGTATGTAGGCAATGATAAGGGCGATGATTATGATTCAACAGCTTTAGTTAATGCTAATACCTTTAACTTTGTTTGGGATGCCGCTAACCAAAAGGTAAGCGTAACTCCTAAAGTGCCTTTCGAGTTTAATCGTGCTTATAAAGTGGTTTTAACTAAGGCGACTGCAGAAGATATTTATAAAAATACTATTGATAAAACTAGATCACTAGAGGTTAGTAAAGATGATGGTAGTACTATCGAATGGACATTCAAAACTGAACGTGGTACTACACCTAACTTTAGCACTGTTCAGCTAACCCGTGATAGAAGAGTTGTTACTGCTAAGTTCTCAGCCACTGTTATCGGCGGTCAAAACATTAATATAGCTAATGCTAAAGTTGGTATTTACGTTTCAGATAGCAATGGAGTGCCTACAGACCATACAAAACTTGAAACCATTAACAAAGTAGTAGCTAATAGCGTTAGCGGAGAGTTTGATAACTTTGCTGAAACCGCTGATAAAGTATCAGGTCATGTAACTCTAACCTTGAATCAAACTCAATTACCAGAAGTTGATAAGACTTACTATCTCTTTGGTTATGTTATAACTAATGATGGGTTAATTTACTATTCTACCCCACAATCTATGGTTGTTCACCCTTGGAACCTAGTGGATAACGATGTCTTCGCAAAAACCACAGCCATTGATTTTGCTGTTAACAAGAACGCATTCGTTATTGAAACAGATGATGATTTAACCAATCTAAACCTTGCCGCCAATGGTGAAAGCGGTTCAGACGGCTTAAAAGGCTCAACTGCTTTGGCTACTCTGAAAGCTGCTTATTGGACACAAGCTTGTGCTTATGTTCAAACCAAAAATCTTGGTGCTCTCACCTTCGCCAACCCAATCGGTGATGCAGTTGCAACGCCATTCAAAGGCACCTATAACGGGCAGGGCTATAGCATCGCAGGTTTAACAATAACTGGTAACACAAACGATGCTGGTATGTTCGGACTTGTTGATGGTGCGACTTTATCTAATATTAATATCAGTGCTGTAAGCGTTGCTAATACTAATACGCCAGCTAGCGTTGGTTCGTTGGTTGGTTCTGTGCTTGCAACTACTAAGGCTTCATCTGTTAGCAATGTAAACGTAAGCGGTGTAGATTTAAGTGCAGTGCTTGCTGCCACTAACATCGGTGGTCTTGTAGGTATTGCAGGTGGCGATCAAGTAATTACCATTAATAATTCGTCTATAGCCATCGCTGATGGCAAAACCATCGGTAGCACTAGTGCAAGTGCTAAAGTTGGCGGTGTTGTTGGTAGCGTTATTAAGGCAAATGTAACAGTTTCTAATAACCAAGTTAGCTATCCTACTAACGGGCATGTGGTTGCTTCTAATGGCACCGCTGGTTGTATCGTGGGTAACGAAACTGGTAAAGATGATAATCTTTATAAAGACGAATCTGGTATTTATACAACAGAAGTTGCTGGTGCTATAGAATTTACTCTCACTGGTAACCGCTGTTCTTGTACAACTCATCATACTCACCCACAAAATGTGTTGGGTAACGACTTCATGGCTGGTAAATATTACGTTAAGCCTGTAGTTACTACCATATCACCTGCTCATGTAGCTAGCGTAGTATCTACAGTTGTGGGCAACACTGGCGTATTAGAACCTATAGTAATAACCTTTGATAAACCTATGAACAAGGCTAGCGTAGCGAATGCTTTCGCAGTATACGTGGGTAATGACGAGGGCGATAACTATAATGCAACAGCTTTAAACAACACTAATACCTTTAACTTTGTTTGGGATGCCGCTAACCAAAAGGTAAGCGTAACACCTAAAGTGCCTTTCGAGTTTAATCGTGCTTACAAAGTGGTTTTAACTAAGGCGACTGCAGAAGATATTTATAAAAATACTATTGATAAAACTAGATCACTAGAGGTTAGTAAAGATGATGGTAGTACTATCGAATGGACATTCAAAACTGAACGTG
>JALOAC010000048.1 GCA_023228985.1 Thiopseudomonas sp. | reverse complement strand
GCGCCTATTTCAGTGATACGCCAATACATAGAGCAGCAAACCCGACCCCATTAAGGAAGGCTACAGCCTTCCAGCGCTATCCTTCCCCGCACTAAAAGTACGGGGCTTGTCGCGCATTTTGGTCATTAAATCTGTGCCTTCGATGGTTACAGCACAGTCTTCGGCAAATGCAGGCACTGCTAGAACAGTCAATACTGTTGCTAAAGCTAGTTTACGGATCATAGTATTTTCTCGCCTCTTTTTAGTTGTTTGTACAGACATGCAATCCATCAAAATAGAAATGCACTTCAACGTAATAATAGACTGCAAAGCTGGGTTATTTATCCGCAACGCAATGAAATTTTAATTTTTAGTTCGCAAAATCTACGGATTAGCTTAGTATGCGCCACGCCAAATTATTGCCACCTAATTTGCTAGGCTCCTATGACCGCAAACGCACTGTATACCGACCTTTCAAGCTATTACGATTTGATGTGCGCGGGTATTGACTACCCAGCGCAAAGCCACTGTATCCGCAGACTGCAGCAGATTTTCGGTAACGGTGGCAACTCACACCTTGATTTAGCCTGCGGCACCGGCCCACATGTGCGCCACTTCCTTGATTTCGGCTATCAAAGTGCTGGATTAGATATCAATCAGCCAATGCTGGATATAGCAGCTACGCGCTGCCCTGAAGCCCAGTTTTCCGTGCAAGATATGAGTGCGTTTAGCGTCACCGAACCAGTAGATTTAATCACCTGCTTCTTATATTCCATCCATTACAACGCTGGCCTTACACAGCTAAAAAACTGTATCGCCAGCGCACATCGTGCATTAAACAAAGATGGTGTGTTTTGTTTTAACGTAGTGGATAAAAACAAAATCAGTAATGAGCTGTTTGCCAAACACAGGGCTCAACAAGCCGGCGACCTATTCACTTTTAGCTCTGGGTGGAATTACTGTGGCTATGGTGAACAACAGTCGTTGCGGGTGTGCATAGAAAAAACAACCTCACAAGGCACACAAATCTGGAACGACGAACACCCCATGGTTGCCTTCAGTTTTGCTGAGCTGTTAGACACCTTAAAGCCTTATTTTGCAGTCCATGTCTTTGAGCATGACTACGAGAAAATTATTCCTTGGGATAAGAGCTCTGGCAACGCCATTTTCGTGTGCGTGAAGCGTTAGTTTTTTAAATTAAAAACCTATCACGCACTTCTTGGGTTGGAATCATGCATTGGTTTTGTCGACCAAATAGCCTATACCTATTACGCGCCAGCAGTCGATAAAAATAATCTCTGATAACCGGCGGCACGAATTTAAAAACCTTTAACAGAAACCACAGCCCGCCCAAATGCTGGGTTATTTCCAGTGCCGCATTAGTACGTACAAAACACTGCCCGCTTTTGAACAGAATAAAACTGTCTTCGCTCAACCCTTGAATGCCATGCTTTGCCATCAACTGCTGGGCTATTTCACTTTGCATAGGGGCGAATTTAAACACCGCCTGCGTATCTCTTTTGATAATGAAATTAACTGCACCATTACAAAAGTTACACACGCCATCGAAAATAATTATCTGATGCTTTTCCATAATCCCTCCGAGAGCGCAAAGCGAGAAGCCCGCGTTCAACGCCGCTGCAGCTAACAAAAGCGCGCCATTTTAGGTACTCTTCTGTTCTGAATTTATGGAGCGGCCTTCACAGCGCTGCTTATTAAGACGGCCAACCCACCATGGAGTACGTATCAATGACCAACGAGCTTTATCAAAAAGGTATCAACAAAATCCAAGAGCTGACCGCCTCACCCGATAGCAACCCAACAGGCTTTATGAATATCGGCGAAGACTTCCAGGACATAGCACCGGATTTAACCAAGTATGTCGTTGAATTTGCTTTTGGCGAGATTTATTCACGCCCCGGCTTAGATAACAAACAAAAAGTCCTCACCACCATCACCGCACTGGTTGCTCAAGGCAAGCCGCAAATTGGCATGCACATCAAAACGGGGCTGGCGGTGGGTTTAACGCCAGAAGAAATCGTCGGCTGCATTATGCACCTGATTCCCTATACGGGTTTCCCTAGCGTGCTGAATGCGTTAACCGTCGCTAAAGAAGTATTTAAAGAGCAAGGCGTAACCGTCGACACCTCAGCTTTTAAATAAATACGCATGCGGGCTGTATCTGCATCACGCTTAAAATGTGCTCCAACAAGAGCTAAACGAGTTGGTGGGCAACTTGTGCCCACGCAAAACCTAACCATGAACATCCACGCTATCTGGCGGCGCCTGTTCGCGACTTTCCATTCCATAGTCACGACTAACAGTTGCCACTCTTAAACGGTAATTGCTGAACACTCCACCACGGCCTTTTTCTTGTGCGCGACGATGGATTTCTAGATTTCGCCATTCACGAATAGCTTCCTCGTCACGCCAAAATGACAGCGACAACACTTTTCCTTCTTCCACAAGACTATAAAATCGCTCTATAGAAATGAATCCATCAATTTTCTCTAATTGCGGCTTTAGTTCAGCAGCAATATCTAAATACTCTTTTACTTTCCCCTCAGCGGGAAACACCTCAAAAATAACGGCTATCATTGTGGTTACCTCTATGTGTGGTGGAGCAAAATTTCGTTTTACGGTGGGTAACGACTTGCTAGGCTCAGCCTTCTACCAACCCCGAGGAAAGGAGCAAAACAGCGTGCCTTTAACTGCTTTACTGACATGAATGCGCCTTGAGATACCGCGACGAAACTGCGCCTCCGTACCCACTAAAACATCACAATCACGGTCATACCAGCGACACACTTTCACGGTCAATCCATCAAAATTCATGTGTAAGTCAGTTGTCATGCTCGGACGACTTTGCCGCGGCAGACTCACACTGCGATCCAATTCACTGCGATGCATTTCAATACTAACCGGCTGCGCTGGATACCATTTACCCTTGGCAAAATAACCCTCAGCATCAGTCAGGGTACACTGCACCACATCACCAAAAGGCGCATTGCGGCGCAACTCTTCTATGTGTGCTTGTTCTGCGGCTTCTTGCGCGGTTTGTTCTGCACGACGCACACGCGCTGCCTCATCACGGGCTTCCTGCACCATTCGGGCTTCAAGCTGCTGTGTAGGTGTCAACAACTCCCACTCAGCATCACTCATGCCTAGAGGGTTAACAGAACAGCCAGCGGCCACTGTAACAGCCAGCGCCAGCAGCAGCATTGAAATCCAATTTGTTAATTTACTCACCAACATCCTCGCTTTATAAAATCATGGTTTTTCACCGCACATTCCGACCTGTTGACGCCCTCAGCACCTGCTGGTCAGAAGCTTTTAACCCTTACCTTAATCAGCTTAGCCGTAGGCCGCAAACTAACAGTCTATTTTAGAATGGCTTATGATGGGCAAACACTTAGACTCTTTACGCAAAACTTACCATGATTTTTATCAGCGACACCATCAGCCTTGACGACCACGAGGTAGACATTAGCGCGATACGCTCCCAGGGTGCAGGCGGGCAAAACGTCAACAAAGTATCCTCTGCCATTCATCTGCGCTTTGATATTAACGCCTCAAGTCTGAGCGACTTTCAAAAGCAGCAGCTGTTGGCAAGCAATGACAACCGCATCACCAAAGAGGGTGTATTGGTCATCAAAGCCCAGCAATTTCGCACCCAAGAACAAAATAAAATTGATGCGTTCGAGCGCTTACAGCAATTTATCGTCGCCGCCACCCATATTAGTAAATCTCGCAGACCCACCAAACCGAGTAAGAGCGCACGGCGCAAACGCTTGGAGCAAAAAAAGCAACGCGGCATGACCAAATCACTGCGTGGCAAAGTCGATTTCTGAAACGACATTCTGCTCTTCCTTATCTCTGTAGCTGAACCGAACACTGTTTTACAGTGTCTCAACCACACAGGAAAGCGAGCCACAAGGCCGACTTTCATTGGTAAGTCTACAGAGAGGAAACGTCATGAAAAAAACCGCATCAGCCCACTGGGAAGGCGACCTTAAACAAGGTAAAGGGACTATTTCAACCCAAAGTGGCGCTCTAAAAAACAACCCTT
This sequence comes from Thiopseudomonas sp., assembly GCA_023228985.1. Lineage (GTDB taxonomy): Bacteria > Pseudomonadota > Gammaproteobacteria > Pseudomonadales > Pseudomonadaceae > Thiopseudomonas. Next base: position 4,435 of record JALOAC010000048.1, on the reverse strand, counting down.
ACGGCTTCAATACTCGTTTCGAAGATACTCCAGGTACCAACCCTGAAGAGTTAATCGGGGCGGCGCATGCCGGCTGTTTCTCGATGGCTTTTGCCATGTTGCTGGGCGAGGAGAAACTGACCCCAGACAGCATCGACACCAAGGCTACGGTGACCTTGGAAAAGAAAAGTGATGGCTTTACCGTGACCGCCGTGCAGCTAGACATGCGAGCGCGCATTCCTGGCATTAATCAGGCTAAGTTTGATGAAATTGCCGGCAAAGCTAAAGTGGGCTGCCCTATCTCCAAGCTGCTCAATACAGAGATAACACTGAACGCTACGCTGGAAAATTAACCCCTGTATGCTGCCCAGCCAAGGCACCTATTTTCAACTGCAACCTAAACTAGTTTTGCTATTTCCTGAGCCAGCTTAAAATCTCTTTCAGAAATCCCGCCAGCATCATGGGTGGTTAAACTGATAACCACTTTGTTGTATACATTAAACCATTCAGGGTGATGATTAGCGCGCTCTGCCAGCATGGCCACTTGCGTCATAAAGCCGAATGCTGCCACAAAGTTGGCAAATTTAAATTCACTGTGCAGCTTATCTTCCTTAATGCACCACGCCTTATTCGCATCGCTATTAAGTGCTTTCAGTGCCGCCTCTATCTCGCTCTGACTGTAACGCTCGATCATACTAACCTCCAAAATACAGGGTATTTATTCTGGTTCTTTAGTAGACGCAGTGGTGTTGTCTTTTGCACTGGACGGCGCAGCATTGATAAATAATCGTGCCAAGCTGGTGGCAATACTTAAGACGGGAATAAAACCGCTCACTGAGTGGCGTTTGCGTGTTATAAAAAAACTCGCCAGAGTGACCCCAGCCACTAATAGCAAGGGATTTGCGCTGTGGAAAAAACGCTCTTTGTAGCTACGGATTTTCTGGATAGGCTCTATTAAAGCCAAACCTTCATGGTGAATTTTTTGCCGGTTCAGCTCCATACGCATTTGTATCAGCTGTTTACGCAAGGCTACGGGATTATCTTGTTTTAAACTCATGGTAATAGCCGCTCCTTGGTTTTCTTGAGTTCCGCAAGCGAAGCGCTAAAGGGTGACTGCGTGCGGCGCTGCTCTCGTTTCATGCGCCAAATGCAGACGGCTCCAGCCAGCGCATAAAACACGGACATCGCCACCAGCAGCAGGGGCCCGTACACAGGCCAAAGCAACGCCACCAGCAAACCGTTTAATAACAAAAACAGCATAAAACCACAGGCGGCAATCAGCCCAAGCCAGATTAATTGTTGCGTGCTGTGGCGTTTTTGCTCTTGTAACTCAAGGGCAAAAAGCTCTGCATGATCGCTGATTAAATCGAGCGTTGCGGCGCCTAAGCGCCGCGAAGAATCCAAATAGCTATGCTCTGTCATCGTTAACGCCTAGACACTAACAAACCTAGCAAAAAGCCAACTCCTGCGCCGATGGCTAGCGATTGCAGCGGATGCTCGCGCACGTATTCCTCACTGCTGTTCAGGGCTTCTTTGCCGCGCTCAAGCATCGCTTGCTCCGTGGAGCTCAGCGCTTGACGAGCACGCTTCAAGCTAGAATTAATTTGTCCGCGTAGCTCTTCAGCTTTATCACCGGTTAACTCGGCAGAGTGCTGTAGCAATTGCTCGGTATCAGCAACGAGGGCTTTAAACTCCTCCATTAGCTGTTCCTTATCTACATTTGTATTTTTTTTAGCCATGATCAGAGCCTCCAAAAGGCAACCTAGTCGGTATACAACCCTAGGCTTTAATGTGAATTATTGTCAATGTTCAATGCAATAAATGAAGCAATACGAACACCTGTAACACGGGTTTAACGAAACGCACACATCACCCTTGCATACGGAGAGTTGGACAACTGTTTTCGTTACTTTGCTCATACTCGCTTACTATTTATGGCAAAAAAAACGCGCAGTCATTTCTGATTGCGCGTTTGGGCTTGCTTCACCGTACACAAAGGCGATTGTCAGTCCACATTTTCTGCGTGCGGTCGCAGTTGGCGCTGCACACCCAGTAAAAAATTACGTAAAATTTGGGCCTGGCACTCACGATAATTTTTATGCCCGGGTTTACGGAAAAAAGCACTGAGCTCATGGCTGCTAACCCGCAAATCTACCAGCTGAAAAATAGCTAGAATGTCTTCCGCCTTTAGGTTTAGAGCGATTCGTAGTTTCTGGAACACCATATTATTATTCAGATGCTCTTCTGGCTTCGGCTGTTCCCCCTCGCGCTTACCACGCTTAAGGTTGATAAGACCATTAAGAAACACCGCTAATTCTTTGTCGCCAAGCTCTAGAAAACCATCATCCTCTTCTCTTTTCAGCCAGGCAGTCACTTGCTCGCGGGTTACTTTGAAATCAGCCAAAGCGAAGATTTCAACCATGGCACTGTCTTTAAAATCAAAGGCATAACGAATGCGGCGCAAAATATCATTATTTTTCAAAATAAAATTCCTAGACTTAGGGAGGCGCTGAGTAAACCAGCAAGCGATGCTGTTTTAACGTTGGGTTATTTTACCATAGCAGCGACCTGTAACCCCCAGTAATATGTCCTAGCTTATTACTGGGCCACTCAGTGGCGGCGCATTCCAAGCTGAATTAAGCGCTGATGTTGACCGCTTAATTACACCGCATGGTACTAAAAGAATCCGTACGGCAACTACGCTCAGCCATTGCAGTGGGTATACAGAGTAAGCACTAAAACGATGAAAGTGGCTCTGATATTCCTTAGCGCACCTCCAAGTGAAATGTCTTGCTCACCCATAATACTGGGTCACGCTGATTTAATCAGACAGGTAGTATTCCACCGTCGATACCACGCGAACTTTTTTAATATGCGGATTGCTTCTGTCTCTTGAGCTGACGCTAAACTGTCCCTGCGAGGCTTTTTTAATCTTACCCAGCTTACTGGCAGAGTCTTTAGCGAACTTCTCCCCCACTTCCCGGGCATTACGGGTTGCCTCCTCAATCATCTCTGGCTTGATCTGATTTAAGCTGGTGTAGATATATTCTGTTTGCGACTGATGATTATCACCCGTAAACACTATGCCTTGCTTACCCAGCTCCGACAGCTGGCTCATGACCGCGCGCACAGCCTCTATATTCTTCGAATACACAGTCACCGTTTGCGTGGCGGTGTAACGAAACTCAGCCCTCTCATTACCGCCCCATTGCTGAGCAGACTTGTCCGTTATCGAGGGTGACAAAAACGTAATATCCTCTGCAGCCACACCGCTCTTGATTAGAAAGGCTTTAATTTTCCCAGTATGTTGCTCCATGAGATCGTACAGCTCTTCAAGCTGATTTCCTGCAGCGGCAAACTCAACCGGCCATAAAACAATGTCAGAGATAACATCCCTTTCCGCCAAGCCCTTGACCGTAACGCTTCTATCGTACTGCTTAACCTCAATCGCCGCACCCGCTAACTGATAGCCCAGCACGGCCAAGCCCAGCGCCAAGGTTAAGCCTAAAACCAAAGCGCTTCTGATATTTAATGCATTCATTTTTATGTTCCTGTTCAGAGGTTCACAGCTATTTTACAGAATATGAGCGCTGGCACGAGCAAAAACACGGCGACAAGGCTTTACGATTGAGTCCCTAACCCCAACCGAGCTGGAACTCTGGGTTAGATTTACTGGACCTTTGCGCCTGATACATGAGCCGCAAAACCGTCTCTGGCTTCATGCGTGATGCCGGATAGAGCTTTGGCAGGGACGCGCTCAAGGAGCCTCTAAATAACGTTACCGAGGACGCTAACACAAGGCGCAACGACCAACGGGAGTAACAGCCAAAGGCTGGCCCGAAGGGCTGTATACGGAATTGGGCAGTTCTGGAGGAACCCGTCCAGATTGGGGAAAATTCTCCAGACGCTCAACTTTATCAAACACTTTTTCGAACAAATGGCTGGCCGCTTCAGGATTATCCAACGCAACATACTCCGCGAGAGCATCCAGTTCCTGAAGGGCTGGCTCTGTCCAGATTATTTCAGCCATTTACTCATTTTCTCCCTAGCCTCACTTTGACTGTACGTTCTTCCCTCAAGTACAGCGCGCTCTCCCCGTGAGAGCCCCTCAAGCAGCTCAAGCCGACGTTGCATAAACTAATCCTGCACATCAACGAGATAAGCGGATGGCTGACCATGTTCAGTGATCAGTACCGGTTCTTTGGACAAATGCAGATCTGCCAAGATTTTTGTGGCTTGGCGCTTAAGGTTTGTAACAAACTCAACTTTCATGGACGCACCCTGATCAAGACCAATAGTAGCACTATAGTATCACTATGCGGGTAAGGCAATCACAGCTAACGCCCGGCTCACGCGCTGGTTTGGAGCAGCGAATCGGCGGAAAATCGGTAGCGGTGCAGCTGATTGTTAAAGCCTATCAAGCCAGTACTGCGGACGTCGCTGATCATGAGCAACA
>JALOAC010000004.1 GCA_023228985.1 Thiopseudomonas sp. | reverse complement strand
AACACATTCTTGACCACATAGCTGTCGCTGACACATTAGAAAAACTCGAAGCCCTGCTGCCCTGGAATGTAGAACTGGGTTAAGCTAAGTGCCTAGTTTACAAGGGTGCTGATTTAAGGGCGCTTACAAGCAATCATGCTTGGCCGACGATGGAAAAGCGTATCACTTGATATTTGCTTATGGTAAAGATAATTTCTACGACCTCCAGAAAGGCCTTATGGTTGTAATGGCTAAAAGCCTATGGTTGAGTGACGACCTACAAAATATTGTAGTCAGTATTAATCGTGAACTTCTGGATGCCTCGTTCACCGCCCAAGATGATGAAGGGCTTATAAATGTCGGCAAAGAAAAATATCAAAAAATTGCGAGTCTTCGACACCAGCTAGAGCAAAGGTTTTCACATGACATCAGCACGCTGCATCAGATCAAACCTTTTCTAAAGAGAAAAAAGGCAAAATCAAAGAACGAATTTTCCTTATTCAAAATAAACTCTGGCGCAGCCCCTAACTAGTGGTTCAAGCCGTTCGCTTCGCTCACTCGGGACGGGCTAAAGCCCGCCCCTTAACCAAACGTTAGGTTCTTAGCTAGATAAGGGGCTTTAAATGAAGTTGGGTATTTTTGAGTTAGTGGTAGCGGGAAGTTATGTTTTCATTATTATTGCGTTTTCAATTTTTATGTCTTGGATTACGATCCAAAAAAGAAAAAATGCAGAAGCAATGCGTAAAAATATTCATGGAAAACTAAAGTCAAATATCCAGCTTTCCTCTAAGGATGTGGTTAATATCGGAAAATCATTTGACCTTACGGCATTCCAGTCAAGAAAGGTTCTCTACAAGATTTTCCGTGATGCAGAAGATAAGGAATCATTTGAGAGTTTAAAGAAGCTTGTACGGGAGATAGAGGCCGAAGAACCATATGATGACATGCCAGATGAGGTTAAGCCTTCATTAGCTAGACTTTCAAAAATCACCAAGGACTCCACCGAGGAGATTGATAAACATATTCTTAATCCTATTACAGGTATTTTAAGCAAATATGTTGAGTTAAAGACAGAGCAAGAAAAACTAAAAAAGCAAACTAATCGAGCATATTTTGTCACTATTGTAAGTTTTTTTGTGGGCGCAATAAGCTTTTACTTCACTCTTACATCGCCATCGGCTAAAGATATAGCTAAAGAAATGGAAGTGATAAACGAGAGTCAACAAATAGAATATAACAAATCAAGCAACACGGACGCCGAAATCGGCGCCGGTTCTTGAGGCGTTACTACCAAGGAGGAACATATGCGCAGCAAGATTTTAGTCGCCACAGTCATAGCATACGCGCTTACAGGTTGTGGTTCGAATCTGTACAACGCCAAGTGGGGAGATGACAAACAACCAATCTCATATTTTAGCCCGACCAACCAAAAACCAGGCACTCTCTTGGCTGTAACAGCTAATGCAGCCACTGTGTACATTAATCACGAAGGGAAAGTCTGTATTGATCCCGCAGATGTTTTTCGCACAAGAAACCGAGAAGACTCATTTACTGGAAAGCTAGGAAGTGCTGGTGATGCCGCCAAGCAAGTCAAGATTGAGGGCCTTGACCTTTCGACCCTTAATAAAATCACAGAAGGCGCACAATTATTGAACTCTGCCAGTCCAGCAACAACTCTTTTTCAGAGCGGCTCGCTAGGGTTGTGCCAATTGGTTATCAATAATGCCCCGCCTGAGGCGTACACATCATTCAACGAATTAGTCAAGCAAGCAGCAGAAGTTGAAAAAGCGCGTGGTTCGAAGCAAGCTGCTCAATGAAGCCAACAAATCGGTCAAGCCGACCCGCCTACGGCGGTCGGCTTGACTCGCCCGTTAGTCGCCAAATAAATATCTAAAAACAAGGAAGCTTGAATGAGTACTTGCAATCAACACCATCGTCATTGGCCTGTTTTAGAGTCATTACCTCATGATCAAGGCGGCTATGGACGCCATAAATGTGCAGGCTGTGCTTACGAGTTAGGCTATAAAGCCGGCTTGCTAAGAGATGAAAGACTACATATAAATCTAGATTCTTTACTTGAAAGCCAAGCAGGAACTGCTCGCCATAGAAGCCCACATGCTGCTTTTGCGAAGGGTTATTATGACGGTGTAGCTTCATCGTACAGTGGTAGCTAATAAGACGCTCAAGCATTGGGCGCAGTAAGCTTAGATGTTTTTATTGTCAGTCATGGCCGCGTTAATCCAAGTGTTTCTGCGTTAATCGATGAGCAAGACTGCGGTTAAACTGCAATCACTCCAGTAAAAAACAAAATTGCTGCGACGCAGAACATCGCGACAAAGCCCACGGGGATACCCATCAGGTGTCGCAACAAGGGTCCCATGGTAGCTAAGGTGTGGGCGGTGTAAGCCCAGCCACCGACAAAGGCTGAAATTATTAGAAGCACTGCAATGATGGTCAATTTAACACTCCTTAGCCTGTGCCATTTGTATAGAAGTCAGGCTGTGTTGCTGTAAGGACGCCATTTTAGCACCGCTCACTTTTTCTTATCCTATAACCAAGCAGTCTAGATGAACTTGATTGCTATTTGTTTTTTATAAAATCAGTCTTGCCAAGATTGTTAAAAATAATCGCTGGCCGCTATACATTACCCGCAATCGCCACGTGAGCATCAGTTCTTTGTTATACTTTTTTGCTAAACGAAACAGAATTTATCGGGAGTAGGGCATGAGCTACGATTTTGATCTATTTGTCATCGGGGCAGGTTCTGGTGGGGTGCGGGCATCACGATTTGCAGCGGGCTTTGGTGCCAAAGTAGCCGTAGCAGAAAGCCGCTATCTTGGCGGTACCTGTGTCAATGTGGGCTGTGTGCCAAAAAAACTAATGTCCTATGCGGCCCAATATTCCGATGAATTTGCGCTCAGTGAAAGCTTTGGTTGGGACGCGCAGGTGAATGGTTTTAACTGGCAGACGCTGATTACGCACAAGAATACAGAAATAGAGCGTCTAAATGGTATCTACGGCAACCTACTAAAAAGTAACGGCGTGACGCTGCTGGAAGGCCATGCGCGTATTGTCGATGCCCATACAGTTGAGGTGAATGGTCAGCAGTATAGTGCCGCGCATATTCTCCTTGCTACCGGCGGCTGGCCGCAAGTGCCTGATATCCCTGGCAAAGAGTATATTACCGACTCCAACCAAGTGTTTTACTTGCCAGAACAGCCTAAGCGCGTATTGGTCGTGGGCGGCGGTTATATTGCACTGGAGTTTGCTTCAATTTTTAATGGTTTGGGCAGCCAAGCTTATTTATCCTACCGCGGCGATTTATTTATGCGCGGCTTTGATCTGGATATTCGTGAGCATGTGCGTGACATTATGCAAGAAAAGGGCGTTGAGCTGATGTTCAACACCCAAGTTGAGCGTATTGAAAAAGGTCAAAACAGCGTACTCACTGCTTTTTTCCAAGATGGCAGCACTTTGGAAGTGGATTGCATTTTCTACGCAACAGGCCGTCGCCCTATGCTGGATGATTTAGGGTTAGAAAATGTCAATGTGCAGTTAGATAAAGCCGGTTTGGTGGTGGTTAACGAGCATTATGAAACCAGCGAGCCGAGTGTTTTGGCCGTTGGCGATCTGATCGAAGGACCACAATTAACCCCTGTTGCGCTGGCTGAAGGAATGGCCGTGGCACGTCGTTTATTTAGGCCAGAAGAGTACCGCCCAGTTGATTACCATGATATTCCAACGGCGGTGTTTACCTTGCCTAATATAGCCACCGTGGGTTTATCGGAAGAGCAAGCCACTGCTGAAGGCTACAAAATAAGCGTATTTACCAGCAAATTCCGCCCAATGAAACTGAGCTTTTCACAGCAAACAGAACGTATTTTTATGAAGCTGATTGTTGATAAGTCAACCGACAAAGTTTTAGGTTGCCATATGGTTGGCCCAGATGCAGGTGAGTTGATTCAAGGTTTAGCAGTAGCGATTAAGGCGGGAGCCACTAAAGCGATATTTGATGAAACTATTGGTATCCACCCAACTGCGGCGGAAGAGTTTGTCACCATGCGCACCCCAACACGTTAGTTGGGGCGTGCACAATTAAACTCAGCGTTCCATATGTTCAGCAGCAGTACCTGCGTTCATATCTTTTACTACGACTTCAAGGTCGATACTGCCAGCTTGCTCAAAATCAAGGCGAATAGGGAAGTGTTCGCCTTCTTTTAACGGCTGTTTTAAGCCAATGAGCATCACGTGATAGCTGCCGGGCTTAAGCTCTAAAGTACCATTGGCTGGCACCTCAATTGCCTCAACCTCAACCATTTTCATTAAACCATCTTGATGAATGTGGTTGTGCAGTTCAGTTTTTTCGGCCATGGGTGAATAGGCGCTGATTAAACGATCGGCTTTAGTGCTGCTATTATGTATATTCACAAAGGTTGCGCCAGTATGAGCAGTTGGCGGCAATGCACGGGACCAAGGCTGTTCAACCTGTAGACCAGCCAATTGCTGTACGTATTCAGTGTTATTACTGTGTTGATACTCTTCGGCAAAACTGATTGGAGCAAAGCTCAGAGTAGTAGCAAGTATAGCGGTGTAAAGAAAGCTGTGACGCATGATAATTACCTTAGTAAAATTGTGGTCTTGTTCAGAGTCAGGTTAACAAAGCCGTTATGTTTGTGCTATGCGGCAAAGCGTTGCATTAATTCATTCTGGATTAAGGTATATGGCAACACACTCAATTTAACATAATATTTATTATAGCTTGCATATGCTTAATCTGAATCAACATCCAGTAATTCGTCTGGCTGTTGCGGCAAGTCGTCAAAGTCTGTTTTAAGGTTGGTTTCCATCGATTCAAGCTCTGCCAGCAAGCTACTAAAACTCAACTCACGCATTGGCGTGCTTTCACTATCGTCATGCTCTGTTGATTCACTGTCCGCAGCGTTCACGCTTTTATCCACTGTCTCAAGTAAATTTTCTTGTAGCTTGTCAAACGCTGCGCTCAGATCACGAACTTCTTTTAGTGGCGGCAGCTGGTCTAAACTGGATAAATTAAAATAATCTAAGAAAGCTTTAGTAGTTGCCAACATAGCCGGCTTGCCGGGCACATCTTTATAACCAACCACTTTAATCCAGTCGCGTTCTTGCAACGTTTTTATTATCTGACTGCCCACAGCCACACCACGAACATCTTCAATTTCGCCACGCGTGGCTGGTTGCTTATAGGCGATCAAAGCCAAGGTTTCCAGCAAGGCTCTTGAATAACGTTGCGGGCGTTCTTCCCAGAGCCGGCCTATATAGTGGGCAAACTCTTGGCGGATTTGGATGCGATAACCACTGGCAAGCTCTTTCAGCTCCAGTACGCTGCCTTGCAAATTGTCTGCTAATTGTCGTAAACCTTGCTGGATAGTCGCTGCATCTAGCTGTTCTGCAGCAAATAGCTCTACCAGTAAGCTCATACTGAGCGGTTTGCCATGGGCCAGTAATACGGCTTGTAAGATATTGGCGAGCTGGTCAGAGTGCTTTGCTACTGTGGTCATGAGTTACAGGCTCTTAAATGGATTTGTGCATAAGGCTGATTTTGCACTATTTCAATCAAGGCTTCACGCGCCAGCTCCAAAATCGCCATAAAAGTAACCACCACACCTAAACGCCCTTCTTCGAGAGTAAATAACTGACTAAAGGGTACAAATTCATCGGCGGATAAACGCTCTAAAATCAAACTCATACGCTCACGAGTCGACAGCGTTTCGCGGCTAATTTGATGACTTTCATACAGGTCGCTGCGATGCAAAACCTCAGCGAAGGCGCGTAACAGCTCGTCCAAATTTACTTCGGGCTGGCTATGCGAATTTTTTTGCTTTTCTATCTGTAACAGGGGAAGAAATACGTCGCGCCCTACTCTAGGAAGCTCATCAAGTTTTTCAGCCGCTTCTTTGAAGCGTTCGTACTCTTGTAAGCGGCGGATTAATTCAGCTCTTGGATCGTCTTCATCTTCATCACCCATACTGTGCTTTGGCAGCAGCATGCGTGATTTTATTTCCGCCAACATGGCCGCCATCACGAGGTATTCAGCCGCCAGTTCTAAGCGCGCATCCTTCATGATTTCAACATAACGCATGTATTGCTGGGTAATTGCCGCGACTGGAATATCAAGGATATCGACGTTTTGTTTGCGAATTAGGTACAGCAACAAATCCAGCGGACCTTCAAAGGCTTCTAAAATTATTTCCAATGCATCAGGTGGAATATACAGATCCTGTGGCAGCTGATTTAAAGCTTGGCCATAGACCAGAGCCAGCGGAAGCTGCTCAGGATGCTGCGCTAATTCACTTGATGTTTGCATGCTAACCTATTGATTAGTAAACGCACTTACGTCGCCAGAACCAACCCGCAGCACTTCAGGCTCTTCATCAACCATGCTGATAACCGACGAGGCTTCATGGGTGCCGTAACCGCCATCAATAATCAGATCGACTTGATTCTCCAGCAGGTCACGAATCTCATAAGGGTCGCTTAAAGGCTCGGTTGCACCGGGCATAATCAAGCTCACGCTCATCAATGGCTCTCCCAGTTCCTCCAACAACGCTAAGGCGATTGGGTTGCTGGGTACACGCAAGCCAATGGTGCGCCGCTTAGGGTGCATTAGCATGCGCGGCACTTCACGGGTAGCGTTTAGGATAAAGGTGTAAGGACCTGGCGTGTGCGCTTTTAACAAGCGAAAAGCCGTAGTATTAACCTTGGCATACAGTCCCAGCTCCGATAGATCGCGACATAACAATGTAAAGTTATGCTTGTCATCCAAGCGACGTAATAAGCGAATACGGTCTAGGGCTGGCTTGTCCCCTACTCTACAGCCGACGGCGTAAGACGAGTCCGTTGGATAAATAATGACGCCACCCTGTTTAATAATATCAACGGCTTGGCGAACCAAGCGGTTTTGCGGGTTTTCCGCATGGATTTGAAAAAACTTCATTTCGTTAAACTCCTGTAGCCAGCTGCAAATCAGCTGGTAAGGCAAATTTATGCCATAAATACTCTAAATCTGTAGCCGGTGTCCGATACAGGCCAACCTCAGAAAACTGATGCGGCGCATGAAAGTCACTGCCGGCGCTGACGGATAAGGAGAACTCTCGCGCCAATATCGATAATGCACCTACATGCTCTGCTGGTTGCAGGCCATTACTGACTTCTAGAGCATGACCGCCCATCTCGACAAAGTCGCTGATTAAGCGCCGTCTTTTGCTGCGGGTAAAATCATACTGATACGGGTGCGCCAGACTTATCCAAGCCTGTGCCTCAGTCAATGCGTGCATGACTTGCTCTAATGTTGGCCAGTGCTGCTTGATATCACCAATTTTCCCTGTGCCGAGCCATTTTTTAAAAGCCTCGCTGTGACTTTTCACATAGCCAGCCTGCACCATAAACTCAGCAAAATGGGGTCTAGCTGGAGGTGTTTGTACTTCCCCCAACTGCTGTTGAACCGCCTTAGCTCCAGCCAGCGTATCCGCAAAGCCGGCTTTACTTAAACGCTGTGCAATTTCTTCTGAGCGTAATAATCGCGCGTCATATAGCTCATCAACCAGTTTTTTTAATACTTTGTTTTCCATAGAGAAATCAAAGCCTAAAACATGAATTGTTGCTCCGCCCCATAAACAGGACAGCTCAACCCCATTAACCAGATGCACACCCAACTCTTGCGCTGCTGTGCGTGCTTGTTCAATACCAGCAAGGGTATCGTGGTCGGTTAAAGCCAGCAGCTTTACGCCTTGGCTATGAGCACGCTGTACCAGCTCAGCAGGCGATAAAACCCCGTCTGATGCTGTGCTATGACTGTGTAAATCAACTTTCATAAGGACTACTTTTACCAAACTTTGCTATTATGCTCGCTCTATTATAGAGGTTGTGCGCATTGTGAAACAATTTATTGACTTTATTCCGCTTATATTATTTTTTATTGTTTTTAAACTCGAACCCAGAGATGTAGAGCTACTTGGTCAAAGCTGGGTGCTGGGTGGTATTTTTAGTGCTACCGCTGTACTTATTGCCAGCTCCGTCGTGGTTTACGGCACGTTATTTATCGTGCATAAACGCCTAGAAAAAACCCAATGGCTAACCCTGCTTGGCTGTTTGTTTTTTGGTGGCTTAACCCTAGCCTTTCACAGCGAAACATTTTTGAAATGGAAAGCTCCAGTGGTCAACTGGTTGTTTGCGTTAGGCTTTGCTGCCAGTCACTTTATTGGTAAGCAACCACTGATTCGACGCATGATGGGGCACGCAGTTGAACTCCCTGACAGCACTTGGACTAAGCTCAATATTGCATGGGTAGCTTTCTTTTTGGTGTTAGGCGGCACGAATTTATTTGTCGCCTTTACCTTCCATGAAATCTGGGTCGACTTTAAAGTATTTGGCAGCCTTGGCATGACGCTGGTGTTTTTAATTGCCCAAGGCGTATTTATCGCGCGCCACATCAAACCCGCGCCTGAAGATAACACAAAGGAGATATAAAAGTGCTGTATGCCATTATTGCAACTGATGTAGAGAACAGTTTAGAGCAACGCAAGACCGCGCGCCCTGCCCACCTTGAGCGTTTGCATGAATTACAAAACCAAGGACGTTTAGTTTTAGCCGGTCCAACTCCGCATATCGATAGCGAAGACCCAGGTTCTGCTGGATTTTCAGGCAGTGTAGTGATTGCTGAGTTTGCCTCCTTAACGCAAGCACAAGCATGGGCCAACGCCGATCCCTATGTAAGCGCTGGTGTTTATGCGCAGGTGCAGGTAAAACCTTTTAAGCAAGTGTTTCCCCAGTAACGATCATGCAAACAAATCGGATTTTATTGGTTGATGATGACCAAGAATTATGTGAATTACTGAAGGATTGGTTAAGCCAGGACGGCTTTCACATTACCGCTGTGCATGATACAGCCAGCGCGCATAGTTATCTGCACACTCAAGAACTGCCCGATGCCGTGATACTCGATGTCATGTTGCCCGACGGCAATGGCTTGGAGTTCTTACGTACCCTGCGTACGCAACACAAAGGCTTACCGGTGCTAATGCTCTCAGCGCGCGGCGAGCCAACCGACCGCATTCTAGGCCTTGAGCTGGGCGCGGATGATTACCTTGCCAAACCCTGCGATCCAAGAGAGCTCACAGCTCGGCTTAGGGCAGTGTTGCGCCGCAGCCAAAGTACAGATGTCTCTTCTGTAGAAGCCACAACACCGCTTATTGCATTCGACGATTTAGAGTACAACCCTGCCACCGGTGTCTTGCTGGTGAATAATGACGAGATCAGTTTGACTGTCTCTGAGGGCAAAGTATTAGAGACACTACTACAAAACATAGGTGAGCCTATCGATAAACATAAGCTCACAGAGCTCGCGCTTGGACGCAAGCTGACCTTGTATGACCGCAGCATAGACATGCATATCAGTAATCTAAGGGGCAAACTAGGTACGCATCCCAACGGTGAGCCGCGTATTCTGTCCATTCGTGGGCGTGGTTATTATTACGCGCCTCATAAACCCTAATCTCTTTACCCACACTTTACAGTCTGCTGACCGCGCTTTACATAGAACGAGACATACTAGCTCCATGCCGGACACACCGGGAATCACCAAGGAGAAATCAGATGCGAATTCAATTAACAGCCCTTGCTTTAGCCGTTTTACTGCCCTTTAGTGCACTACAAGCAGCAGAAACCATTAAACAGCCCGGCGCAAAAGCGCAACAGCAGGAAATGAGAAAAAACTCCTCAGGGCCACGCCTAAGCCAAGAGCAACGTGAGAAGATGCAAGAAATGCGTCAAGCTCACCGTCAAGAGCAACAAGAGCTCTATCAACAAACTTGGGAAAAAATCCCTAAAAAAGACCGCGATGCGTACGACAAAAACCGTGAGCAAATGCTAGAAAAAAACCGTGCTCAGATGCGTGCAACCCTAACTCCAGAGCAGCAGGAAATGTTTGATCAGATGCGTGAGCAAAAGCTGGAGCGGCAGAAACAAAATATGGGTAGAGCTGGACAAGGCAAAGCCGGTAAAAACCAACAGAAAAACATGAACAAGATGCACAGACAGTATCGTGACTGTGATATGTACTAAACCAGTAGCCACCCATCACACAGCTGCTTAAGGATAAAGCAGCTGTGTTTCTATATTTCAGGGGTTAGTATGCGATCGTTATTTTGGCGGGTTTTAGGCGCATTTTGGTTGGCGCTTATCTTAACTGGCGCACTAACCTTTCTGTTGACTCGTTTTTTAAATCAAGATACTTGGATACTGTCCCAGCACCCTGCTTTTTCCCAGCTGACTGAGAAATGGTTACAGCTGTATGAGCAAGGTGAGTTATCCCAAGCCCAGCAAGTACTGCATAAATTACGACAAGAACACCGTATTTACACTCAAGTCTTTGATGAGGACGGCCAGCTTGTCTCAACCAGCAGCAGAATGCGCAATGCGCCAATAAACATAAACAACCAGTCAAACAACACACATTCAAACTGGCGCAGACTGACGCAAGAAATTAGCTCGCCAAAAGGAAACACCTTCTTATTTATTCATCGCATTCCGCGCTCTGAACTCGCTAAATGGCAATACGGGCATGGTTTTGGTCCACTATTGTTGGTCTTTGTCGCCGTTGTTGTCTTGACCCTGATTAGCCTGTTACTAACCTTTTCTATTACCCGGCCACTGATGCGTTTACGCCATGCTGTGCATGAGCTCGGGGAAACTGCCTACCAACAAAAACATTTGGCCCAATTAGCCCAGCGTAAAGATGAGCTGGGTGTGTTGGCTGCTGATTTCAACAAAATGGGCCAGCGCCTGCAAAATATGCTCAGCAGTCAGCGCCAATTATTGCGTGATGTCTCGCATGAATTGCGCTCCCCTTTGGCGCGCTTGCAGGTTGGTTTGGCCTTGGCTGAGCGTGCGTCTGTGGAGAAACAGCAAGAGTTGTGGCCAAAACTTGCCTTGGAATGCGAACGCTTAGATGCGCTGATTGATGAGATTTTGGTGTTGGCACGCATGGAGCAAGAAACACCACAGCCAGAGTCCTTTGATTTGTGCGCGTTATTGCATGAGCTACAAGATGACCACTCATCTTTTTCTCCTGAGCAACAGATACAGTTAAATTGCCCTAAACCTATAAATTTAAATTTGGCAAAAAGTCTTTTGCAACGCGCCTTGGATAATCTTCTGCGTAATGCGGTACGTTTTAACCCAGTGGACAAGCCTGTTGAAATACAGGTCGTCCTGCGCGCCAATAGACTGGATATCATGATTAAAGACCACGGCCCCGGCGTAAATGAAATCTTACTAAGCCAACTCACGCAGCCTTTTGTGCGAGCGCAAGGCCAGCAAGGCACAGGTTATGGTTTGGGGCTGACAATCACAGAGCGCACAATACAGCAATTGGGCGGCCAGCTTAACCTAGCCAATCACAGCCATGGTGGTTTTATCGCTACCATTGAATTGCCCTACTCTAGTTAAGGCCAGCTGCTAACAAACTCCGCAGGTTCTAACTGCGCTCCCGTTTTACAATCGCTGGAAGGTGTGCCCACATACATATAACCGATAATTTGCTCATTATCCTGCAGTCCAAGCTGCTGGGTAACGTGTTTATTATCTGTCATTTCACCGGAACGCCAAAACGCACCCAAGCCCTGCGCTTGCGCCGCCAATAGCAAACCATGAGCTGCACAACCTGCCGCGATAAGTTGTTCATACTCAGGCACTTTAGGATGTTCTTGTTTACAGGCGATAACGACAATGATCATCGGCGCTCTTAATGGCATTGCACGTGCCCGTTTGATCTGCTCGGCACTGGCTTGTGGGTTTTGGTGTATTAATGCCTGTGCATACAACTCACCCAACGCTTCACGCCCCTGCCCCTCTACGGTCAAAAAACGCCATGGTCGAACCTGACCATGATCAGGTGCTCTTAAAGCAACCCGATACATAATATCTAACTGCTCAGCATTCGGGGCGGGCGCCTGTAAGCGTGACATTGAAGTGCGTTTAAGCAATAAATCTAATGCGTCCATAAATGTTCCTAATACTGCTTGTAAGGAGAATATACTAATACATTCGGCAATTTTTTAGCGGCGGAGAAAATAGTGTTTCGATTATGTCTAGCTAGAAAAAATAGCCATGTTATTATTGTGGTCGTGTAAAACAGGGATCTCCATATAATGAAGCAAGATGCAACTTCAAACACGTATTATGAAACCACTAACCTTCTGCTATCTGAATATTACTCGCGCGCCTTAGCTTACTTACTGATTGCGGCTACTGTAGCGACAGGATGCTATCTAAAACACTTCAATAATAATACTCTCATTTGGTTGATTCCATTTGCGTTGCTGTACCCTCATTTCGTTAAGTTGCTGATGGAGCACTTTAAAGAACCTGCAGCCCCCATTCATCAACTAGGCTTTCGCTTTTTAGACGCTGCGTTGATGGGCAGCTTTACGGCTTTAATTGGTTTCTCGCTTATTCCCAGCGTGCTGGCTGCGTTAATCACCGCTTTTTCTGCATTGATCCATGGCGGCGTAAAAGCACTGATTGCTGCCTGCCTGGCTTTTGTTTCAGCGGCGACGGCGACGTGGTTTTTCTTGCAACCGCCACTCTTATTGGAAACGCCGCTGATTATATCGGCAGCAGCTTTTGCAGCCGCGGTTCTCTATTTTTGCTATATGGCCTATTACGTTTATTTTCAGGAATTATTTTTATCCAAAGCTAAAGAACAGGTTAAGCGCGAACAGGCCAACGCTGCTCATCTGGCTCACAGCCTAGCTAAGTATTTATCCCCGCAGGTTTGGGAAACAATTTTCTCTGGAAAGCGCGGCGTAAAACTGGAAGCGCAGCGTAAAAAACTGACGGTGTTTTTTTCCGACATCAAGGGTTTTACTGAGCTGTCTGAAGAACTTGAAGCGGAAGCTCTAACTGACGTGCTTAATACCTATTTAAATGAAATGTCAAAAATCGCACTTAAGTACGGCGGCACTATCGATAAGTTTATTGGTGATAGTGTGATGATTTTCTTTGGTGATCCCAGCACGCATGGCGCTAAAAAAGATGCTTTAGCAGCAGTCTCTATGGCGATTGAAATGCGTAAACATATGAAAGTGCTACGTCAGCACTGGCGCACACAGGGTATTGATAAACCGTTGGAAATACGCATGGGCATCAACACAGGTTATTGCACAGTCGGTAACTTTGGTGCTGAAACGCGCATGGATTACACCATTATTGGTCGCGAAGTTAACCTTGCCAGTAGACTGGAAAGCGCCGCTGATGCCAACGAGATACTTATCTCGACCGAGACATATTCTCTGGTTAAAGATGTCATTATGGGGCGTGATAAAGGTCAAATACAGGTAAAAGGCTTTACTCGTCCTGTGCAGATTTTCCAGGTTGTTGATTATCGCCATGACTTGGGTGAAACGCGCAGTTTTGTTGAGCACGAGCTATCAGGCTTTTCCATGTACATGGATACCAATAATATTCAAAGCTACGACAAAGAGCGTATTATTCAAGCCCTCAATCAAGCAGCCGAACATTTGCGCGATAAAATTATCTGACATATTCGGTACGCCAGTTGCTTTACGTGTCTTATTTAAGAAACTTGCGCGCCTGCTCAGTAGTAAAAGGCCAGTACAGTTCAGCCTGAGTGTCTAGGCGCATCACCACAGGAATATGTATCCCGTAGCGTTCCACCCACTCTTCTTTTTCTATGATATCCACCCATTCAATCTGAATGGCAAGCTCATTCAGCAAGGGTACAAGCATGGCTTCTGCTTCATCACAGAGATGACAGCCCAGCGTGCTAAAAAGAATGCAGTGCAGCATGGATAGGCTCCTAAAATATTAATAACTACAAATTTTAGTCGTAAAAAAAGGGAGGATAAATCCTCCCTTTTTTGCGCAGTGAAACTAGAACTTAGTTCTGGTTTTCCATCTGCTGACGAATCAACTCACCAATGGTGGTTGGTCCAGCTGCTTCAGTTTCTTGCTTACGCAGCTCTTTCATTGCATCTTTTTCATCTTCTACGTCTTTAGACTTGATGGACAAGTTAATAACGCGAGATTTGCGGTCGATGTTGATGATTTTAGCTTCAACTTCGTCGCCTTCTTTCAGTACGTTACGTGCATCTTCAACACGGTCACGGCTGATTTCTGATGCTTTCAGTACAGCTTCAACTTCATCGGCTAGGACAACAATAGCGCCCTTGGCATCAACTTCTTTAACAGTACCGCGAACGATAGTGCCTTTTTCGTTGAGTGATGCATAGCTGGAGAAAGGATCGTCTTCTAGCTGCTTAACGCCAAGAGAAATACGCTCACGCTCTGGATCTACGGAAAGAATAACGGTTTCTAGCTCGTCACCTTTCTTGTAGTTGCGTACGGCTTCTTCGCCTGCTTCGTGCCAGCTGATGTCAGATAAGTGAACCAAACCATCAATACCGCCGTCTAGGCCGATAAAGATACCGAAGTCAGTAATGGATTTAATGGTACCGGAGATTTTGTCGCCCTTGTTGAATTGGCTAGAGAAGTCTTCCCATGGGTTAACTTTACACTGCTTGATACCCAAGGAAATACGACGACGCTCTTCATCGATGTCCAGAACCTGAACTTCAACTTCATCGCCCAACTGAACCACTTTAGAAGGATGAATGTTTTTGTTGGTCCAATCCATTTCAGAAACGTGTACCAGACCTTCAACACCTTCTTCCAGCTCAGCAAAGCAGCCGTAGTCAGTCAGGTTGGTAACGCGAGCCATGGTACGAGTACCCTCTGGGTAACGACCTTTGATAGCAATCCATGGATCTTCACCCAACTGCTTCAGGCCTAGAGATACGCGGTTACGCTCACGATCAAACTTAAGTACTTTAACGTCAATCTCATCGCCAACGTTAACGATTTCGCCTGGGTGCTTAATACGCTTCCAAGACATATCGGTAATGTGCAGCAAGCCATCTACGCCGCCCAAGTCAACAAACGCACCGTAGTCAGTGAGGTTCTTAACGATACCTTTAATCTGCTGACCTTCTTGTAGGTTTTCTAACAGCGCATCACGCTCAGCACTGTTTTCTGCTTCAAGAACGCTACGACGTGATACAACAACGTTGTTGCGCTTCTGGTCTAGCTTGATAACTTTAAATTCTAGCTCTTTACCTTCGAGGTGAGCAGTGTCACGTACTGGACGTACATCTACCAGTGAACCCGGTAAGAAGGCACGGATACCGTTGACATCAACAGTGAAACCGCCTTTAACCTTACCGTTAATAATACCGGTAACCACTTCCTCAGCATTGAAAGAGGCTTCGAGAACCAGCCATGACTCTGCGTTTTTGGCTTTTCTGCGGGATAACTTGGTTTCACCGAAACCGTCTTCAACCGCATCCAGCGCTACGCGAACCACGTCACCCACTTTAATGGTTAGTTCACCTTGCTCGTTGTAGAATTCTTCAACGGGGATAACGCCCTCTGACTTCAGGCCAGCGTCAACAGCAACCCAGTCGCCGTCGATGCTTACGATCATACCTTCAATGATCGAACCTGGTTGCATATCAAGAGTTTTTTGGCTTTCTTCAAAAAGTTCTGCAAAGCTTTCGCTCATGTTTAATCCTGCTATTGAGAGTCATTCGACCCTATCCACATTCCAGACAATGTGGTCTGTATTTATAAGTACAAAACCTAGTTAATATCTTCTGGATTAACCCGGTTTTATTAGAACGTTGTATTACAACGATTATCCAGTTAGGCCTCTAGAAGTGGCTTCACTTAGAATATGGCTTACTACCTGCTCGATGGTCATAGTGGTTGAATCAAGAACCACTGCGTCTTCAGCTGGTTTTAAGGGTGCTATAGGGCGATTTATGTCGCGTTCATCACGCGCACGGATCTCCTCTACAAGATCCGCGAGATTAACAGTTTCGCCGGCATCCTTCAACTGTAAATAGCGACGGCGTGCACGCTCTTCAGCACTTGCGGTTAAAAAAACCTTTAACGGAGCTTCCGGAAAAATAACGGTACCCATATCGCGACCATCGGCAACTAAACCGGGTAGCTCTCTAAAAGCATGCTGGCGCTTTAAAAGACCTTCACGAACACCAGGTAAAGCAGCAATTTCAGAAGCAAAGGTTCCTACTGTTTCATTGCGGATTGCACGACTCACATCTGCACCATTAAGCAGGATGCGATCACCGGGAAACTCAACCGGAAGTTGCGCAGCTAGTGTGCGCAAGCTTGCTTCATTAGTGCGTGCGATACCGGACTGCTCAGCGGCCAGTGCCAGTATGCGGTATAGCGCACCCGAGTCTAAAATATTCCAACTCAGCGCTTGAGCTACCAATGCTGTAGCTGTGCCTTTGCCTGAGCCGCTAGGCCCGTCGATTGTGATTACCGGAATTACGCTCATGCTTGTGTCTCCGCATTGACTGAAACGTGCATACCAACATCTGCGCATAACGCTAAAAAGTTGGGGAAAGATGTCGCCACATGCTGGCTATCATGGATATGTATTGGTTGCGTAGCACGCAAAGAGGCCACACTGAATGACATGGCAATACGGTGATCACCGTGCGCCCAAACTTCGCCGCCGCCCATTGGGCCGCCATCAATAATGATCCCGTCTGCTAGCGTCTCTACTTGTACACCTAGCGTGGTTAAACCATCGGCCATCACCTGAATACGGTCGCATTCTTTAACCCGCAACTCTTCTGCGCCGCGCAAGACCGTACGCCCTTGTGCACAGGCCGCTGCAATAAAGAGCACAGGAAACTCATCAATTGCCAGCGGAACCAGTTCATCAGGGATTTCTATGCCTTTTAATACTGCACTGCGCACACGGATATCAGCCACGCGCTCGCCACCTACTTCCTGTATGCGCTCTAAACTAATATCAGCACCCATCAACTTAAGAATATCGATAACACCAGTGCGGGTTGGGTTAATGCCTACATGCTCAAGCACCAGCTCTGAGTTTTCCGCGATGCTGGCCGCCACCATAAAGAAAGCCGCTGATGAGATATCTGCAGGCACTTCAATATGCGTTGCGGTGAGTTTATGACCATTTTCAATTTTTGCTTTAGCACCATGCACTTCTACAGGATAACCAAAGCCTTGCAGCATGCGCTCGGAGTGATCACGGGTTGGTGCAGGCTCGGTAACCGAGGTTGTACCATTGGCATACATGCCGGCTAACAATAAGCAGGACTTAACCTGTGCGCTAGCCATTGGCATGTCATAGTGCATGCCGGTAAGCGGATGACCACCACGGATAGTTAAGGGTGGACGCCCTTCTGCTGCTGTTTCAATCACCGCACCCATTTCACGTAGCGGCTTGGCGATACGGTTCATCGGGCGCTTAGTTAGTGAGGCATCACCGGTTAAGGTGGTATCAAAAGTTTGTCCGGCTAAAATTCCAGACAGTAAACGCATAGTAGTGCCAGAGTTGCCGACATAAATAGGTCCCGGTGGCGCTTGTAAGCCATGCAGCCCCACGCCATGAATGACAACACGTCCTTCATGAGGGCCTTCAATCACCACGCCCATGTCGCGAAATGCTTGGATGGTAGCCAGAGCATCTTCACCTTCCAAAAAGCCTTCAACTTCGGTGGTGCCCTCAGCTAATGAGCCCAGCATAATAGCGCGATGGGAAATTGACTTATCACCCGGCACACGAATGCGCCCATTAACATTACCGCCAGGGTTGGCGAGAAAAACCAAATCATTATCAAGCATAGTCTGCATATAAGCCCGTTGTGCCAAAATTGTATTAAAGTGTTCGCGTGCAGCACGTGCGCGGGTGAAAACCCCCAGCAAGTAGTGGCTATCACCCTCTGCTATTGCTTTGCGCAACACGGCCAAATCAGTATTAAGCTCATCCAACTGGTGCAGCACTGCGTCCTTGTTGGATAGAAAAATATCATGCCACATCACCGGATCACTGGCGGCAATGCGGGTAAAATCACGAAAACCGCCAGCGGCATAGCGGAATATTTCTAGGTTTTCGCTGCGTTTAGCCAGAGAATCAACCAAACCAAACGCCAGTAAATGCGGTAAGTGACTGGTCGCGGCCAGCACACGGTCATGGCTTTGCACATCCATGCACTCAACCTCAGCGCCAGTCGCTAACCACAACTGGCGCACTCTAGCCAAAGCGAACTCAGCAGTGTGCGCCTGTGGGGTTAAAATGACCTTATGATGTCTAAATAACGTGGCATCCGCAGCACTTACCCCACTACGCTCCGAACCTGCTATTGGATGAGCAGGTACGAGATTATGCGGCAAGTAGCCAAACGCACGTTGCGCAGCGGCAACAAAAACACCTTTTACACTGCCCACATCAGTAATGACGCAGGAATCAGCCAGCTTGAGTTGTGCCAATTGCTGCAGTATTTTCTCCGCTGCTAAGACTGGCACTGCAAGCACTATGGTGTCTGCGCGCAGAACGGCGGCAAGCAAGTCTTGACTAGCACTATCCACCACACCCATTGCTATTGCCTGCTCGCAGGACTCCAGTTCGGTGTCCACACCAACAACTTCAGCATACAGTCGGGTTACACGTATCGCTTTGGCTAGGGATGAACCAATCAAACCCATACCCACAATGACCAGCCTACCTAATGTTGTTGTTTTTGCTGTAGGCATAGCCTTATCAACCATCGGATAAAATCTGTTTTAGTACAGTCAAAAAGCGTGCGTTTTCTTCATGAGTACCTATGGAAACCCGTAAAAAGTTAGGCATGCCATAACCTGCGACTGGGCGCACAATAACTCCGCGCTCTAGCAAAGCTTGGTTAATTGCGCTGGCTTCCTGTTGAAAATCAACCGCAATAAAGTTGCCCTTTGAGTTAATCCATCGTAAGCCCAAGGCATTCAGTCCTGACTCCAACTGCTCCATACCCTGCTCGTTTGCCTGACGGCTGCGGAATAAATAATCCTCATCGTCCAGTGCAGCGCAGGCGGCAACTAACGCCAAGCTGTTGACGTTAAAGGGCTCACGAATGCGATTAATGACATCGGCGATTTGCGCTGAGGAAATCGAGTAGCCGACCCGTAAACCGGCTAAACCATAGGCTTTAGAAAAGGTGCGACTCACAATTAAATTGGGGTGACCAGCCAAGTATTTCATACCGTCCGGCAGCTCTGAGCTGGCGGCGTACTCTATATAGGCCTCATCCAGCACGACTATGACATGCTCAGGTACCTTGACTAAGAACTGCTCGAGGCTGCTGACATCAAACCAAGTCCCGGTTGGGTTATTAGGATTTGCTACGAATACGACGCGGGTGTTTTCGTCGATTGCTTGCAGCATCGCTTCCAGATCGTGACCATAGTCTTTAGCAGGCACAACACGACTCTCGGCACCTGCGATAGTGGTAGCGATTGGATACACGGCAAACGCATACTGACTGAACACGGCGTTCAAGCCTGGCGCAAGCCAAGCCTGTGCTACCAAGTCCAAAATATCGTTGGAGCCATTGCCCAAGGTGATTTGCTCGGGTTCAACGGTGTAATACTCAGCCAATTTTTGCTTAAGTATAAAGCCATTCCCGTCAGGATAACGGGTTATCTCTGGCAGTTCTTTTTCTATGGCAGCCAACACTTTAGGACTAGGCCCTAAAGGGTTTTCATTGCTGGCCAGCTTAACAATATCAGCTGGGTTTAAGTCTAACTCGCGCGCCAGTTCTTCTATGGGCTTGCCCGGAACATAGGGAGATAACCCTTGCAGATTCGGACGCGCCAACGCTAAAAAATCACAGGTCATATAATTGCCTTTGGCTCAGTTAGAGCACAGCCTTTGGATAAGAGCCCAATACTTTGACGCCCACCGATTTTGCGGTAATTTTCTCAAGCGCGTCCTTTACTAGCGGACTCATTTGGTGGCCAACTAAATCGATAAAGAACACATAGGTCCACTTACCGCTGCGAGATGGACGGGTTTCAATACGGGTTAAGTCAACACCGTTGTCATGGAAAGGTATCAACAGCTCGTGCAGAGCACCGGGCTTATTGCTTACCGAAACAATTACGGAGGTTTTATCCTCACCTGATGGCGGCACTGCGTCATTACCAATAATCAAAAAGCGTGTTGAATTATCTGGGCGGTCTTCAATTTTTTCAGCCAGAACAGTCAAGCCATAGAGTTGCGCCGCCATATCACCAGCGATTGCTGCGCTATTCCACTCACTCTTCACTCGTTTAGCCGCCTCAGCGTTGCTAGAAACGGCGACGCGCTCAACATTTGGATAATGCGCATCCAACCACTTACGACACTGCGCCAATGACTGCGCATGAGAGTAAATACGGGTAATGTGATCGGTTTTAGTATTTTCACCCACCAGCAAGTGGTGATGGATACGCAGTTCGACCTCGCCACAAATGGAGATATCGTGCTCCAAGAAGCTGTCTAGCGTGTGGTTAATCGCGCCTTCGGTCGAGTTTTCGACCGGCACTATGCCGTAGCTTATCGCTCCTGCCACCACCTCACGAAAAATCTCATCAATGGCCGCCATAGGTTTGGCTGTCACAGACTGACCGAAATGCTTTAATGCCGCAGCGTGCGAGAAGGTACCCTCCGGGCCTAGATAAGCGATCGTTAATGGCTTTTCTAATGCAAGGCAGGCCGACATGATTTCGCGAAATAGACGTGCTGTGACTTCATCATCTAGCGGGCCTTTGTTCAGCTCCATAATACGCTTTAGCACCTGAGCTTCGCGCTCAGGTCGGTAAAACATAGGCTGCTCACCTTCAGTGAGGTTAGCTTCTTTAACTCGCCCCACTTCTTGGGCACAGCTGGCACGCTCATTGATTAGCTCAAGGATCTTCTCATCAAGACTATCAATACGTACTCGCAACGCCTGTAATTCTTGTTCACTCATTTAGGCTTTTTCCTTCTCAAAGGCTTGCATATAGTCAATCAATGCTTCTACGGCAGCCATCGGGACTGCGTTATAAATTGAAGCGCGCATGCCGCCAACTGAGCGGTGACCCTGCAGGTTAAGTAATGCTCGCTCTTGCGCACCGGCTAAAAATGCTTGCTCCAAACGTGCATCCGCCAAACGAAACGGAATATTCATCCACGAACGGGCATTTTTACTGATTGGGTTAGTATAAAAGTCACTCTTATCAATGTACTCATAGAGCAAGCGTTGTTTCTCAAAGTTAAGCTTAGCCATACCTTCGACACCGCCCTGCTCTTTAAGCCACTTAAATACCAGTCCGGATAAGTACCATGAGAACGTAGGTGGCGTGTTGTACATCGAACCGTTGTCCGCTGCCACTTTATAATCAAGCATAGTTGGGCAGCTAGCGCGCGCCTTACCCAGCAAGTCTTCGCGCACAATGGCGACGACCAGACCGCTAGGGCCAATATTTTTTTGTGCGCCCGCGTAGATCATGCCAAAACGGCTTATATCTACCGGTCGAGATAAAATATCGGAAGACATATCCACGATCAGCGGTACATCGCCTGTTTCAGGAATCCAATCAAACTGCAGACCACCAATAGTTTCATTGGTGGTGTAATGCACATAGGCAGCTTGCTTATTTAGCTGCCATTCGTTTTGTCCAGGAATGGAAAAATAGTCATATTTTTTAGCAGAAGCAGCCACATTGATATTTCCATAACGCTGGGCTTCATCAATGCTTTTGCGTGACCAAATACCGGTATCGATATAATCAGCGCTGCTGCTTTCCGGCAAAAAATTCAGTGGGATTTGTGCAAATTGTTGACTGGCACCGCCCTGCATAAACAGCACTTTGTAGTGCTCAGGGATGCTCAACAAATCGCGCAGATCTTGCTCTGCCTGGTTCGCGATTCCCACAAACTCATCACTGCGATGGCTCATTTCCATAACGGAAACGCCTTTACCCTGCCAATCTAGCAGCTCTTTTTGTGCCTGTTTTAGCACCGCCTCAGGAAGTGCCGCAGGGCCTGCGCAAAAGTTATAGGCTCTTTTAGTCATGGAGTTTTACTCTTGATTGGTTGCAGATTCTGTTGAGTCCTGCGCGACATCGGTATCGGTATCAGTTTCGGTCTCATCAAGTTGTAGCTCATCAGTATCAGAAGGCTCTTGCACACGCTCAATACCCACCAAGTGCTCATCCTTGGACAAACGAATTAGGGTGACACCTTGAGTATTACGCGATTGGCTGGAAACCTCATCAACACGAGTGCGCACTAGGGTGCCTTGATCAGAAATCAACATAATTTCTTCTCCGTCATGCACCTGCACCGCGCCAACCAATATGCCGTTACGCTCATTCTGAACCTGCGCGATAACACCCTGCCCGCCACGTCCACGCAATGGGAACTCGCTAAGCGAGGTGCGCTTGCCATAGCCTTTTTCTGAAGCTGTCAGGATGTAAGCTTCTTGCTCAGGAATTAGCATGGAGATTAAGCGTTGCCCTTCTGGTAAACGCATACCGCGCACACCACGAGCCGTACGACCCATTTGGCGAACTTTGCTTTCTTTGAAACGAATCACTTTGCCGCCGTCAGAGAACAGCATGACATGCTTGGAGCCATCAGTAATAGCTGCAGCAATCAGGGTATCCCCCTCATCTAAGCGCAAGGCAATCAGACCTGAGCTACGCGGGCGACGGAACTGAATGAGTGGTGTTTTCTTGACTGTACCTTTGGCGGTAGCCATAAAGATGTAGGCACCGTCGGCTTCGTCATACTCTAGATCATCTGTGCTGTCGTCTTCATCCAGCTCAACTGCAATATCCACGACCTCGATAGCCTCATCGTCATCATTGTCGTCTTCACCGGCTTGTGCATTAAGTGCTTCTAGGTCAATTTCCAGCATCGCGGTAATACGCTCGCCTTCTTCCAGTGGAAGCAGGTTAACCATCGGGCGACCACGCGAGGTGCGCGACGCTTCCGGGATTTCAAAGGTACGCAGCCAGTACACTTTACCTTTACTGGAGAACAGCAACAGTGTGGCATGGCTGTTAGCTACCAATAGATGCTCGATATAATCTTCTTCTTTAACGCCTGTGGCTGACTTGCCACGACCACCACGACGTTGTGCTTGATACACCTCAAGCGGCTGACTCTTGGCATAACCACCGTGCGAGATAGTCACTACACGCTCTTCTTCAGGAATCAGGTCAGCAATGGTCAAATCAACCTGTGATGCGCAGATTTCCGTACGACGCACATCACCATAGTCGCGTTTAATCTGCTGCAGCTCTTCACAAATCACTTCAAGCAAACGCTCTTCGCTACCTAAAATAGCCAATAACTCGCCTATCTGTTGCAGGATTTCTTGGTATTCGATGAGCAGTTTTTCATGCTCCAGCCCAGTTAAACGGTGTAAGCGTAATTCTAGAATGGCTTGCGCTTGTTCTGGCGATAGGTAATACAGCCCTTCACGCAAGCCATACTGCTCAGCAAGTCCGTCAGGGCGGCATGATTCTGCGCCAGCGCGCTCAACCATTTCCACCACAGAGCCTGATGCCCAGCCCACCGCCAATAAGCGCTCTCTAGCCTCTGCTGGTGTGGGTGATTTTTTAATCAGTTCAATAACGGGATCAATGTTGGATAATGCAACTGCTTGACCTTCTAAAATATGGCCGCGCTCACGTGCTTTGCGTAGTTCAAATACCGTACGGCGGGTCACCACTTCGCGGCGGTGACGCACAAACACTTCAAGCAGGTCCTTAAGATTCAGCAAGCGCGGCCGACCGTCAACCAGTGCAACCGTGTTAATACCAAACACCGTTTGCATTTGGGTTTGCGCATAGAGGTTATTCAACACTACCTCTGGCACTTCACCACGACGCAACTCAATGACAACGCGCATACCGTCTTTATCAGACTCATCACGTAATTCACTGATACCTTCGATTTTCTTTTCTTTAACTAGCTCGGCGATTTTCTCAATCAGCCTAGCTTTGTTGACCTGATAGGGCAGCTCGTTAATGATGATTTGCTGACGACCGCCAACTTTATCAATGTCTTCAATTTCAGTGCGCGCACGAATATGCACACGGCCACGACCCGTGCGATAGGCTTCGATAATACCGGCGCGACCATTAATAATCGCCGCCGTTGGGAAGTCCGGCCCGGGAATGAACTGCATCAACTCATCAACGCTAAGCTCGGGGTTCTCAATCAGCGCTAAACAACCATCGATGACTTCAGTGAGGTTGTGAGGTGGAATATTGGTGGCCATACCCACCGCAATACCAGAAGAGCCGTTGATTAGTAGGTTGGGAACTTTTGTCGGCATAACCGCCGGGATTTGCTCGGTACCATCGTAGTTGGGTACCCAGTCAACGGTTTCTTTATCCAAGTCAGCTAGCAATTCGTGCGCTAACTTAGCCATACGCACTTCGGTATAACGCATTGCTGCAGCGCTATCACCATCAACCGAACCAAAGTTACCCTGACCATCTACCAGCATGTAGCGCAATGAAAATGGCTGCGCCATCCGTACAATGGTGTCGTATACAGCACTATCACCGTGCGGGTGATATTTACCGATAACATCACCCACCACACGGGCAGATTTCTTGTAGGGTTTGTTCCAGTCATTACCCAGTTCTTTCATCGCAAATAGAACGCGACGGTGTACGGGTTTTAAACCGTCACGCGCATCGGGTAATGCACGGCCCACGATTACGCTCATGGCATAGTCGAGGTAGGATTGACGCATCTCATCTTCGATGCTGATCGGCAAAATTTCTTTGGCTATGTCACCCATGGAAGCATGGTTCCTTATTGATTAGTGATGCAATTTAACTGGCGAAGTATAGCACATTTAGCTTTAGTCGCGCCTAGGGGTGCGTTGTAGTTGTGAAACCATTGACTTAATATCCTTGCTTAGGCTTCATCGCTGGCACTCAGTGCAGCGCTGCATGGCTCATTAACTGCTGCATTTTCTCCAACGTGGGCTGCTCAACCACTCCACGCTCGGTCACTATTACATCCACCAAATGTGCTGGAGTCACATCAAACACTGGATTAAACGCAGGCACAGATGCAGCTATTTGCACTCCCGCTACTGTAAACAGCTCATCGGCCGTGCGTTCTTCAATCACGATATCGGCGCCTGTTTGCAGTTGCATATCAATCGTTGAACTGGGCGCGACCACCATCAAACGTACATCGTGATAGCGGGCTAATACCGATAGCTGATACGTACCTATCTTGTTGGCCACATCGCCATTGGCCGTAATGCGATCCGCCCCCACAATCACCCACGTAATATCACCTTCGCGCAATAAATGTGCAGCGGCTGAGTCAGCGTTCACCGTTAACGGAATTTTATCGCTGGCTAGCTCCCAAGCGGTTAAACGCGAGCCTTGCAACCAAGGGCGAGTTTCATCCACATGCACATGACCGACCAAACCTGCCAAGTACGCTGCGCGCACAACGCCTAAAGCTGTGCCGAAACCGCCGGTTGCCAAGGCCCCGGTATTGCAGTGGGTCAATACGTGCTGAGGCGCTTCGCAATGATGTCGAATAACCTCCATCCCCAGCTGCGCCATAATCAAATTGGCTTCACGATCGCTGTGATAAATCTCTAGCGCCGCCTGCTCCAGCAGAGGCAAAGGGGAGGTTTGGGCAGGAACTTTAGCTAAGACACTGCGCATACGCTCAATAGCCCAAAATAAATTGACGGCTGTGGGTCTGGATGCAGCCAACTGCTGCAAATCCTCTTCCATGGCACTGCGCCAGCCGTGCGGATCATCCTGATAGCGCTGCTGCGCCGCCAATACCACAGCAAAAGCGGCGGCTATGCCAATAGCCGGTGCACCGCGTACCACCATATCGGTAATGGCACGGGTCACTTGCGCTGAGGTTTGGCACTCAATCCAGCTTTCACTTAAAGGCAGTACTCGTTGATCCAGCAACCATAAAGCACCCCCCTTCCATTCCAGCGCCTTAATTCGTTCAGCTGCTACTAGTTGTTCACGCATCGTTTTCACCCGTAGAAAAATGCGGTGCAGTATAAAGGATGCGTGAAAAAAGTGCCTGTACCTAGCACAACAGAATGACTTGCTTTAGTCGGTATTACTGACAAACGTCCTTCATCCTCGGCGATTAACTGAAATTCCTATCTTGCCAGCTGCTCTCTTGCTGTTGCTTTGGCTATACTCTGCCACTTGAATATTCCAAGGACTTTTTCGGCATGACATCACGAGCGCACCTAGACTTACTTATTCTACCCAGATGGCTGGTACCTGTTGAGCCTGCCGGTGTCGTGCTTAGCCATTACGCACTAGGCATAAGCGGCGATAAAATCAGCCTGATTGCGCCTCGCGAACAAGCACTCAAGCATCCTGCAACGCAGGTACTAGAGCTGCCAGAAAGCCTGCTTATGCCGGGATTAGTTAATGCGCACGGCCATGCGGCCATGTCCTTGTTTAGGGGGCTGGCTGATGACCTGCCCTTGCATACTTGGTTGCAAGAACATATCTGGCCGGCTGAGTCCAAGTGGGTTAATGAGCAGTTTGTTCAGGATGGCGCAGAACTGGCGATTGCCGAGCAACTGCTCAACGGCATTACCTGTTTTTCTGATATGTATTTTTATCCAGAAATCCTGTGCCAACAGGTGCACCACAGCGGTATTCGTGCGCAAATCAACATGCCCATTATAAACTTCCCGATGCCCGGCGCACG
This sequence comes from Thiopseudomonas sp., assembly GCA_023228985.1. Taxonomy (GTDB): domain Bacteria; phylum Pseudomonadota; class Gammaproteobacteria; order Pseudomonadales; family Pseudomonadaceae; genus Thiopseudomonas. The sequence goes on along the minus strand of JALOAC010000004.1, from coordinate 139,129 downwards.
GGATACAGATGAGGCTATACGTCAGGGTTTAAGCCTGTTTGATGATTTTAAACACCACCCACGTATCCAGATTGGTTTTGGCCCGCACGCGCCCTACACCGTTAATGACGAGAACCTCAGCAAGATACTCACCCTAGCCAATCAATTAGATATCCCAATACAAATGCATGTGCATGAATCTGCGCATGAAGTACAGGAGAGTCTGGATAAATACGGACAGCGGCCATTAGCACGTTTGGCTAAACTGGGTTTACTCGGCCCGCGTTTCCAAGCCGTGCATATGACGCAGGTAAATAACGAGGATATTGAGCTATTGGTGCAACATAACTGCAGCGTTATTCACTGCCCAGAATCGAACCTTAAGCTTGCCAGCGGTTTTTGCCCAGTTGAGCGCTTATGGCAGGCGGGTATTAATGTCGCCATAGGCACCGATGGTGCGGCCAGTAACAACAACCTGAACCTGCTCGAGGAAACCCGCACCGCTGCTCTACTGGCTAAAGCAGTGGCCAACGATGCTAGCGCACTCAACGCTCACCAAGCGCTGCGTATGGCAACCTTGAACGGTGCGCGCGCCTTAGGCATGGAGCAGCTGGTTGGTAGTTTAGAAGTGAGCAAGCTGGCTGACTTGGTCAGTGTTAATCTGTCGGCTCTTGCAACCCAGCCTGTCTACGATCCGGTTTCACAACTTATTTATGCCGCCAGCAGCGAGCAAGTTGAGCATGTGTGGGTCGGTGGAAAACAGTTACTCGCCAACCGTCAGCTGTTACGTATGAATGTAGAAGAAATAAAACACAAAACTATGTTTTGGCAAGAAAAGATATTCAAAACAAACAATTAGAACTCTTTATTGAAGCAGAATATCGATCAGAAACTCTGCAAACAACCCGGAAGCAGCTGCACAGTGCAGCAAAAATCAATCAAAGCTGGCATTATGTGCGGCATTATTTTTAACCAATTACAGGAATCTCCATGCCTAACGTCGATCAGTTGGAAGTTGCTAAATTCGAAGCCTTGGCTCATCGCTGGTGGGATCGCGAAAGCGAATTTAAACCCCTGCATGAGATTAATCCGCTCAGAGTTAACTGGATTGATCAGCGTGCGCCACTGGCCGGCAAGCGTGTCTTGGACGTGGGTTGTGGCGGTGGCATTCTAAGTGAAGCCATGGCGCTGCGCGGCGCCGAAGTCACCGGCATTGATATGGGCGAAGCACCTTTAGCCGTTGCCCGCCTGCATCAGTTAGAAACCGGCGTTGAAGTGGATTACCGGCAAATTACTGCCGAGCAGCTGGCAGAAGAGATGCCAGAGCAGTTTGATGTGGTCACTTGCTTGGAAATGCTTGAGCACGTCCCCGACCCCGCCTCGATTATTCAGGCGTGCTATCACTTGGTGAAACCGGGTGGACAGGTGTTTTTCTCTACGATTAACCGCAACCCCAAGGCCTATTTGCTAGCCGTGGTGGGTGCTGAATATGTGTTACGCATGCTGCCGCGCGGCACGCACGATTACAAGAAGTTTATCAAACCTTCTGAGCTAGGCGCCTGGAGTCGTGAAGCAGGTTTGCACACCCACGACATTATCGGCTTAACCTACAACCCGCTGTCAAAACGTTACAAGCTAGAAAGCGATGTGGATGTGAACTATATGCTGCATTGCAGCAAGCCACTCTGATTCAACATGAACATACGGGCGGTTTTATTTGATCTCGACGGCACTCTTGTGGACAGCGCGCAAGACTTTATTGCCATCCTGCAGCAAATGCGGCATGAGCGCGGCATGCTGGCAATAGACGAGAGCTGTATTCGGCAACAGGCTTCCGCTGGTGCAGTGGCTATGGTTAGCACGGCGCTGGAGTTAACAGCCAATGATGCTGAATTTAGCGCCTGCAAAGATGATTTCTTACAGCGCTACCAAGACAGCTGTACGCGCTATACACGTCCCTTTGCAGGCTTGCCCGAATTGCTTAACCATCTCGACCAACATCGTATTCCTTGGGGCGTGGCAACTAATAAGCCTGTGCAATTTGCTGAGCCTGTTTTGCAGCAGCTGGGCTTACTTGAACGCATGGCTGCGCTCGTTTGTCCCGAGCACGTAAGCCAAGCCAAACCTGCACCCGAAATGCTGCTGCTAGCCTGCCAAAAACTCGCTATAGCACCCAAACACACTATCTATCTTGGCGACGACCAGCGCGACATCCAAGCGGCTAAGGCAGCCGAGATGCCGAGCATTGCGGTGGGTTATGGCTACCATAAACACACCGACAACCCACAAAGCTGGGGGGCAGACCATTTTATTGCTCAATCAGAACAGCTTCTGGCTGAGTTAAAACCCTTATTATTTACCAATGAGAGAGCTGTAAATGTTTGATTACAAAGCGAAACCCGATCTACTAAAAGGTCGCACTGTATTAGTAACAGGCGCTGGTCGCGGTATTGGCGCTGCCGCCGCAAAAACCTATGCCGCTCACGGAGCGACTGTGCTCTTGCTGGGTAAAACAGAAAGCAATCTTAACCAAGTCTATGATGAGATCAGCGCTGCAGGACATCCAGAACCTGTAGTGGTACCACTGGATCTGGAACACGCCACAACCGTTCAAATTGATGAACTGGGTGCGATGATTGAACAGGAATTTAGCTGTCTTGACGGTTTGCTACACAACGCTTCTATTCTTGGTCCGCGCACGCCCATTGAACAACTTGCTGATGAGAAGTTTGCTCAAGTCATGCAGGTAAACGTGCAGGCAACCTTTTCTTTGACGCGCGCACTTCTACCCTTATTGCGCCTGTCCAAAGATGCGTCAATTATTTACACCTCCAGCGGAGTAGGTCGCATAGGCCGTGCGTATTGGGGCGCATATGCCGTCTCTAAGTTCGCTACCGAAGGCTTAATGCAGGTAGTGGCCGACGAGCTGGATGAAACCCATGTCCGCGCTAACAGCGTGAATCCCGGTGCTACCCGCACCTCTATGCGCGCCACCGCCTATCCGGGCGAAAACCCAAACAACAATCCAACCCCCGAAGAGATCATGCCGGTTTACCTGTACCTCATGGGTCCTGACAGCCAAGGCATCAACGGCCAAGCCCTAAACGCACAATAACAGTCCCCTGCTTGCTGAGCACGCAGCTTAGATGCTACGTGCTCTTGCATCAACTTTAGCTCCCCAGCCAGCAGCCTTCCGCGTCAGCGTCAGCGTCAAAAAATAATAGCAATACAGATAGGTGACATTATATCGCCACTCTCGCCTTTAACACATCTTTCCCACACAAACAAAAAAACATAACTAGCTGATTTATATGGGAAATAAAAACATGGCATGAAAATAGCTTTAACTTAGGAAATCAAAAAGACAAGCGAGTTATTATTATGAGCATGCCACAGGTTTCCAATGTAGTTGATTTCGAGTTAGCTCAATTAATGCGGGCGGACTCCCAAGCTAAAACTGCTGCCATTAAGTCTCCAGCCAGCTATACGGAAGTAAGCCAACTAATTAGTGGTCAGTTGCAAACCACTTTAGATATTGCTGAAATTATGGAGATATTTTTTCAGAGCAGTCAGTATTTAGTGCGTTATGACGCCGTGCATTATTTGCATACCGCGCAAAGCGTGAACGTAAAAATAGGCGCTGCCGATGCACTCTACGCCGTGAATTACCGCCTAACCTTCCAAGGTGAATACTTAGGTGATTTATTCTTGCAGCGCTCGAAGAGATTTCATGAGCAGGAGCTTATTAGCTTTGAAAGCCTCACCACTAGCCTGATTTTCCCACTGCGCAACGGGCTGAAATACCATGCAGCCGTTCAAAGCGCGCTGTTAGATCCGCTAACCGGTGTTGGCAATCGTGCTGCCATGAACAAAACTCTGCAGCGCGATATGGATGCGGCTAGGCGTGCTATGCAACCGCTATCAATTATCATGCTGGATATTGATTACTTTAAGAATATCAACGACACCTATGGTCATGCTTGCGGTGACCAAGTTTTGATTGAAATCTCCAAGCTATTGCAATTACAGCTACGCACCAGTGATGCGATATTTCGCTTCGGCGGAGAGGAGTTTTTAATAACGTTACCTAACACCTGTAGCGATTATGCGCAACTGGTAGGCGAGCGTATCCGCCATGCCATTGAAAAGCTCGTTATCGACTTCAATGATCAGTCAGTCATGTTATCTGCCAGTTTAGGCTGCGCAACCATGCATGATGCTGAGGAACAAGATAGCTTTATTCAGCGCTCAGATTATGCGCTTTATACAGCTAAACGTAGCGGACGAAACTGTTTGAAAATTGCAGGCTAGGGTTGGCCTGCAATTTCAACTTGGACGGGAGGCTTAAACCTATGCTCTTGGCTTTTTGTAGCGTGCTGTTCTTGTGTTCACTGGCTTTGCCAGCCTACGCTCTTGGCGCTGCACCTTCTCTCGCTGCTTTTGGGTAATCTCTGGCAAAGCAACTGGCTCAAGCTGTACTTCTTTACTCAGTATGTTGGTCTCATACTGAGTCATTTCTCGCCAGCGCCCCAGACTGATATCTGCGGTTAAAAATACCGGCCCAAAACGTACACGCTTCAAGCGGCTAACAACCACGCCTTGGGATTCCCATAGACGGCGCACTTCTCGATTGCGTCCTTCCATCACCACGCAATGATACCAGCGATTCAAACCATCGCCTTCGGGAGCCACCTGGACATCACTAAACTTGGCCATGCCGTCTTCTAGCATGACACCTTTTTTAAGATTTTCGATCATCTCCTCGGTCACTTCGCCACGCACGCGTACAGCATACTCGCGGTCCATATTATACGAGGGGTGCATCAAGCGATTAGCCAGCTCACCGTCCGTAGTAAACATCAGCAAACCTGTGGTATTGATATCTAAACGGCCAATATTAACCCAGCGACCGCCTTTGAGTTTAGGTAACCGGGAAAAAACCGTTGGCCGCCCCTCTGGATCGTGGCGAGTACAGACCTCACCTTCGGGTTTATTATAAATAATCACGCGGCGCAAAATGCCTTGCTCTGGATCTTGCTTAACAGGTCGACCGTCCACAGTAAAACTGTCTTTAGCAAACACTCTCTGACCTAAAGTGGCACGCTTATCGTTAACCTGAATACGACCGTCTTTAATCCATTGCTCGGCTTCTCGGCGCGAAGCGATACCTAAACGGGCTAATACTTTTTGTAATTTTTCTCCAGCTGGTGGCTGGATGGGTGTATCTGACATAGTGGCACCTCCCGGTGGACATAACTGAGTTTTAAAATTAGAAATATGCGCCTGATTAAGAGTTATCAGACTTTATGTGTGAAGCGCCAAGCGCGGTGTATCTTGCTGTTACGGACAAAATCAGTGTCGATAGTTTGCGCACTGATTTCTTCGACTTGATAATCTTCGCTGAGTTTGGCATCCAATTCAAAGCGGCGGAAATTATTGGAAAAGTATAGCACACCTGCAGGTGCCAATAGACGCATGGCTTGTTGTAATAAAGGCAGTTGATCGCGCTGCACATCAAAAAAGCCCTGCATGCGCTTGGAGTTAGAGAAAGTAGGCGGATCGATAAAAATTAAATCGTAACTACCTTGCTGTTCAGCGAGCCAATGCATCACATCTGCTTGAACCAGTTGGTGCTTTTCAGAAAAACCATTTAACGCCAAATTACGTTTGGCCCAATCTAGGTAGGTTTTTGACAAATCCACGCTGGTGGTTGTTCGCGCACCACCGATTGCCGCATGCACAGTAGCAGCGCCGGTATAGCAATATAGGTTAAGAAAACGTTTGCCCTGGGCTTCCTGCTGAATCCGCATACGCATGGGGCGGTGATCTAAAAACACACCGGTATCCAAGTAATCAGTCAGATTAACCAGCAGCTTAGCCCCGCCTTCCTGCACTTCTAAGAACTCACCCTTATCAGCTTGGCGTTCGTATTGACGCAAACCCGCTTGACGCTCACGACGCTTTAATACGATGCGCTCACTGGGTATGTCTAATGCCTGAGGGATTGCCGCTAAGGCATCCAATAAGCGTGCTTGTGCTTTATCAGCATCCACTGAGCTGGGCGCTGCATATTCTTGCACATGCACCCAATCACCATAGATATCAATCGCCAATGCATATTCCGGCATATCGGCATCATAGAGGCGGTAACAACTGATTTGATTTTTGTTCAGCCATTTATTGAGCTGTTTGCGGTTTTTTTGCAGTCGGTTAGCAAACATTTGCCCACCCACACTGAGCATGGCGGGTTCTTGTTTGGCATCATTGGCAGCCGTATCACCCTGTTTGTGTTTCTGTCCCGCCAAAACAAACTGTTCTGGCTGCACATCAAACAGCAATAAACGACAAGGAATAGCACCGTTAAAAAAGGCATATTGCTTATGGCTGCGTAAACCCATACGCCGACCTAACTCAGGTGCACCGGTAAAAATCGCGGCCTGCCAACCCAAACAGTTAGTACGCAAGCGCTCGCCTAAGTGTTGATAGAGATACAGCAAGCTCGCCTCATCACCTAATCGTTCGCCATAAGGCGGATTACATACCACCAAACCGGCTTGGCCTTTATCAGGCTGCGGTGCAAAAGTCGCTAACTCGCCCTGATAAATTTTTATCCACTCTGACAGGCCTGCACGCTCAATATTGTTACGCGCTGGCTGCATCAATCTTGGATCGGCTTCATAGCCACGAATCCATAACGGTGGTTGCTTTAATCCCTGCTCGGCTCTTTGTTTGGCTTCATCGGTAAGCTGCTGCCAAATGTCTGGCTGATGCCCCAACCATTTATCGAACCCCCAGTATTCGCGCTGCAAACCCGGAGCTACATCCGCAGCCATCATGGCGCCTTCAATTAAGAAAGTACCCATGCCGCACATAGGATCGCTCAATGCGTAACCTTGTTTAGCCAGTTGCGGCCAACCAGCACGCAGCAAAATAGCAGCAGCGAGGTTTTCTTTTAAAGGTGCCGCACCCTGCTGTAGTCGATAGCCACGCTGGTGCAGGCTCGCGCCGGACAGGTCTATGGCCAAGGTAAGTTGACCACGTTGAATATGAGCGTGCACACGCAAATCAGGCTGGTTTTTTTCAACCATAGGACGATTTCCGTCTTTGTCGCGCAGCGCATCGACAATGGCATCTTTAACCTTCAGCGCACCAAAGTGGGTGTTATCAATGCCGCTGCCACGACCACTAAAATCAACCGCAAGGCTGCCTTTAGCATCAAGATGTTCATACCAGTCAATGCTTTGCACGGCGGCATAAAGCTCGTCGGCATTAGCAATTTTTACTTGGGTCAGCACCAATAACACACGGTTAGCTAGGCGTGACCACAGGCACATGCGGTAGGCATCTTCTAGGCTTGCCAGACCACTAACACCGGCAGGACGCTCTTTGGCCTGTTGTAAACCCAGTGATTGCGCCTCTTCAAGCAGCAAGCCTTCAAGGCTTTTGGGGCAAGTAAGTTCTACTGAGTACAGCTTGGAATGTGTCATTCTTGTTGCTCACCTGCTTGGCTGTTACGAATACTGGCTATCGCATCCACCGACTCACGAATCAAAGCGGGTCCTTGGTAAATAAAACCTGAATATATTTGCACCAGACTGGCTCCAGCAGCAATTTTTTCGGCAGCATGCTCGCCAGAATTGATACCACCCACGGCAATAATAGGTAAACGCCCTTTGAGATGCTCTGCTAACACCTTGACTACATGGGTGCTTTGCTCGCGCACCGGCGCACCTGACAAACCACCAGCCTCTTCGGCATAACGCATGCCTTCAACGCCTTTACGCTCAAGCGTGGTATTGGTGGCAATAATACCGTCCATACCACAGTCGAGAACTATTTGTGCTACTTGCTCAATTTCTTCATCCGTCATATCGGGCGCGATTTTTACGGCAATGGGCACACGCTTATCATGCATTTGAGTCAAATCTTCTTGGCGACGTTGCAAGGTTTCCAACAGCTCTTTTAAAGAGTCACCAAACTGCAAGCTTCGCAGGCCCGGAGTATTGGGCGAGCTGATATTAACGGTGATATAACTGGCATGCTGATACACCTTATCTAAACAAAGCAGGTAGTCATCCGCTGCACGTTCAACAGGGGTGTCAATATTTTTACCAATATTGATGCCCAACACACCAGAAAACTGGGCGTTTTTGACGCGCTCCAGCAGGTAATCCACCCCTTTATTATTAAAGCCCATACGGTTAATAATCGCCTGTGCATGCGGCAAGCGAAATATACGCGGCTTGGGGTTGCCTGGCTGCGCTCTTGGGGTGATGGTGCCTATCTCGATAAAGCCAAAACCCAAACCCGACAAGCCTAAGATGGCATCGCCATTTTTATCTAAACCTGCCGCCAAACCCACAGGATTGGGAAAATCTATACCCATCACCCTAGTCGGAAGCTGTGCTGGATGCTTGCAAAAAGCTTTAGTTAAACCTAGGCGACCAGACATACCCAGTAAATCAATAGACAAATCATGGGTCGTTTCTGGGGAAAGTTTAAACATTAGATTGCGAGTTAATTTATACATAAATTTGGCTTTAATCATTTAGAAGGTAAAGGGTAGGAATAAGCAGCATTATAGCTATATGTCACTCTGGTACTAGCGAAATCAGTTTACCACCTTGACCAAAAGTCATAATAAAGCTGCCATGAACACCTTCATGGGTAAGGTAAGGCTGTAAATATTTTGCAGGAAGGCTTACGCTGCGCCCTTCCCTGCTACGAATAAAAACACGATTAGCCGTTCCCTGATAAACTCGCAGGAATTCATCAGCGGACAGAGAAACATCTAAATGCAAGCGAAACATGGCCGACTTCCACTCAAAATTTAATAATCACTCTTGAACTTATTATAAATAGGATTTATAAACGTTGCTGCTGTTTGCATAAGGTTTTACAGGCATGAATCAACCAACAAGGAATTCAATTTTATCGCGCATCGGTGCTGCCTTAACGGGGCGCTCTACGCAACAAAATCGCCTGTTTACCGCTAAACAAGTTGCCAACAGCGTGCAGCTTGTTTTTCCACTGCTTAAATTGCCAGAACTCAGTATACATTGGAAACAAAACCTAAACTTGCAACATCTGGTGAACCTGCCGCGCAACGCCCTTTCTGGGCCAGTGCAAGAAGATAAAGCCGCTGCTCATGCTTTTCTAAAAAATATCGTCTCAACCGAGGAATACATGCTGAGTTTGTTTGATCTGCGTGATATTTACGGTATTAATTTTAACCAACCGCAGGCGCTGCAATACCAAAGCCTAGAAGAAATTTCTGGTAGCGAACTGTGCCGCGATATTCGCATCATTAGTATGCGTGATTTTGACAAAGTATTGCACAAAGCCATTCCTGACTTTAAACAAAAAAAAGCAGTCCAGCTGCTTTCTGCTTCATGGCTAGGCTTGAATTATTTCTGGGCTCCAGAGCAGCGCTCGCTTGAACTAACCTGCGCCATTGTTTATGCCAGACGCCGAGAGTTGGCTTTAAACAAGCCGGTTCTCGTAAACCGGATCGTGCTTAATAAATCGGAATTACTTTTTTTGCAGCAACATTATCATGTGCTAGTGATGCCCGAAAACGCATGGAGTGAAAACTCTTTTATGCAGTATTTGGTGAATTATCGCGTGCCTTATGCCCGTTTACCACTACTGCGTGGCTCACATCCCATAGAGGTATTGCTCTTGCCTCGTCATGAAATCCTTTCAGACACTCTTGGCCAGGGCTTACGCAAAGCCGGCGCACAGGACGCAACAGAATTTCTGTTAACCCTCAGCGATTTAACCTAAGCGCTCACATTCTTAATTAAAATATAAGCTTGCCAGCCACCAACTACTGTATATAATGCCAGCTACTGTATTAATAAACAGGTATTTTGTTATGGTCAAGCTCACTAAGCGTCAGGCTGAAGTTTTAGAATTCCTTAAAGGGTGGATTAGCGAACACGGCTATCCACCTACTCGTATCGAAATGGCACAGCAGCTTGGCTTTCGCTCGCCTAATGCTGCCGAAGATCACCTCAAAGCCTTAGCACGCAAAGGTGTTATCGAAATGATTTCCGGCGCCTCGCGCGGCTTACGCATTGTTGATTTTGAGCCAGAGCAACCGTCTTTAGCTGAAAATGAACTACCTATTATTGGTCGAGTTGCTGCCGGTGCTCCAATCCTTGCTGAGCAACATATAGAAAATACCTGCCAAATGGATCCAGACTTTTTCCACCCCAAGGCCGATTACTTGCTGCAAGTGCGTGGTATGAGCATGAAGGACGTTGGGATTCTCGACGGTGATTTGCTTGCTGTACACAGCACACAGGTCGCCCATAACGGTCAGATTGTAGTAGCTCGCCTTGATGATGAAGTAACGGTAAAACGCTATAAACGCGAAGGTAATATTGTTTGGCTTATTGCCGAGAATGAAGAGTACGAACCTATCAAGGTTGACTTACGCCAGCAAGAGCTGGTTATCGAAGGTTTAAGCGTTGGCGTTATTCGCCGCTAAGGTTCAGCCATGTCTATTTACACAAAACGGACTCAGCTTGCGCTCTTTGATCAGCAGGCTGCCAAACCACTTCCCCTAGTAGAGCAGGTCATTGCCCCTGCGCCTTTAAATACGGACTTTTGTAGTGAGTTAGCTCTTTCTGGGCAACCACGCCAATGCTTGGCTTTACTGGCGCCGATGCTTAAAGCATTAAGCGAGCAACAAGAGCAGCGCTGGCTGACACTGGTTTCACCGCCTGTTGAGTTAACCAGACAATGGCTTAAAGGGACGGGGTTAAACACTGAGCGCACGCTCATTATTTACCCTAAAGGCCTACAAAGTAGCCAAGAACTGGTCTGCCAAGTGTTGGGTTTAGGTCGTAGTCATACGGTAATTAGCTGGCTAAACCTTGTCGCCCCTGCCGCTCGGCAACGTTTGGCAGAAGCCGCCCAGCAGGGCAACGCCCACAGCATCAATATTGCGCAAAGCTGGTAAATTCAGCAACCAGTAGTGCGGGTGATAGGCCCGCACTACGCAATAGCTGCTTTAACTAGCCACGCTCAATACTGTTAAACGCTTTCTCCCAGTCTTTCGACTCTTTTTTAGATACTCCACCTAGCACTTCCAGCGCTTGGCGTAAGCGGTAACGTGTTAGGTCGGGCCCCAAGATAACCATTGCATCTAAGACCGAGACAGAGCTGGCTTGCCCGGTAATGGCAACAAACATCAACGGCATAATATCGCGCAGCTTTAGCTCTAAGGCTGCACCCGCTTGATTAATACAGTCGGTAATCGCTTCTTTATTCCACTGGCGCAAGGCTTCGAGTTGCCACAGAACAAATTGCAAAGTTTTACGCACTTGCTGCTCATCCAGTTTTTTGTGAGCTAATTGCTCGGGCGTGATCTGTACGGTGCCGGAAAAGAAAAAACTCGCCAAAGGTGCAATCTGGCTAAAGTTCTCTACCCGTCCCTGCACATGCGGAGCAATCTGCATCAGATAGTCAGGATTAAACGCCCATTGCTGCACGCGCTGAGCAAACTCAGTTACCGGCAGTTCACGCAACCACTGGCCGTTAAGCCAAGATAGTTTCTCGATATCAAAAATCGGCCCACCCAGTGATACACGTTGAATATCAAAGTGTTCAATCATCTCAGTAAGTGAGAACTTCTCGCGCTCATCCGGCATTGACCAGCCCATGCGGCCCAGATAGTTCAGCATGGCTTCGGGCAAATAACCCATACGCTCGTAATAGGTGATGGAGGTTGGGTTTTTACGTTTGGATAACTTGCTCTTGTCTGGGTTACGCAACAATGGCATGTAACACAGCTCAGGTTGCTCCCAACCAAAATCCTCATACAGCTTGATGAGTTTTGGCGCAGACGACAACCATTCTTCGCCACGTAATACGTGCGTAATGCCCATCAGATGGTCATCGACCACGTTGGCCAAGAAATAGGTCGGCAAACCATCGGCTTTCATCAGCACCTGCATATCCATGCGGTCCCAACCAATTTCCACATCGCCGCGCAGCATGTCTTTAACTACACAAACGCCTTCAGTCGGCACACGCATACGAATCACATGGGACTCACCGGCGGCGACACGCTGCTGCGCCTCAGCCGCGTCAAGATGAGAGCAGTGACCGTCATAGGCAGGCGTTTGCTTGTTAGCCATTTGCTCTGCACGCACAGCATCTAAGCGTTCAGACGAGCAAAAACAATGGAAAGCATGACCTTTCTCAACCAGCTCATTGGCGTACTTTTGGTAAATTTCACTGCGCTCAGATTGGCGGTAAGGACCATGGGGACCACCCACGTCTGGGCCTTCATCCCACTCGATACCCAGCCAGCGCAAGGCATCATAAATCTGTTGTTCGGACTCTTTGCTCGAGCGCACTTGGTCGGTATCTTCGATACGCAAAACGAACTGACCGCCATGCTGGCGAGCAAAACACATATTGAACAGTGCAATATAGGCTGTGCCTACATGAGGGTCGCCTGTTGGCGAGGGAGCAACACGGGTACGAACAACTTTAGTCATTGGGTTTCTCGGTAAAAGTGTTTAAAAATAGTCCTGCATCTTAGCAAATCTAATGGGCTGCTCAAAACCTGTATCATGTTAACTCAATTTTTTTGTTGTTTGCGCAAAGGTTCCACTCTGTGCGGAAGTCTATTAAACTGATTTGCGATGCAAACAGCCTTAACCTGTATGGCAAAGGCTGCAAAAGATAAAAATGACTATAAAAAAGGTACCTTATATGAGCAAATCTACTCGCACTATTAGCAAAATTCTTGCTGCTATGGCTCTCGCAGGAGCAGCAACTTACAGCATGGCTGCAGAACCCATCAAAATTGCGTTGGCGGGCCCTGTTACCGGTCCTGTTGCGCAGTATGGCGACATGCAATCAATTGGTGCCAAGATGGCCATTGAGCAAATTAACCAAGCGGGTGGCGTAAACGGCAGCATGCTTGAGTCTGTCACCTACGATGATGCTTGCGACCCCAAACAAGCTGTCGCAGTAGCTAACAAGATTGTTAATGATGGTATTCGTTTTGTAGTCGGCCATCTCTGCTCGGGCTCCACTCAGCCTGCCGCAGAAATCTATGAAGAAGAAGGCATTTTAATGGTCACTGCCGCTTCGACTACGCCGGAGATTACCCAGAAAGGCTATACACTTATTTTCCGTACTATCGGCCTAGATAATATGCAGGGTCCTACCGCGGGCAAGTATGTGGTTGAGCAGCTTAAGCCAAAGCGCGCTGCTGTTTTGCATGACAAGCAGCAGTACGGTGAAGGTATTGCTACCGCCGTTAAACAGGCGCTAGACGAGGCTGGCATTCCTGTTGCCCTGTTTGAAGGGGTGACCGCCGGTGATAAAGACTTCTCAGCACTGATTGCCAAAATGAAAAAAGAAAACGTTGATTTCGTTTACTTTGGCAGCTACCACCCAGAGATGGGCATGCTGTTGCGTCAATCGGCTGAAAGCAATTTCAATGCTAAGTTCATGGGCCCAGAAGGTGTAGGTAACAGCGATATCTCTGCGATTGCTGGTGACGCTTCCGAAGGCATGCTGGTAACTCTACCCAAAGCCTTTGATGAGGATCCAAAGAACGCCCACTTGGTTGAAGCCTTTAAAGCCAAAGGTGAAGACCCACGTGGTCCTTTTGTATTCCCAGCCTATGCTGCTGTACAGGTTATGGCTGATGCGATGAAAATCAGCAAATCAACCGTTCCAGAAGCCGTTGCTGATGCCTTGCGCGCCAATCAGTTTGATACCCCAACTGGTGTATTGGAGTTTGACGCAAAAGGCGACTTAAAAGACTTCAGCTTTGTAGTCTACGAGTGGCACGCTGACGGCAGCAAAACTGCTTTAACTCAGTAATTTTTCTGCCCTACCAGGCTTCTAATCACAGAAGCCTGGTTTTGCTTTTTGCTGGATTACTGGATTGCTGGTTATGACTGAAGCCTTTTTTTACTTTATACAACAATTGCTTAACGGCCTAACCATAGGCAGCACTTACGCTTTAATCGCCATTGGCTACACCATGGTGTATGGCATTATTGGCATGATTAACTTTGCTCATGGCGAAGTCTATATGATCGGCAGTTACGTGACTTTTATTGCGCTCACCGGCTTAGCTATGATGGGCTTAGAGAGCCTACCCTTATTAATTCTCGGTGCTTTTATACTCAGCATGGTCGTTACCAGCGCCTATGGTTACAGTATTGAACGCGTTGCTTATCGCCCACTGCGCGGTAGCAACCGACTAATTCCATTGATTTCCGCTATTGGTATGTCAATATTTTTGCAAAACCTTGTCCGCATCGGTCAAGGCGCGCGTGACGTAGCCATGCCCAGTTTGATTTCTGGCAACATTACTCTAGGAACTGACGAGTTCCATGCCAGCCTGTCTTACATGCAAATTATTATTTTCATCACCACCTTTGTAGCAATGCTTGCGCTATCAATTTTTATCAGCCGCTCCCGCACAGGTCGTGCTTGTCGAGCCTGTTCCGAAGACATCAAAATGACCGGATTACTGGGCATCAACAGCAATGCAATTATTGCGATTACCTTTGTGATTGGCGCTGCATTGGCTGCTATTGCTGGCGTTTTGCTCAGTCTGTATTACGGCGTGGTGAACCCCTACATAGGTTTTATGGCAGGATTAAAAGCCTTTACTGCTGCAGTGTTGGGCGGTATCGGCAGTATTCCCGGCGCTGTTTTGGGCGGTTTAGTGTTAGGTGTTACAGAAGCCATGACTTCAGGTTATTTCAGTACTCAATACAAAGATGCCGTCGCTTTTGCGTTATTGGTATTAATTCTATTGTTTCGCCCTACAGGTATCTTGGGTCGCCCTGAAGTGGAGAAGGTCTAATGCGATTGCACTTCAAAGCGGCTATTTTTTCAGCCATTGTTGTTTGTATTCTTAGCGCAATTTTATTGGGCGTGCGTCTGACTCAGGTCGGTACACAGCTTACCGTGGTCGTTGCGGATAGCAGCGTGTATTGGAAGATAGGTACAGCGGCGCTGATTATCTTCCTATTTAACCTGTTCCGTGACGCTATAGATAAGGCGTGGAGCAGCCTGCCCAAACCCGAACACAGCATAAACCTAACTAACTTACTGGCTAAGCCACGCATTCAAACGGTGGTTTGGTGCTTCTTTATTGCCGCGGCGATCGTGTTCCCCTTTTACGGCAGTCGCAGCCAGATAGACTTGGGCACTCTGGTACTTATTTACGTCATGCTCGGCTTGGGTTTAAACATTGTTGTAGGTTTGGCTGGCTTGCTGGACCTAGGCTACGTCGGTTTTTACGCCGTAGGTGCCTACACCTATGCCCTGCTCGCGCAACATTTTGGTGTGGGTTTTTGGACCGGCCTAGCGGCAGCAGGGGCCATGGCAGCCTTCTTTGGTTTTATTTTAGGTTTCCCCGTCTTACGATTGCGCGGGGATTACTTAGCCATTGTGACGCTAGGTTTTGGTGAGATTATTCGCATCATGCTCAACAACCTCACCGAACTTACCGGCGGCCCTCGTGGGATAGGCAGCATTCCTAAACCTACTTTGTTTAATCTTGAATTTACTCGCCGTGCGCCTGAAGGTGTACAAAGCTTTCATGAGTATTTTGGCATCGCTTTTAACACCAACCACCGCGTCATGTTTTTATATTTACTCGCGCTGCTCTTGGTACTCATCACCCTCTTTATCATTAACCGTTTGATTCGCATGCCGATAGGCCGCACGTGGGAAGCCATGCGCGAAGATGAAATTGCGTGCCGCTCCCTCGGACTGAACCCAACCAGTATCAAGCTTAGCGCCTTTACCATAGGTGCTACCTTTGCCGGTTTTGCCGGCAGTTTCTTCGCCGCGCGCCAAGGCTTTATTAGTCCAGAATCCTTCACCTTTATTGAGTCGGCAATTATTTTGGCGATTGTGGTGCTGGGCGGCATGGGCTCGCAAATAGGCGTAATACTGGCTGCGATTATCATGACGATTTTGCCCGAGTTGGCACGTGAATTTAATGAATACCGCATGCTGCTTTTTGGTTTAATGATGGTACTGATGATGATTTGGCGTCCACAAGGCTTGCTCCCCATGAAGCGTCCACATGTGGAGCTGCGTTCATGAGTAAAACAATCTTAGAAGTTTCCGATCTATCGATGCGTTTTGGCGGACTTTTAGCCGTAGACGGTGTGGCACTTAAAGTCGAGCAAGGGCAGATCGTGTCCATGATCGGTCCTAACGGAGCAGGTAAAACCACAGTATTTAACTGTTTGACTGGTTTTTATAAGCCTACAGGCGGTGTCATCCGTTTTAAGGGTGAAGAAGTCCAAGGGCTGCCCGGCTTTAAAATTGCCCGCAAAGGCATGGTACGAACCTTTCAGCATGTGCGTTTATTTAAAGATATGACCGTGCTGGAAAACTTGCTGGTGGCGCAACACCAGCTACTTAACACCAAGCTCTTGGCCGGCTTGTTTAAAACCCCCAAGTACCGCGCTGCTGAACAACGCGCACTTGAGCAGGCGACGTATTGGCTTAAAAAAGTAAACTTGTTGGAAGACGCCAATCGTGAGGCGGGTACTTTAGCCTACGGTCCACAGCGTTATTTAGAAATTGCGCGCTGCATGGTCACCAACCCTAGTTTGCTGATGCTGGATGAGCCTGCAGCAGGCCTGAACCCCAGCGAAACCGATAATTTAAAGCACCTTATCAATGACTTACGCAATGAACATGCAATGACAGTGTTATTGATTGAGCATGATATGAAGTTGGTGATGGATATTTCTGACCACATTATAGTGATTAACCAAGGCGCTCCTTTAGCCGCTGGCACGCCGGATGAAGTGCGTAATAATCCAGCCGTGATCAAGGCCTACCTGGGTGAGGAGTAAGCGCATGTTAAGCATGAGTAATATCTGCACTTTTTACGGCAAAATCCAGGCATTGCATAATGTATCCATCAAGGTGAACCGTGGGGAAATCGTTACGTTAATTGGTGCCAACGGCGCAGGTAAAACCACCCTAATGATGACGCTATGCGGTGATCCACAAGCCGCCAGCGGGGAAATCATCTATGAAGGTCAATCCCTACGTGGCAAAACCACTGCACAAATTATGCGTATGGGCATGGCGATTGTGCCCGAAGGCCGCCGCGTATTTGCGCGTTTAACCGTTGAAGAAAACCTCGCTATGGGCGCGTTTTTCTGTGACAACAAAGATGTTCGTGAAGAGCGTTTGGAGCGCGTACTGAGCCTGTTCCCACGTCTGCATGAACGTTTTCAGCAGCGTGCCGGAACCATGTCGGGCGGTGAACAGCAAATGCTGGCGATTGGCCGCGCACTGATGAGTGAGCCGCGTTTGTTATTGCTGGATGAGCCTTCACTTGGTCTTGCCCCTATTATCATTCAGCAGATTTTCACTATTCTTGAGCAATTACGTGAGGCTGGCGTAACCGTATTCCTCGTTGAACAAAACGCTAACCAAGCCTTAAAGCTGGCCGACCGTGGTTATGTTATGGAGCATGGGCGTATTGTGCTGGAAGACACAGGCGCTAACCTGTTAAGCAACGAGCAAGTACGCCAAGCTTACTTGGGTGGTTAATCTATTCAGTAATTTCCTGATGCCAACCGCCACCCAAAGCGCTCATTAACTGCACACTGGCGGTTAGCTGACGGGCTTGTAAATCCAGCAAGGTACGCTCAGCATTCAACGCTGTGGTTTGTGCGCTGCTCACCGCTAAAAAGTCCACCATACCGGCTTGATACTGGTTTTCAATCAGCTGCAACGCCTCTTGCGCTGCCGCACTGGCTTGCGCTTGCACGCGGTATTCATCTTGCAGACTTAACAACTGCACCAGCGCATCCTCTACTTCAACAATGGCTTCTAAGGTGGTTTGCCGGTACTTGGCCACCTGTTGATCATAGCTAGCCAGGGCTTGCTGGGATCGTGCGCGGCGCGCGCCTGCATCAAACAGGCGTAAATCAAACTGCGGGCCAATCGACCAAAAACGATTCGGTGTATTCAGTAGTCCTGACCATTGTTCCGAGCGGTAGCCACCACTGGCATTGAGTGAAAAGCTAGGGAAGTAGGCGGTTTTCGCCACGCCGATTTCAGCATTGGCCGCCATCACCCGTCGTTCGGCTGCAGCAATATCAGGGCGACGCTCCAATAGACTCGATGGAATATTCTCTGGCAGTACGGGCATAGCGGGCAAGCCTGCTTGTGCGCTGAGTTGAAAACCCGTAGCCGGTTGTCCTAACAACAGGGCGATACTGTGTTGCAAGCGCCGGCGCTGGCTGTTCAAGTCCAGCAACTGCGCTTCGGTACTGCGTAGTTGCGTCAGCGCTTGACTGGTATCCGCTTTAGTCACCATGCCGCTTTGATAACGGTTTTCGGTGATTTTCAGTACGCGTGCGTATGCGTCAAGATTGCGCTGCACAATGCGGATTTGCTCATCCAGCGTGCGTAGTTGAATGTAGTTTTGCACCAGTTGAGCTTGCAAGCTCAAACGAAGCGCTGCCCAATCAGCCGCACTGGCATCGGCACGCGCCTGCCCTGCTTCTACTTGACGACGCACCTGCCCCCACAGATCGAGCTGCCAACTAAGGCCAAGCTGCACATTTTTGTTTTTAGTGATCTCGTCACGTCCTTGTGCTGAACGCGTGCTGCTTTTAGTGATCTCGTCACGTCCTTGTGCTGAACGCGTGCTGCTACCTTGCGCACTAAGCTGCGGATACAGCTCTGAGCGGGTACTGCCTAACGCCGCTTGGGCTTCACGCCAAGCAGCTTCAGCCGCCGCCAGATTTTGATTACTGGCATCGAGTGTGTGCAGCATGTCTGTTAATAGCTCGTCCTGATACAACTGCCACCACTGACCTTTGTCCGCCAATTCAGCAGGTTCAGCGTGCTTCCAGCCTTCAATCTCGGTGAATTGCTCAGGTAATGGCTGTTCAGGACGTTGATAGTTTGGCCCCAGCAAACAGCCCGACACAAACAGCATCGCCCCAGCCATTAAAAAAACCCGACTTACTTTTAACATGCCTAATCCTTTCATTAAACTCTGCATACCCTGTTATCCCAGCTCGGTTACTCGGTACTTACCTGCACTTTTGCATTAGCTTGCTTGCGGCTAAAGCGCTGGCTAAGCCGGTCAAAAAACAAATACACCGCCGGTGTGCTGTATAGCGTTAATAATTGACTTAACAGCAGCCCGCCAACAATCGCCAAACCCAGTGGCTGCCGCATTTCACTGCCTTCAGCCCCCACCACCAGCAAAGGCAGCGCGCCTAGAATGGCGGCCATAGTGGTCATCATAATCGGGCGAAAGCGCTGTACGGCTGCGCTGACAATGGCATGCTCAGGTTTTATTCCCTGATCGCGCTGCAGGTGTAAAGCAAAATCAATCATCAAAATTGCATTTTTCTTTACAATACCAATCAGCAAAAATAAACCTAACAGGGATATCAGGCTGAACTCGCCGCCCGTCAGTTTTATCGCCAGCAAAGCACCTACTCCAGCCGACGGCAAGGTCGATAAAATCGTCAGTGGGTGCACATAGCTTTCATACAGCACACCCAACACCAAATACACAATGGCTATCGCCACCAACAACATGCCCCCTTGCATGCTTTGACTTTGGCGGAAAAAGCCCGCTGTACCGCCCAAACGCCCCTGCACTTCGGTTGGCAGACTGATTTGCGCCATGGCTCGCTCAATAGCAACACTGGCTTGATCCAAACTAACACCCGGCGCCAGCGCAAAACCGATGCTTTCCACCGCAAACTGCCCGTCATGCTGCACGCTTTCGTTTTGTAGGCTAGATTGCCAGCGGGTGAAGGCAGACAACGGAATTCGCTCACCTTGCGCGCCAATCACGTGAATTTGCTCCAGCACTTTGGGTGAGCCGATAAAACGCGGGTCAACCTCTAACACTACGCTGTACTGGTTCAGCGTTTGATAAATCGTTGAGACTTGCCGCTGACTAAAGGCATTATTGAGTAACGCTGTGACCATCGCCATGTCCACACCCAGTCGTGCGGCTTGAACGCGATCAACCTCTAATGACAACTGCTGCGCGCCACGACCTTCGCGGGTATCAATATCGGTCAACTCCGGTAAAGCGCGTAATGCATCACGCACCTTTGGCTGCCAATGGCGCAAATCATCCAAGTCGCTGGCGAGCAACACATATTCATGCTGCGTATTGCCCCCTTCGCGCCCGCCAATAAACAAATCTTGCTCAGGCATTAAAAAGAGCCGTGAGCCGGGTATTTTTGGAATTTGGTTACGCAGGCGATCAACCACTTCTTGCGCTGTTTCGTCACGCTCATTCACAGCGTTAAGGCGCACAATCAAAAACGCATTACTGCCACCGCTAATAAAACCTGCCACGCTTTGCACATCAGCATCCTTTAGCAAGGCTTGCCGATAAGCTTCCATTTTTGGGCGCATGGTGTGGTATGACAAACCATCATCACTACGAATCATGCCTCTTAACTGTCCCGTATCTTGCTGAGGCATAAAGGTTTTGGGCACATCCATAAACAACCAAACACTTGCACCGATCGTCAGCAGCAAACCCAGCAGCATCAAGGGCTGAAACCTCAGCGTCCAGGTTAAGCTGCGCTGATACCCCTGCAACATAGCTGTACCCTTGCGCTCCAACCAAGTAGGTTCACGCTCGGGCAACTCCTCTTTGAGCCAGCGCGCGCACATCATCGGCGTCAGGGTCACAGACACTAATAAAGAAATTAAAATAGCCACCGTCAGGGTGATGGAAAACTCTCGAAACAGCCGCTCAATAAGACCACCCATAAACAGAATCGAGACAAACACCACCACTAACGACAGGTTCATCGACAGCAAGGTAAAGCCCACTTCTTTAGCACCCAATAACGCTGCCTCTAGGCGTGTTTTCCCCAGTCGGATATGACGAGTAATATTTTCCAGCACCACAATGGCGTCATCCACCACCAATCCGGTGGCAATAATCAATGCCATCAGTGACAGGTTATTAAGCGAAAACCCAAGCAAGTACATCACTGAGAAACTGCCAATCAGCGAGACTGGTACAGCAAAGGCAGGAATAATCGCCGCACGCCAGTGGCCTAAAAACAGCAACACCACCAAAATCACCAGCGCGGTCGCAATCAACAATGAACGTTCAGCCTCATACAGCGTGGCACGGATTACGGGGGAACGGTCCATAGCCACCTGCAACTGTGCGGATTCGGGCAACACCGCTTGCAAGCTAGGCAACTCATCTTTGATGGCGGCTATCGTCGCAATAATATTGGCACTGGCTTGACGGTTAATCACCAGCAGTACGGCATCCTGATCATTAAAAAAACCGCTGTTGTAACGGTTTTCCACATCATCGGTCACGGTCGCCACATCGCCCAAACGTAACGCTGCACCATCCTGATAGCGAATAATCATCGGTGCGTACTCAGCGGCACTATACAGTTGGTCATTAGCTTGCAACTGCCAATGGCGCAAACCCTGCTCTAGCTGACCTTTGGGGCGTTGCTGGTTGGCGCTGGCAATGCTTTGGCGAACCTCATCGAGCGCAATGCCGTAATGCTCTAACAGGCGTGGTTCTAGCTCGACCCGTACGGCTGGCAACGAGCTGCCGCCAATCTGCACATCACCCACGCCCTGAATTTGCAACAGTTTTTGCCCGACGATGGACTCGGCCAAGTCATACAGCTTGCCGCGCTCCAGCACATCACTGGTGAGCGCCAACACCATAATGGGGGATTGAGTCGGATTGACCTTACGGTAGGTCGGCATGCTGCGCATACCGCTAGGCAATAATTCGCTAGCCGCATTAATAGCCGCCTGCACCTCACGCGCGGCAGCGTTAATATCACGACCTAAATCAAACTGCACCATAATCCGCGTACTGCCCTGAAAGCTGCGACTGGTCATCTGACTGATACCGGAAATACTGCCCAACGAGCGCTCTAAAGGCGTTGCCACCGTGGCGGCCATCACCTGCGGACTGGCGCCGGGCAAGCTGGCTTGTACAGTAATGACTGGAAAATCCATATCTGGCAAAGGTGCAACAGGCAGCAGACGAAAACCTAAAATCCCCAACAAAACAATAGCAATGCACAGCAGCGTCGTAGCGACGGGACGGTGAATAAAGGGCGCTGAAAGGTTCACAGCTAAGCCTCTTCCTGCAACTGCAGCTGGCGATTGGCTGGGCTAAGGCGATCAAAAAACAGGTAAATCACTGGCGTGGTGTACAGAGTCAGCAACTGACTGAGCAACAAACCACCCACCATCACCAAACCCAGTGGCTGGCGCAATTCTGCACCTGAGCCTGTTGCCAGCATTAACGGCACTGCCGCAAACAAAGCCGCCAAGGTGGTCATTAAAATAGGTCTAAATCTGAGCAGCGCCGCTTGATAAATTGCCTCTTCGGCGGACATGCCCTGATGACGCTCTGCGTCCAAGGCAAAATCAATCATCATAATAGCGTTTTTCTTGACGATACCAATCAGCAAGATAATGCCGATAACGGCAATCATGCTCAGGTCATTGCCCGTCAATAACAACGCCAGCAAAGCACCAATAGCCGCTGATGGCAGTGTCGAAAGAATGGTAATCGGGTGGATATAGCTTTCATACAACACCCCGAGCACCAAATACATGGTCACTACCGCCGCTAAAATCAACCAGAGCGTACTCGATAGCGAGGAGCGGAAAGCCGCGGCAGCCCCTTGAAAATGGCTTTGAATCGCCTCTGGCATCGACAAGTCGAGCTGTGCTTGTTCAATGACCGTCACCGCTTCGCCCAAGGACACGCTAGGGCTGAGGTTAAACGACACTGAAACGGCTGGAAACTGACCGATATGATTGAGCAGCAACGGTGCGGACTTTTCTTCAATGCGCACCAAATTAGCCAAACGCAAAGATTCACCTGTATTGCTGCGTACATGCACATTATGCAAACGCGCTTGCGCATCATCAGGATTTGCTAGCGCTTCTAAGACCACACGGTACTGACTGGTTTGGGTAAAAATGGTTGAGATTTGCCGCTGACCAAAAGCATCATACAGCGCATCCGTGATGGCACTGATACTCACCCCTAAACGTCCGGCTAAATCACGGTCAATATGCAGGTAATATTGCAAACCAGCAGCTTGCAGATCACTCGCCACATCTCGCAACTTGGGTTGCTGCTGCAAATATTCAATCAGCTCAGGAGCCCAGCGATCGAGCAACTGCGGGTCGGCAGATTCCAGACTAAACTGGTATTGAGTACGGCTAACCCGGTCTTCAATGCTCAAGTCCTGCACGGGCTGCAGAAACAGTTCAATGCCCAACACCTGTGCCAACTCAGGACGCAGACGTTCAATCACCTGTCCTGCACTGACGTCGCGTTCGGCAAAAGGCTTAAGGTTAATCAACACCCGCCCTGTGTTCAGCGTAGGGTTATCACCGTCCACACCAATCTGTGCCGACACACTGCGCACCGCTGGGTCCTGCAGCAAAACATCCGTCAGACGCTGCTGGCGCTCTGCCATAGCAGCAAAAGAAATCGTTTGTGGTGCTTCAGAAACGCCCTGAATCACTCCGGTATCCTGCTCAGGGAAAAACCCTTTCGGCACCCACATCCACAACAACGCCGTCAGTAAAAAAGTCGCCACCGCCACCAGCAAGGTCAGCGTTTGATGCCCCAAAACCCAAGTCAAACTACGCGCATAGCCAGCAATGATACGACTTAGCCAATCTTCTTGTTGCTGCTTAGCCTGAGGCTTTAACAGGCGCGCGCACATCATGGGTGTCAGGGTTAAAGAAATAACCAAAGAAATCAGGATCGCAACGGCCAAAGTAATCGCAAATTCGCGGAACAAACGCCCCACTACATCCTGCATAAACAGCAGCGGAATCAGTACCGCAATCAAAGAAAACGTCAGTGAAATCAGGGTAAAGGTAATTTGTTTAGCACCCTTAATGGCGGCACTAAGTGGCGTTTCGCCTTGTTCGATATGGCGAGCAATGTTTTCCAGCATGACGATAGCATCATCCACCACAAAGCCCGTGGCGATGGTTAACGCCATCAGCGTCAGGTTATTCAGTGAAAATCCCGCCAAATGCATCACGGCAAAGGTGCCAATCAACGACAAAGGCACCACGATGGAAGGTATCAACGTGGCGCTGAGCTTCTTGAGAAATAACAGCGTTACCAACACCACCAGAATGACAGCAAGCACCAACTCAAATTGCACGTCTTTAACGGCAGCACGAATAGTTTGTGTGCGGTCGGTGAGCACCCGCACCTCAACACCTGCCGGCAAGGTTGCGATAATACTGGGCAGCAACGCTTCAATACGCTCCACCACTTCAATCACGTTGGCTCCGGGTTGGCGCTGGATATTGAGCAATACAGCTTGCTGTGAATCCGCCCATGCTGCTAAGCGTTCGTTTTCTGCGCCTTCAATAATACTGGCCACATCAGCTAAACGCAGCGCACGGCCGTCTTGATATTTTAAAATTAGTTGCGCGTAATCTTCTGCGCTACGTAATTGATCATTAGCATCCAGTTGAGTAATGCGCGACGGCCCATCAATACTGCCCTTGGGCTGATTGACGTTAGCACGAGCAATCAAGTTACGCACATCCGCTAAGCTCAAGTCTGCGGCGGCCAAAGCCTGTGAATTAGCACGAATACGCACCGCGGGGCGCTGACCACCACCCAAACTGACCAAGCCTACCCCGTTGATTTGCGCGATTTTCTGTGCCATACGGGTATCGACCAGATCATTGACCTGCGGTAAGGGCATACTTGCTGAAGTTATAGCGAGGGTCAAAATCGGGCTGTCTGCTGGATTCACCTTGTTATACACCGGCGGTGCGGGCAAATCATTGGGCAGCAAGTTCATGGCTGAATTAATCGCCGCCTGTACTTCCTGTTCAGCCACATCTAGGGAAATATCCAAGCTAAAACGCAGGCTAATCACCGAGGCGCCACCTGAGCTGGTAGACGACATTTGCTCTAGTCCGGGCATCTGCCCAAATTGACGCTCAAGCGGTGCGGTAACCGAGCTGTTCATCACCTGTGGACTCGCACCGGGATACAGCGTCATCACGCGAATCGTTGGATAATCCACCTGCGGCAACGCTGAAACCGGCAGTAACCCATACGCCAGCACGCCCAGCAAAAAAACCGCCACCATCAATAACGTGGTCGCAACCGGACGTAGGATAAAAATACGTGAGAAATTCATTATTAACGCTGCTGTGAACGACGGTTTGAATCAGATTGTTGTTCAGGCTTATCAGCTGATACGGCTGGCGCTTCGCTGTTGCCATCAGCGCGGATAATCTCCACTTTACTGCCGTTTTTCAAACGGTCCACGCCCTCGATAACCACAGAGTCGCCCGCACTCAAATCCGCACTAATCACTGAATAATTCGCATCAGACTGCGTCACTTTTACCTGCACCATCTGGGCAGTATTGTCAGACAAGACGCGCCAAACAAAACGTCCCTGACTGCCAAACTGCAAGGCATCATTAGGCACCATTAATGCCTGTTCATGTTCCGCAACCTGTAAGCTTACATTCACAAATTGCTGTGGAAACAAAAGGTTGTCCTCGTTAGCTAGACGCGCCTTTAAGCGCAGCGTGCCTGTTGCCGCATCGACTTGGTTATCCAGACTATCCAGAACGCCCTCTGCTAGCAGCTCCGTTTCATCACGATTCCACGCCAATACTTTAAGTGGTTGCCCTTTGCTAACGGCTTGCTGCACGGAACCAATGGCTTGCTCAGTGATGGTAAAACCTATACCTATGGGCTGTTGCTGCGTCAAAGTAACCAGCACCGTATTGCCGGCTGCCACATGATTACCTATATCAAGCGCACGCAAACCTAAGCGTCCGCTAATGGGCGCGGTAATACGGCTGTAATCCAAGTTAAGTTTGGCAGCATCACGTTGTGCCTCACGAACTTTTAATGTGCCCTGTAACTGATTTACAGTGGCATGCTGATGCTCCACTGTTTGCTGAGCAATAGAGTCATCCGCTCGTAACTCTTGATAGCGCTTTAAATCCAACTGAGCGCTAGTCAACTGAGCACGGGTTTCCTGCAATGCCCCCTCGGCTTGTAATAAAGCAGCCTTATAGCTACGCGCATCTATCTCTGCAAGCAAGTCACCCTGCTGTACCGATTGGCCTTCCTCAAAATGAATACGCTCTAAAATACCACTAACCTGACTGGTCACCTCAGCCTTACGCCAAGCGGTAACCGTGCCTAATGCTTTAATCTGCTCAACAAACACATCCTGGCGTACCTTAGCCACACTGACCGGTACGGCATCCTGCATAAAGCCACGTCCCATACGCGGCCCTGCTGCTTTACCTGTCGGCGACTGACTCGCATGCCACGCCCAATAACCCAGCGCCAAAACCACCAGAGTTAGCACCGACCAGAGTATTTTTTTCTTAGTTGTTACCGAAGAATGCGTACTAGACACAGAATTGGACTTCCCTAGACTTTATCAGAGCGTAAAAGATAGCAGGCTCAGAGAAAATTAGCAGCGGCTTTACTTTGAATTTACTGATTGATTACCGACCAAGCCTTTAGGTTAGATCAAGAAATCCTGTGGGAGCGCATCTTATGCGCGAAGCGGACTATAAAACCAACTTAGAGGTTGCCGGAAAATCACCATCGCGCAAAAGTTGCGCTCCTACGAGTGCAGAACCCATACACACAGCTACGTTAGACCACGAAATCCTGTGGGAGCGCATCTTATGCGCGAAGCGGACTATAAAACCAACTTAGAGGTTGCCGGAAAATCACCATCGCGCAAAAGTTGCATTCCAACAATGCGCGCTGCTTTACGCCAAAATTACGCCAAGAAAAAACCAAGCCTGAAATAAATGTGTAATATTCACCACCAATCAGCTGTATATTGTCCACCTAGTGGTGGATTTTACATATTTGTTTTGGTGTAATGCACTTATCTTTGATTAAGGTGTAACGCCATGCTGCCAAGAACGATTCGTAATTTTGCTTTAGAAGCCTTAGAAGACTCCCCTGTGACACTCATTAACGGTGCACGTCAAACAGGCAAAAGCACTTTAGCTCAAATGCTAAGACCTAATCGAAACTACCTTACATTGGATGATCCAGCAGTGTTAGCTGCGGCATTAACTGATCCTTTCGGGTTTATTGCTGGCCAAACGGGTAAGGTGTGCTTGGATGAAATACAGCGTGCTCCCGGCTTATTTTTGGCGATAAAAGCGGCAGTAGATAAAAATCGCACTGCTGGCCGTTTTTTATTATCGGGTTCGGCAAATGTATTGCTGCTACCAGAGATGGCAGACTCTTTAGCCGGACGTATGGAAATTATTGAGCTATGGCCTTTAGCGCAAACTGAAATTAATAATCACGAATTTGATTTGATAGAACGACTGTATAGCGGTGATTTTGCTAACAGCTACTCCTTTGATCGTGATGATTTTATTGAGCGTTTGTTAAAAGGCGGTTTTCCCGAAGTTCTAACACGTAACAGTGAGCGTCGGCGCGAAGCTTGGTTCGATAGTTATTTGTTGACGATTTTGCAACGTGACGTACGAGATTTAGCAAATATTGAAGGTTTAAGCGAACTACCCAAGTTGATGCAATTATTGGCAGCACGTAATGGCAGTTTGCTGAATATATCCGAGCTTTCGCGTACCAGTGGCATTGCTCAAACCACATTAAGACGTTACCTCAGCTTGCTAGAAACCTTGTTTCTTATTCGGCAAGTGCCAGCTTGGTCATCTAATTTGGGTAAGCGTTTACAAAAATCGCCTAAGCTTTTTTTATCCGATTATGGCATGACAGCACACCTACAAGGCGTAACTCATTCTGCTATTCAAAATAGCCATGGTTTGCCCGGCGACTTGGTAGAGAGTTTTGTTCATGCCGAGCTAGCTAAGCATCAAACGTGGGCAGAGCAGCGTACCCAGCTCATGCATTACCGAACCACTACAGGTATGGAAGTTGATTTTGTACTGGAAAACCGTCGTAAAGAATTGGTGGGCATAGAAGTAAAAGCTGCTGCCACAATCAGCAAAAAAGATTTTAACGGCTTGCGTCATTTGCGTGAAACCACGCCACAGCAATTTAAGCGGGGTATTTTACTTTATACAGGCGAGCAAACCGTGCATTTTGATAAGCAATTAGTAGCGTTACCTCTAGCCAGCTTTTACACAAGCTAGTTGTATTGTAGTACCAGCAGTTATTCATAGCGCAAGGTGTCGAAAATCAGCCCTGCTTTTGCACAGTGCAAATTATAAAGCTAACCAAGGTATTGCCTGCCAATTACCATCGCGCAAGAGTTGCGCTCCTACGAGTGCAGAACCCATACACACAGCTACGTTAGACCACGAAATCCTGTGGGAGCGCATCTTATGCGCGATGCGAACTATAAAACCAACTTAGGAGTTGCCGCAAAGCCGCCATCGCGCCAAATTTACGCAAAATTTACGCATAAAAAATAAAAAACCCCTAAGCAATCAAATGCTTAGGGGTTTAATATGGTGCCC
The DNA here is from genome assembly GCA_023228985.1 of Thiopseudomonas sp. GTDB lineage: Bacteria > Pseudomonadota > Gammaproteobacteria > Pseudomonadales > Pseudomonadaceae > Thiopseudomonas. Next base: position 110,627 of record JALOAC010000004.1, on the reverse strand, counting down.
GGAGCCGGAATCGAACCGGCACGAAGTTACCTTCGAGGGATTTTAAGTCCCTTGCGTCTACCTATTCCGCCATCCGGGCGGATGACTTTTGGGCTGCTTAAGTATGCAGCTCCAACAGGCGCAAGAATATATAGTTTTCTGTCACCAAGTGCAAGCTTTTTAAAAAATAAGCATTAAAAGACATCTAACTAGGCTTTTAAAAACCTACTTTAGAGACCCTCAAAGGCAATAAGACCACCGTGCTACAAGCAATTAGTCTAAAAACGAGCTAGTTGTTCACTTTTTTAAAGTATTTTATTCACAACTAGTTTACTTAATCCAGCGAATGCGTAACATATGCCATAGTCAGTCCGTTATGTGACGGATTGTTTCTTAGGCAAACTGATTTTTCTCAGGGGAAAAAAATGAAAAATATTATCAAACTCTCTGCTTTAGCTTTGGCTGGTGCTTTGACTGTTGGTTGTGCTGGCGTTTCAAGCGAGCAAGTAACTGCCATCGAAAACACTGCAGCAAGTGCACAAGCACGTGCTGATCAAGCATACAACAAAGCTAACGAAGCTTTAGCTGCTGCTCAGCGTGCTCAGCAAACTGCTGACGAAGCTAACGAGCGTGCACTACGTATGTTAGAAAAAGCTAGCCGCAAGTAATATCGCACTAGCAAAAAAGCCGGCTCTAGGGTCGGCTTTTTTTATGGCTGGAGTTAAGAAGCCTCTGAATAACTACCTGCGTAGCTACCACCGCGTTAAAAACGTACTCACAATCTTTAGATTGAACGTGCTTTAGCACGGCCCCGAAGGGGGAGCGAAGCGAATCATTTACTATGTGTAAACTGCGCTTTTTCGTACGTTTTGACTCGCTAGCGCTCGCCCTTCGGGTCAGCCTTTGGCTGTTACTCCCGTTGGTCGTTGCGCCTTGTGTTAGCGTCCTCGGTAACGTTATTCAGAGGCTCCTTAAGCAAATATATTTTTATCAACAATTCTTCTGGTGCATTCTCTTCAGCAACTCCGCTTCTGCATGCGATAGTCCACAGGCTTGCTGTAAGTCTTCTGTCGTAGCCCCAAGAGACACCAAGCGCGCTGCCTCTATAAAGGACAAGCTGCTTGGATCTCGCTGCTCCATCTGCATAAGCTTCTCTGGCAAAGGTGCTACCTGCTGACGCAGATTATGCAACTCTTCCCCCATTTGAATACTGCCTGTTAAGTAGTTGTCTAATCTGCGGCTTAAAGATTTGGCCTGCTGCTCTATACTTTGCTCTAAAGCATCAAGCTCATCGTGTATGTTGCGTATTTTACGCAGCAATACAAAGCAAATACCGACCAACAACAGTATTAACAGAATTGCTATTGCCAGAAGCCCGTATTGCATTAAAAACCATCCAGTTCAGCCCACTCTTGCTCGGACATCATTTTCTCGAGTTCAACCAGAATTAATAATTCACCGTTTTTATTACAAACGCCCTGAATAAATTTAGCGGCTTCATCATTACCCACATTAGGCGCAGTTTCTATTTCTGATTCACGTAAATAAACCACTTCGGCAACGCTATCAACCAGAATACCTACTACCTGCTTGTCGGCTTCAATAATCACAATGCGCGTGTTATCAGTGATCTCCGCTGATGGCAAACCAAAACGCTGACGAGTATCTATCACTGTGACCACGTTGCCGCGCAAGTTAATGATGCCTAACACGTAACTTGGCGCACCTGGAACCGGGGCAATTTCACTGTAACGTAAAACCTCTTGCACCTGCATTACGTTGATGCCATAGGTTTCATCATCGAGACGAAAAGTAACCCACTGTAATACTGGATCATCAGAGCTTTGTGCAGATGAATTCTTCATCGTTTTTAACCTCAATCTAGGCAGATTTGCTCAATCTATTTAACAAGAAAATCCGAAGCTTACAGCTTATATAGAAATTCTCAATTTCACTTTTCACTATAGAGTCTTATCGACCGCTACACGTTTATCTTTATCAATAATAAGTTCAGCCAAGGCCTCAACATCTAGCAGTGCACACATGTGCTCAATCACTGTACCTGCCAGCCATGCGCGCTGACCACGCTTTAAACGCCACTTAACTTCATCCGGACGCAATAAGATAGAGTTACGCACTTGGTTTACAGCTAAACCCCACTCATGTCCGTCGATAGATATTACAAAACCAAAGTCTTTTCTAAGCTCAGGATTATAGCGCTCTGGCATAACCCAGCGAGCCGTATCTAATACTTTTAAGTTGCCAGCCGGAGTGGACATAATACCAACAAACCACTCGGGCTGAGCAAATATCGGCGTGATATCATCTTCGCTGAGTTGATAAATACTACCCAAGCAAATTAATGGGACGGCTAGCGTTAGCCCTGCCACATCAAATAATAAACACTCAAATGGCTGCTCCGACCAAGCTGGTTTTTCATCAACCGCTATTATTTGTTGCGGTTCTGGTTGCGGCTCAGTATCAACTTTAACTTCAACCTGCTGTTCGATAACTATTTTCGGCGCAGTAAAAGTCGGCAATAATACGGGTGCCAGCGGCTTTTCTTCAAGCATCACTGGCTTAGGCTCATTGAACTGATCAATTTCAGCCTCTTGTAACAAGCCATCTAAATAATGCTGTAGTGCTGTTTGTGATTTATTTGTTTTCATCATAGCAACCTATCTATGATTACCTAAGCGAGCTTTTGCCCTTGACGTTCTTGACTGTGGCTTATGCTTTGGCTAAGTAAATGTTTTAGTAATGACCTGTAGGCTAAAACTGCGCGACTGCTTTTATCATAACTAGACGGCACCACACCTGCCTGGCTAGCGTCTCTTAATTTAGTATCAATAGGAATAAACGCATGCCACAAGTGTTCTGCGTAATCATTGCGCAGTGTACGCAAGGTAGATAAAGATGCTTGCGTACGCCGGTCAAACATTGTTGGCACAACGGTATAAGGCAGCTTTTCTTTGCGCGAACGATTAACCATATTGATAGTACTGACCATGCGCTCTAAGCCTTTTATTGCTAGGTGCTCAGTCTGCACTGGAATAACCAAATGCTCGCTGGCCGCTAACGCATTAACCATTAATATCCCTAGCAAGGGTGGGTTATCTAAAATGGCAAAGTCATAGTCATCCCATAGTAACGCTAGGGATTTGGCTAACACTAAGCCCATACCATCCTGCCCTAGCGACTGGCGCTCTAATACTGCCACAGCTGTACTTGAGGGGAATAAGTCAATATTTTCATGACTTGTTTTTACTCGAATACGATCGGGCAAGTCAGGTGGTATTTTTCCACCATGCGCAAATAAGTCATAGCAACTGTATTCTATCGTGTCAGGATCATAACCAAAATAACTGGTTAACGAGCCATGTGGATCCAGATCAACCACTAGAACCCGTCTTCCAGCATCAGCTAGCAGCCCCGCCAAAGCGACTGTTGTGGTGGTTTTACCTACCCCACCTTTTTGATTTGCTACAGCCCAAACCTTCATTAGACTCTCCCACCGTGCAACTTGTTACCACTCAAAACAAGCGACGGTTTTTTGACCATCTTTAAAACAGGTTAATATTGAGCTTTAGAATGCAATCAGCGTGCCAGCTTTACTTCTTTCTAGCATGAACGGGCTCATGACGCCCTTGAGTGTTGCGTGAAATGATTAAGACAACCCGCCTATTTCTAGCTCGGCCCTCAGCAGTGGCGTTACTGGCAATAGGCTGGTGTTCGCCGTAGCCAACCGCGGCTAGACGACCTGGCATCACCCCGTCCATGGCTAACATCCTGACAATGCTAGCGGCACGGTGGGCGGATAACTCCCAGTTTGTAGGATAGGCTTTGGTGTTAATAGGTAAATTATCAGTAAACCCTTCGACCTGAATAGGGTTTTCATAGGGTGCTAAAATTTTGGCTATTTTTTCAATGATTTCAAATGCTTCTTGATGAGGAATGGCATCTGCACTAGGAAATAACAAACTTGAGCTTAGCTCTAATTCCAGCCACATTTCATTGGCGCGAATATGTAATTGACCATCACCCAATAAGTTAGCGAACTCTCCTTGGATGTTTTCCGCAATCATTTCCAGTGGATCACGTTCATCAGCCTCATCAAAATCACTATTGCCACCATCGATGCCGCGCACGCGCTCATCGCCGACAGGAATAGGTTTTATCGAGCGCTCTTGCTGATTAAAAACGCCGTCTAAGGCATCGGAAAGGATTTTGTATTTGCCTTCGTTAATCGAAGAGATGGAATACATTACGACAAAGAAAGCAAACAACAGCGTTATAAAGTCTGCATAAGAAACCAACCAACGTTCATGGTTAGGCGGCTCTTCCTGTCGACGTCTGCGCGCCATGGCTATTCCATAAAGCCTTGCAGCTTGATTTCAATAGAGCGCGGGTTTTCACCATCAGCAATTGACAGCAATCCCTCTAAGAGCATTTCACGGTAGCGTGAATGACGCATTACGACAGACTTAATTTTGCCCGCCACGGGTAATAAAAACAAGTTCGCTGCAGCAACACCATAGATGGTAGCGACGAAAGCCACTGCAATACCATTACCCAGCTGGGATGGATCAGCAAGGTTGCCCATCACATGAATCAAACCCATTACCGCACCGATAATTCCCACGGTAGGCGAATAACCGCCCATAGCTTCATAGATCTTGGACGCCTGCAGATCGCGATCTTCTTGAGTGTAAAGATCAACCTCAAGGATACTGCGAATGGCTTCAGGCTCCACACCATCCACTAAGAGACGCAAACCCTTTTGTGCATAGGGATCAGGTTCTGATTCAGCAACGGACTCAAGCCCTAACAACCCATCTTTACGGGCTATCATGCTCCAGCCTACTACATTATTAATACCGTTTTGCAAATCAATATAGGGCGGGAAAAAAACCCAAGACATGAGTTTTAAGCCACGAATAAAATGCGGTAGCGGTGTTTGTAGTAATACAGCACCAATGGTGCCACCAAACACAATCAACGCTGCCGGGGCATTCATTAATGCGCCAATATGCCCGCCTTCTAGGTAGTTTCCGCCCACAATCGCAACACAAGCAAGAACAAAACCTACTAGGCTAAGGATATCCATTAGATACAGGCCTCAACTATGTTAGGGCCTACGTCATCCAGAGAGTAAATGGCATCCGCAAGCTCTGCTTTTACAACGGCCATAGGCATGCCGTAGATAACGCAGCTCGCTTCATCCTGTGCCCAAACCTGACTACCAGCAGCCTTTAGCATACGAGCGCCCTCACGCCCGTCAGCCCCCATGCCAGTCAACACAACGGCAAGCACTTTATCGTTAAAAACTTTGGCAGCTGAACCAAAGGTAACGTCTACGCTAGGCTTGTAATTTAAACGTTCATCGCCCGGTAAAATTCTTACCTGACCTCGAGGGTCAATCATCATTTGCTTTCCACCCGGCGCTAACAATGCCAAACCAGGGCGCAACATGTCGCCGTCCTCAGCTTCTTTAACATTTATTTGGCAGAGTTTATCTAGACGGTCGGCAAACGCCTTGGTAAAGGCGGCCGGCATATGTTGAATCAGCACTATGGGTGCAGGAAAATTACTCGGCAAACTGGTTAAAACTTTTTGCAGTGCAACAGGACCACCGGTTGAAGTGCCTATAGCAACCAGTTTGTAATTTTTAGCTTTCGGTCTAGCTTTGGTTGCCGGTGGACTGGACTTGGCGGCAGTTGAAATAGGCTCTACCGCGCGCGTTACCAGCGGCCTAGTTGCTTCTCTTGACGTTGCACCGGCTTTTGGTAAAACCCTCGGAGCTACTGGCTGACTTGCAGCAACTGCAGCTGCTGGACGTGATAAAGCGCGTTTGTTGGTATGCGATATGGCACGAACCTTATCGCACAGCATTTGCTTTAAACGTTCAGGATTACGAGAAATATCCTCAAAGTTTTTCGGTAAGTAATCAACAGCACCCGCTTCAAGTGCATCTAGAGTAACTCTTGCACCTTCATGGGTTAGCGAGGAAAACATTAATACCGGTGTTGGACAGCGCTGCATGATCTGTTTGACCGCAGTAATACCATCCATGACCGGCATTTCATAATCCATGGTAATAACGTCTGGGCGCAACTCTACAGTTTTCTCTACCGCTTCTCGTCCATTTGACGCTGTACCCACAACTTCGAAGTCGTGATCAGAGGAAAGAATTTCTGTCAGTCTGCGGCGAAAAAAGCCAGAGTCATCCACCACCAATACTTTAATCGTCATGCTTTCCTCATATCCAATACCAAATTCCAAACACTGTTTAGTCTTTATACATAATGCTTCAACAGGCTTGGTACATCTAAAATCAGTGCAATACGACCATCACCAGTAATTGTAGCGCCAGACATACCGGGCGTACCCTGCAGCATTTTACTTAATGGTTTGATTACAACTTCTTCTTGACCTACTAGCTGGTCAACTACAAAACCAACACGCTTATCACCCACAGTTACAATAACCACATGCCCTTCTGACTGCTCTTCATGGGCTAACTGAGGTAACAACCAGCGCTTCAAATAAAACAATGGTAAAGCTTTGTCACGCACAATAACTACTTCTTGGCCATCAACTACGTTTGTGCGAGACAGATCTAAGTGGAAAATCTCGTTGACGTTCACCAGCGGGAATGCAAAGGCTTGATCTTTAAGCATAACCATTAGCGTAGGCATGATGGCGAGGGTTAACGGCACCTTGATAACAACCTGTGAGCCTTCGCCTAGCTTAGAGTAAACGTTAACGCTGCCGTTTAACTGATTTATTTTGGTGTTAACCACATCCATGCCCACACCACGACCGGATACGTCCGAAATCTCAGTTTTAGTCGAGAACCCAGGAGCAAAAATCAGGTTATAACATTCAAACTCGGTTAAACGATCAGCAGCGTCTTTATCATACATGCCCTTCTCTACGGCTTTAGCACGCAAGATATCAGCATCCATTCCCTTACCGTCATCGGTAATCATCAACAGAATATGATCACCTTCCTGCGCGGCCGAAAGAACTACCTTACCCTCACGCGCCTTACCTGCCGCTTCACGCTCATCAGGCATTTCAATGCCGTGGTCCACTGAGTTACGCACCAAGTGCACCAACGGATCCGCTAAAGCTTCAACGAGGTTTTTATCTAAGTCGGTTTCCTCACCAATCAGCTCAAGTTTAATATCTTTTTTGAGGCTACGCGCCATATCACGCACTAAACGCGGGAAACGGCCAAATACTTTTTTGATTGGCTGCATGCGGGTTTTCATTACCGCTGTCTGCAAATCGCCGGTCACCACATCAAGGTTAGCTACCGCTTTACCCATGTCCTCATCACCGCTTTCTATACCCAAGCGGACCAAGCGATTACGCACCAACACCAACTCACCGACCATGTTCATAATGTCATCTAGGCGAGCCGTATCAACACGTACTGTTGTTTCTTCGGCTGCAGCGGCGCGCTGCGCCACGGGTGCTTTGTTAGCTGGTTCTTTAGCGGGTGAGACTGCCTTTACAGGAGCTGGCTGCTCAACGGGCTGAGGTTTAACTGCTGCCGGGGCTGGCTCTTGTACAGAAACGTCAAACTTGCCCTTACCGTGCAACTGGTCGAGTAAGTTTTCAAATTCATCATCACTAATATTCTCAGATGAGCCCATAGTAGGAGCAACGGCCTGCTCTTGTTCTGATTTAGTATTTGCTGGAGCTTCAAGTTGAAACTTTCCTGAGCCATGCAACTGATCCAACAAGTTCTCGAACTCATCGTCAGTTATTTCATCGGAACTGGCGGGTGCTTTAGCTGTCGCTGGACCCTGTAACTCATCGAGCAACGCTTCAAACTCTTCATCTGTGATTATTTCAGCATCGCCTTGAGAGGTCGTGCTAGGTTCACTGCCGGCAGCTTCGAGCATTTGCTGAAATTCGGCATCAGCATCGTCTTCTTCATACTCTTGTTCAGGCGCTGCAACCTCAGCATTGTCTTGAGTTGCACTTTCAGGCTCAGCCAAACAAGCTAGATCCGCTAATAATTCTCGCGGAGCTGGTGTTAGCTGAACACCTTCACGTACTTCATTAAACATGCTGATAACGCTATCTAACGCCTGCAGAACCACATCCATCAGCTCTGGAGTTACCTTGCGCTCACCTTTGCGCAAAATATCAAAGACGTTTTCAGCGATATGACAGCATTCAACCAACTCGGTTAACTGTAGAAATCCCGCGCCGCCTTTTACCGTATGAAAGCCACGGAAAATAGCATTCAGCAAGTTCATGTCATCAGGGCTGCTTTCCAGTTCAACTAGCTGTTCAGATAATAGCTCTAGAATTTCGCCTGCTTCAACAAGAAAGTCTTGGAGGATTTCTTCATCGGCTTCAAAGCTCATTTATTTGCCCCCTAAAGTCCCAAACTTGATAGCAAATCATCCACATCGACCTGATCAGCTACTACATCGACATTATCGGCACGTATTTGCGGACCTTCACCCATAATCATTGCTTTATGTTTATCTATAGCTTTTCTTAAATCTTCGGGTGAATGTTCAATACCGGCAACGCGATCAACGGTGCTTGCCATAACTACCAGCTTTAGCAAGCTCTCTTCCATATCTGTTATTAGTGTAGTGACTCGTTTAATTACCTGTCCTGTTAAGTCTTGGAAGGACTGCGCCAATAAAATGTCATTCAAATTGCTAGACAGTTCATCGCTGTCATGTAGGCCGCGTTTTAAATAAGCCTCAACTCGTTTAGCCAGTTCTCTAAAGTCCGTTACTGACATCTCACGCCGCATAAAACGTTGCCAATCGACCGTCAAACTTTGCGCCTCATAACTAATATAGTTAGCAAAAGGTGCACTTTTCTCAACCAAATCAATAGTGTCATTGGCTGCTTTTTCAGTCATTTTAACGACATACTTCAATCGCTCATTCGCATCTGTAATCTGCGACATTTCTTGCGCATGAGGATTGCTTGGATCGATTTGCAGGTCTAATAAAGCACCATGCAGCTCACGCGTTAACTTGGCAACCTCTTCATAAAGCGCCTGATCACGCACCAAGTTGATTTTGCCGATAACCCGCACTGCTTCTTCCCAGTTTTGCTGGGAAAGGCTGACTTGCAAATCATCTGCATATTGTTGAACAGCTTGCTGTAATTGAGTTACCGCACATTTCTCTACCGTCATGGTTGCTCCATTAACCGTATCAACCATTAACCCGCTCAAAAATCTTCTCGATTTTGTCTTTCAGCGCCTGTGCGGTAAACGGCTTAACTACGTAGCCATTCACCCCAGCCTGAGCAGCCTCGATAATCTGATCGCGCTTAGCTTCGGCAGTAACCATTAGCACTGGAAGATGCTTAAGTTTCTCATCAGCACGCACGGCCTTTAAAAGGTCGAGCCCCGACATTATTGGCATATTCCAGTCTGTTACCAAGAAATCAAAACCTCCGCTATTCAGCATCGGTAATGCTGTAGCGCCATCATCAGCCTCGGCCGTATTGGTAAACCCTAGGTCACGCAAGAGGTTCTTGATGATCCGGCGCATTGTTGAAAAATCATCAACAATGAGGATTTTCATGTTTTTATCCAAGGTAACCTCCAAAGAGCTCTATATTGCACACAATAAAACCCATACTTTTATTATCTCAACTGTGCCACTCTGCTAGTCGCGCTCTAAGACGTGCTGCACATTGGCTATGTAACTGGCTAACTCGTGATTCGCTAATCCCGAGCACCACCCCAATTTCTTTTAAATTTAACTCTTCACTATAATACAAAGAAAGCACTAATTGCTCACGCTCTGGCAGTCCATCTATTGCCTCAGCTAGTGCTTGCTTAAACTTCTCTTGTTCAATCTCTCGTCCCGGCCCACGGTGACTTACTTGTAAGTCTGGCTGTGCGCCATCTTCTTGCAAACCATCAAAACTAAATAATCTACTGCCCTGAGTATCAGTTAAAATCGCATGATAATCATCCAGACTAATACCTAGTTCGGCCGCAACCTCTTTGTCTTGAGCATCTTTACCTGTACGCCCCTCTACTTTCCTTACCGCATCACTCACCATGCGTGTATTTCGGTGTACAGAACGAGGCACCCAATCACCTTTGCGCATCTCATCGAGCATAGAGCCGCGAATTCGTATGCCGACAAAGGTTTCAAAACTTGCTCCTTTGCTAGAGTCGTATTTTTTTGACGCCTCTAATAAACCAATCATTCCAGCCTGTATAAGATCTTCAACTTGAACGCTAGCTGGAAGTCTTGCCAACATGTGGTAAGCAATCCGCTTAACCAAAGGAGCATGCTGCTCAACCAGCATTGTCTGTTCATCCCTAGCTTGTGCTGTGGCGTACATTTGCAAACCTTTGGCTACTGTCATAGTTATTTTACCCGTCCTTATTGGCTCACTAAACGGTCCACAAAAAACTCCAAATGCCCTCGCGGTGTAACAGGCAAAGGCCAATTATCTACTTTTTCTGCTATTGACTTGTAAGCCAAAGCGCACTTGGAGCGTGGGAAAGCTTGGTATACTGCTTTCTGTCTCTGCGCTGCTTTGCGTACAGTCTCATCATAGGGAATTGTACCCAAGTATTGCAGTGTAACATCATCTAAGAATCGTTCGGTAACATTTACCAGCTTAGCATAGATGCTGCGGCCCTCTTGCGGGCTATGCGCCATATTGGCCAAGACCCGAAAACGGGTCATACCATGGTCGCGGCTGAGCAATTTAATGAGTGCATAAGCATCGGTAATAGAGGTTGGCTCGTCACACACCACCAGTATCACTTCTTGCGCTGCACGCACAAAACTGGTTACTGAATCACCAATTCCAGCTGCTGTATCTATCACCAGCATATCAATGCTGTCACCAATTTCACTAAAGGCTTGAATAAGACCTGCGTGTTGCAACGGCGTCATTTCAACCATGCTTTTGGTACCTGAGGATGCTGGAACAATTCTTATCCCGCCAGGCCCCTGTAGCAAAACATCGCGCAAATCACACTTACCATCCATTACTTCAGCCAATGTGCGTTGTGGGTTTAAACCCAGCAATACGTCCACGTTAGCCAAGCCAAAATCCGCATCCAACAAAACAACGCGACGTCCTAAGTCAGCTAGCGCCAAGGACAGGTTAACCGAAACGTTGGTTTTGCCTACCCCGCCTTTACCGCCAGTAACCGCCACAACTTGAACAGAATGTTTGTTTGTCATTTATTTAATACCTTGTATCTCAGTTAGTGCCGTTTAGCCGACCTGTCTAGCCGCTGCCTGATAAGTGCTTGCATACATTGACGCCATTTCTTGCTCGCCGGGCTCTTCTGGGTTTTGCATACGTACTGCTCGACTCACTAACTGGTGGCTACGTGACGCCTGAATATCATCAGGGATCTTAGGGCCATCAGTAGTATAAGCTACTGCAAGGTTGTGGCAAATAGCCATACCAAGAGCTTCCCCCATACTTACGGCTTCATCTAACTTAGTAATAATGCAGCCTGCTAAACCACAGCGCTTGTAAGCGTGCCAAGCCGCTTTAAGCACTTGCGCCTGACTAGTTGCAGCCAACACTAAGTAATTTTTCGCCTGAATGCCTCGAGTCGCCAAACTGTCTAATTGCATAGCTAGCATTGGGTCCTGCGCCGGCAATCCTGCAGTATCAATCAAAACCAAGCGCTTTTTCTGTAATGGGCGCAACGCTTGCTCAAGTGATTGACCCACCTCTACATGACTTACTGAGACGTTTAGAATACGACCCAGAGTTTTCAGCTGCTCTTGCGCACCGATACGGAAGCTATCCATGCTCACGATAGCTACATTCTGCGCACCATGCTCAAGCACATAACGCGCCGCAAGCTTAGCTAAAGTGGTGGTTTTACCCATGCCCGCAGGACCTACCAGCGCAATAACACCACCCCGTAACAATGGATCGTTAGCAGGTGTTTCTAGCTCGTGCGACAAATGCGCTAATGCCATGCGCCACGCTTGGCGCTGGTCAGTTTCACCAGCAACTTTTTGCATAAGGCTACCAATCAACTCTGCAGGCAAACCCATTTTTTGCAAACGCTTCCACAACTCTGCTTGTTTGGGCTGCTGGTTTTGTACTGAACCCCAAGCCATTGTACCGAGCTGCATTTCTAGCAGTTCACGCAAACCTAGCAACTCAGAACGCATTTGCGCTAGATCCTGCTGGTCGACAGAAGAATGGTTCGTTGGTTGTGCATACTGCGCTGCAGCGGGTTGATGAACTGCTGTAGATTGCTCCATTACTCTGTCGAATAATTGGCGATCACGCTTTCCACCGGCAACTTCTTCACGCAAACTCATTGACGCTTGCGCTTGCATAATATGTTCTTTGGTCTTGCGCAGCTCTGCTTCCAAGGCTGGATTGGCCCGAGCAGGAAGTGACTGCACGTTATAATCAAGGGCAGCAGTCAGCTCAATGCCTCCAGCCACTTTGCGCGTCGACAAAATGGAGGCTTCTGCACCCAGCTCTTCTTTTACGCGATTCATCGCCTGACGCATATCAGCGGCAAAAAAACGTTTGACTTGCATAGCCATAAGTCCGCCCTCTTATCCTTGTCCTACGGTCGCCACAATGGTGACCTGCTTGTTATCTGGTATCTCTTGGTAAGCCAGCACGTACATGTTAGGTACAGTCATTCGAGCGAAACGTGACATCATGGCTCTTATTTGTCCTGCTACCAGTAAAATAACCGGCTGTCCTAACATTTCTTGACGCTGTGCTGCCTCGACAAGAGATTGTTGTAATTTCTCAGCCATGCCAGGTTCTAACAAAATACCGTTCTCTGAACCCTGACCAGCTTGCTGTAAACTGTTAAGCAATATCTGTTCCAACTTTGGCTCAAGAGTGATTACAGGCATCTCAGAGTCAAGCCCCACAATGCTTTGCACGATTGCACGAGATAAAGCGACGCGCACAGCAGCAACCATGGCGGCAGGTTCTTGACTCTTATTTGCAGCATTGGCGATTGCCTCAGCAATAGTACGGATATCACGCACAGGCACTTGCTCTTGCAGTAAGGTTTGCAAGATTTTTAATAGCGTCGACAGTGAGATGATGCCGGGGATGAGCTCTTCAGCCAGCTTTGGCGAGCTCTTGGCGAGCACTTGCATTAGCTGCTGCACTTCTTCGTGACCAATAAGCTCGTGCGCATGTTTGTTAAGGATCTGATTTAAATGGGTCGCTGCTACTGTACTGGCATCTACCACCGTGTAACCCAAGGATTGCGCCTGATCACGCTGATTAGCCTCAATCCACACGGCCTCCAAGCCAAACGCTGGATCTGTCGTAGCAATACCGTTGACTGTGCCAAATACCTGTCCTGGATTGATGGCCAGATCGCGTTCCGGATAGACTTCTGCCTCAGCGACAGTCACACCCATCAGGGTCAAGCGGTATGCGTTAGGAGCTAGATCTAAGTTGTCACGGATATGCACTGAAGGCATCAAAAAGCCTAAGTCTTGCGACAGTTTTTTACGCACACCTTTAATACGTGCTAGCAGCTGGCCACCCTGGTTACGATCCACCAAAGGAATGAGGCGATACCCTACCTCCAAGCCCACCATATCCACGGGCGTTACATCATCCCAACCCAACTCACGGTGTTCAGGTGAAACCGCGGCTGGCAACTGATCGGCCTCGCGCTGCTCTTGCTCCACTACAGCCAAATCCTTATTTTTTTGCTTGCGCCAAATCATATAGGCACCCGCACCGGCCAAAACGGCCAAGCCTAAAAAAGACACGTGCGGCATACCTGGGATGGAACCCATGATAAACAGGATTGCCGCAGAAACGGCAAGCGCTTTAGGTGAAGTAAACATCTGGCGATTGATCTGCTCGCCCATATCTTCAGACGTGGTTACTCGAGTAACCATTACCGCTGCTGCAGTCGACAGCAACAGACTAGGAACCTGCGCCACTAAACCGTCACCAATGGTAAGTAGCGCGTACACCTTACCCGCTTCAGCAAAACCCAAGGAATGCTGCGATATACCTACAGCAATACCACCTATCAGGTTAATAAACAAAATCAGCAAACCGGCAATGGCGTCACCGCGCACGAATTTACTCGCACCATCCATCGAACCGTAAAAGTCTGCCTCTTGAGCAACCTCGGAACGACGTAGCTTGGCATCTTCCTGATCAATCAGGCCTGAGTTCAGGTCGGCATCAATAGCCATCTGCTTACCCGGCATGGCATCCAAAGTAAAACGCGCACTAACCTCTGAAATACGACCCGCACCCTTAGTCACTACGACAAAGTTAATAATCATCAGGATGGCGAAAACTACTGCACCAACAACATAGTTACCACCAACAACCACGTCACCAAAGGCCTGAATAACCTTACCTGCCGCATCGCCACCGTCATGACCGTGCAGTAAAACCACTCGGGTTGAGGCGACGTTAAGCGCCAAGCGCATTAGGGTGGCAACCAATAAGATAGTAGGGAAAGCAGCAAAGTCCAGCGGTCGCATGGCGTACACGCCAACCAGCAGCACTACAATAGAGAGCGCGATATTGAAAGTGAAGAACACGTCTAGCAAAAATGGCGGGACAGGTAAGGTCATCATGCCCAAGATGACCAATAACAGGATAGGCACACCTAAGTTACCCTGCTTGAGGATACCCATTCCGGTACGCATGCCTGAATATACTTGTGAGCGTTCCACGCTATATGTCTCCGCCAAACTTAAAATACAATAAACGTCAAAAAAACAATCAACTGCATAACTATCTCAAGCTAGTGCAATTATTGTTCCAAGATTGCTTTTTCCAAATATTAAAAAACCCAACTACGTCATACACGTAATTGGGTTTTATGCATTAACTGCTGTTTTATCGCACGACCCCGATAAAAAAGTCTCTAAAAGCTAGCCTACAAAACTGAGTAATACACCTGCCGCCACTGCCGAGCCAATAACTCCAGCCACGTTGGGTCCCATTGCATGCATCAATAAAAAGTTTTGCGGATTGGCTTCTAAACCAACCTTATTAGCAACCCGCGCCGCCATTGGCACTGCTGAAACACCAGCGGCACCTATTAGCGGGTTAATCTTATTAACACTAAACAGATTCATAACTTTGGCCATGACCACCCCTGCCGCTGTTCCACCACAGAAAGCCACCATACCTAACAACAAAATCCCTAGGGTTTTCAACTGCAAGAAGGTGTCCGCGGAAAGCTTAGCACCCACGGTCAGGCCCAATCCAATAGTGACGACGTTAATCAGAGCATTGCGGGAAGTATCCGCCAAGCGCTCAACCACGCCACTTTCACGCATCAGGTTACCAAAAGCAAACATGCCGATTAATGGCGCTGCATCAGGCAACAGCAGACCAATTAACAAACAAAGCACTAATGGGAAGATAATTTTCTCCGCCTGCCCCACATGACGCAGCTGCACCATGACGATGGCACGCTCTTCTTTTGAGGTTAACGCACGCATAATCGGCGGTTGAATCAACGGTACTAACGCCATATACGAGTAAGCTGCTACCGCAATCGGTCCAAGCAAATCAGGGGCAAGCCGTGCAGTCACAAATATAGAGGTAGGGCCATCAGCGCCACCAATAATCGCAATAGAAGCGGCCTCACGCATAGTAAATTCCAAGCCGGGAATCCCAAGCATGCCGATTGCCAAAGCACCTATCAAGGTCGCAAAAATACCAAACTGTGCTGCCGCACCTAACAAAAGGGTTTTAGGGTTAGCCAACATCGGACCAAAATCCGTCATCGCCCCCACACCCATAAAAATCAGTAGCGGAAAGACACTGGTAGGCAAGCCGACATCATACAGCAGTGCAAGCAAGCCGCCGGTTTCAGCCATTCCAGCAGCCGGTAGGTTAGCCAGCACGCCACCAAAGCCAATAGGAATTAGCAATAAAGGTTCAAAACCCTTGCGAATCGCTAAATAAATCAAGCCAAGACAGACCAATAGCATAACGGCCTGCCCAAGCTCGAGCTGATAGAGCCCAGTGTTTTGCCACAGGGTAAATAACTTATCCATCATCGAGTCCTCACGCAATGCTTAGCAGGCAATCGCCCACAGATACAGCATCACCAACTGCGACATCAATGCTGGCAATCACTCCGCTACGGAAGGCGCGTATCTCGGTCTCCATTTTCATGGCTTCCAGAATAATCAACACATCGCCCTCTTCAACCGACTGCCCAGGCTTAGCTAAAACTTTAAAAATGTTTCCAGCCAGCGGCGCACCTTGTGGATCACCCCCTTCGGTTACTGGTGCTGACGCAGCTTGCGTTGCATCGGTACTGGCTAGCGGCTTGATACCTTCAATATCACCGCCCTCATTCACCTGCACCACAAAACTCTTGCCATTAACTTCTACGGTATAGGCTTGCGGCTCGTCAGTATCGCCTAAACGCTCTTTACCTGTAGGCGCCGGCTCAAAAGCGTCCGGATTATTACGGTTTTCCAGAAACTTCAGACCAATTTGCGGGAACAATGCATAGGTCAGTACATCATCCACTTCCTGTTCAGCCTGAGCGAGCTGGATGCCTTTTTCCTGGGCAATTTCACGCAGCTCTTGCGTCAGCTTATCCATTTCATTGTCAATCAAATCAGCAGGACGACAGATAATAGCCTGCGCACCATCCAGCACTTGAGCTTGCAGCTCAGCATTGAATGGTGCAGGTGCAGCTCCATACTCACCCTTTAATATACCCGCTGTCTCTTTGGTGATTGATTTATAACGCTCACCAGTAAGCACATTAATAACGGCTTGTGTGCCGACAATCTGTGAGGTTGGCGTAACCAGCGGGATAAAACCCAAATCTTCACGTACGCGTGGAATTTCTGCCAGCACTGCATCAAACTTGTCACTTGCGCCCTGCTCTTTAAGCTGGCCTTCCATATTGGTCAACATGCCGCCTGGCACCTGAGCGATCAAGATTCGTGAGTCTACGCCTTTCAGGCTGCCCTCAAATTTAGCGTATTTTTTCCGCACGTCACGAAAATAAGCTGCACACTCTTCTAACAGCTCAAGGTCTAAACCTGTGTCATGTTCGGTATTTTGGAAAATGGCCACCACAGACTCAGTTGGCGAGTGGCCGTAGGTCATGGATAGTGAGGAAATTGACGTATCCACGTTATCAATGCCAGCCTCAACCGCCTTAACAATAGCTGCAGTCGATAATCCAGCCGTAGCGTGACACTGCATGTGCACAGGAACACTGAGAGTGGCTTTCAGCTGACTGACTAACTCATAAGCTACATAAGGATTAAGAATTCCGGCCATATCCTTAATAGCAATGGAGTCCGCACCCAGGTCTTCAACTTGCTTGGCTAGGTCTACCCACATTTGCAATGTATGCACAGGGCTGGTGGTGTAAGAAATCGTTCCTTGCGCATGCTTGCCATTGGCTTTTACTGCCTGCAAGGCACGCTCAAGATTGCGCGGATCATTCATCGCATCAAACACACGAAACACATCTACGCCGTTAGCTGCAGCACGCTCAACAAATTTGTCGACAACATCATCGGCATAGTGGCGATAGCCCAGCAGGTTTTGCCCACGCAATAACATTTGCTGCTTGGTGTTAGGCATCGCCGCCTTTAGCGTACGGATTCGCTCCCAAGGGTCTTCGCCCAAGTAACGAATACAGGAGTCGAAGGTAGCCCCGCCCCAGGTTTCTACAGACCAAAAACCAACCTGATCCAATTTTTCTGCAATAGGCAACATATCTTCGAGGCGCAAGCGCGTAGCCAAAATAGACTGGTGCGCATCGCGCAAGACTACCTCAGTAATCCCTAGTGGCTTTTTCACAGTCATAGAGGAAAACTCCGTATTTTATATTTTGTGTTTTTAATTGTGACGTGCACGATGCTGCTGAATAGCTAGTTGAATGGCACTGAGCGTATCTGCATCGACCTGCGCACAAGATACGGATTTGCCGACTCTAGTTACCACCGTTGCAGTAACAGCCTCATGCATGGCAAAACGCTCTAATGTTCTGGCTATTAGGTTGATACACAGAATCAGTAGCACTAAAAAAAGAAATACCAAACCCAAGCCAAACAGCATGAGTTCAACACCTTCGAGCAAGAGTAGCTGAGAAGTCATAACGGCCCCTGTGTCTACAATACAAGACTTATTATTATTTAAATACTTGCTGCAGATGCAATCTATTTTGATTGAGTACAGCTAAAACCAGCGCAGATTAACGCGAACAGAATAACTTAGCAAATACTAAAGGCTTTTTATTTTTATCTTTTGTCGACAAAGTTAAGATTTAGAGTAAGAACATCGTAGCTAAGCTTAAGAAAATAAAGAAGCCGCCACTGTCCGTCATAGCAGTAATAAGCACACTAGAACCTAACGCAGGATCCCGCCCCAGACGTACCATCGTCATAGGAATGAGCACACCCATAAAGGCAGCCAATAACAGATTGAGTGTCATGGCCGCGATCATCACCATGCCCAAGGCAAAGTAATCGTATAAAAGCCAAGCAACCACACCTATTACTCCACCCCAAATAACACCATTGATAAAGGCTACGCCCAACTCTTTACGCAGCAAGCGGTTGGTATTACCCGTACTTAACTGCTCCAGCGCCATCGCCCGCACAATCATAGTAATAGTCTGATTGCCCGAGTTACCGCCAATACCCGCAACAATAGGCATCAATGCCGCCAATGCCACTAGCTTTTCAATGGAGTGCTCAAATAAGCCGATAACCCGCGAAGCAACAAAAGCAGTTACTAGATTAATCGCCAGCCAGGCCCAGCGGTTAGCAATCGACTTCCATACCGATGCGAAAATATCTTCTTCTTCACGTAAACCCGCACGACTTAACACTTCTTCTTCTGACTCTTCGCGAATGACGTCAACCATCTCATCAATGGTTAAACGTCCTACTAGACGGCCACTTTTCTCAATTACCGGCGCAGAAATAAGGTCATAACGCTCAAACGCCTGCGCTGCATCAGCACTGTCTTCATCTGGATAAAAAGTGACTGGATCATCAGCCATAATCTCAGCAACAGTTTTTTCTGGATCGTTGACCAGCAGACGCTTAATCGGCAGAACGCCTTTCAGATACCCCTCATAATCAACCACAAACAGCTTATCCAAATGGTCAGGCAGCTCTTTTAGACGACGCAGGTAACGCAGTACAACCTCGAGCGCTACGTCATCACGCACCGTGACCATTTCATAGTCCATGATTGAGCCAACCTGCTCTTCTTCATAAGACAAGGCCGAACGCACGCGATCACGCTGCTGCGCATCTAATGCCTCTATTAGCTCATAAACAACATCGTGCGGCAGCTCTGGAGCCAGCTCTGCCAACTCATCCACATCCAGCTCTTTGGCGGCAGCAATAATTTCATGGTCGTCCATGTCGGCCAGCAGGGTTTCGCGTACCGCGTCCGATACTTCAAGCAGAATATCCCCATCACTTTCAACGCGCACTAACTGCCAAACAGTCAAGCGTTCATCGAGCGGTAGCCCTTCAAGAATAAAAGCAATATCAGCTGAGTGCAGTTCGGTAACCGTCTCTTGCAGTTCGGCCAATACTTGACTCTGCGCACTATCAGCCGCGCGCGAATACCCTTGGGTCTCATCTATAACATTCAACCGCTGCAAGCTGTCCACTACTTGGGCAAAACGTTCCTGCAGTCGTTCTTGCGGTTTTTTTACTTCTACTTCAGTCATAGTTAAACCCTTATTTGCGCGCCAGGGATATCGGTCAACGCATCACACAGCCATTGTATAGGCTACCTAGCAGCGAAACTTGAACTTAATGCGTAAATTACGCGCAAAAAAAAAGCCTGCACTTGTGATGCAGGCTTTTTTAATATGGCGGACTCAGGAGGATTCGAACCTCCGACCGCTCGGTTCGTAGCCGAGTACTCTATCCAGCTGAGCTATGAGTCCGTTTGGTGAGTTTTACCAGTGCACCACTGGAGCATCTTTGCCAATATGGCGGACTCAGGAGGATTCGAACCTCCGACCGCTCGGTTCGTAGCCGAGTACTCTATCCAGCTGAGCTATGAGTCCGTGAAACATAGTATAAGGCTTTTTGTAACAATTTGTTAGCCTTATAAAATTCAACATTACTACTTTACAACGCAAATGGCGGAGAGGGAGGGATTCGAACCCTCGACACCCTTTTGAGGTGTACTCCCTTAGCAGGGGAGCGCCTTCGGCCTCTCGGCCACCTCTCCAACGGGGACGAATCATACCTACTTTTTTATTTATTGCAAAGCAATAATGCAAAAAAGATTAAAGACCGGACTCTTCCTTTTCTTTTTGTATGCGCTGATAGATTTCCTCGCGGTGCACAGCCACATCTTTAGGGGCATCCACACCAATACGTACTTGGTTGCCTTTCACCCCTAAAACAGTGACTGTTACCTCATCACCAACCATCAATGTCTCACCTACACGGCGTGTTAAAATTAACATTCCATTTCTCCTTGTATAAAAGCAAATAAATACAGTCTGCACCTGTATTCAAGTCGTACCATCAACAACCTGGTTAAGGGTACATTTCGTATATCAAGCTAAATCACCTGAGATAGAAATTCTTTATTATGCATGTGCCACGGTTGGCACATCCAAACCAAACTCTGAGTGCAAGGCACGCACTGCTAATTCGGTATATTTTTCATCAATCACCACAGAAACTTTTATTTCTGAAGTGGAAATCATCTGGATATTAATATTTTCTTTTGCCAGTGCCTCAAACATCCGGCTCGCCACCCCAGCATGGGAGCGCATCCCAACACCAACGATAGACACTTTGGCTATGCTAGTAGTTCCGGCAATATCACGCGCGCCTATCTGTTCAGCGGTCTTGTGCAAGATATCCATAGCTTTTTCGTAATCTAAACGGGCAACGGTGAAGGTTAAGTCGGTGGTGTTGTCTTCCGCCACGTTCTGAACAATAACATCCACTTCTATATTCGCTGCGCTGATGGGGCCTAAAATCTTAAAGGCTACTCCCGGAGTGTCTGGCACACCACGAATAGTGAGCTTGCTTTCATCACGAGTAAACGCAATACCTGAAATAATTGGCTGTTCCATAGAGTTTTCTTGCTCCAGCGTTATCAAAGTTCCCGGCCCATCCTGAAAGCTATGCAGCACTCGTAAAGGCACATTGTATTTACCCGCAAACTCCACTGAACGAATCTGTAGGATTTTTGAACCTAGACTGGCCATCTCCAACATTTCCTCGAAGGTTATGCGGTCAAGCCGGCGCGCATTGGCAACCACGCGCGGGTCGGTTGTGTAAACGCCATCCACATCGGTATATATCTGGCACTCATCAGCCTTTAACACAGCCGCCAAAGCCACAGCAGTGGTATCTGAGCCGCCGCGACCTAAGGTTGTAATGCTATTGTCAGGGTCTATGCCTTGGAAACCAGCGACCACCACCACTTTCCCTGCATCCAGCTGTTGGCGCACATGCGCGCCGTCAATGTCTAGCACTCTGGCTTTTCCGTGCGCTGAATCGGTTCTAATGGGCACCTGCCAACCCGTAAAAGACACCGCCGGCACGCCAGCCTTCTCTAGCGCCATAACCAATAAAGCGATAGTAACCTGCTCACCGGTAGAGACCATGACATCCAATTCGCGCGGCGATGGTGTGCTACTAATTTGTTTAGCCAAGTCCAACAAGCGATTGGTTTCGCCACTCATGGCTGACACCACCACGACCAACTGATCGCCCGCGCGATGAAACCGCTGTATTTTAGCGGCCACCTGTGCGATTCGCTCAACATTAGCTACCGAACTGCCACCAAACTTTTGTACCAATAAAGCCATTTAAGTTTGCTCTTAATCCATCAATTTGCTTGCAAAACAAAGTTTTCAGCTAGCGCTAACGCTGTCGCCAGCTGGCTCGCATCGGTTCCGCCGCCTTGCGCCATGTCAGGACGACCACCTCCTTTACCGCCTACTTGAGCGGCGGCTTGACGCATTAAATCGCCAGCCTTAAAGCGCGTGGTTAAGTCTTTAGTGACACCGGCCACCAGCACAACACGATCATCCAACACCGAGCCTAATAAAATCACGCTGCTACCCAGCTTGTTCTTTAATTGATCAACCAGTTCAAGCAAGGCTTTGTTATCCAATCCATCCAGTTGCGCCGCCAATACCTTCACGCCATTGACTGTTTGTGCCTGTGCGACCAAATCGCTACCAGCCGCACTGGCCGCCTTGGCTTTACTTTGCTGCAGTTCTTTTTCTAGCGTTTTATTCTGCTCTAGCACCGCTTGCAGTTTGTCTACCAGATTATCGCGATTAGCCTTGACCATACTCATCAACTGCTTAACCGTGCCTTCAGTGTTTTTCAGCCATTGCCAAGCCAGCTCACCCGTAATCGCCTCGATACGACGCACACCGGCTGCCACACCGCCTTCACTAGTGATCTTGAACACACCTATATCACCGGTGCGCTTGGCGTGTGTACCGCCGCAAAGCTCAACTGAATACCCATCACCCATGCTTAACACACGGACTTCATTACCGTATTTTTCACCAAACAGAGCCAAAGCGCCTTTTTTCTTGGCGGTTTCAATATCGGTCAGCTCAGTACAAATTTCGGTATTGTTGCGAATATGCTGGTTTACGCGGTCTTCTAGCGCGGTTATTTGTTCTGCGCTCAGGGCTTCAAAATGACTAAAGTCAAAACGTAAACGCTGGCTGTCAACCAAAGAACCTTTTTGCTGGACATGCTCACCCACGATTTCACGCAGTGCTGCATGCAATAAGTGCGTGGCCGAGTGATTCAGCACAGTCGCTTGACGCACTCCAGAATCCACCTGCGCTTGCACCCAAGTGCCGTTATTCAGCTCACCTTCGAGCAGCATGCCATGATGTAAGAATGCATCACCCGCCTTGGTCGTATCGCGCACTTCAAACCGCACGCCTGGCGCCAGCAAATAGCCGCAATCACCCACCTGACCACCTGACTCAGCGTAGAAAGGTGTTTTATCCAACACCACGACCAGCTCATCACCAGCGCTAGCGTGCTCAGCCGTTTGACCGTCTTTTAGCAAATTCACTATTTGCGCGCTGGCTTCTAAGTCAGTGTAACCAAGGAAGTCGGTCTGCCCCTCTACTTTGATTAAGCTGTTGTAATCAATACCGAAAGAGCTGGCTGAGCGTGCGCGCTCACGTTGCGCTTGCATCTCTCGCTCAAAGCCTTCTTCATCCACAGTTAACTCGCGCTCACGGGCAATATCAGCGGTTAAATCCATAGGGAAACCGTAGGTGTCATAGAGTTTAAACACTACTTCACCAGGGATAACTGTGCCGGATAGCTCCGCCAAGTCTGCCTCTAAAATGCGCAAACCCTGCTCAAGTGTCTTGGCGAATTGTTCTTCTTCGTTTTTAAGCACACGCTCAATCTGCGCTTGCTGTTGCTTTAATTCAGGGAAAGCATCACCCATCTCTGTAGCCAAAGCGGCGACAATTTTGTAGAAGAAACTGCCCTGTGCGCCCAGCTTGTGTCCATGGCGGCACGCACGGCGAATGATACGCCGCAATACATAACCACGCCCATCGTTAGCAGGTAATACACCGTCGGCAATCAGGAAGCTGCACGAACGAATATGGTCAGCCACCACTTTTAATGAGGGGTCATCGTTATTTTCACAGCCGATTGCAGCAGCCGCTGCGGTTAGCAAGTTTTGGAATAAATCGATTTCATAGTTGGAGTTCACATGCTGCATCACTGCACTAATACGCTCCAAGCCCATCCCGGTATCCACACTAGGCGCAGGCAAAGAATGCATCTGACCGTCCGCAGTACGGTTAAACTGCATAAATACGTTATTCCAAATTTCGATATAGCGATCGCCATCTTCTTCAGGAGAACCCGGTGGCCCACCCCAAATATGTTCGCCATGGTCGAAAAAGATTTCCGTGCAAGGTCCACAAGGACCTGTATCACCCATGGCCCAGAAGTTATCTGACACATAGGGTGTATCGCCTTCATCACCGATACGAATCAAGCGCTCTGCCGGCACACCAATTTCTTTGTGCCAAATATCATAAGCTTCGTCATCGGTGTGATACACAGTCACCCAGAGTTTTTCTTGGGGTAGATTTAACCAAGCTTCGCTGGTTAGAAACTCCCATGCGTAATGAATTGCATCGCGCTTGAAATAGTCGCCAAAGCTGAAGTTACCCAGCATTTCAAAGAAAGTATGGTGACGTGCGGTATAACCTACGTTTTCTAAGTCGTTATGCTTGCCACCTGCACGCACACATTTCTGACTGCTTGCCGCACGGGTATAGGGACGCTTTTCGAGTCCTAAAAAACTGTCTTTAAACTGATTCATTCCAGCGTTGGTAAACAACAAGGTGGGATCATTGTCCGGCACCAAGGAACTGGAAGGTACACGCGTGTGCCCTTTTTCTTCAAAAAACTTTAAGAAAGCTTCGCGAATTTCAGCGCTTTTCATAGGGTTATCCATTACTTAAAATTGCAACAGGTAACTGCATCCAATTAGCAGCCACATAAAATAATACATTCTCAGTCAACATACTCATTAATTAGATTAAACAGCCTCATAGATGATTCCTATCAAACCATGGCTCGCTGTTTTTTATTTAATCATGCTGACAATCGGGGCCATGCTCGTGCTCATCGTCATCAGCGTAGCCCTCGGCAGATTCCATCTCTAATTCCAAACTCACTAGATTGGTCGCCATAGGGCGCAATAAAAGATTGGCATACTCGGTATCCCCCTCTTCTACATCTACGCCAATCATTAACTGATTACCGCCAACATGCTGAATCCAGATCTCTTTGCCTTGCCAAATAACGGCTATACGTGAGCAAGAGGTTTCTAGCTGAGTGCCATCAGCATCTTCTAAAAGCACCGCAAAGGGTTTATTCATTTGTTTGTCTCGTCATTTTCGGTAATTTTTTGTACAGCTCGCTCAAAACGTTGCAAGCCTTCTTCAATTTCAGCGGGCTCAATAATTAAGCTGGGGGCGAAACGTACCACGTCTGGCCCAGCCATCAACACCAGCAAATTTTCTTTTTCAGCAGCGGCCAAAAACTGTGCCGCTTTGCCTTGCCAAGCTTCACTGAGCACTGCGCCAATCAACAAACCTTTGCCGCGCACCTGTTGAAAAACACCGTATTTCTCACCCAGCTGCTGCAAGCGCTGCGTGAAAATCTCGCTGCGCTCTAACACGCCCTGCAACACAGCGGGCGTATTAATAATATCTATCACTGCACCACCCACAGCGCATGCCAAAGGGTTACCGCCAAAAGTTGTACCGTGCGTGCCGACACTAAAGTGCTTGGCATAACGTTCTAATGTGAGCATGGCAGAGACTGGAAAACCACCACCCAAACTTTTAGCTATGGTAAGAATATCCGGCTCAACACCATAGTGCTCATAAGCAAATAACTTACCTGTTCGACCCATACCGGTTTGCACTTCATCAAAAACCAATAGTGCTTGGTGCTGATCACAGAGCTCACGCACCCGCTGCAGATAGGCTAAATCAGCCGGCAAGACACCGCTTTCGCCCTGAATAGGCTCAAGAATCACGGCACAGGTGCGACTTGAAATAGCCTTTTCCATGGCCGCAATATCATTGTAAGGCACATGCGTAATGCCTTCAGGACGCGGACCAAAACCTTCAGAATACTTTGGCTGCCCACCGACATTGACGGTAAAGACTGTACGTCCATGAAAGCTATTAACCGTTGAAATAATTTCGTGCTTCTGCGGACCCACATCGTCATGGGCAACTTTACGCGCCAGCTTTAACGCGGCTTCGTTGGCTTCAGCGCCGGAATTACTAAAAAACACCCGCTCAGCAAAGCTGGCTTTAATAAGTTTGTCAGCCAAACGCAGCGCGGGCTCGTTAGTAAACACGTTGGACACATGCCAAAGCTGCTGTGCTTGCTCAGTTAATGCTTGTACCAATGCTGGGTGACAGTGCCCCAGCGCATTCACCGCAATACCGCCAGCAAAGTCTATGAGTTCGCGTCCACTCTGATCCCATACGCGCGAGCCCATGCCACGCACAGGTACAAACGCTGCGGGCGCATAGTTAGGGACCATCACTCGATCAAAATCAGCCCGCTCGACTGGGGCTTGTTGCGTGGACATGAAACGCTCTCCTTTCTAAACGGACAAGGCTGGCATACGCCAGCCTTAATAAAACCTAATATAAACGATTTGAGGTGCTTAGTTTAAACCTATAACAGCGACTACACTAGAGCACAGGCAGTCTCTGTTACGCTCTTTTTGTCCTTTTCACCAAACCAAGACAAGCGCTCTTTCAAGGAAACCACCTCACCCACTATGATCAAGCTCGGGCTTTGCACCTGCTCGGCAATAATTTTAATAGCGATATCGGCTAAACAACCAATAATAACTCGCTGCTCGGGCGTAGTACCACGCTCAATGACGGCTACCGGTGTTTCTGATGAGCGTCCGTGCGCCATTAGCTGTTTGGCTATATCGGGCAAAGTACCCAAACCCATATAAAACACCACTGTCTGGCTGTTAGACACAAGCTCAGTCCAAGGCAGGTTCAAACTACCGTCTTTTGGATGTCCGGTAACAAAGCGTACCGACTGCGCATAGTCTCTATGGGTTAACGGTATACCGGCATAGCTAGAGCAACCCGCAGCAGAGGTAATTCCCGGCACCACTTGAAAAGGCACGCCATGCTGGGCAAGCTCTTCGATCTCTTCGCCACCACGACCAAAAATAAAAGGGTCACCGCCTTTTAGGCGTAACACCCGCTTGCCTTGCTTGGCTAATTCAACCAGTTTTTGGTTAATCTGCTCTTGCGGCAAACTGTGATTCGAGGCTGCTTTACCTACATAAATCCGATCTGCGTCACGGCGGCACATATCCACAATAGCCGGCGCAACCAAACGGTCATACAGCACCACATCGGCTTGCTGCATCAAGCGTAACGCTTTAAAGGTCAGCAAGTCTGGGTCGCCTGGACCAGCACCGACCAGATACACCTCACCCTGCGTTTTAGCTTGCGGCGCATCCAGCTTATCCTGTACTGCTTGTTCAGCCTGCTTGATCTGCCCTGCAAATATTTGCTCTGCAATCGGCCCCTGTAATACTTCTTCCCAAAATACGCGTCGCTCATCTACCCCAGCGAGTCGTTCTTTGGCCTGCTGCCGAAACTTTTGCGCCAATTGCGCCAAACGTCCGTAGGTGGCGGGAATCACCGTTTCTATTTTAGCGCGCACCAGACGTGCTAGCACAGGCGCGTGCCCGCCACTGGATACAGCCACCATTAAAGGCGAGCGATCGACTATGGCAGGGAATATCACGGTGCAAAGCTCAGGGGTATCCACCACATTAACCGGAATACCCAGCTGCTTAGCTTCGTGCGCGACCTGCTGATTAACCGAGAAATTTTCTGTTGCGGCAAGTACCAAGCAATGCCCCGCACAAGTGCCCGCCTGATAGGCACCCAGGGCATAAGTACCGCCATGCTCTTGCAATAGCTGTTCTAGCTGCGGATGAATTTCCAAGGTAACCACGTGCACTAATGCACCCGCTTGGCACAGCAAGCGCGCCTTACGTAATGCAACCTCTCCACCACCCACTAACAACACGGGTTGCTGCTGTAAGCGATGAAATAACGGCAAGTAATCCATATTTATTCCTTAACTGCTCTGGCAGCCTAACCATGATGTTGATGCTGTGGCACTGTACGAACAAAGCAGCTAAAAGGCTATTGTTTCAAATCAAGTTTAATTCTTAGCGTAACTACGCACTTTCAAGCGGCACTAAGCCGCCATTACGCACCAATGACCTCAATACCGCCCATATACTGCTGCAACACCGCTGGCACACGAATGCTACCATCGGCCTGTTGATAGTTTTCAATCACTGCAACCAGTGTTCGCCCTACGGCCAGTCCAGAGCCGTTTAATGTATGTACCAATTCAGTCTTACCCGTCTCAGGATTACGAAAGCGCGCCTGCATGCGGCGTGCTTGGAAGTCTGTACAGTTGGAGCATGAAGAGATTTCGCGGTACTTGTCTTGGCTCGGCACCCACACTTCTAGGTCATAGGTTTTGCTGGCAGAAAAGCCCATATCACCCGTACACAGCGCCATTACTCGATAAGGCAGCTCTAATGCTTGTAGGATTTTTTCAGCATGGCCAGTCAACTCTTCCAGCGCGGCAAAGGAGTGTTCGGGGTGCACAATTTGTACTAGCTCTACCTTGTCAAACTGATGCTGGCGAATCATACCGCGCGTATCGCGACCGGACGCTCCGGCTTCACTACGAAAACAGGGGCTGTGCGCTACGAGTTTAATCGGCAGCTGTTCTGCGGCCAAAATCTCACCCGCCACCAGATTGGTTAAGGACACTTCTGCCGTTGGAATCAAGTACAAGGGTGCTTGTTCAGCACGCTCAATACGAAACAAGTCCTCAGAAAACTTTGGCAACTGACCTGTACCCTGTAATGCGCTGGCTTGCACCAAGTAAGGCGTATA
Organism: Thiopseudomonas sp.; assembly: GCA_023228985.1. GTDB lineage: Bacteria > Pseudomonadota > Gammaproteobacteria > Pseudomonadales > Pseudomonadaceae > Thiopseudomonas. The sequence goes on along the minus strand of JALOAC010000004.1, from coordinate 82,147 downwards.
GGTTTCCTGATAGCCGTGCTCAGCGGTATGAGTATTCAACATAAATTGCGCCAGTGCTCGGTGCAAACGAGCAATACCGTTGCGCATGACGGCAAAACGCGCACCTGATAACTTGGCCGCATTAGCAAAATCAAGACCGCCCAGTTGCTCACCTAACTCAACATGGTCTTTCACCGGAAAACCAAAGACTTTGGGCTCACCCCAGCGGCGTACTTCTTGATTGTCGTCCTCATCTGCACCCACAGGTACGGAGGCGTCAGGCAGGTTAGGCATGCCGAGCAAAATGTCATCGATGGCTTGTTGCACCTGTTCAAGCTCTTGCTTGGCGCTATCCAGATCCGCGCCCAGCTGGTCGACTGCCACCAACAAGGGCGCAATATCTTCTCCACGTGCTTTGGCTTGACCAATGGATTTTGCACTGCTGTTGCGCTCGGCTTGTAATTGCTCAGTACGCGTCTGCACTTCTTTGCGTTGCGCCTCTAAGGTCTCAATGCGCGCAACGTCTAAAACATAACCTCGCGTCGCTAAGGCTTCTGCCAGCTGCTGTGGCTGTGTACGTACTGTTCTTGAATCCAGCATAAATACTCACTTATTGTGTTTTGTGTTCACTAAAAATTAATAATCAAGCAACTAAGCTTCTACCTATCCACCAACCGCATCCCGTCGCCAGCACTGCACCCACAAGGGTCAACAGCAGATAAACACCCGCTTGCAACAAGCGATCGCTGGATAACAGCTGCCATAACTCAAGGGAGAATGCAGACAGGGTGGTAAAACCGCCAAGTATACCTGTGATCAGCGCTAAGCGGAGCAGTGGGTTTTCTGCACGAGTAGCGAAATAAGCCGCTGCAATGCCAATTAATAGACTGCCCAGCAGGTTAACCAGCAAGGTGCCCCAGTACGCCGACACGTGCTGACTGACCAACAAGCCACTTAGATAACGCAACACACTACCTAGAGCACCGCCCAAGGCAACCCAGATTATGGCACTCAATGTTCACCTCGACGCTGACGTGGGCTTTGCTGATCCAGTTGGCGTAAAAACTCAAGCTTTTCAGCAATCTTGATTTCTAGTCCGCGCGGCACAGGCTGATAATACTGCTGCGGCGTCATATCCTCAGGAAAATAATCTTCACCTGCTGCGTAACCATTAGGCTCATCATGGGCATAGCGGTATTCATCACCATAACCCAGGTCCTTCATTAAGTTGGTTGGTGCATTACGCAAGTGCAAGGGCACCTCTAGCGAGCCCTGCTGCTGCGCATCACGCCGCGCTGCATTGTAAGCCATATACACCGCGTTACTTTTTGCCGCGCAAGCCAAATAAATAATTGCTTGCGCCACCGCCAGCTCACCCTCGGGACTGCCTAAACGCTCCTGCACCTGCCAGCCCGCCAAGCACAGACTTAATGCACGCGGGTCCGCATTGCCAATATCCTCACTGGCCATGCGTACTACGCGGCGGGCAATGTAAAGGGGATCGCAACCGCCATCCAGCATGCGTGTATACCAATACAACGCCGCATCCGGATCGGAACCCCGCACTGATTTATGCAGTGCGGAAATTTGGTCGTAAAACGCTTCGCCGCCCTTATCAAAACGGCGCAGGGTTTCGCCCAATACTTCACCCAGCAACTCTTCGCTAATAGTTTGCCCGTCTTCGACCAAGTCTGCGGCATTTTCCAACAGGTTTAATAACCGCCGACCATCGCCATCAGCGGCGCGCACCAATAACTCTATTGCCGCTTCATTGAGCTGCAAACCTCGCACCGACAAGCCTCGCGGCTCAGTTAAAGCACGCTGCAAGAGTTGTTTAAGTGCTGCCTCATCTAGGTTTTTTAATACATAAACCCGTGCGCGTGACAACAACGCATTATTTAACTCAAAAGAGGGGTTTTCTGTGGTCGCACCAATAAAAATAAAGGTGCCATCTTCCACATAGGGTAAAAAAGCATCTTGTTGGGCTTTGTTGAACCGGTGCACTTCATCAACAAATAAGATACAACGACGTCGATGCTGAGCCGCCTGAAACTTAGCTTCTTCAACCGCTTGACGAATTTCCTTAACCCCAGCCATTACCGCCGATAGAGTAATAAAGTGCGCGTCACTGACCTTAGCCAACAAGCGCGCCAACGTAGTTTTGCCCACTCCAGGCGGCCCCCAAAACAGCATCGAGTGCAAAGCGCCCTGTTCGATGGCTTCACGCAGGGGTTTGCCACGCGCCAGAATATGCTGCTGACCTACATACTCATCGAGGTTCTCTGCCCGCAGTCGCGCAGCTAGCGGTTGAGTTAAAGGCTCATTAGCAAACAAATCCACTGTTATTCCTCAATAACATCAACGCCTTCAGGTACGTTGAACTGGAATAGAGAGTCATCCATAGCGGTATTCATTTTAAGGTCAAAAAAGTAAAGATTGGTTTTTTGTCCAACCGCATCTTCAAGCTGCATATCATTAATCAAGCCATCGCGAAACGACAATCGTAGGCGATCAAACAGAGTATCCTTGGCCTTTGGCGTCAGGACAAAATCAACTATCGAGCGGTTTTGCTGATACTCAACAAAAAAACTTTCTTCGATTTGCGCCATATCACCAGACAGCAACAATGCAGGCGTGTGCGTCATGCGCTCATCTAGGGTCTGAATCGTAACCTGCATCAAGTCTGGGTCATACAGCCACACTGTTTTACCATCCGAAACCAATTCTTGCTGCATAGGCTCTTCGGTATGCCAAGTAAATTTACCGGGACGCTTCAGGCTCATATGTCCACGGGCTTCCTGAATCCGCACACCACTACCATCCAGCGTTAGCTGAGTAAAATCGGCATCTATGGTGTGTGCATCAGCTAACAAAGCTGTCAGTTTTGCAACAGCCGTTGACTGTTCTTGCGCCTGAACAACACCAACCAATGAAACCAGCCCCAATACTACAGCGGCCGTTAAGCTACGTCTTAAAATCGCTATGTTCATCATAATATTCCCAAGTTAACCTTTAACAGGCGGTGGCGCTAGCACTTCGCGCGAACCGTTATGTGCCGCCGATGAAACAACTCCAGCCGCTTCCATCGCATCAACTATGCGAGCCGCACGGTTATAGCCCACTCTAAATTTACGCTGCACTGAAGATATGGAGACGCGACGTTCTTCGGTAACAAAACGCACTGCCTCATCAAATAAAGGATCATCTTCCAAGTCTTCGCCACCCTCAAAAGAACCTGTATTTTCTTCTAAGCCAGCTAAAATCTCTTCGATATATTCTGGTGCGCCTCGAGCCTTCCACGCATCAACCACACGATGCACTTCATCATCAGCGACAAAAGCACCATGCACTCGAATCGGCAAGCTCGTACCCGGCGGCAAATACAGCATATCCCCGTGGCCTAGCAACTGCTCAGCCCCGCCCTCATCCAAAATAGTGCGCGAATCAATGCGGCTAGATACTTGGAAAGCAATGCGCGTTGGGATGTTGGCTTTAATCAATCCAGTAATGACATCTACCGAGGGTCGCTGCGTCGCTAAAATCAAATGAATACCGGCAGCGCGGGCCTTTTGTGCAATGCGCGCAATCAGCTCTTCAACTTTCTTGCCGACAATCATAATCATATCGGCAAATTCATCCACCACCACTACGATGGTAGGCAGCTTGTCCAGTGTCGGCCGCACATCATCAATATGTTCTTGTTTAAAGGTAGGATCCGCTATGGGCTCACCGGCCTCGATCGCGTCTTTCACCTTGCGGTTATAACCCGCCAGATTACGCACGCCCAGCATCGACATCAGCTTGTAGCGACGGTCCATTTCTGCCACACACCAGCGCAAGGCATTGGCGGCTTCTTTCATGTCAGTCACCACCGGACAAAGCAGGTGCGGAATGCCTTCGTAAACGGACAGCTCCAGCATTTTTGGGTCAATCATGATCAGGCGTGCATCATCAGGTGAGGATTTAAACAGAATGGATAAAATCATCGCATTCACCCCCACAGATTTACCCGAGCCTGTAGTTCCCGCCACCAGCAAATGCGGCATCTTGGCTAGATCGGCAATAATCGGCTGACCACCGATATCATGCCCTAAGCCTATAGCAACCGGTGATTTCGCATCATCAAACTCTGGCGTTTCTAACACCTCAGCAAAGCGCACTATCTGTCGATCTTCGTTAGGGATTTCAATACCTACCGTAGTTTTACCCGGAATAACCTCAACCACCCGTACGCTAATCATTGCTAAAGAACGCGCTAAATCTTTGGCTAAATTAGAAATACGACTGACTTTAATACCGGGGGCTAATTGAATTTCAAAACGCGTCACCACAGGTCCCGGATGCACAGACTCAACCTGCACCTCAACACCAAATTCTTTTAACTTGATTTCTAGCAGGCGCGACATCCCCTGCAAGGACTCTTCTGAATAGCTTTGTTTTTTCGGTTTGGGACGATCCAGTAACGATAAAGGCGGTAGCGTGCCGGCCATCGCCTCATCAACAAACAACGAGGTTTGTTTTTCCTGCATGGCTCGACGACTTGGTTGTTGCACACCGCTGTCCGGCAAAGAAATAACCGGCTCTTTGCGCCCTGTATTGCCTTGCACCCGCTTTGCTAGCTGTTCCTCACGCTTAATTATGCGTTCACGCGCTCGGTTTTGCTCATCACGATCCGAAATTTTTGGTGCTACGACTTGCGCTACTTTTTCATCTATATCACGCTGTCGCTGCTGCTGACTGCGACGCTGATGAAAGGCGCTGCTGGACTGCTGGATTTTCGCTATGAACCAATTAAAAGCAGCCAAGGTGAACTCACCCACCAACTCCATGACACGAAACCATGACAAATTAGCAAATAGAGTGACGCCTAATAAAAACAGCGCCAATAACAGAACGGTTGCCCCTTGTACATTCAGCAGCTGCTCAAGCGGCGGAGCTAAGACTTTGCCAAAAATATTAAAATTATTCGGTGAATTTTCTGGCTGTTCAAAATGCAATCTAGCCAACGCAGCGCCCGAACCCAGCAGCAACAGTAAACCAAAAGAACGGACGGCCAATAATGCCGGACGCCATACAAAGGCTTGATTGCGTCCTTTAAACAGCATAAAAACCTTAAGCATCAGGAAGAAAGGCAGCAACCAAGCGAAATAACCCAGCAAGCTAAATAATACATCTGACAGCCAAGCGCCCACTAAGCCACCGGCGTTTTCTATTTGCTCGCCTGTGCCCACCGCGCGAGTAAAGCCCGGGTCTTCTGTGCTAAAGGTCAGTAAAATCATCCATAAAAAAACACAGAGGGCGGCCAGCAAAATAAGCAGGCCCTCTTTTAGCCGCAGCCTAAGCTGTTGCTTCCAAGGAGCTTTTTCAGTTAAAGAAGTAACAGGCTGCTTCAAAGACGAACCTCAAAAAACAAAAAAATAAATTTACAAGCCACGACAAGGCGGCACAGGCTGTTTACCACTGGAAACACATGCTGTAATAGCCACACAAGGACTTTATTAGAGACTCGCTATACTTGCGTGGATTATGCACATTCCAAATAGCAGAGCATTGTACGTCCTTATATGGATTTTTTCATGCTCGGCTAGACAGAATAATCAAAGCAGATTGCATAATCTGACCAGCACTCTAAACTCTTGTTTCATTTAATCGTACTGACTCCCCATGACTTTTTGGCTTAAGCGTAACACTACTGACTTCCCCCCCTTACACAAAGCGCTACGCCAACCGAACGGTTTGCTCGCTATGGGTGGTGATTTATCCAGCCAGCGCCTAGTCGCTGCTTATCGTCACGGCTGTTTTCCTTGGTACTCAGAAGGCCAGCCACTGATGTGGTGGTCACCCGACCCGCGCACTGTAGTATTTCCTAACCAACTACATATACCGCGCAGTCTGAAAAAAACCATTAAGCGTGATACGTTTCAAGTTACTTATGATCAGGCTTTTACGCGCGTGCTAAGCGCCTGCGCCGAGCCGCGCAGCACAGATGCCGGCACTTGGATAACTCCAGCCATGCAAGCTGCTTATTGTGAGCTGCATAAACTTGGCTATGCGCACTCCGTTGAGGTGTGGCACCAGCAGCAACTCGTTGGCGGCTTGTATGGTATCGCTATCGGTCAGTTGTTTTTTGGTGAGTCAATGTTTGCTCGCATGAATGATGCCTCCAAAGTAGGCTTTGTCACCCTAGCACAAGATCTTAACGCTGCTGGATTTGTACTCATCGATTGCCAAATGCACACTGAGCACTTGGCTCGTTTTGGTGCGCAAGAAATAAACCGCAACGAGTTTGCCAAGTATCTGGCCCAACATTTAGATAAGCCAAACACAATGCAATGGAATACGCATGAATAACTCTCAGAAACTGCCACTTTTTTTAACCCAAGTGCAGCCTTGTAGCTACCTTGAAGAAGAAAGCCAGTCACTTTGCCTCGATCCACAAGCCCCCATCAACGCTTCAATTTTTAGCCTGCTCTCAGAGCAAGGCTTTCGTCGCAGCGGTCAGTTTGTCTATCGACCACACTGCCCTGCCTGCAACGCCTGCGTACCGGTGCGCGTACCTGTAGCCTGCTTCACACCTAACAAACAACAGCAACGTGTGCTAAAGCGCGGCGCACAACTGACCGTAACCGAACACCAACCACGCTTCACTTACGAGTATTTCAGGCTGTACCAACGCTATATCGAGCAGCGTCACGCAGATGGCGAGATGCACCCAGCCAACATAGAACAGTTTCAAAGCTTCTTATCTTACCCCCTGCCATTTGCTCGCTTTTTTGAGTTCCGTCTTAAGCAGCGCCTACTCGCAGTAGCAGTGACCGATGTACTGGACGATGGATTATCAGCGGTGTATAGCTTTTTTGAGCCTGAAGATAAATACTTCAGCCTAGGCCGTTATGCGATTCTGTGGCAAGTTGCCCATGCACAGCAGTTAGGTCTAACCCATCTTTATCTAGGCTACTGGATTAAAGACTGTGCAAAAATGAACTACAAAACCCAGTACCAACCCATCGAGGGTTTTATTGATGAGCAATGGCAAAGACTCTGAGCCTTATGCAGGAGCAAATCAACGGCATTAGGTAAATTTGGTTTTTTTGATAAAATGCGGCATAATAAGCGCCGTTTTTGCTGCCCTTAGTTCTTAGGGCTTTTTTATTTTGTATTTGAGGGTTTAACTGCATGTCTAAAGAAGACAGCTTCGAAATGGAAGGTACTGTCGTCGACACCCTACCTAACACCATGTTCCGTGTGGAGTTAGAAAACGGGCACGTCGTTACTGCGCATATTTCTGGCAAAATGCGCAAAAACTATATCCGTATTCTGACAGGTGACAAGGTTCGTGTTGAACTAACGCCTTACGACCTCAGCAAGGGTCGCATTACCTACCGCGCACGTTAATTATTCAACGTGCATAAAAAACACGACCACAGCCAAGACTGGGTCGTGTTTTTTTGTTGCTCATTACTCAAAACTAGGCAATAAACGCTGTTGCGCCTCCACCTTACAATGCAGCGCAAGCGTGTCTCCTTCCAAATCAAAGAAAGCCACACCCCCCTGCTCCGCCAAGTCGCCGAATAAAATAGCATCGGCCAATGGCTTTTTAATACTTTCCTGAATCAATCGCGCCATAGGCCGTGCGCCCATCGCCGCATCATAGCCATGCTCTGCTAACCATGCACGCGCAGACTGACTGACCTCCAACTGTACGGCTTTATCTTCTAATTGCGCCTGCAACTCAACCAAGAACTTATCCACTATCGAGGCTAAAACATCCGTACTTAAGCGACCAAACTGAATAATGCTATCCAGCCGATTACGAAACTCTGGACTGAAGCTCTTTTTGATCACTTCCATGGCATCGGTGCTGTGATCTTGCTCAGTAAAGCCAATCGATGCACGCGCTGCCGTTTCAGCACCAGCGTTGGTGGTCATCACGATGATGACATGACGAAAATCCGCCTTGCGCCCGTTATTATCGGTCAGTGAGCCGTTATCCATCACCTGTAGCAACAGGTTGAATACATCTGGGTGAGCTTTCTCAATTTCATCGAGTAGCAACACGCAATGCGGTTGTTTCGTTACCGCCTCGGTAAGCAAACCGCCTTGATCAAAGCCTACATAACCCGGCGGCGCACCAATTAAACGCGAAACGGTATGACGCTCCATGTATTCCGACATGTCAAAGCGCAGTAATTCAATGCCTAGGGACTGTGCCAGTTGTTTAGCCACCTCGGTTTTACCCACACCCGTGGGTCCAGCAAACAAAAACGAGCCCACGGGTTTATTGGCTTCACGCAATCCTGCTCGGGACAGCTTAATCGCCGTTGCTAGCGCTTCAATGGCTGCATCCTGACCAAATACGGTCAGGCGCAAGTCACGCTCAAGATTACGCAACTGGGTTTTATCGGAACGACTCACCTGACGACTAGGAATACGAGCAATTTTGGCAACCACTTGCTCTACCTGCTCTACTTCAATACTTTCAAGTCGCTTATCCGCAGGCTGCAAGCGCTGATAGGCACCGGCCTCATCAACCACATCCACCGCCTTATCCGGCAACAAGCGATCAGTAATGTAACGCGCTGACAATTCAGCCGCAGCACGCAAAGCCTCGTCGCTATACAGCACCTTGTGGTGCTCCTCAAAACGTGATTTTAGGCCACGCAAAATCTGATAAGTATCTTCAATGCTGGGTTCAACCACATCCACTTTTTGAAAGCGTCGTGCCAACGCACGATCTTTTTCAAAAATTTCACGGTACTCTTGGAAGGTAGTCGAACCGATACAACGAATCTCGCCACTGGAAAGCAAAGGCTTTAGCAGGTTTGATGCATCCATCACCCCACCACCCACAGCTCCAGCGCCGATAATCATATGTATTTCATCAATAAATAAAATAACTTTGGGCCGCTTGCGAATCGCATTCAGCAAGTCTTTGAAGCGCTTTTCAAAGTCACCGCGGTATTTGGTGCCCGCCAGCAAAGCGCCCATATCTAGAGAATAGACATGACTATCCAGTAACAACTCTGGCACTTGCCCGTGCACTATTCGATAGGCCAAGCCTTCCGCAATCGCGGTTTTACCCACACCTGCATCACCGACCAAAAGCGGGTTATTTTTCCGGCGACGGGCAAGAATTTGCGCTACGCGCTCCACTTCATGCTCGCGCCCAATTAATGGATCGATACGTCCTTGCTTAACCAAAGCATTTAAATCTTGTGCATAGGCTAGTAAAGGATCCTGTCCTTGCCCTTCTTCGGCAAACTCTTCGGCTGATTTTGTTTGGGTTAAATCTTTGTCCTGCGGACCGCCGTGAGACAGATAGCTCACCACATCCAAACGATTGATATTGTGTTTACGCAGTACATACACCGCATGGCTATCGGCCTCGCTAAACACCGCAGCCAACACACTGCCACCGCCCACTTCTTGTTTACCTGAGCTTTGGCCATGGAAAACTGCGCGCTGCAATACGCGCTGAAAGCCCAGCGTAGGCTGGGTCTCCACACCCTCAAGATGCTCCGCCAATAAAGGTGTAGTACTGTTAACGAACTCTGTCAGCTCATTACGAATATTTTCAAGCTCTGCGTCGCAACCACGCAGCACATCCGCTGCCTCTTTATTATCCAGCAGCGCCAACAGCAGGTGCTCTACCGTCATATATTCATGACGCTTATTGCGTGCATCCCTAAAGGCAAGATTAAGGGTGACCTCAAGCTCCATACTTAACATGCTTCACCTCACTAAACTAAATCAAACGGCAAGCTAGACGACATATCCAATCTCTAGTTGCTCTCGGGCTTCACTTCACACTGCAAAGGATGCTCACATTCTCTGGCATATTGACCCACTTGCATGGCTTTGGTTTCAGCCACATCACGGGTGAACACTCCGCAAACGGCTTGACCCTGCCGATGCACAGCCAACATTGTTTGCATAGCCCGCTCACGACCCATAGCAAAAAAGTCTTCCAACACCTCCACCACAAAATCCATCGGCGTGTAATCATCATTGAGCATGATCACTTGATACATAGGTGGAACCTGCAGCTCAGGCTCAGCGTGCTGGATTAAAATCTGGCTGTCTAAATCTTCTGAAAACCTTGTTGCTTCTACATTCTTACTCATAATTTTTCGCGTACTTAACCTTAAAATATATGACAACTCTAACATTTTAGAGAATTTATAGTTGATCTAAGTCTTATCCCCAACAATCAAGACTTGACTCAGCCTTAAAGCTTTATATAACTATCATCTATTCAATACGAAACAGTTATTAAGTTGGGATTAAAAGCCGTTTTTCAACCCACAACCTATAAAGCTGCCAAACGCCCAACCTTAACTTTAATTCACCATGACAACACAAAACAAAAAACCGCCTTTAAGGTCTGTAATTCAGAGTTTTACACAGGAGTATTGACATGCACAATGGTACTGTTAAGTGGTTTAACAACAGCAAAGGCTATGGTTTCGTCATTGCTGACAATGACACAGAAGAACTCTTTGCCCACTATTCAACCATCCAGATGGATGGCTACAAGTCCTTAAAAGCAGGGCAGCCGGTGCGCTTTGAGCTCAAACAGGGACCCAAAGGAATGAATGCAGTCAACATTCGCCCTATCCGTTAAGCCTTATAAGTTAGCATTCACCAAACGACAGGGACGTTTTGTGCGGCACTCTGCTAGAAGGTAATCTGTGCCGCCTATCGCACGCTGTTTGGTTTCTTCCTTTCCTCTGGCCCCTCCATTTCTGACCGACCTAAACCTCAGCGTTTCCTTCAGTAACGTTCATGCGTGCTACTAAAGCCAAGGTGCGCCAGCTCGCAAATTCTGCTATAACAACCCAAAAAATAGTGCGACAAAAGCGCTCACCCTCTTTTTAGTATGCTAGGAGCATTTAGCCAGTCTATGCCTCAACTCCATTTGGACGTAAGCACCATAAAAATAAGAAAACCACCACTGAGTATCACCACCCTGCTGTTGTTTAACCTTGCGTTAGCGCAAGCCTCTTTTGCAGCGCCACTAGCCGACACTCAGCATGCTAAAACTCTTGAGCAGGCACAATCCTACTTACAAACCAATCAAGGCCAAGCGGCTTACGATATTTTATTGCCGCTTGAAGATGAGCTAGCCGGTGTTCACGCCTATGATGTGCTCTATGGTCGTGCTGCCTTAGCCGCACAGCACAACACCCGCGCAGCCATGGCATTTGAGCGCTGCTTGGCGGTTACTCCCAATAGTGGTGATTGCCGTTTAGGCATGGCGCAAGCGCACATGCGCTTAAACGAACACCAAAGCGCGCAGCGCGAATTGCAGTTGATTAAGGCTTCAGCGCCGCCCACTGCCGTGGCTCGTGTGGTGGATGAATACCTTGACTTGCTTGATAGTGGCCGCAGTCCAAGCACGGCTGATATTCAGCGCTTCAATGCGTGGGTGGACGTGAGTTTTGGTTATGACAATAACGTCAATGTGGCGCCAGCCAGTGACAAAATCACCCTGCCGAGCAATTTTACCTTCCGCTCGACCAATGACAGCACCACCTTTGCCAAAACAGAATTAGGACTCTCTTACCAAACCGCGCTCAGCAACCGCTGGCATTTAATTGGCGGGGCGAACCTACAAACCACCAATAACTTTCAAACCGAAGACAAAAGCCTGTTTGAAGACATCCAGCAAGTCAGTGGTTACGTAGGCACGCGTGCTTATTACGGTCGCCAACGCATTGACTTGGTTGTCCAGGGGCAAAATTACCAGTTCCGCGGCAAAACCTACCGTAACTTATTCGGCGGTTTAGCTCAGTACAATTATTTGCTGTCACCCAGCACTCAGGTCAGTGGTTTTATTCAACATAACCGCCTTGATTATCGACTGGGTCAGTTCGGACCTGCCAATCACAGCAATATCAACGCCACTGTAGGTGGTGTATCGCTAGCTAAAAGCCTGCTTGATAACCAGTGGATAGTGCACGCTGGTTTACACCTTGGCCGCGACAGCAGAGACAAAAAAGCCGCGCCACGCCATATCGCCAGCAGCTACTACGGTCTGCGTAGCGGTGTAACTTGGCTGTGGCATGAGCAATGGCAAGCTGGAGTAAACCTGACCGCCGAGAAGCGCAGCTACGACGACAAAGATTTGTTTTTTTACGACCGTAGCCGCAAAGACAACCTCTATAACACCGAGCTGAGTGTGCGCTACCAAGCCTTGCCTAAACTGGCTGTGCATTCCAACTACACCTTCAGCCGTAACGATTCCAATGTGCCCATGCGCAACTATAAACGTCAAATTATTAGCCTAGGGGTGCGCTATGATTTCTTCTAATTTTACCCAGCGTAGCTGGCAAGGCTTTTTAGCCCTGTGCCTGTGTTTGTTTACCTTACAAGCATTTGCCGCTACAGACGCAGCCGTGGTGTTATTTAGTCATGGTGTTGTAACCAAGGTTAATGGCTCAGAAAGGCTGCCCTTAGTCAAAGGCGATCAGCTCGCCGCTGGTGATACAGTTAATACCGGTGAAGACGGTCGCGTGCAGATGCGCTTTACCGATGGCGGCTTAGTCTCGTTGATGCCTAGCTCCAGTTTTGCCATCGACCGTTACAACCAACCCGACACGCAGGACGGCGGCTCGCTTAGTTTTCGGCTGATGAAAGGCGGTTTACGCACCATCACTGGCTCAATCGGGCAGAAAAACCACGACAACTACGAGCTGAAAACCGATGTAGCTACCTTGGGTATTCGCGGTACTGAGTTTGTCGTAGTGATTGATGGCGATGCCATGCGCGTGCAGGTTAACGAGGGTTTAATTTCTCTGCAAAACCAGTTGGGCGATCTGATGGTTCCAGCCGGGCAAAACGCTGTGGTCTTCCCACAGCAAGCGCCGACTCTGTCCGATACCGCGCCGCTGTTTATATCCAGCACAGCAACCAATGGAGGCGGTAGCACAACGCAAACCACCGCTGCCAGCAGCCCAACCGATTCGAGCCCTATAGCCAGCACCTCACAAACCAATGACTCACTGGCGCAGAGCTTGCCGGCACAGACGATGTTAAGTTCTGCAGAGCGTACAAGCCTCGTAGCGCACGTAGGAGGAACTACAAATACTGCACCTTCTGTTGGTGTTTCTGCTGGATTCGCTTATGCCCAGCTGTTAGGGGGCTACCATTCTAGCCTAGAGTTTTCACCACAAAACTTGGTTAGCGCAGGCATAACAACGTTTTCTGCTGCAGTAAATACCCACATCAACCCTGTGTTTTACGATAACGTCACACGGATAGAAAATGCAGAAGGAACTTTGTTTTGGGGCAAGTATACCGAACCAAGCCGGCCTAATATGTATAACGCATCCATTTGGGGTACTCCTGCTACAAACATGCCTACTACCGGGACATTAAGCTATAGCCTCACCAACGTTGCGCTGGCACAAAACCTTAGCACTGATTCCAGCCTAAATCCGGGACAATTACGAAGCTTTGACTTGAGCATTCACTTAGGTGCTAACACTACCTTTGATGTTCGGATGGGGTTTGATGACACTATGATGGGCTTCGATAAAAGCGGCCTCTCTGGAAGCATGTCTGGGCCAGCAAGCTTTGTAATTAACCAATTCAAAACCGACATTTCTTCTCCTTGCAGTAACGGTTGCGATGTAAATGTTTCAGGCTTCCTAACCGGCTCTGGCGGTTCAAGAGCCGCAACCGTATACAGCATTCAAGGTACTGACGGCTTTGTGGATGGCTCAGCCATCCTCGATAAGCAATAACCTGTTTAAGTGGAATAAGCCATGAACCCACTCCAGCTTCTCTGGTCTGGCCGCAAGCGCTGGGTGGTTTTGGGGTTGCTGTGGGTGCTGTGCATTGCTCTGCTGAAAATCAGCTGGCTCAGCCAGCCTGAACAGTTGCCCATGGTCAGCCGCTTAAATCACCTGCTGTATGATGCGCGTTTTAGTTTGCTGCCCCCCAAACGCGAAGCCAAGCTGCCCATTGTGATTGTTGATCTGGATGAATTCAGCATTCAACGTGAAGGACGTTGGCCGTGGCCGCGCAGTAAAATGGCGCAACTGCTGCAGTCATTGCAACAGCAAGGTGCGGCGCTGATTGGCTTGGATATCGCTTTTTCTGAGCCCAGCAGCAATCCAGTGCAGCAAATACTCGAGCAAGCCAGCCTCCCCGAAGCCGCACAACAACAGCTACGTGAACAACAGTCGCTGTTTGATCAGGACGCTATTTTCGCTAACTCCCTAGCCGGCAATACGGTCTTAGGGTATTTCTTTCATAATGACGGCCAATCCAGCGGTCAACTGCCCTTTCCTTTCTACCAGCTCGACACTGAACAGCAGCACAATCAACTGCTAAAAATGCATAACTACAGCAGTAACATCTCCCTGCTCGCCAATCATGCTTTGGAGCAAGGTTTTGTCGTTACGCAAGCCGATATCGATGGCGTTATTCGCCGCCTGCCCTTGGTTATCGAGCATCAGGGGGATACCTATGCCAGTTTTTCCTTGGTCATGGCACAACTGGCGCTAGGCGAGCCTTGGCTAAAGCTAAAGCTGGTGAATAACGGTGCCCAGTTTGTCGCCACTGAAATTGACATAGGCACTGCCGTAACAGTGCCCGTCGCTGCTGATGCCAGCATGCTGGTGCCTTATCGTGGTGGCGCACGCTCATACCCGACGCTGTCGGCCACGCGCATTATGCGCGGTGACTTGAGCACTGCAGAACAAACCGCGGTGCAAGGTGCGATTATTCTTATTGGCACCTCAGCCATGGGTTTATCGGATTTGCGTACCATTCCGCTGCAAACCAATTACCCCGGTGTGGAAGCCCATGCCAACGTTATCGATGCGTTACTGCAAGCGGCCATGGGTGAGTCGGTCTTCTATTATGAACCTGACTGGGCCCCGGCAGCTTCGTTACTGCTCTTGCTGGTCACTGGCATGGTGCTAGCAGTTCTTTTACCGGGCCGCAGCCCGCTGTGGATGCTGCTGTATAGCGTGCTGGGCTTGAGTTGGGTGGTAGGGCTGAACTTTTATCTGTGGCAAGCTCACCACCTAGCCCTGCCTTTGGCTTTGCAGTTATTACTGGTGTTGGGTTTGTCTTTGTTTAACTTAGCCTTGGGCTTTTTTGCCAGCAACCGCCACCGTCGCGAAGTGCAAGAGCTGTTTGGCGCTTACGTGCCGCCGGCCTATGTCGAACGCTTACTAGAAGACCCCAAAGCAGCCAGCATGGAAGGCGAACAGCGTAAAATGACGGTGTTGTTTGCTGACATCATGGGGTTTACCACCCTGTCAGAGGCGTTATCCACGGCAGAACTCAAGCAGCTGCTTAACCGCTACCTGACTAAAGTCACCGAGGTGATTTTTGCCCATCAAGGTACTATTGATAAATATGTGGGTGATATGGTCATGGCATTCTGGAATGCCCCGCTCGATGATCCACAGCATGCACAAAATGCGGTACTGGCAGCGCTGGCCATGCAGCAACAAACGGCTTTATTAAGCCAAGAATTTATCAAAAGTGGCTTGCCCGCGTTAGAAATCGGCATTGGTCTCAACACGGGCCCCATGAACGTGGGCGACATGGGCTCGCACTATCGCCGCGCCTACACCGTACTGGGTGATGCTGTGAACCTAGGCAGCCGCATTGAAAGCATTACGCGCTACTACGGCGCGCAGATTTTGGTGAGTGACGCCACCCAAGAGCAATGTCCCGACATCGTATTTCTTCCTGTGGACCGCATCCAAGTCAAAGGAAAAACCGAACCCGTCGAGGTGTTTGAGCCGCTCTGCCCACGGCAAGAAGCAAACGAGCAGTTACTGCACAAAGTGGCCACCTTTACCCAGGCACTGCACGCTTATCGCCAGCAGGATTTTAACGCCGCCAGCCAGCTCCTGCAGCAGCTGCTAAATAACGCGGCGCAACAGCCCGATAACCACAGTGCCCTATATCAACTTTATCTTGAGCGCTGCACTGACTTTACCCAAAACCCGCCCGCGGCTGATTGGCAAGCGGTGTTTATTCATACTAATAAGTGAGTATCAAAACATGGTTACCCCAGAAGTACGCCAGAAAAACCTGCTAGACAGAGTCAATCCGCAACAGGATATGACGCGGCTGTGCGAGCTGATTCTGGAAGAAGCACGCACTCTTACAGGTGCGGATGGCGGTACTCTTTACCTGTGCCAAGGCGAAGGACGTGAGCGGCAACTGGATTTCGCCATTATCCGCAACTCAAGCCTAGGTATAAAAATGGGCGATGTGAGCGGTCGCCCCTTGGAGTATCCGGGCATTCCCCTGTATATCGACGACCAGCCTAACTATCAGCACATGGCCAGCTACGCGGCGTTGACGGGCAAACTGCTTAACGTGGCGGATGTGTACCAACAGCAAGATTTTGATTTTTCCGGCACTCAGAAATTCGACCAGCGTTTGGGCTATCACACCCAGTCCGTACTGACGTTACCCCTGCTTACGCGCAGCGGTGAGCTGGTAGCAGTATTACAACTGTTAAACGCCACCAATGAGCGTGGTGAAACCATCCCGTTTGCCGCCTCTTTAGAACCCTTGGTGCAAACCCTAGCGCAATTAGCAGCGATTGCTGTACAGCAGCAACACATCATGCAAGACCAGCAAGCGCTGCTGATCACTCTATCCGGTGAGCCCAATACCACTCAGCTGTTGCTGCGTATTTTGCAAGAAGCACAAAACATCACCCACGCTGATGGCGGTACGCTGTATTTATTACGCGATCAAAACGGTCCAGCACGGCTCGATTTCACGCTGATGCATAACCATAGTCTGGGCATAGCCTTAGGTGGCGACTCTGCACCTATTCAAGCGCCGCCCATAGAACTGTACTTAGCTGATGGTACACCCAACCACCACCATGTTGCCTCCTATGCAGCGCTAACCAAAGAAGTAGTCAGCATCGACAATGCTTACACCAATACCGAATTTGATTTCTCCGGCACCAAGGCTTTTGATCTGCAGAAAAACTACCGCACCATTTCACTGCTCGCACTGCCGCTGCTTAATCACGCCCACGAAGTGATAGGTGTATTACAGCTGGTTAATGCTAAAGATCCGCACACGGGCGAGACCGTGCCTTTCTCCGCAGACACTGCACCTTTGATCCGTGCTTTAGCCCGTTATGCAGCCATTGCACTTAACAACCAACTATTGGTTGAAGAACACAAAAACCTGCTGGATGCCTTTATCAAAGCCATTGCTACTGCCATTGATGCCAAAAGCCCGCACACCTCAGGCCATTGCCAGCGTGTGCCGCTGCTCACTGAGCTAATTGCCCAAGCGGCTTGCGAGGATCAAAGCACCTTTGCTGATTTTGAGCTTGATGCCGATGGTTGGTATGAACTGCAAGTCGCCGCGTGGCTACATGATTGCGGCAAACTGGCCACACCCAATTCGGTGCTGGATAAGTCCACCAAACTGCACTGCCTCAATGATCGTATTCATCACGTAGAAAGCCGTTTTGCCGCTCTGCGCCAGCAAGTTGAAGCCGATTACTGGCAAGCCATGGCGCAGGAACCTACCGCTGAAAAAGTGCATCAACAACAACGCCAAGCGCGTCTTAACCAATTAGCCGATGAACTGAGCTTTTTGCAGACCGCCAATCAGGGCGGTGAATTTATGCACCAAGACCACCAAGCGCGCGTACGCTCAATCGCCCAGCAACACTGGTACGACCATCAAGGGAAACTGCAACCGTTGTTGAGCGAGGATGAAGTGGAAAACCTCTGCATTGAGCGCGGCACTCTGACCCAAGCCGAGCGCGATATTATCAACGACCATATGCGCGTCACCATTGAAATGCTGGAGTCCTTGCCTTTCCCGCGCAAACTGCGCCGTGTGCCTGAATACGCCGGGGGTCACCATGAAAAAATGGACGGCAGTGGCTTCCCACGCGGTTTAACCCGCGAGCAAATGTCCATTCCAGCGCGCATGATGGCGATTGCGGATATTTTCGAGGCCTTAACTGCGCAAGATCGACCCTATAAAGCACCCATGAAAATATCCCAAGCGCTGTCCATACTGCAGCGTATGCGCGACAACAACCATATTGATCCAGACTTATACACTTTATTTTTAGAGCAGCGCGTATGGGAAACCTACGCGCACAAGGCATTAGCGCCAGAGCAGTTGGATGTAGTCGATCCAGCCGCTTACCGATAGGCTTTAGCTGATATGCATCAGCGCGCCATATACCAGCGCGCTGATTGAAACAGCCAAGGCTAAGGATGAAGTAAGGCGTTTTACCCAATAAACCGTCGTCGCCCCTAGCAGTGCGGCAACCAGCTGTGTCGGTTGCTGTGGATTCAGCATAGGCATAAAAGAAACCACCAACAATGCCGCAATAGCAGCCGGCCCAACGCCCTGTAATATGCGTACCACAAACACCGAGGCCGTTTTGCGCTGCCCCGTTTGCCAACTAAGGATACGCAAAGGCAGATAACGCAATAAGAAAGTACCTAGTCCGCATAAAGCCAGCAACACAAACTCATGCACTGTCATTGCGCCCTCCTACACTCGCCAATACCGCACCAGCAAGCATGGCAATCACCAATACATAATGGACCGGCAAAACACTGACTAATAACACTGCTGTTACCGTCGCACCACAGAGGCTAAGCCAGTGCTTTTTAGGCTGCATATCCAACAACAACGCTAAAAACAAAGCCGGTAAAACAAAATTAAGTGCTTCAGTGACAAATATGGGCGCATTCTGCAGCACATGATTAAACACAACGCCCAGCACCGTTCCACCGACCCAAGCAAGGTAAGCGCCCAACTGTAAGCCCACATACCAAGCTTCACGCGCTGCTGGACTTTGTTGTCCTAACTTAGCCACGGCGCTGGCAAACACCTCATCGGTTAAACCAAATGACCAAGCGAGCAAAGGCAATCGGCGCGGCACAGCCGTTAGTTGTCCGTATAGCGCTGGACCATAAAAAAGATGTCTGGCGTTCATTAACAACACCGCTGGTACAGCAACCCACCAAGCTGCACCGGAAACCAGCAGCGCGATAAGAATAAACTGACTGGCCCCAGCAAATACCAAAACCGAGGTGAGAATAACCACCATCGGCGACAGGCCGGCCGCTATTGCCGCCACCCCAAAAGAAATGGCTACTGGCACATACCCTGCACCAATAGCCATGCTATCCACTAACCCACGCGCAAAATAACGCCCTTGCATACAGCCCCCACACTTATCAGGCGCGAATTATATAGCATTAATCCTAGCGCTGTATGCTGGTGTTACTTTCTTTAAAAGTCCTCAACCGGCTGCTGCATACTTTGCTTAACTTTTGTAGAAGTCAGTCTAGGCTGGTTAAAACTAACGAACATATAACTACCTTCCTCGTTCTCTACCACACGGAAGTCAGCTTCACGGGTGCCTAGGGGTAAAGTCTGCACAGCATCAACCACATTTTTCTTACCTTTAAATTCCCGAGCTTGTCCTTCGATAAAAATATAGGTCAGCTCGCCACGCTCAAGACTTAAGCTTTCAAACGCGTTCACTTTAGCATCGTAATCCGTCCTATCTTGAACAGTACGCGCAAGCTCAAGCAGATCAAGACGCTCCGTATCACTGTCCATAGCAGTTAACGTAAAGGTTTTAGCAAGAGCGCCAGCTATTTGATAATAAAGCTGATCTTCATACTCATCAGCCAACATGACTGAGATAAGTTTGTCACCCATAAAATAAAAAACCGCCCCAAACTCATGCCCAATAAAATCAACTGAGTCCAGGCATAACGCTTCACGCCCAAAGTCTGTCGAGCAATCGTAAAAACCTTCCTTTGCTAAAAACTCACTTTTTGCTTGATTGTATTCATAGGACTTAAACAGTTTAGCTGTTTGTTGTTGTGCGTTGGCAGGTAAGGCCAAAGTAGCCGTGATGAAAAAAAGTGCTAAATATTTATACATTATTCTTCTCTTAAAGCGTTTAAAGTTGTTGTGCTTGGCAAAACCCTAACGCCAAATACCCGTGTTTTCGCGATAGGTTTTCATTACTTCAACATAGTTGGCACGGTCATAAGCACTTGGGTCGATAGCTCGCTGGCGACTCACACTGCCTTTAAGCTGAGCCACGGACTCATACTCATTGTCAACCATCCACTGCTCAAGATCATGCAACAGTCGTGAAATAGCACTGGGGCCTTCTTTAAGCAAAACACTGCACACATGCGTGATATCAGCACCCGCCATTAAAGCTTTCAGCACATCATCCACCGTATGAATACCGCCCGTCACCGCCATCGATAGCTTAACCTTGTCGTACAGCGTCGCCACCCAAGTGATGCGCAGCAGGCTTTCATAGCTAGACGACAGGCTTAGCGCTGGCTCCACCTCGCGAGTAAAGAGGTTAATGTTGGGCTGATAAAAACGGTTAAACAACGACACCCCGTCCGCGCCAGCGGCCTCCAAACTGCGCACAAAATGCCCCACCGAGCTAAATTGCGACGACAGTTTCATGGTGACCGGCAAGCTTACATGCTGTTTAAGCTGTTTGAGTAAATCGATATAGCGTTGCTCTACCTGTGCGCCCGACTCTTCCACATTGGTCGCCACATAGTAGACGTTCAGCTCCAGCGCATCGGCGCCCGCTTCTTCTAACTGCTTGGAATGCTCAATCCAACCCTGCTGGGACACACCATTAAGGCTAGCAATAATGGGAATCTCCAAGCTCTTTTTTAGCAGCTGGATGTGCTCTAGATACTCATCCAGCTCAGTGCGAAAGCAGCTGTCATCATGTACGGGCAAAAATGAATCTGCCTCACCAAAGCCGATATTTTGCTCATGCAAAAAGCGCATGGCGGCTTCTTCACTGGCAATGATGCTTTCTTCAAACAGCGAGTGCAGCACCAGTGCCGAAGCGCCTTGGTCTTCCAGCTGTTTGGCGCTATCAAAATCGCGTGATAAAGGTGACGACGATGGCACGAGCGGATTTTTTAACGGCAAACCCAAATACTGGGTACTTAAATCAATCATGGTCTTTCTCCTGCTCAGCCGCACGATCGGCCTCGCCTGGTAAGTCGGCTAAATCTTGGTAATGTGAGAAGCGTGCAATCACATCGCTTTGTGCCTGTTCTGCATAGGCTTTGGCCAGTTCTGGATGGCTGCGCTTGAGCATATTAAAGCGTGTCTCTGTGCCAGTGAACTCAGCGTAGTCAATCGACGGTGCTTTGGAGTCCAAGCGTAACGGATTTTTGCCCGCCGCCGCACGCGCTGGCTCATAACGGAACAACGGCCAGTGACCACTGTCCACAGCGAGGTTTTGCTGTCGGTGGTTAAAGGACAAATCCACACCATGGGCAATACAGGGCGAGTAAGCAATAATCAGTGACGGGCCATCATGGGCTTCGGCATCGAGCATGGCACGCAGGGTTTGCATGTCTTTCGCCCCATAGGCCACTTTTGCCACATAAACGTTATCGTAGCCCATCGCCAGCATGGCTAGGTCCTTTTTCTGCGTTGCTTTACCCGCCGCGGAGAACTTAGCTACTGCGCCCAACGGTGTGGCTTTGGAGGTTTGCCCGCCGGTATTGGAGTACACCTCGGTATCGAGCACCAAAATATTGACGTTACGCCCCGAAGCTAGCACATGGTCTAACCCGCCGTAGCCAATGTCATAGGCCCAGCCATCACCGCCAATAATCCACACACTGCGCACCACCAAGTATTCACTGACACTTAACAGCGCCTTGGCTTGTGGGCTATCCAGCTGCAGCAAGGCTTCACGCAACTGTGCAACCCGCTCACGCTGCTGGGCAATACCCGACTCTTCGCTTTGGTCGGCGTTTTGTAAACCTTCGACCAGCTCAGCTTCTAGCTGAGGCGCCAGCTCACTGAGCAGCTCATGGGCGTATTCGGTTTGCTTATCAATCGACACCCGCATCCCCAAGCCAAACTCAGCGTTGTCTTCAAACAATGAGTTATTCCAGGCGGGGCCACGGCCTTCCGCGTTCACGGACCAAGGCGTGGTCGGCAGGTTAGCACCATAAATGGATGAACAACCGGTGGCATTCGCCACCACCATGCGGTCACCAAACAGCTGGGAGACCAGTTTTAAGTAAGGTGTTTCACCACAACCGACACAGGCACCAGAGAACTCAAACAGCGGCTGTAACACTTGCGAGCCTTTGATGGTGGTGCGCTTAATTTCCGTGCGGTCGTATTCAGGTAGTTGTTCAAAGAACGCCCAGTTTTCACGCTCCTGCTCACGTAGCGGCTCAATGTCAGCCATATTTAACGCCTTACGTGAGGCATTGGATTTATCCCGAATCGGGCAAATATCCACACAGAGCGTACAACCGGTGCAGTCATCGGGTGAGACCTGATAAATCATCACATGATCTTGCGGGTAATCACGTCCTAGCACCTTGCGGTATTTAAAGCTGTCTGGCGCATCGGCCATGGCGTCTGCCGGCACCAACTTACTGCGAATAGCAGAGTGTGGGCAGACCATTGGGCATTTACCGCATTGGGTACAGAGGTCTGCATCCCAGACCGGAATTTCCAATGCCAGATTGCGTTTTTCATAAGCCGCCGTGCCCAGCGCAAAGGTGCCATCCACCGGCATCATGCTCACTGGAATGGAATCGCCCTCACCGGCGATCAAGCGTGCGGTAAAGCGGTGGATAAAGTCTGGTGCTTCGTTGGCCACCACAGGTGCACGCTCAAAGGTGCTGCTGGCTTGAGTCGGCAGCTTAACTTCATGCAGGTTGGCAAGGGTGGCATCAATGGCTTTAAAGTTAAAATCAACAATGCGCTGACCTTTGCTGCCATAGGTGTTCTGCACGGCCTCTTTAATCGCCACAATGGCCTTATCACGCGGCAATACGCCGGAAATCGCAAAGAAACAGGTCTGCATCACGGTATTAATACGTTTTCCCATATTGGAGTCTTGCGCCACTTTGTAGGCATCAATACAGAAAAAACGAATATTTTTATCCAGCATCTGCTGCTGCATTTTGCGCGGTAACTCATCCCACACCTGCTCGGGTGTGAAAGCGGTATTGAGCAAAAACACCGCGTTGTCCGCGGCTTTATCCAGCATTTCAAAGCGCTCAACAAACTGCGGCTGGTGACAGGCGACAAACTGCGCTTGGTGATCGCCAATTAAATAGGTCGAACGAATCGGCTGCGGACCAAAACGCAAATGCGAGACTGTCATCGCCCCGGATTTTTTCGAGTCATAGACAAAATAACCCTGGGCATACAAGTCTGTGGTTTCGCCGATAATTTTGATGGAGTTTTTATTGGCACTGACCGTACCGTCCGAACCCAGCCCAAAGAACACCGCCTGTATCGCCTCAGCGTGGGCATTGGTTTTCCAGCTAGCATCCCAGTCTAGGCTGCTGTGCGTGACATCATCGTGGATACCAATGGTAAATCCCTGCTTGGGCTGCGCCGCATCCAGCTCGGCAAACACCGCGGCGACCATGGCGGGGGTAAATTCTTTCGAGGACAGGCCATAGCGCCCGCCAATCACGCGCGGTAACTGGGCAAAGGGACTGCTGCCCTGCATCTGCGCTTGCGCCAAGGCGGTTAACACATCTTTATACAGTGGCTCACCGTCAGAACCTGGCTCCTTGGTGCGATCCAGCACGGCGATCTTGTTCACGCTGGCAGGCAAGGCAGCGAGCATCTGTGCCGGAGAAAACGGGCGATACAGACGCACGCGCAACACACCGACTTTTTCGCCCTGCGCCGTTAGATGATCGACGGTTTCATGCACGGTTTCCGCACCTGAGCCCATCAGAACAATCACTTTTTCTGCGTCTGCTGCGCCATGGTACTCAAACAACCGGTACGCACGGCCTGTGTGCTCGGCAAACACATCCATCGTTTGTTGCAGAATATCGGGAAAAGCCATGTAAAACGGGTTAACCGTTTCGCGGCCTTGGAAATACACATCTGGGTTTTGTGCCGTGCCACGCAATACTGGGCGGTCGGGACTCATGGCGCGCTGACGGTGTGCCTGCACATCTTCATCGGCAATCAGCGCACGCAACACCTCATCACCCACCGCACGGATTTTGGACACCTCGTGCGAGGTACGGAAACCATCGAAAAAATGCAGAATAGGGAGTCGTGTTTTTAGAGTCGCTGCATGGGCAATGGCGGCAAAGTCCATCGCCTCCTGCACTGAACCTGAGCACAGCATGGCAAAACCGGTTTGCCGCACCGCCATCACGTCACTGTGATCACCAAAAATTGACAACGCCTGACACGCCAATGAGCGCGCAGCCACGTGCAGCACCATGGGTGTGAGTTCACCGGCAATCTTGTACATATTAGGGATTTTTAGCAGCAAGCCCTGCGAGGCAGTAAAGGTGGTGGTTAGCGCACCGGTTTGCAGCGCACCATGCACCGCACCCGCCGCACCGCCCTCACTTTGCATCTCGATAATATGCGGTACTGTGCCCCACAGGTTTTTACGCCCCTGCGATGACCACTCATCCGCCCATTCGCCCATGTTCGAGGCCGGCGTGATGGGATAAATCGCACACACCTCACTGAGTTTATGGGCGATTAACGCCGCTGCTTCGTTGCCGTCAATGGTTAGCCATTGCTCGCTCATGGGCTTGCTCCTCAATCTAAGTACTGTGCAATATGATTTTATATCAGAATAGCTGCTTGGCTTTGGGCTAGCTTGACTCAAGTCAGACCAGCTAAAATCCCAAGGAAACCGTACCAAGGTCAACTCAACATATAAGCAAAATGTATTCTACCTAGCAAGCCGCTTTGCAAAACAAATACTTTTTATTGCTATATCAAAGCCCGCACTGTGGACATGCAACTATATATTCGGCTCGGTTATAGGCTATACTAGCCGGCCTTATCGAATCGATTTTTTGTACTTTCTCAATAATTTTATAGGATTAGAACATGGCAACTTTTGCTACTAACGAATTCCGTCAAGGCCTTCGCGTGATGGTTGAAGGCGAGCCCTGCATCTTGACTGATGTAGAGTTTGTTAAACCTGGCAAAGGCCAAGCTTTTACCCGAGTTAAAATGCGTAATATCCGCACTGACCGCGTGTGGGAGCGTACCTTTAAATCCGGTGAAAACTTAGAAAGCGCCGATATTCAAGACCGTGACATGGAGTTCCTCTACTCCGATGGCGAGTTCTGGCACTTTATGGCGACTGACGGTTCGTTCGAGCAATTAGCCGCTGGCGAGCAAGCTTTAGGGAATACTAAAAAGTGGCTTAAAGAGCAGGAAGTCTACAACATCACCCTGTTTAACGACGCTGTGGTCAGCGTAACTGCACCTAACTTTATTGAGCTTGAAGTCACTGAAACCGACCCCGGCTTAAAAGGCGATACAGCTCAGGGCGGCACCAAGCCAGCCACCCTAAGCACTGGCGCTGTAGTACGTGTGCCTTTGTTTATCACCACTGGTGAAAAGCTGAAAATCGACACCCGCTCTGGCGAGTACGTCAGCCGCGCGTAAAACAAGCTTTGTGTAATACCTAAAGGGAGCCTAAGGGTTCCCTTTTTCATTCGTTTGGATAGTCCTATGCCCACTCACTGGCAACCCAGCGCACCGCAGAAAAATCTTATCGCACGCCAGCAACTGTATCGCACAGTGCGCGAGTTTTTTTATCAGCGACACGCCTTAGAAGTTGAAACCCCTGTACTGAACCAAGCACCGGTGGCCGATCCCAATATCACGCCCATTCAGGTAGGTAAAAACCGCTGGTTGCACACCTCACCCGAATACGCGATGAAACGCATGCTCTGTGCTGGCAGTGGTGATATCTATCAGATTTGTAAGGTGTTTCGTGATGGCGAAGCCGGACGGCGGCATAACCCGGAATTTACCATGCTGGAATGGTACCGCGTGGGCTGGAGTTTGCCGCAGTTGATGCACGAAGTGGCGCAGTTGCTTAAGTTGTTGTTAGCTGAACGCTTTCCTGAGTTACCAGTTAAGCACTACAGCTATGCCGCGGCCCTACAGGAGTTTGCAAATCTGAACCCGTTAAGTTGCAGCTTTGATGACATCAAGCAGCTCGGGCAGCAGCTGGCCAATGCTGATTTAGAACTCGACCGCGATGGCTGGCTGGATATTATTATCAGTCATCTGGTGGAGCCTTCTCTGCCAAAAAATACACTGGTGTTTATCGACAACTTCCCTGCCTCGCAAGCGGCGCTGGCCAAAATTGTCACCCAGGCTGACGGCCAGCAAACGGCGCAACGCTTTGAGGTGTTTTTTAACGGCATGGAGTTGGCCAACGGCTATGACGAGCTTTTGGACAGCCAAGCTCAGCGCGAGCGTTTTATGCATGAACTCAAAGACACCGATCGCCCTTGTGACGAGCGTCTGCTGGCAGCCCTTGAGCAGGGCTTGCCCGACTGCAGCGGTGTAGCTCTGGGATTAGATAGAGTACTGATGCATGCTTTGGATGCAGCCAGTATCAGCGATGTGATTAGCTTTGACTGGCAACGCGCCTAACCGGGTTTTTGCCAAGGCCGGCACAGCTGCTGTGCCTGTCGCCCCAAGCGACGCATACGCTGAGCCATCACCGCGCCCTGCACAGCGCCCTTACCGACAGCGGACTCGACGACGCCATAACCCAACTGCTCTGCAGCCAGTTCAGTCGCTGTTTCTATACTGCCGGCAATGAGCGTATTAATCAGCGTCATTTTCAGCAGCTTCCATGATGACAATCCCGTGGGGCGCAAGCCATAAACCTCACCTAAACGGCGAATTAAACGCTGTGAGCGCCACAACGCCAACATGGCATCGAACATTGGGTGCGGGATTAACGCCACCCCACCACCAACCGTCAGCGCCTCTTGATTAATAAGCCGCGTAGCTTGTTTATCCAGTTCAATCAGCCAAGTATTTTCCGCGAGTTGCATGCGTGAGGCTACTGTTTCGCGTTCGGCTAGTGCTGATTGATAAGATTGCACCTGCTCTGGATAATACTGCTGCAATTCTGCAAGCACAGGTTTTAAAACTTGGTTAAACAGCAGCATATCTTCCTGTTTCAGCGCTTGGGCTATCTGTTGTTGACGTTCTGCCACGGCATCCAGTCGTTTACTCGCCTGCACCTCGCCATACACAGCCCGCAATAAATACAACAACGCGGCCACACTTAAACCGCCCAAACCCAGCGCCAACCACCAAAAATCCTGCCATAACTGCCACAGACTTAAACCGGTCTTTACCAGTAACCATACAGCCACAGTAATAAGCAGCAACCAACCAGCACGCGCCCACACAGAAGGACTCGATTTGCTCTTAGACTGCGGCACGTGCGTTGCTTCTTCCGCTATAGCAACCGTAACCGCATCAATTTTACCCGGCTCACGCTCAGTGGTTTCAGGTGCCGCCGATGCGTCTGTTGGTACATCTACTCGTCCGGGGATACGCTCTGTACTCATGGATTTTTATCTCCAATTAAAAACTCCAATGCGCGTCCCAGATTAATGGCGGGAAAACCCTGCTGTAAGGCATCTGGATAAGGCAGAGGAGCAAAACGATAAAACTTAAATCTGACTTTGTCCCATTGCGGCGGCATATCCAATGGCAAACCACCCGGATCCCAGTGGGCTGACTCGGTTTCTGTTTCAGGTTGACCGTAAAGCACCTCGCGTATGGGTTCCTGAGTCGTAGCTCGATCCTCAGTCGCGCGCACCGAAGCCAGCGCCATCACGTCCCAGTCCTTAGCACTGCTACGCAAGCGATTATTGTCGTCCACGATGGCAAGCATATTGCGTAGTAAATCTTCAAGGTTACGCCTATCACCGCGGGTTACATGGTCCGCTTTAGTGGCGGCAAACAAAACCTTAGTGGTGCTGGCACCAGTTAACCAAGACAACAAGCCACCTTTGCCGTAATCAAAACTCGTCAACACCTTAGCTAATGACTGCTGCATGTCGGTAAAGGCTTCTTCGCCCAATTCCAAAGTGCGCAGCACATCCACCAATACCAGCTGGCGATCCATGCGGCTAAAAACATCACGGTAAAAAGGTTTAATCACTTCTTGCTGGTAGGTGGCAAAACGTTCGCGACAGCGTTTATATAAAGGGCTTTGTGCCAAATGCTCAGGCAATGGAGCAAAACGCAATACGGGCGATTGAGCTAACTTGTCTGGACGCAAATGACGGCCTGGCTGGTTTTCAGTTAAACCATGCTCGGCTGCCTGCATCAAATACTGCGTCCAACCCTGCTGTAACTGCTCTAACAAGGCCTCATCGTCGCCCTGCTGCGCAGAAAGGCCGGCCAGCTGACTGTGATAATTTTCCGCTAACTGCGCACGCACACCCTGCCCAGCTGCTTGTAAGACCTGTGCTGACCACTGGCTATAGTCTTGCCCCAGCATCGGCAAATCCACCAACCACTCACCGGGGAAATCAATAATTTCCAGCAGCAACTTACCAAAACCCAAATCGGTTAAACCGAGCTTGTCTTGCAATAACTTACCGGCCAAATGTTGGCTGTCCAAATTAAGCTCTAGCGTAATACTGGCGATGCCTGTGGTGGGCTCGGGCCAATGATTACTGCGGCTGAGCATGGCATCGCGGACAGTGCGAAAAGGAAACTGTGGCAGGGTTGGATTGATATCATCACGAATGCGCGCCGAGCGTAAAAAACCACGCTCATACGCATCAAATTGCTGCAGCGGCCCCGTCAGATTGCGTCTTTTCGGGTCAGTAGCCAGTAAG
Source organism: Thiopseudomonas sp. (assembly GCA_023228985.1). GTDB lineage: Bacteria > Pseudomonadota > Gammaproteobacteria > Pseudomonadales > Pseudomonadaceae > Thiopseudomonas. The sequence continues at coordinate 53,477 of JALOAC010000004.1, read as the reverse complement.
GCTTGCGTCAAAGCGCCAATAAACACCGTTTTACCGCTACGCGAAAACCCCGTCACACCCAGTCGGATTTTGCGTGCTGCCACTTCCTTGGCATTTTTATTTAGAAAGCCCTTTAACTGCTGCAAATGCTCTTTCAATCGTTCACACCCAATTTAATAACTTAGTGATTCGTGGTTAATGCCAGCATTGCCGACAACTGGCATAAGGGTCGGCCACTGCTTTCTTGCAGTTGATTAAAGGCTGCTTGCGTAAGCTTTAAATCTGCTTGGCTGGTGGGTCGTTTATCAATCACCCCTTGGGCAATTAAAGCGGCCACCACATCATCGGTAAGTAAAAACGTATCCTTACCCGCCATGCGTAAAAAACCCGGTGCTGAACGCCCACCCAACTGATAACCACGCTTATGTAAAAAACGCCATAGACCCACGCAATCAGTGCTAGGCCATTGCGCCAAAAACTGACCAAAGCTGCCATGTGTTTGGCGCACGTCTAAAATCATTTGCGCATTACGCGGGATGCTTTTCAGTTTTCCTAAATGGCGAATCAAGCGCGCATCCTGCATGCAGTTTTCGATATGCTCAGCGCTTAGTAGAATCATTTTATCTGGGTCAAACCCCCAGAACACCTCTTCAAAAACCGGCCAGCGGGCATCCACCATGGCATGACGCAAACCAGCACGAAATACGCGCTGCGTCATCAATGATAAGTAGCGGTCATCAGTACATGCGATTAATTCGTGTTCTGTAGCGGGCTGCGGCAAGCTGTTTTCCAACTCGGTGATCGAGCCTTTACGACGTAATACATATTCATACAGCCACTGATAATTGATTGCCATATTACTCGTGCCTCTGCCTGTTTAAACCCAGTCTTTGCGCTATTTCATCCATGTCTTTCTGTTCGATTTTATTGGCTAACTGCTGTGCTTGTTGCTGATAGCGTTGCACTAACTTACGCAAACCTTCTAACCGTGTATAGGCTGTTTGCCACAAATCTCGCGCTTTATCGACGTTTTGTTGATGCCACTTAATGCTATTACGCTGCTGCTCAATCGCGGTCTCTAACTGTGACAAAAAACGCTGGTAATTCATCAACCACTCGCCAGAAACACCCATCTGCCCTTGCTTCTGCCACTGCTGTTGATAATCGCCGCGATACTGCTCTAAACCCTGCAGTTGCGACTGCGCATGCATAAGCTGTTGTTGGGTTTTAGCTAGCTTACCTGCGGCGGCACGCTCTGTTTCCTCGGCCATTTGCACCACTGGCAGCAAGCGTTTAACGCGTTTGAGCACGGCTTAATTATCCTTGTGACGGCGCGACAATATCGAGCAGCCGCTGCACGCACACATCTAGACTTTCAGTTTCTTTTAGGCCCTGACGCAAATAGTCAGACATAACTGGAAAACGCTCTATGGCAAAATCCGTATCGGGATCACCACCCGGCACATAGGCACCCACGCTAATCAAATCACGACTCTGCTGATAACGTGTCCAGAGCTGTTTAAAGCGTTGCGCGGCTTTTAAATGCTCAGGCGAAGTGACTTGCGGCATAACCCGGCTAACTGAGGCGCTGATATCAATGGCTGGATAGTGTCCTTCTTCGGCCAAGGTACGCGATAAAACAAAGTGTCCATCCAACACACCTCGCGCCGCATCGGCCACGGGATCTTGCTGGTCATCCCCTTCAGACAACACGGTATAAAAAGCGGTAATAGAGCCACCCCCCTTCTCAGCATTACCAGTACGCTCGACCAGAGCTGGCAGTTTGGCAAACACGGAAGGCGGATAACCTTTAGTCGCTGGCGGCTCACCAATGGCTAAAGCAATTTCTCGTTGGGCTTGCGCATAACGGGTTAAGGAGTCCATCAACAGCAGTACGTTATATTTTTTATCTCGAAAATATTCAGCAATACGGGTGCAATACATAGCCGCACGCAGACGCATTAATGGCGCATCATCGGCGGGTGAAGCCACTACCACCGCACGCTTCAGGTCCTCTTCGCCGAGGATATCCTCGATAAATTCTTTAACTTCACGACCTCGCTCACCAATTAGACCAACAATCACAATGTCAGCCTTGGTAAAGCGCGTCATCATGCCTAAGAGCACACTCTTACCTACACCGGTACCTGCAAACAGACCAAGACGCTGTCCACGGCCCACTGTCAGAGTGCCATTGATACTGCGAATACCCACATCCAAGGGTTCGGTGATCGGATCGCGATTTAATGGATTAATACGTGGCCCCGTCATAGGCACCCACTCATCCGCATTGATTCGCCCTTTACCATCCAGTGGGCGCCCAGCACCGTCGAGTACACGTCCAAGCATAGTGCTGCTCATAGGTACTAGGTCGGTATCAGGCATAGGCACAACTCGTGCACCTGGTGCAATTCCGGCCATACTGCCGACGGGCATTAAGAATATTTTGTCACCGGAAAAGCCCATCACCTCTGCTTCAACCTGAGCTGGGTTATGACCACTGGTGTTAATGACCAAGCAGCGACTGCCCACAGCGGCTTGCAGACCTTGAGCTTCAAGAGTTAAGCCCACCATGCGCAACAAGCGGCCTTCAACAATGGGTTGACGTGGAATTTTTACGGCTGACTGATAGGCAGCTAAACGAGTTGCTAATTTGGTGCGTGCTAACTTCATTTGCCCACCCTAAGAGATTGCTAGACTTGGTTTTCTTCTGTTTCTTCTATTTCTTCTGTAGGTGCAACTTCAGGTTCAGTTTCACCGATGGACTGTTCTGCTTCTGGCTCCGGCTCCGGCTCCGGCTCCGGCTCCGGTTCCGGTTCCGGTTCCGGTTCCGGTTCCGGTTCCGGTTCCGGTTCAACAGTCTCTACCGCTTCTGGTGCAGCCTGCAAATCAAACTCCTGAATATCATCGGCGCTAACTGGCTCGGCTTGCAAGGTGCGCTGCTGTTCTAATAACTGCTGCGTCAGCGTTTTAAGACGTGTTTCAATAGTAGCATCAATACGAGTTTGAGCTGCCTCTACGCGACAGCCGCCGGGCGATAATTCCTCATCTTCAATAATACGCCAACGTTCCTCATGGCGTTCACGCATGGCCTTTATTTGTTCAAAGTCTTGCGGATGCAAATAAATCTTAACCTGCTCATTTTCATCAGCAAGCAGCTTAAGCGCCTCACGCAAAACCTGACCAATCTGGGTTGAATCCAGCTGCAATTCACGCTGAATCACCTGCTGGCTGATCAGCTGTACCAGTTCAAGCATGCAATGCTCTAAGGCTTGATCCTGCTGTGCAATAGGCTCAAACAGCTGCTGCATTATTTTCTCTAGCGCCTGTAAACGTGGAGCCATTGCAGCTTCTATTTCTTTTTGTGCTTTTAATTGACCTGAATGAAAGCCGTCTTTTTCGCCTGCAGAAAAGCCTTCGTTATAGGCATCCTGGCGAACGGCTTCAACCTCCTCGATAGTCAGCGGTTGAACTTCCTCTAATTCAACTTCCTCAACCTCAACCTCATCGTTCTCGGGCTCGCTGCTCTCATCTTCGGTATCAATAGCGCTCTGTTCTGTATCAAAGCTGGGCAAGTCCCAGCGTTCAAAGGCTGAAGAAGTAGATACTGAGATAATTTCGCTCGACAGTTTTTTCTTATCCATGGATTACACCATTTCTTCGCCGCCTTTGCCGCCGAGTACAATCTCACCAGCATCCGCCATGCGTCGAGCAATAGTCAGAATTTCTTTTTGTGCCGCTTCAACTTCGCTTAAGCGTACCGGCCCTTTAGCTTCCAAGTCATCTTGCAGCAACTCAGACGCACGTTTAGACATATTCTTAAATACTTTATCTTTGATCGCGTCATCGGCACCTTTAAGCGCCAGTACCAACACATCGGACGACACTTCGCGCAGCAACGACTGAATACCGCGGTCATCCACATCTGCAAGGTTATCAAAGACAAACATCAGATCTTCAATCTGTGTTGACAAGTCAGCATCCAAATCGCGAATGGAATCCAGCAACGGCCCTTCAATGGAGCTGTCCAGAAAGTTCATAATATCAGCCGCGCGTTTAACACCACCCATAGCTGTACGACTGGTGCTGGAGCTGCCGGAAAATTGTTTTTCCAAAATATCGTTTAACTCTTTAAGTGCCGCTGGCTGTACGGTGTTCAGCGCTGACAGACGCAAAACGATATCCAGACGTACTTTGTGATCAAAATGGCCCAGCACTTCACCAGCTTGGTCCGGATCTAAATACGCCACGACTATCGCTTGAATTTGCGGGTGCTCATAACGGATAACATCGGCAACCGCTCGTGGCTCCATCCACTTCAAGCTGTCTAGGCCACTGGTATTACCGCCCAACAAAATACGGTCAATCAGGTTGCCGGCTTTATCTTCACCTAAAGCCTGAGTCAGCATTTTACGAATATAATTATCAGAGCCCACCCCCAAGCCGGTTTGATCGCTAACGACATTAACGAACTCGCTCATCACCTGCTCAACCTGCTCACGATGCACGTTACGCATCTGCGCCATGGCGGTACCCACTTTCTGTACTTCTTTGGGGCCCATATGGCGCAATATCTGTGCAGCGTCAGCCTCGCCTAATGACAGCAACAATATGGCGGCTTTATCAACTTTGCTGAGTTTGCTCGCTGTTTTATTTTCAGTCATCGCCTGATATCCATTCTTTAACAACTTGAGCTACACGACCGGGGTCTTCAGCCACTAAGCTCTTGATTGCATTAAGTTGAGCATCATAACCTTCGCTTGGACTTGGCAACATAATGCTTTGCTGTGCTGCGCCCAAACTCACTTTATCATCGGCTAAATCGTCATCTAAGCCACTCAGGTCTGCCTCAGCCCTAGCTGCATCTGCTAACGCTAGCTCTTTTGACTTACCGCCACCAGCCACATTGCTTAACAGCGGTCTTAGCACACCAAAGACTAGAATAATAATAAAGAGTACGCCAAGTACTTGCTTCATCACATCCCAGAACCAAGGCTGCGAGTAGAAAGGCGGTTCGATAAACTCTTCTACCGCCACATCAGCGAAAGGCGCATTAATCACACTAACGCTGTCACCACGACTGGCATTAAAGCCTACGGCATCTTGCACCAGGCGGGTAAAGCGCGCTAAATCCTGTTCAGTCCATGGACGACGGACTATTTGCCCTTCCGGACCTACATGCACTAAGTCATCCACCACCACCGCTACAGATAAGCGCTGCAGACGGCCTTGGTCTTGTTTTACATAACTAATGGAGCGATCCACCTCAAAGTTTCGGGTTGATTGCTCGCGTCTATCCGCCGGATAAGGAGCCAGCATAGGTTGTCCGGTCGCAGGGTCAATAATTTGCTGGCCATTAGCATCTAATAAGGGTTGACCCGAAGCAATAGGACCATCAGCACCCGCACCGCCACCCAAAGCACGCTCTGGCGCATTGGCTGCACCGGGCGGTTGATTACTAAGCGCACCCGGAACACCTTGTGGACCCTGACTGGAAGTGCGCTCCTCAACTAAGGACTGCTCACTACGCAGGGCTTGCTGATCCGGATTGAAACTTTCAGAAGTGGACTCAATCGCACTAAAATCCACATCCGCAGACACCTCTGCTTTATAGCGACCATCACCCAAAATAGGTAAGAGAATATTGTGCACGCGCTGGGTAAACATGCCCTCCATGCGGCGCACAAAGTCGTACTGTTTGCCGGCACGGGTCATTTCCGAGAGTTCGTTTTGATCAGAAAGCAGATTGCCTTTTTGATCAACTACGGTGATTTGATCTTTATTCAATTCAGGAACACTGGTGGCGACCAAGTTTATAATTGCCATCACCTGACTGGGCTCAAGTGTGCGTCCTGCATACATATCTACCAGTACTGAGGCACTAGGCTTGCGTTCGTCACGCACAAATACCGAGCTTTTGGGAATAGCCAAGTGTACGCGTGCGTTTTTAACGTTCTGCAAGCTTGCAATGGTACGTGCCAACTCACCTTCTAAGCCGCGACGGTAACGCGTGGTTTCCATAAATTGACTGGTGCCAAGACCTTGGTCTTTATCCATAATCTCATAACCAACAGTGTTATCCGTTGGTGCCACACCGGCGGTGGCTAATTTAAGACGCGCCGCTGCTAAATCATTAGCCTTAACCAATAAAGCACCAGAGTTGGGCTCCAATTTAAAATTGATACCCGACTGGTTCAGGGTTTCAATAACCTGAGAAGCATCTAGGTTATTTAAATTGGCATAAAGCGGACGGTAATCGGGTTCTTGCGACCAGAGCACAACAGCAAAACCTATCGCCACACTGGCGGCAAGACCTATCAGCAAAGCTACCTGACGCAACGCTGGCATTTGCGCCATAGTATCCAAGAAAGCCAAACTGGGTAGGCCTTTTCTGGACGCCGTATCTACTGTTGCCGGGACTGTTCTGTCTGTTGCGTCAACCATGATTCACCTGCCTTACATTGGCATCTGCATAATATCTTGATAAGCCTGTACGAGTTTGTTGCGTACCTGTGTCATGGCTTGAAATGACACACTCGCTTTTTGCGAAGCAATCATCACGTCGGTTATATCCACGCCGCTTTGCCCCATCTCAAAGGCTGTAGCCAATTGCTTTGCGCTCTGCTGCACATCGTTAACCTTATTCACAGCTTGGCCGAGCATATCCGCAAAACTTGGACCCTCAACCTTCGGCGGCTGAGTTACTGGCGCATTATTACGCGCCATGGCTTCCGTTTGCATGGAGCGCATTTCTAACATCAACCGATTAAACTCAATACCTTGACTCATATCTAATTCCTCATCGTAATTTTGACACTTGACGATGTCTGACTAGATATGAGCAATAAGCGTGCCAGCATTGCTGCCTTGATTCGCTAGGGTGGCGAATTATACCCGTCCCCCTGATAGTTTGCACCGACTTCTTCTATAGCCTTTTAGCGCAAGCCGGGCTTATTCAGCAGCCAGAGCTCGAAGCGCTACCGAAGCCGAACTATTTAATGGCGCATGCCGCGACCGCTATTGAGCAAGCGTATGCAGATCAAATACAGAATCACAGTGGTGAGCAGCATCAATGCCACTGCTGTGGTTGGCGTAATATCCGACACACCCAAAATCCCATAACGAAAAGCATTCACCATATGCAAAATAGGATTAACCAGCGACAGCTTTTGCCAAAACTCGCCCAGCATGGTTATCGAATAAAAAACGCCGCCCAAATAGGTTAAGGGCGTTAATACGAACGACGGGATAATGGCAATATCATCAAAGCTGCGCGCAAACACGGCATTAATAAAACCACCTAAAGAAAATACCGTAGCCGTCAAGAAGATAACCAACACGGTTAATCCCAGATGCTCAACCTGCAAGTCCGTGAAAAACAGCGACAACATAGACACAATCGCGGCCACTAACAACCCACGCAACACGCCACCCAAAACAAAGCCGATTAGAATCGTATGCGAAGATACCGGCGAAACTAACAGCTCCTCGATCGAGTGCTGAAATTTAGCACTGAAAAAACTCGACACCACATTACTGTAGGCGTTGGTAATCACCGACATCATAATCAGGCCCGGCACTATGTATTGCATATAGCTAAAGCCCTGCACGCTGCCGATTTGTTTACCAATCAAATTACCAAAAATCACAAAATACAACGTCATGGTAATGGCTGGCGGCAACAGCGTTTGTGGCCAAATTCTTAAAAACCGCCGCGCTTCACGGTGAGCGATGGTATAGAGCGCAATTAAATTAGATTTAAATTCGCTACTCACGCCTTGCCTCCGGGTAAGTTTTTTTCGACTAAGGAAACAAACAACTCTTCCAAACGGTTCGCTTTGTTACGCAGACTTAACACCTCAATACCCTGCTGCGCTAACTGGGCAAACAGCTCAGTCATGCCCTTATTTTTAACCACCTGCACTTCTAACGTCCGCTCATCTGCCAATTGAAACTCATAGCCCTTCAATACAGGCTTGTATTCAAGCGGCTTTTTTAAATCCAAAATAAAGGTCTCCACCTGCAGCGTAGTCAACAATGTGCGCATACTGGTGTTTTCGATAATCTGCCCATGGTCAATAATGGCAATGTTGCGGCACAGCTGCTCAGCCTCTTCTAAATAGTGCGTCGTGAGAATAATAGTAGTGCCTTCTCGATTCAGCTTAATCAGGTAATCCCACATCGAGCGACGCAGTTCAATATCCACACCGGCGGTTGGCTCATCTAAAATCAATAGTTTAGGCCTGTGAACTAAAGCTCTTGCTATCATCAAACGGCGCTTCATGCCGCCAGATAATAACCGCGCCTGAGTATCGCGCTTATCCCACAGCTCAAGCTGCTTTAGCAGCTGCTCCGCACGAACCTTAGCTTCGGCGCGCTTAATTCCGTAATAACCCGCCTGGGTAACTAAAATATTAAAAGCAAGTTCAAACTGGTTAAAGTTAAACTCCTGCGGCACCACCCCTATGCAGCGCTTGAGCTGTAGCGGGTGCGTATCAAGATCATTGCCAAATACACTCACCTTGCCACTGGATTTGTTTACCAGCGTCGAGATGATACCGATAGTGGTGGATTTTCCGGCACCGTTAGGGCCAAGCAAAGCAAAAAAATCACCTTGTTTGACCTCTAAATCTATTCCCTTGAGTGCGACAAAACCATTGGCATAGGTTTTGGTAAGTCCTTGGATGGATAAAGCATGAGTCATGGATGTACTGCTTAGAATCTATAAGAGTTCTATGGATGAGAGTGCACCGCTGCTGCCGTGCAAGGAAAAGAGCGCAATGCGCTACCAAAAAAGCTCGCTTATGGTAGTACAGTTAGGCGTGTATGGCAAAGCGAAGCACTATTAAAGCAAGCTGTGGTACAGGGCTGTATAAGCCGACACCATTTGCTCTGAGCTAAACAACTCTTCATAGCGTACGTACTTGCATTACCACTACCTGAAAACACAAGAGACTCACTGATGTTCAACTTATGAGCTAGAAGCTTATCTTTACCATCAAGTTGTTCGCCTATCGGCTCCACCGAGGTACATTAGCTTTCCCGCCCCCTGATTAGACTATTTAGAGACTGCATTGATTTTATCGTTAAGCAACTGCAGTGCCTGTTCCAAGTCAACCTTATCAGTCTGAATAACCAGCTCAGCTTGCTCAGGCTTTTCGTACGGACTGCTTATACCCGTCATGTTCGGCAAATCACCGCGACGGGCTTTTTTATACAAGCCTTTTGGGTCGCGCTTTTCACACAGCTCCAGCGGGGTATCAACAAATACTTCAATAAAGTTTTCTGCACCAATCAGCTCGCGTGCCATCTCACGCTCAGCGCGGAAGGGGCTGATAAAAGCGGTCATTACTATGAGGCCTGCATCCATCATCAGTTTGGCAATTTCGGCGACACGGCGAATATTTTCTACCCGGTCAGCATCGGTAAAGCCTAGGTCTTTATTTAAGCCTTGGCGGACGTTATCGCCATCAAGAATATAAGTGCGCTTGCCTTGTTCATGCAGCTCTTTTTCCAGCGCATTGGCGATAGTCGATTTACCTGAGCCTGATAGACCAGTAAACCAGATGACTTTCCCCTGATGCCCGTTCAAATGCTCGCGCTCCGCACGTCCAATACTTAATGCTTGACGGTGGACGTTTTGGGCGCGCCGCAGGTTGTGTTGAATCAAACCAGCAGCGACTGTTGCTTGGCTAAAACGGTCAACGAGAATAAATCCGCCGAGCATTTTTGACTGTTCGTAAGGAGTGAATGCCAGCAAGCGGCTTAATGACAGGTTGCACTGGCTGATATCGTTTAGCTCTAGCTGTTTGGCGGGCTCCAGCGCGCTAGTGTTCACGTTTATACAGTGTTTAATTTCTGTAATTGAAGCGCCTGCCCACTGGGTTGCCAGCTTGATGTCATAGCTGCGTCCGATGAGCCCAGGTTCTTCATGAAGCCAGATGAGCGTAGCGGCAAATTGATCGGTCATGTCCAGCGGCTGTTCAGCGGCGGTAAAAGTATCACCCCGTGACGCATCAATCTCTCGATCCAGCACAAGAGTAACAGCATCACCACTTTGGGCCTGCTGCTGCGAGCCTGAGAAGGTAACAATGTCTTTGACCTGAGCCGTTTGCCCTGAAGCGGTCACCCGCACTTCGTCACCAATCGATATGGAGCCCGCCGCTAGGCTCCCAGCAAAGCCACGAAAACTAGAATCTGGGCGGCACACCCATTGCACTGGAAATAATAATGACTGCTGTTGTTCTGATTCAACCTCAATGGTTTCCAGGTAGCCCATCAAGGTTGGGCCGTTGTACCAGTGACTGCGTGGTGAACGGCTGGTAATGTTATCGCCATTGAGTGCCGACAGTGGGATGGCAGTAATGTTAGTAAAGCCCAACGGCTCGGCCAGTAGACGAAACTCTTTCTCAATCTGCTTGTAAGCCTGCACATCAAAGTTGATGGTATCCATTTTATTAATGGCCAGAACCACATGACGAATACCCATCAGGGATACTAGGTGGGCATGACGACGGGTTTGCACCATCACGCCCTGCTTGGCATTAATAAGAATAACAGCGACATCTGCTGTAGAGGCTCCCGTAACCATGTTACGGGTGTATTGTTCATGTCCTGGGGTATCAGCTACGATAAACTTGCGCTTGGGCGTAGAAAAAAAACGGTAGGCCACATCAATGGTAATGCCCTGTTCGCGCTCGGCAGCCAAACCATCCACCAGTAATGCCAGATCCATGGCTTCGCCTTGAGTACCGTGACGCTTAGAGTCTGCCTCCAATGCCGCTAACTGGTCATCAAAAATCTGTTGTGATTCCCACAATAAACGGCCGATCAAGGTACTTTTTCCATCATCTACGCTGCCGCAGGTAATAAAGCGCAAAGTGGTTTGGCGCGACTGTTCGCTGAGCCAGTGTTCTACTTTTTCTTGATTGGAGCTCATTAGAAGTAGCCCTCCTGTTTTTTCTTTTCCATGGAACCGGCGCTGTCGGTATCGATTTTTCGTCCTTGGCGTTCGGATTGGCGGGAATCAATGATTTCCAGCAAAATGTCTTCAAGCTGTTCTGCTTCTGACTCCATCGCGCCTGTTAAGGGGTAGCACCCTAAGGTACGAAAACGCACTTTGCGGATTTCAACTTGTTCGTCGGGCAGTAACTGACAGCGGTCGTCATCGACCAGCATTAGCATGTCATCGCGTACCAGCACTGGGCGTTCCTGGGCAAAATAGAGCGGTACCATAGGAATTTGCTCATGATAGATGTATTGCCAAATATCCAGTTCAGTCCAGTTAGACAGTGGAAAAACACGGATGCTTTCGCTTGGATTTTTACGCGTGTTGTACAGACTCCACAGTTCGGGGCGCTGATTTTTTGGGTCCCAGCGGTGTGTTGGAGTGCGGAAGGAGAATACTCTTTCTTTGGCGCGGGATTTTTCCTCATCACGCCGCGCACCGCCAAACACCACATCAAACTTGTACTTGTCCAGCGCTTGCTTTAACCCTTCAGTTTTGGTGATGTCAGTGTGCAGCGCTGAGCCGTGGTCAAAAGGGTTGATGTTTTTCTCAATCGCTTCAGGGTTAGTATGCAGTAACAGCTCCATACCACTCAGCTCGGCCATGTAGTCACGAAACTGGTACATTTCTTCAAATTTCCAGCGCGTATCCACATGCAGAAGCGGAAAAGGTGGCGGCGCTGGATAAAATGCCTTGCGTGCTAAATGCAGCATTACGCCGCTGTCCTTGCCGATGGAATACAGCATAACCGGATTTTGCGCCTCAGCCACGGCTTCACGAATAATCTGAATACTCTCGGCTTCCAGTCGCTTTAAATGAGGTGACAGTTGAATAGTGCGCTGTGTCTCACGCTTTCTTTTAAGCTGCTCGGCTACAACTGGAATGTATACTTGCGGCCAAGTACGAATTTGGCTGGTTTGCGCTAGATTGCGCAGTACACGCGCAATTTCTCCATGCCCAAATAGTGCCACTGTCCTACCTATATGAGCCTGTAGTTGGGTCACTGCACTGTGCAGCTGCTCATCAGACTGCCCAGACAGCGGCAACCAGAAACGTGCACCACGGGCATCATTGGCATGCAGGCAAGGCTGGCCATTGGGTAGTGCTTGCAGCTGTAAAAACAACACCCGCTCACGCTTTCTGCGCACCTGATCCAATGCGTATTGCAATACCAGCTGCTTGAGTGGGCGCTGGCGCTCATCCTGCAATTGCTCTGCTGTCAGCTCTGCTGGCCAAATACCTAAGCGATTAATACGGCGCTCAGCAGTGCGCTTGCTATCAGCCTCACCTTGTTGTTGGAGATGTTCAAAGGCCAAGTCTGTATCCCAAACTCTGGCGGAGTCCAGCCCCAGTAGGGATGGCTGTCCTGTCGCAGTTTGTGTCATTTCTCTCTCCGCGCTGTAGCGCAAACCGTTGTCAGTGATAAATGTTGCGCGTATGATGCGGCAATACACTGCCTTGTTCAAGCAGCGCTTAATGCGACAGGAAGAGTTTATGCAAGTTTTCGATGTGTTTAATGGTGATGCCGATGGTATTTGCGCTCTAGTACAGTTACGACTTGCGCAACCACTGGATTCTGTACTGATTACTGGCGTCAAGCGTGATATCGAACTGGTACAGCAAGTTCCGCTGAATAAAGCAGTTCAAGTTAATGTGCTGGATATTAGCCTAGACAAAAACCGTGCAGCTGTGGATGTGCTGCTGGCTGCTGGCAGTCAGCTATTCTATGTGGACCACCACTTTCCCGGTAAATCTTTACCAGAACATCCTGCTTTTCAGGCGCTTATTGATACACAGCCCACAACCTGTGCAAGCTTGCTCATTGACCAACACCTTGGTGGGCGTTTTCACCATTGGGCTATCACAGCAGCCTTTGGTGACAATCTTGACGCGGTAGCACAGCAGCTGGCTCAGCAAGCTGGCCTGACTCAAGAACAAACTGCTTCTTTGCGCGAGTTAGGGATTTGCATTAATTATAATGGCTATGGCGCGAGCTTGGATGACTTGCACTTTCATCCAGCCGAGCTTTATAAGCAACTGGTTCAATACCCTGATCCGTTAGATTTTATTGCAGCCAGTGGCATGACATATTGCAAGTTACGCGAAGGCTATCAGACAGACTTGAAGCTTGGCCTAGCCGCTCAAGCCATATCCGATACAGCACATTCACTGGTTGTGTCGCTGCCTGATACTGCTTGGGCACGGCGAGTGAGTGGCGTGCTGGGCAACGAACTGGCTAACGCCAACCCAGAGCGTGCATGCGCTATTGTTACTCAGCGTCCAGATAATACCTGGCTGGCTAGCATTCGCGCACCGCTAAATAACCGCACAGGTGCCGATGCGCTAGCTATGCGCTTCCCGACTGGTGGCGGTCGAAAGGCAGCCGCAGGTATCAATGCGCTGCCTGCCGAACAGCTTGATGAGTTCGTGCAACTGATGGCCACCTTCTGGAGCAAGTAACCCTATGGACTGGCAAGCAATATTAACCTTGTGCACCCTCACTGGGGTGCTGGGAACATTGGCGCTAACCCGAATTTCTGCCGATCTGGTTTTGCTCGCAGCTCTCGCTGTGTTGCTCATAAGCGGGGTGTTAGCTCCAGCTGAAGCTCTGGTAGGCTTTGGCAACCCTGGGGTTATCACGATTGCGATTCTTTATGTGGTTGCTGGTGGTCTCAAAGAAACCGGAGCTGTGCAGTGGCTGGCGCGGCATCTGCTTGGCCAGCCCCGCAGCATACAAGGCGCACAACTGCGTATGCTGGCACCGACCAGTCTGATTAGCGCCTTTATGAATAACACTGCTGTGGTGGCGATGTTTATTCCAGCCATTCAAGACTGGGCGCAGCGCTTAGGAATTTCGGCCTCCAAACTGTTATTGCCTTTAAGCTATGCCACGATTTTAGGTGGAACCTGCACCCTAATTGGCACCAGCACCAACCTAGTGGTCGATGGCATGCTGCAAACAGAGCTGGGAATCAGTCTAGGTTTATTTGAACTCGCCTGGGTCGGTGTACCTCTTTTAGTGGTAGGCGGTACCTTTTTAGTGCTGGTGGGCCACCGTTTGTTACCCGATCACGGCAGCTTAAGTGAAGAGCTGGAAAAAGTGCGTGAATATGGCGTAGAAATGCAAGTTATACCTAGTGGGCAACTGGTTGGAAAAACCGTAGCTGAAGCAGGTCTGCGTGCTTTGCAGCATGGTTACCTAGCAGAGATTGAACGAGGCGATAGCCTAATTACTTCAGTCGCCCCCGACCGAACCTTGCAAGCCGACGATCGTTTATATTTTGTCGGTGCGCCTGAATGTGCCAGCGAGCTGCGCCGCATTCAGGGCTTGCAACCTGCCCATGGTAATGTCGGCAAGTTAGAACTTAAAAATCATCAACGCTGTTTGGTCGAAGTCGTGCTGGGACCTGACTTTACGGCACTGGAACAAAGTGTGCGAGACAGTCGATTTCGCACCCGCTTCAATGCTGTGGTGTTGTCGATATCCCGCAATGGCAAGCGAGTAAACAGCAAGCTAGGTGACGTGGTCTTCAAAGTCGGTGATACCCTGCTACTGGAAGCCAGCGAGCAATTTGTCGAGCAATACCGCTACCGACGGGATTTTTTATTAGTCAGCGCATTAAATGATTCAACCCCACCAGACTTTCATAAAGCACCTAGAGCCTTGGCTATTTTAGCCGGGCTGGTTCTACTTAGCGCAACAGGCACTCTTAGCATTCTTGAGGCATCATTTTTAGCGGCAGGTGCGATGCTAGTAACGGGTTGTCTTACAGCCACTAGAGCGCGGCGCAGCGTGGATTATCCAATCCTCGTAGTGATTGCCGCTTCTTTTGCACTGGGCAAGGCCATGACTGCGACAGGAGCAGCCCAATGGTTAGCTGGCGGCATGCTTGATTTAGGGACGGTTTCGCCTTGGTTAGCTTTAGCTATGGTGTATCTGTTTACCGCCTTGTTTACTGAGCTGATAACTAACAATGCCGCTGCAGTACTCATGTTTCCAGTTGCAATAGCTGTGGCCGAACAACTCGGTGTTAGCGTGATGCCATTTGCTATTGCCGTGATGTTTGCAGCATCAGCTTCTTTTATCACTCCACTGGGGTATCAGACCAACCTGATGGTGTTCGGCCCAGGGCGTTATCGTTTTACAGACTATGTAAAAATTGGTTTGCCTATGGCAGGGATTGCGGCTGTGGTGAGTGTTGGGCTGATTCCTTTGATTTGGACATTTTAACTATGTAATTGTTGCCACACGATACTCATACAAAAAAGTCAAAAACTGTCTGAATAACTTTATTTCGCTCAAGCTTGGTTAAACCATAGTACATCGGCAACCTCAAGAGGCGCTCACTTTCAAAGGTGGTGTAAGTATCATCACCATCAAAGCGACCAAGCTTAATACCTGCTACTGCACTGTGCAGAGGTACATAGTGAAATACGGCATTAACATCCTGCGCCTTTAAAAAATCCAGCAAAGCTGTTCTTTGTTCTAGGTCGCGAACCTTAAGGTAAAACATGTGCCCATTATGTACACAGCTTTGTGGCACGCTAGGCAACTCAAGCATACCGCTCTCAGCCAGCGGCTTCAGTGCTGTAAAATATTCTTGCCAGCTCTCTAAGCGGTCACGGTTAATTTCATCTGCTCGCTCAAGGTTACCCCACAGGTAAGCAGCGCTGATATCGTTAAGTAAATAGCTGCTACCGATATCCACCCAAGAATACTTATCAACCATGCCACGGAAAAACTGGCTACGATTGGTACCTTTTTCACGGATAACTTCTGCTCGTTCTACATAATGATCATCATTTATCAGTAGCAAGCCACCTTCACCCCCGCTCGTATAATTCTTAGTTTCATGAAAACTAAACGTACCAAAGTGGCCGATGGTGCCAAGTGCCTTACCCTTGTATGAACTCATCATTCCTTGTGCCGCATCTTCTACAACAAAGAGTTCATACTTTTCAGCCAACGACATAATGACATCCATTTCACAAGCAACACCTGCATAGTGCACCGGCACTATCACTTTTGTTTTATTTGTAATGGCTTGCTCAATTTTTGTCTCGTCTAAATTCATGGTATCGGGGCGAATATCGACAAATACTATCTTTGCTCCGCGCAGTGCAAACGCATTAGCAGTGCTGACAAAGGTATAGCTAGGCATGATGACCTCATCGCCTTCACTGATATCTAGCAGAATTGCCGCCATTTCCAGCGCTGCGGTGCAGGAAGGTGTCAACAGGGTTTTCTTACAAAGAAAATGCGACTCAAACCACTCCTGACAACGCCTACCAAAATCAGCATCCCCCGACATTTTACTACTGCGCATGGATTCGAGTACATACTGGTCTTCATTGCCAGTATAAGGAGGTCTATTAAATCGAATCATCTATCAATATCTCTCGTTTATTAATGAATTTAGAAGGCACGCCATTGCAGTGGCATAGTGAAAGACACAATAACTTTAACTTAAACATCTAATTGTTTTTTAAATTGTAAAAAATAATAGATAGAAAATGGCAATAAAGCAAAAGTAAAAATCCTTTCGACTAAAGAGGCTATTACACCCAGTTCTGGTTGAATACCAAAAAAATTGAAACCGAACCCCATAACACCTTCTTTAATTCCTAAGGCTCCAACTGTAATTGAAACTAATGAAGAAAAAGCCACTAATGTTATGACAATTATTATTTTATCAATTCCAAGAAAACTATTAAATCCGAGCAACACAAAAAGCAAAGAAAGAGCTCTGAAAGTATGGATTAGTACCGAAAACCCAAACAACAAAGAAAGAGTTTTTTTGCTTAACTGAAGAAAAACACTAAGTCGCTTACGGAAAGTTTTAAATAACAAATAAAAAACAAGTAAAAATAAAAAGCAGCCTAATATTAATATATAGAAGCTATTAATAGGCAACTGAATATTTTTTGTTAACCATACGTAAAAAATATCGTAATTAATCAATAAACAAAACAATCCAAGCAAAAACAGGCTAACAATTCCTAAAAATCGCTCTATTATGATTAGAGTTAAAGAATTCTTCCATCCGGAAAGCTTTTGTTTAAGATACATAACTCTATAAAAATCACCGCCTACGTTGGTAGGTAGTATGTTTGTAAATATAAGACTTACCAAATATACTCTAGCTATGTCTAAAAAAATAATTTTCTTATCTATTAAGTAATAAAATCTTAGAATATAAAAAAACTTAGTTAGTAAAAACAATAAAAAAGATACCAATAAATATTCCCATATAGCCGTTTTAGAGCTTTCAAGTATAACTTCGAAATCTAACCAATAAAACAACAAGCCAACTAAAACAACCCCGGCAACAAACTTCAATATATTAGTGAATTTTCGCACAAGCACCTCTAGAGCTAACTATTGAACTTTCTGTACGCTTCAATTATATAAACTCTCAAGTTAAAGGGTAGCTTGAAAAGAAAAATCTCAAAAACTGATAGTAGAAAGCCAAAAAGCAAATAAATATAGTTAAATAGATTAATATCAATTTTCGAATTTAAATTTATTTCGTACCCATAATACAGCATTAGCTCCTTACAGATTTTCTCTATACTGTTTATCTCCGTCTCATCGAGCCCTGACTGCCACTTATTTACACTCTTACTGCTTACAGTTGAAGTAAGATTTTTATGCCAGTATTGAGAGCTATTAGTATTTTCATTTTTATAAAAATCTAGCATTTCATCTTCAAAAGGCAGGGAAAGAAAGCCACATATGCTTCGCAAAGTTGACTCTGGCTCTGCTACTAAGTCTTCATACCTGACAGTTATAAACTTATCTGGGAATAATTTTTTACAGGATTCAATGAATTTATTATAAAATCTCCACCTATAAGCTAATACAATTATATTATTTGGCTCAAATGGAACATTTTTATAAGACAGAACATTATCCTTAGGGTTTCTTACAATATGTATAAACTTTGCACTAGGGTACATACTGATCAAGCTTTTCGCCAAAACTGAATAGCCTGGATTTTTATCAAAAAGATATTTAACACTATCCACATCTGAAGAGTTTTTCAATGCATAATAATTATAAACCTCATAGCATATTTCAGAATAACTCAGCTCACCCAAATTATTTAAATATTTCAATAATCCAGTTTTATCGATACCCCAGTTATTAACTCTTTTTTCAAGCCATAAATCGTTTATAAAATTCTGCTTAGATACAACAGTGTCAAATATCGTATTCTTATATTTTGAATACATATTCATTATAAAAAGGTTCTCAGGTGTTACCACTATTGAACTTGAGCTAGCAAGCATCCTAGATAGCAGGGTTGTTCCACTGCGACCTCTGCCTAATATGAAATTTAAATTAGAATGCATAACATATACCGTTGAAAACCAATAGTAAAAAAACTATACTTTGAACATTACCAAAAAACAAGTATAGGTTATAAATATAATAATTAAAGAAATAAATTTTTAATTATTATATTTTCCATATCTTGCCAGTTCTTTTTCTACATTTTCATCTAGCGAGCTATAGTTTTTATCTAAATGCTCTGAGCTTTCAATAAAATAATCTCTAAAATTTTTAATTATTTTCTTGTTGGGTATAGTGTCTAAAGTATAACCCATTAAATCCATCTCATACTTACAAATGCTTTCTATGTAGTTTATTTCATCGCTTGATAATATTTTTTTATAACCACCCACAGATTGAGAAGAGATAAAAGAGGTTTTAGTATCAAACGATGAATTTGCCTGCCAAAGACTACCATCCCTATCATAAATTCCCGCGTCAAAGTGGTTTTTAGCAAAAGGCTCTAGGTCTAAAAAGAATGTTATTTTATTCAGAGTGTTATATGGATCAGTTACTAAATCCTCATATTTAATATAAATAAAATTTTTATTTTTTCTTAAATAGTTTAAATAATCTATGCTTTTTCGCCATGTCCTTAAAATAAACAAAGTCGGCTTTTTATTTCCGAAGTGTTTATCTTCTTTAGGGTAATTAGCAGAAACTACTACATCTCTCGGGTCTCTGACTACTACAATAGATTTAAACCTGTTTCTACATAAATATGGTGTAAACTCTTCACACATAACTTCTTTTGAGCCAATATATTTTTTATTTTTCAAATTAAACCGATTCAATGAGGCTTCAAATATCTCTAAAAAACCATGTATTTCTTTATTAATTTCACTTATATCTAAATGGCAATTTTTTGTATACTGACCAGAATAATTTATCATGTTTTCAAAAGCTTTCTTAATCCATATTTTATCAACAACTAATTTTGATAAAAACAAATCAAAATCCTTTTGCTCAAAATTCATGTTTTCAAAATCATCGTTTAAAACGTAGTATTTTTTTATTCCCAATGACTCTAAAAAAATAGATTTTAAGAAGATAAAGATTAAGGGAAATGGTTGGGACAGCATATCTATCTCAGGGTGATTAGTTAATAACTTCTCAATTAAAGTAGTACCTGAGCGTCCCATACCAGTTATAAAAACTTTATTTGTCAAATTCATCTCCTATAGCATTTAAAATATCAATAATCATATCAAGTTTTTTCCAGCATAAATTCATGTGGTTAAAATTAACAACTCTCTTGCTAAACTCGACTGCTCCCTCCTGAGGAGAGGAACCAAAAAGAGGCTCTATAGGTGGGTACCACTTACTGATCGCTATACTTTCATTTAAACAACGCATTATAAGTTTTTCTTTTGCATTCACATCATTTATCAGTATATTATACCTCCAAGGATTGCTTCCAGAGCTGAATTCATATCTTTCATATACAAAACTATTGAAGTTTATTTTTTCATCGAGATACTTTATCTTTTTTAAAGACAATGTTTTGTTTTTATTTAGTAAATTCAATTCTTTATCCAATTCATTGATTTTATCTTCATCCCACTCATACCTAAAAACATAACAATCATTAAAAAAATCAACAACTTTATTTATCAGGGGCAATACTTGATAATAATAATCACTATAGAATATAGGCTTATATATACTATTAAAAAGATTAACTTTATATTGAGACGTCTCGTATGTATTCTTAATTTCTTTATTAATATCAAGAACATCAACTACTTCATTAGTGGCTAAAACACCGCCTACATTTAAATCGATATGTTTATTCTCACCAAAACTAAAAATTGCTGCATCTCCACTTGTTAATAAGTACCCCATGTCAGCACCCAAAGATGCAGCGCAATCATCTATTATCAAAACGTTATTAAACTTCAAAAAATCAATAATTAAACATCTATCTCCAAGAACATTACCAAACATATTTGGAATGACTACTGCAGCCACTTTATCTTTACTTACAACATACTTAATAGAATCAATACAAGGGTTACCTGTCACTTTATTTACATCATAGAAAAAAGGAATGTTACCGGAATATACGATAGAAAGAGGAATGGAGTGACAGATATTTGATGGAATTAGTATTTTTTCTTTATATAACTTCTTGTGCTTAATATATATATATAACGCAGTCGAAGCACTACCAACAAAATATGAATTTTTTTTATAGAAAAAATCTATATATGTTTCACCTTTCATGTCAAGCTTCACGCTTATCCTTTACATCTCTTATAAAATAATGCGGTTTGTTTTCTGATGTATGGATAATACGAACCAGATATTCACCAATTACACCCAAAGTAAACATTATGGTCCCGCCGAAGAAAAGTATCGTTACCATTATGGAACTCCAACCTTGCAGGGAAACTTCGAAAAAAATTCTTCTGTATACGATTACTCCCGCATACATTAAACTTATTAATGCTACAGTCAGACCTAAATATCCTATCCACTTTAGTAGTAAAGAGGAATTGCTTATCAGTAAATTTGTAAAAACTTGTATCATTTTTCCTAGTGTATAGTTACTTTTGCCATCTTCTCTTGCATAATGCTCAACCTCCACATTTACAATATCTTTTGATACTGAAAATAAAAGTGCTGGTATAAATGGATAAGAAGTACCTATTTTAAGCAAATTATCAGCAATAATGCGATTAATCAATCTGAATGAAGTTAGTTTTATATGCTTTGGTTTATCTAGTATAATATAATCAAAATACCCTTTTATTGAACTTGTTGCTCTTTTGAATAAATTATGCTTTTTAGTTTTAAACTTAGCTATAACGATATCGTGAGACTGCTGTTCAATAAGCTTAGGTATATCAGCAGGATCATGCTGCATGTCGTCATCAAGCGTAATTATATAATCCCCTATAGAGTTAGCGATACCACAAAGCACAGCTGACTGCTGACCAAAGTTTTGGGTAAATTCTATGATTTTCACAAAACTATACTGTTGATGCAATTCAGCTAGTATTTCACAGGTTGCTTGATGAAAAGGACTATCATTCACAAGAATCAACTCGTACGACTTGCCTTGAAGCTCACGGTTGAAAAGGTCATGCACTTTTTGCGTTAAAATTTTTAAAGAATTTGTTGACTTATAAACAGGCACAACAATAGAGTAATCTGTATTTTTCATTTAAAGCTCTTCATGTACTGGGTAGCACTCGGACCTTCGTTAAAAATAAGGTCTAAAATTGTTACACCGTGTTCAAAAGGCTGGTGTAGTTGCTTATATTCTAGGTAACCAGAGTAATCCATCCACTCCACTTTTATACCTTGCTGCTTGGCTAGCTCTTCGTCAAAATAACCTTTTGCAGCAGGCCCACTTAAATAAGTAGTTGCACCAGCTTGTTTACAAATACCCAAAAGCTTTTCTGTTTGTCCTTCTACAAGTTCATAATCACTAGACCAGGTTAGTTTTGTTTTGATACCTAGCACCTCATTAATTGCTTTAATAAAGCAGTAATTTATTTGACTTAAGTACTCTTCTTTACAATTAAGAAAAAGGTCTTCGAATATGTCTTTATATTCTTTAAAATATTTAGACTTAGAATAGTTTTGATTGATTGTTGACCAATGCTTCTTGAGCCAGCGAAAATCACTAACTTTAGTATCCTTGATTAGCTGCTCAAGATTAACCTGGCTAACAGGTATTGTTAGCCATTGAAGACCTTGGCGAGTATAGACTTTATTTCTATTTCTCCAATCATTTTTTGTATATTGAACATCATCATAAATTACAAACTCATCCACCATGTTAATCATGTCGAAGTAACCTTTCCATGGAATATAGTTTGACTGTAATATCGCTATTTTTTTCATTTTACTCATTTCATAACCTGGATTAAACTCTCAAGTGCAACTCATTAAACTAGGATTGGATGGCAAGCTGCTGTAGCATCTTATGCTTTTCAATCGACCAAGAATGAGAAGCAAACATGAGACACTACACACAGCTCACCAGAGAGCAACGATACCAAATATCTGCCCTGCTTAATAACCTTAACGGGTAAGATGAATAATTAATAAGTAGACGCGACACTAGGGACAATATTTTAGGCAAAGTATAATTAGAGCTCCCCACATCTCTCTCGTGATGCTCTACAAATACATTTCCAACATTTGAAGCATACAGGAGCAGCAGCCCTGGAATGTAAGGATAAGGGGTTTTATGTCGCAACACACGCTCAATAACCTCACGCTTCACTATTCTGAAATTGGTTAGAGTAATATTGTCAGGTTTTTTGAAAACTTTTTTATTTAAATAGCCTATGATTTTGCTACCCATACGACGATGGGCAGCATGTTTTTTCTCTCTAAATTTACCAAACACAAGATCATATTCTGAGTTTTTTATTTTATTAATTAAATGCTTCAATTCGGATGGTGGATTTTGCAGGTCATCATCCATAGTTATAATATAACTACCTTTTGCATGAGCAAAACCGCTGTGAACAGCATTGTGCTGTCCATAGTTTTTAATCAAATTTATCGCGACAACCGAATTATATTTTTCAGCAAGCCCTTTTATAACGCTCCATGCCCCATCAGGACTTCCATCGTTTACAAGAATAACCTCATATGGCTCACTTAAGTCATCCATAGCAGATATAACTTGAGATATTGTGTCTGGGATTATCGTTTCGCTTTTATAAACTGGAATTACTATCGAATAAGAAATGTTCATGCCTATACCAATTTTTTAGTTTTAAATATCACTTCAAAAATACTAATTGTTCTTCAATTCAAATCTACGACTAAATACATTAAGCTCATTCTGATAAAGAAATAATAATTTATCTTCACTAAAATCTCCACCCAAGACCCAGACGGGTATTTCACTTTTATCACCTGAGTAATTTATCAATGAATTAACAGCTCTGTCATTAGCCTTTTCATAGGACGGAATCATTTTAATAGAAGTTTTTACATTATAAACGTATATAGCTAAAAACATTAATGCGAAAAAATATAGTAAAATATTTAAAAAGGTTTTTTTGTAATCTGCGCAAATTTTAATAAACAACCATACAAAGCCGATCACCCCAAGCTCATATGTTTTAATATATCTTGGAGATACAATACGCCAATCAAAATGGTTATTATTAGGCACATATCGAAACAAATCTACAGACAAAACAAAAAGAAGAGGGTATAGCATTAGTACGAAAGGAATGATGGTTGTAATATGTATATTTTTCTTTAGCCCAAGAAAAAATACAAAAACGTACCCAGCGAAAACACAATAAGACAATAAAAACAACTTATCACTTGGTATAATTTGTCGTAATAATTCTATCTTTATAAAACCTGACAGTGTTGCAATTGGAAATGTTTTGGCTAAATTATCAATAGAAAGTTCTTGTAGGCATGTCAAATTATCGCAACTAGAAACCGATGAATATTTATTTATCCCAATAAAATATTTAGACATGAGATAATAAAACATTATAGCCAAGAATATGAGCCCAAACAATACAACAAGATTTTTATCAATCTTTCGTTTCGTAATTAGGTTGCTCATTAAATACAAAGCAAGCACACTTATCAGACTTAACATCATAATGAGTGCTGCACTTCTATTAGACAATAGAAGCAATACAATCATAACTATGATAAACAGTAAATTTTTTTTATCTAAAGTTGTAAGTAAAGTCACCTCCACTCTCATTAAAATTATAATAAAAATAAGCAGGAAAAAATTAGACCTTGTGACTAATGGCCAGTTATATTCGACCGGCGCTTTTAAGCTAAAAAAAATTGAACCGATTAAGAAAAAAACAATGCAAAATAAAAAACCATTATTATAAAAGCTTTTTTTTATCGCAATTAGCAAACACGCCAATACAAGCCCTTTACTTAACATCCCAATATTGAAAAATAAATCCCCTGCAAGTTCAAAAAACTTGGCATCCAAAATAAATATTGTCCCATTAAACCAGCCCGCATGCTGATCTGTAAAAAGCATTTTAAGGCTAAAAGCCCCCTCATAATAAGGCATTAAATATAGTCTAATAAATCTCCACTCATCAGCACGAACTACAGAAGAGTGGATTTTTTCACCGTATATATATCCAGATGCAATAAAAAAGAACAAAAGAGTTGTAGAAATTAACCATGAATAATTTTTTATTTTCCACTCATATATAGAAGCTATATTTTTTTTGATCATAACCTAATTCCTTTTCCTGAAATTAATGAGTTGCACTTGAGAGTTGAATCCAGGCAACTCATTTAATATTATGGTCGGGACTAGATAGCCCGATATTACAAAAAACACATCCACACTAAAAAATCCGCCCGGCAGAATATTACGTCCAGACAGCAAAAATTCAGCATGGTAAATAAGCACTGAAATTATTGCTATTGTTCTTAACCCGTCAATTTCAGCGCGGTATTTCATCGGAACACCCTATGTTCTATGCAATTTTATGCTTTAATTTTTGAAACAGATAGTCTTCACCAAAGGAAAATACAAGGTTGTTTGCATCAATAAACTCAAGCATTGGAGCCAAGTCAAGCATGTATTTGTCCGATTTTTTTTGAAGATTGTAACTTGCCTTTTTTTGTAGTAATTCTTCAATTACGCCGACAATTTCAAGAATGTGATAACGATACGGGTTGGCCAGGTTAACCGTTACTGCGGGAGCACTATGGTGCAAGTAGGCAACAACAAGATCACGCAGGTCGTCAAGCTCTAGTACATATCTATAGGCATCTTGATAAACAATAAATGACTCACCATTGGATATTTTGGCATATAGGTAATTAATAAGAGTTTTGTGAGCTAGAATATTGCCAAACACTTGGGGCAGCCTAAATATATAGTAGTTTTCAGTTTGTGCGCGGATAAGCTGCTCTATGCTTTGTTTGTGCTGATAATACAGGTTTTTTTCATAGTCACTTGCAGACAGCGCGCAACTACTGAAGTAGACGAAAGTCTTGCCCTGATTAGCTGACAGGGTTTCGCTGACAAGCCTTGTCTCACGCTGAAACTGAAGCCTGTCTGTACAGCCTGAGTCAGACACACCGCTGGCAAAGAAGATTGTATTTGTCAGCGCAGTGGTGGCAAATTGCTGCGCTATTTGGCCAGAACCTATTATCATTAAATCTCACCCGTAAGCGCGTCGAAAGCGTTTTTAAGTGCGCTGTATAATTGTTGGTCAGCTTGGGATACGCTAGCTGTGCATAAGCTTTGATAAAGTTCGTCAAATAGATCAGGATAGTCGGACTTGATGTGAGCAGTTAAAGCCAGTATTTGTTTTGTCGCTAAGCCATCAAATAGCTTATTTGAGCTGGTTTTGCTGTTATGTGTTGCAGAACTAAAATTTGAGTTAACAAATAAATGGGTAAGTTGAAGGTCATCTTCATGGAACGATATGTCGAGGTTGTGTACTTGTTCCGATGTAAGATAGTCTATTGTCTCTAAGTTTTCATTGTTAGCGCAGTAGTCTTGCAGAGCTTGCACCAGCAGTGGGCTTTGCTTGTCAACGAAGCAGTTGATCATCCTTTTGTATTCAATTTCAACTGGAGTAAGACTCATGTTGAATTTTTTGTCGTGCGTTGGCAACTCAACTATTTCTAGCCCTAGGCTGGTCATAAAATCGCTGAGTATCGCTCCTCCGACTAGTTTCTGTTTAGCATAATTCCTAATGAGGAAATCTTCTTTCTCCACCATCTGCAACCAAGGTTGCAACATGTTCGAGTAATTTAGCTTGTGTGTTTCGGTTTCCATAAAATCGATAAATGAGCGTTTTTCCCTATAGGTTATGTCGCGGACATTCTGTTTGTAAATTGACACTAAATACTCACTTCGTTGGCGCAGATAACAGATGATTTTTATTTTATATCTATCTTTGAACATCTGTATAAATGTGCTGTTGTTGTACAGATGAAAACACTCAGAACTTAGAAGAAATCTGTCGCAACCTGAGTTTTCAATTTCGTTGATAAGATCGCGCAAATAACCTATCTGTGCGGACTCATCTAGCCAAGGGTAAAAATCAGTTTCTTGTAATGAAAATGCAATTTGGTGATGTGATCCGTCTTTCCATCTCCCAAATTTAGGATAAAGAAATTTTTGTTTTTCCTTTAGAGCGGAATCATTTGTACAGAAAAAATTTTGTATTGCCGTTGTACCAGTCTTAGGTAAGCCAATATGAAGATAAAGAGTTTTTTTCTTAAAAAATAGCTCAATATACTTCTGTGCTAGAGCATCCATTGCATAGTTTTTTGCCAGTTGCATGGATACGCACGACAGCTCTTTTCGGATTTCTACATCCATCAGCTCGCGCATAGCATCAGCTAGCAACTGAATAAAAACGCTGGTATTGCGTTCATTTGGCAAAACTCTGCCCGCAATTTTACCGCTGGCCGCAGTCAGCATTGATCGTATCTCTCCCACATCTGTCGAGATGACAGGCAGCCCTTCTTGCAGAGCCTGAATTATGCACAGCGGATAGGACTCGCCAGCAAACCGGGTGGGTACTATGGCGCAGTCAGATATCCGGTACAGCCCGTTGATGTGAGACTGGAAGCCCAGAAAGGTTATTTTTGGGTTGCTGCCATGGATGGACTCGTAGCAATCGGTTTCATCCCCATCACCACAGAGCAGCAGGTGCACGTTGTCATAGTCTTTGCAGAGTAGCAAGAAGGCTTCAATGGCCGCACGCCAGCCTTTGCGCTTGATGCCGCGGGCAACCAAAGTAAAGACAACAGTATTTTGGCTCAGGCCAAGTTCTTCACGAGTCTGCGGGAAGTCACGCATATCTTGCGGCATGGCGTTGGTAAGCTTGATCAGATCGGTACCCGGTAAATCCAGAAACTTGATAGCTTCGATGTTGCGGTCTGCAGTATAAATCCATCGGGTGACGCCTGCTGCGATGGTTTCAACAAGCGATTGTTGCACGTTGCATGCCTCATAGGAGCCATGCAATGTTGGGTAGTAAGGTATGTCAACCTTATTGACACGGTGAAAATAAACATCAACGGACACCATGTGCGAGTTTATAGCATCTATGCCGGCGTCAGCGATAAATTTGTTTACCCCGTAACGGCTGACAAAACTGGATGTGTAGATAGCAATCTGTGGATCAACCAATTCCAGCATTTCCCGGTTTATTTCATCGGTTTTCAGGACAAACAGGGAAACAGTTACGCCCTGACGGCATATTGCATTGGCCAGGTGGATCGGAAACAGTTCACCCCCGCCTGGAGTGAAGGACAACATACCGATCAGCAAGTGGCGTCCGAGCTTGGGCGTTTTTTTCAATTCATCAATATTTACATACTGGCGCAGTTCCCCGAGTGTGTCTTGGCACCTGAAGTGTTTGTACTGTGCATCAACTTTGGCATAGAAACGCTCAATGGTTGCTGTTGGGATATCCCATGTAGTACACAACGACCGCATAAGGTCAAAATGTTCGCGGTAATATTTTTCTGTACTGAAAGCTGAAACCGATGTGTTATCACCGTGCTGACGAAAATAAGCCACAGCCTGGGGCTCATATGCAATTAGACCACCGCCGGCCAAGTGGATATAGAGGTACCAATCACCAAGTATTTTGTAACCTTGGGCCGCCTGCCAGACCTCATCGCAAAGCTGTTGCTTTCTGAATACACAGCCACCGACATTAGCAATGAGGTTGTTGACACCAAAGCCATTACAAAACCAGTCTTTTGCTGGTCTTACCAAAGATTGGTGCCAGATGCTTGGCTCCGCACCTTCGCGATAATTGTCGAGACCTGCCTGAAAATTACCCAATTTATCCGAAAACTGAATTTTACCAAAAGCAATTTGTACGGCTGGATTAATGAAGTAAGGAACTAACTTTTCAAGAAAATCCGGTTCACAGAAGTCGTCACTTTCACAAATCCAGATCAGCTCACCACTGGCATTCTCCAACCCCTTGCGCCATTGCTTAAAGACATTGCCGGCATTTTGTTCGTTGAAAATTAGCTTTATTTGACTGGGACGCTTATCGGCATAATCCTGCAATATGGTACGGCTGTCATCGGTGGAACAATCATCCAACAGGATGAGCTCAAGGTTCTGGTAGCCTTGCGACAGAATGGACTCAATTCTGGATGGTAGATACGTGGCATGGTTGTAGTTGGGTATTATGACAGTGACCAGTGGTCTGTAGTTGTTTTTATCAATGCCGGCTAAAAATACCTGCTCATTATTGGCGATGGCCGCAGGCCCTACAGGCATTAACAGCGCCGACTCTGCATAGCCATCATTCACTAGCTGCCTAGCCTTACTGATTGCACTTTGTGGCCCCTCCCGCAAAGTGGCTTTAACAAATTTCCCGAGTACTTTCGGATTTTTGGTGACATGCCTGTAGGCTGCAGCTAAAAATTTTAGTGTACCAGTAAGTCCGGACTCTTCTACTCTAAGTAAATTGTTAAGTTGCGCAGATGGTTTTCTGCCTTCAGCATGACCATGCTGGATATAGTGAACAAGCGGATTGACGCCAAGCGACTTGACATCAAGATTGGAGTCGAGATAGTAACCGGTGTCGAAGCCTGCACAAGGATTGCGGTGCTCGGCTGCACCAAGCCTCAAAAAATGCCAAAGAGCATCTATATCTGCCCTGCGCACATCCACATAATTGTCTAAATAGTAGCTTTCATCAAAAAGTTTACTTTTTTTAATTACTAGATAGTCTTTAATGTATTTAAAAAAATACTTTACTTTTTTCATTTTTCAACCCTGAAAAGCTTTTTAATTTTTCGAAGCGGGCGCGTCATTTTCCAACTCGTGCTTAAATGCATAGCCACAAGTTCATGTTTGGTTTGCTCTAGCTCTTGGTCTTTCGCTTGCAGTACTTGTTTGGTTTGCTCTAGCTCTTGGTCTTTCGCCTGCAGTCCTTGCTTGGCTTGCTCTAGCTCTTGGTCTTTCGCCTGCAGTCCTTGCTTGGCTTGCTCTAGCTCTTGCATGCTTTTTAAAATATCACCGTTGTAGAACAGGCTTTGATTATCAAAAAGCTGTTGGCGAAGTTCATCAAATTTTGCATCCAGCTCTGTTTCATTCAGGTTTGGCACTAAACTCACTATATCACGTATCGGTTTGGGTACTTTTTCCGACAAGTTATCCAATGCTATATTGTGGTGTTTTAGACTCGGCGTTAAGAAGTCGGCTATTTGATCTTTTTTAGCGCTGTATTTTAAATTTAGGTTTAGTTTTAATTTTTGGTCAATTTGCTTTATCACCGTTTGTGGTGATTGAACTAACTCATCAAAGCGAGTGAAAACTCTAGGCAAAGCACGACTTAGCTTTTCAGATAACAAAAAATGGTATGCCCAAAGCAGTAGGCCTTTTTCTTGGCTAAATTGGTTACGCGTTTTGAGGGAGTCTGCGACCTCTAAGGGGTTTCTAAAAGGGATAATCACTTTTATATCCA
Organism: Thiopseudomonas sp.; assembly: GCA_023228985.1. GTDB lineage: Bacteria > Pseudomonadota > Gammaproteobacteria > Pseudomonadales > Pseudomonadaceae > Thiopseudomonas. Next base: position 23,716 of record JALOAC010000004.1, on the reverse strand, counting down.
CGCCCATATTGGTTAACGCTTTGGTGTAAAGCGGAAACAAATAAGCCAGGCGCGGGTCTTTAATTGCAAAAAGCTGACTGTATTGAAACTCCTGCTTTAATACCGCTTCGAGCTCGGTTATGTCGTCTATCGTATTGAGTTTTGATTCGGCGTAAAAAGCATCATCCCAACGGCTGTTCATTTGCTTTAACAGCTTTTCATTAACCTTATAAAGATGGGTATTTTCATAAAAGCCTTTTGCATTCTGCTCCATTGGCTTCATCAACTCTGTACCCAAATACACATCTAATAAGTTCAATGTACCAGACAAGGCAGACGTGCCACTGCGGTGCATACCTAAAATTAAAATACAAGTTTGTTTCATGAATACAACCCTTTATCTATCAGGCCAAATCTTTTGCTTCATAGCCTCAGTAGTTGCTTGGTAGGCAAATACATACCGGCCTCTGGGTAGTAGCTCTTGGTAGGCTGTAGACTTTAGATGAATATTAAAATCAAACTTGGTACCAGTGCCAATTCGTAAAATATGTCGCGGTAATTCTTCAGGTGCTTGGTGCAAGCTCACTTGCATATTGGGTATTTCTTCAAGGTTTGGTACAAGGGGCCCACTACAGGTAAACGCGAATGCAGAACGTAACAACTCTACAGTGATATAACCTGCATGTTCACTTTCTGATGCAGTTTCGATGGCTTGTGAAAGCACTCTTACAAGGTTTACATTGCTGTTCCTAGCACGAACATAGGCTGTTATTTCTTCCTCTGCCTTTTGATTACTCTGCTGGCCACCTAATTTTTGTGAGAAGCTAAAAAATCTATCTGTTGTATAGGCCAAGAATGGCATCCCGCTATGGGAATGCATTTCTTTCAGCAATTCATAATGGAGCCCTGTTGTTTTTCCGGATTCTCTTTCCCACCAGTCTTCTTTTGCATCAGATGTTACAAAAATAATTGGTTTTTTTATATTTCCAGCATAATTAAGAATATGTCTCCACAGAAAATAATCACCTAAACCAGTGTTTTCCAGCAACTCATCAAATCTCAGAAAATATCTCTTGTGATTTCTGCTATAAAACTCGGCATATAAAAAATAATTCAACCATAACGCCACACTTTTCTCTAAACTAAAACCATTACGCTTCTCTAAAGACATAGCAACCTCAAGTGGGTTTCTATATGGAAGCAGTATTTTAATATCTATGTTTAACTCTGTCAGTATTTCTGCATATAGTGGGAATAAATAACATAATCTAGGATCTTTAATTGCAAATATTTCTTTGTTTTCAAATTCTTTAAGCAAAATCTCTTTTAGTTCTATACGATCATTTGCGGATATTAATATTTCTTTTTCTTTATAACTAAAAAACACATCATCCCAACTGCTATCCAGCTTTTCTAGCAGCTTATCGTTGTAACTCATAATATAGTGATTTTCAAAAAATCCTTTTTCATTTTCTTGTGAGCCTGGTAAAAGCTTCGAGCCTAAATCAATATCTAGGTGCTGCAGCATACCTGTTAACGCAGAAGTACCACTTCTGTGCATTCCTAAAACCATCAGACATACTTGCTTCACACTATTGCTCCATTAAATACTGTCTTAATTATAATTTTTTCATGAGTAGAGCTACCCACAACCCTAAATTACCAAACAGTGTTTGACGATATACCCGCGACCTGAGAAAGTAAAATAAACGCTTATACAATGGATTGGTTCTAGCTTGCATAAAGTCATCCAAGGTTTTTTGGTTAGCCTCAGTAAGAAGGTGACGGATCTGTTCAAGGGACTGCATATGTACATCATTCCACTGCTGAAAACGACCTGCAAAAAGCATCTTAATTCTAAAGAGGCGAGCTTTCCAGCTCATATTGCCACCGATAATATTCTGGGCGTGCTGTCGATACTTTACACTTGGATACGCATCATAAACCACCTGACCGCCTGCCCCTGATACCAGTATATAGGTCCACCAGTCGTGACTAATAAACTCGCAAGTGGATGTTTGCATTAATATGTTTCTAGCTTCTTGGTTCAGTGTCATCGTGTTGCCGCCACCTATGCTTTGCACTAATGCGTTACGAAAACTAGGCGTTTTTTCAAACAAGGGCGAGTACCCTATCTTGTTAGCAGCTTCATCAACTAAGCAGGTTCTAGAGCAGTAAAGTAAAGGATTGGATTGTCCAAACCTTGCTAGCTGTTTGATCGAGTTTTCCACCTTATTTGCTTCCCAGATATCATCTTGATCAGCGTAGCAATAATAATCTGCCTTAATATCCGCATTAAAAACCAATGACATAAAATTATTTAAAAAACCATTTTGTGGTCCTTTACAAATTACAAATTTACCTTTGGACCAGCTAGACTGAAACTCTTTTAAAATACGCAGCGTTGAGTCGCTGGATCCATCATCTGAAGCATATACATCAATATGTGGATGTGTTTGATGTGCAATAGATTCCAACTGCTCTTGTAGGTACAAGCCACCCTCATAAGTACAAAGCAAAATTGCAACTGTTTTATTCTCAAGCGTTATATTCATGCTGTTAATTTTATCTACGACTGTAAAAACATATTTTAAATTAAGTATTTAGCTATTAAAACGGAAAAAACCAAGGTACTAACACACACACACCTAGTCCATAAATCAAGGCTAAGGGCAACCCAGCTCGCACATAATCTATGTACTGATATTTACCAGCAGTATAAACCATCAGGTTGGTTTGGTAGCCATAAGGCGATAAAAAAGACGCGCTGGCGGTGAAGGCGATGGTGAGTAACAAGGGTTTTGCATCGACGCCAAACTGCTGGGCAATGGCTAAACCTATTGGAAAAGCTAAAGCTGCGGCAGCATTGTTGGTGATAAGTTCGGTTATCAGCCAAGTGGTTAGGTAAAGCCCCACTAGCGCACCTACTACACCCCAGTGGGAAAACAAGCTGACTATTTGTGTTGCTAGTAAATCTGCTAAACCTGAACCTAGCATGGCTTGTGCAATGCCTAATGAACAACCTATGACCAATAGTAACTCAAAAGGGGCACGACGGCGTATTTCTGCCACGCTAAGAACACCCGTGGCCAAGTAAGCAACGACCAATAACAGCATGGCATCTAGCAGGCTTAGTACACCTGTGGCAGCGGTTAGCAACGCAAACATAAAGCTAGCAACTATAAAAAGTCCGTTCGCACCTGTACGCTGCTGTTCGGTTTTTACGCCATTTACTACAATAAAGTTTCTGGCTAGGTTGGTGCGTTGTGAAAAGTCTGCACCGACTGCTAATACCAATACATCACCAGGTCGTAACTCAAGCGCGCCTAAGCCACCAGACAGTTTTTGGTTGCCGCGCTTCACCGCCACCACTGCAGCATCAAACTGGCTGCGAAAATTGGCATCACGAATGCTTTTATTTATTAATCCTGATGAGGGACTTAACACCACTTCAACTAAATTGTGCTTAGGTAAGTCTATTACCCCGTCATCGAGCTCTAGCCCGGGCATGGCTTCGAGCAGGTGCACTTGGCTCACATCACCGGTAAAAACCAACTGATCATTCGCTTGCAAGCGCTCAGTGGGCTTAACCGGAGAAATCAGTTCGTTATTTCTAATAACTTCTACCAAAAACAAGGTTTCTAATTGGCGTAAGCCCGCGTCGTTAATGGTTTTCCCAACCAGTGGTGAGCTTGCCGCAAGCTTAAGTTCAGTAAAGTAATGACTTTCTACCTGTTGATTAGCTAAACCGTTGTTGGGTAGAAACTTATAGGTAATAGTAAGCAAGGCAATACCCAATATAAAAATGGGTAAACCTATTAGAGTGAAATCAAAAAAACCTAAACCTGCCAGCCCTGCATCCTAGGCTAAACCATCCACAATCAGATTAGTAGAAGTGCCCACCAGTGTGAGCGTACCGCCTAAAATGGCCGCATAAGACAAGGGAATCAACAAACGACTTGGTGCAATTTTTTTATTGCGTCCAATAGGTCCCATCAAGGTTGCTACTACGGCTGTATTATTGGTTACTGATGACAGCATGCCCGCACCGAACATCAATTTAAATATTACATTGCGTTCTTTACCGCCTAGCAACCAATCCGCCATCTGGTGAACTAAACGGGTTTTCTCTAGCGCAAAGGAGGCTATCAACAGTAGAAACAAGCTTACTAATGATGGGTTAACAAAGTTTAGCAACAGCTGTTCGCTGGTGATCTGTCCGGTGAAATAAACGACTAGCAGCGCACTGCCAAAAATATACAGCGGCTTAAGTCGGGTAAAAATTAGCGCCCCAATTAAGCCTACTAATATGCCACCAATCAGAAAGGTACTGAACATGCTAAGGGGTTACAGCTCGAACAATAAAGTGAGGATTAAGCACTTCATTGGTACTGCTGTAGCTCAGTGGCTGTCCATTCAATTGCACCACTTCACCGCCTGCTTGATTAACTACCGCATGAGCCGCTGCAGTGTCCCACAAAGAAGTTAAACCTAAGCGCGGATAAATGTCCGCAGCGCCTTCAGCCACTAAGCAAAGTTTAAGCGAGCTGCCCATAGGCACTAACTCATACTCACCTAAATCACTGAGCCAAGCTTCTGTTTCAGCACCCGCGTGTGAACGGCTGCCCACCACCCGCCAAGGACGGTCAACAGGTGGTTGCGCCACTTGAATGGCAATGCGTTCACCTTGCTCGGTTACTTTAACCGCACCTAAGCCACGGGCTGCACAGTAAGCAGTATTTATAGCCGGTGCATAAACCACCCCCAGCACTGGTTCACCCTGCTCAATCAGAGCAATGTTTACCGTAAACTCACCATTACGTTTAATAAACTCTTTGGTGCCATCTAATGGGTCTACCAGCCAATAACGCCCTTGTGCATCGGTACCAGCAAAGCTATCAGTATCTTCTTCCGATAGAATGGGTAGCTTTAGCGATAAAGTCTGTAGGCGAGCAACGATCAAGTTATGCGCGGCACTATCGGCTTCTGTTAGCGGTGATTTATCTTCTTTTTCTGCCACAGCAAAATCACGGTTATAAATCGCCATGATTTCTGTACCTGCAGCACGAGCAATGCTTTCTAATGCATCTAATAGCTCTTGGTTTATATAATCCATATCGACAGTATCCAAAATCAGTTAACAATAATGCCACGTTCAACCAAGGCTTGAATAATTTGCTCAGCAGCAGCTTCGGCATCTTGCGTGGTGGTGTTGATATGAATTTCCGGAGTTTCTGGCACTTCATAGGCTGAATCTATGCCGGTGAAGTTTTTTAATTCTCCGGCACGGGCTTTTTTATACAAGCCTTTTACATCACGCTCTTCTGCAACGGCTAGCGGTGTGTCAATAAATACTTCTAAGAATTCACCATCAGCAACCATGTCGCGTGCCATTTTACGTTCAGCACGGAAGGGTGAAATAAAAGCGCTAAGCACGATTAAACCGGCATCAACCATCAGTTTGCTGACTTCAGCCACACGGCGAATATTTTCTACTCGGTCAGCATCGGTAAAGCCTAAATCACGGTTTAAACCGTGGCGGACATTATCGCCATCTAATAAATAGGTATGCTGCCCACGGGCATGAAGTTTTTTCTCGACCCAGTTAGCAATGGTGGATTTACCTGCACCCGATAAACCGGTAAACCAAAGCACACAAGGCTGCTGGTTTTTTGCTTCGGCGCGAACGGTTTTGTTAATATCCAAATGCTGCATGTGAATATTTTGGCTACGGCGTAGCGCAAAGTTCAACATGCCGGCACCTACGGTATTATTGGTAAGTCGGTCAATCAGAATAAAACCGCCAGTGTCTTGGTTATCTGCATAGGCATCAAAAGCAATAGCACGGTCTAAAGATAGATTACAGACGCCAATGGCATTTAACTCTAGAGTTTTGGCAGGCAACAGTTCTAGGGTATTAACATTAATTTGATGCTTAATTACGCTGACTTGAGCCGATACGGTATTAGTGCCGATTTTCATTAAATAACGGCGGCTAGGCAGCAAAGCTTCTTCATGCATCCACACAAGATTAACTTCAAACTGGTCGGCAATTTCCGCTGGAGAATTTTGAGTAGCAATCACATCACCGCGTGAAATATCAATTTCATCGGTTAGGGTAAGCGTAATTGACTGGCCGGCTACGGCTTGCTTTAAATCGCTCTCACCTAAAATAATGCGTTCAACGTGACTGGTTCTGCCAGAAGGTAACACTCGAATGGCATCGCCCACCTTAATAACACCACTAGCAATAGTGCCGGCAAAGCCACGGAAATCTAGATTTGGGCGGTTAACCCACTGCACGGGTAAACGGAAAGGTGTTTTTTGTAGACGCTGATTATCCAGCTCCACATCTTCTAGGTACTGCATCAACGGAACACCTTGATACCAAGGCATACGCTCGCTGTTGGTGGTGATGTTATCGCCTTTAAAAGCCGACATTGGAATAAAGGTAATATTGCTAATGCCTATTTGTGCAGCAAAGTCTTGGTAGTCAGCAACAATATCTTCAAACACACCTTCGGAATATTCCACCAAGTCCATTTTGTTAATGGCAACTACTAGGTTACGAATACCAATTAAAGCCATTAAATAACTGTGACGACGGGTTTGCGTTAAAATCCCCTTGCGTGCATCGACCATTAAAATGGCTGCATCAGCAGTGGAAGCACCGGTAATCATATTGCGGGTGTATTGTTCGTGGCCGGGGGTATCCGCGACAATAAACTTGCGCTTATCAGTCGAGAAAAAGCGGTAGGCGACATCAATGGTAATGCCCTGCTCACGCTCGGCGGCTAAGCCATCAACTAACAGGGCTAAGTCTAGCTCTTCACCTTGTGTACCGTGTCTTTTAGAGTCGGCTTCGATGGCGCTTAACTGGTCTTCAAAGAGCACTTTGGATTCAAATAACAAACGGCCAATCAACGTGCTTTTACCATCATCGACGCTGCCACAGGTAATAAAACGCAACAGGCTTTTGTTTTCATGGACTTTTAAGTATTTCTCAATATCAGTTGAAATTAAATCAGATAAGTCAGCCATTAGAAGTAGCCCTCCTGCTTTTTCTTTTCCATGGAAGCCGCTGCATCGTGGTCAATTACCCGACCTTGACGCTCAGAGGTATTGGCTAGCAGCATTTCTTGGATAATCTCAGGCAGGGTTTCAGCGTTAGATTCCACTGCACCGGTTAAGGGATAGCAGCCTAACGTACGGAAGCGTACTTTTTTCATCATGGGGACTTCGCCAGGTAATAAAGGCATGCGTTCATCATCGACCATAATTAACGTGCCATCACGTTCAACCACAGGGCGCTCCGCAGCAAAGTACAAAGGCACTATGGGAATACCTTCTAAATAGATGTACTGCCAAATATCCAGCTCAGTCCAGTTCGATAAAGGAAACACCCGCATCGACTCGCCCTTGTGCTTACGGGCGTTATACAGCTTCCACAATTCAGGGCGTTGGTTTTTAGGATCCCAGCGATGCTGTTCAGTGCGGAAAGAAAAAATACGCTCTTTAGCACGGGACTTTTCTTCATCACGCCTTGCACCACCAAAGGCCGCATCAAAACCGTACTTATCCAACGCCTGCTTTAAGCCTTCGGTTTTCATCACATCGGTATGAACAGCAGAGCCGTGTGTAAAGGGGTTGATATCCTGCTCAATACCATCGGGGTTGATATGCACTAGCAGCTCTAAACCGGTTTCTTTAACACGCTGCTCACGCAAAGCGTACATTTCCTTGAATTTCCAGCGCGTATCCACGTGCATTAAAGGAAAAGGCGGTAAAGAAGGCGCAAAGGCTTTCATGGCGAGGTGCAGCATCACCGCACTGTCTTTACCAACAGAGTAAAGCATCACAGGGTTTTCAGCTTCTGCCACCACTTCACGCATAATGTGAATGCTTTCGGCTTCGAGGCGTTGCAGGTGGGTTAATGTCATTCTTAAACTCAACCTTAAACATTGAATATAATTAAATAACAACAAACAGCTTATTAGTTGTTTTCTATTAAAAGCCAAGTATGGTTATTAGGGTGTAAATCTTCTGTCTTTTTACATGAAAAACCATATTCACAAATTATTTTCTCCATGAAATCCATTGTATAGGTTACGCAGCCTGGGTAAACCCAAGTATCGCCATCATAGTTCTTATCCCCCTCAATAAAAGATGCTAAAAATCTAAACTCTTTGCTAGCAACTTTAGATAAGTTATGCATACAGTTTTTTATTTGCTCAGCAGAAGCATGAGTAAATATTGATTGCGCAATAGCAAAATCAAACTCAACACCGAATGAGTCAAAATTAAAATCAGAATCATATGAAAAACTTGGTTTTTTCAACCTAACAATCTCTTTCCTTAATTCATAATGAATTCCATCATCTACAAGCCATTTTTCAGGTTCAACCCCATAATAATTATTTTCTAAAAGGTAAATAATAAAAAGACGGCCACCTCTCAAACTTCCACAACCAATATCTAATAATTTATGGCTTTCTCTCAACCCATACTTAGTTAAAAGATTAAACTGCATAGCTGATACTAAATCGTATTTTGCCGGCGGCCCTATAAAAGATCTATAATGTTTATCACCCGGTTTTAAGTCCAAGTTTATTTTATTTTTATGAAAACGACTAAACATATAATTTTCCTTTCAATTTCACGTCCACTAAACCAGTTAACTGCTTGTTATTATTATTTATAACCCTACACATACATGCATCTTTAATTCTAGCCATGAACATATTATTTTCGTCAAAAACACCAACCGTGAAAAAATAATAACCTTCTAAAAAAGAACATAAAAAATCCCAGCTAACTAAAACCTCTTTAGCAGGCATACTTTCATAACTTTTAATTCCAGGATAATTACCACTAAATAACACAACTCCATTTTTTGCACATAAAGATATACCTAAAATCACTCTATTATCCTGTTCAGTGAATTTAACTTTATAATTTAGTGTATATTGCTCACCTTGATTAAGTACATTAACCACTCTGCCATCTAGCGTAGTAATTCTTACATCACTAATCTTTGCACCATTTTCTTCATAATAAATAGTTGATGTAGGTTTTAATTTCGGATCAAAGTACTCTTCTAATATCGTAGGCTGTCCATCAAGTCTTGACTTGTCTGTTTTTATAGGCTGCTTTTCATTTATTTCTTTAACCGTATCTGTTTTGTTTTTTTCATCAACTGCTGTTTCTTTTTTTGCATTTTTATCTTTTTTTACTAAATCGGCATATTCTTTCTGTACTGCCTCTTTTTTTATAACTTTCTGATTTGCATTCTTCATATACAAACCAGTAACTAGCTTTGGTTCACCATCTAGGATTTGTACGCCATTGCTTATCCAAATAGCTCTACTACACAGGCTGACTATGCTGCCTTCGCTATGGCTTACAAAAAGTATGGTTGCTCCGGCTTCTCGTATCTGCTCCATTTTGGCAAAGCACTTACGCTGAAAAGCAGCATCGCCCACACTCAGCGCCTCGTCGACGATAAGAATATCTGGTTCTACATTAATCGCTACTGCAAAAGCTAGGCGTGCTTTCATACCGCTACTGTAGGTTTTTAGCGGCTGGTGGATAAAATCGCCTAATTCAGCAAAGTCTACAATTTGCTGTACTCGCTTTTTGGTTTCTGATGCGGGAATGCCGTTAATGGTGTTATTGAGGTAAATATTGTCTAGCCCACTCATTTCACCGTTAAATCCACTGCCTAGCTCTAAGATTGCAGAGACACGACCACGCACAGTCGCGCGTCCTGATGTAGGTGTAATTACCCCAGTAATGAGTTTAAGTAGGGTGGACTTGCCACTGCCATTACGGCCAATAATACCAACAGTTTCACCGCGCTTGATGTCGAAGCTGATGTTATCAAGTGCATTAAAATCTTTATGGTAGGATTTTTTAAGTGGGTGCAAGGCCTCTTTCAGCCTGTCGACTGGTTGACGGTAAAGCTTATAGGTTTTGGTCAGGTTTCTGACTGAAATGGCAACATCAGACATTACAAAACATCCCCAAAATGCGGTCTCAGCCTTTTAAATATTAATGCACCGAGCAGAAGAGCCAGTATAGTGATTGTTAGATAATACGCGGACCACATTGGTTTTTCCCAAAACCAAACCTGGCTAACAAAGCTATCTCTGTAACCCGTCACAATATAATACGCTGGGTTTAACTTAATTAGATATTGATACTTTTGCGGGACTAAATCAGGTGACCAAAAAATTGGAGTTAACCAAAAACCCATCTGTAAAAAAACAGCTATGATGCTAGCCACATCCTTAATAAAGACGCGTATGGCGCTGGTCGTCCACGATAGTCCCACCGTAAATAAAACAGTTAACAGCATATAAAAAGGTAATTGCAGCCAATACACAGAGGGCATAAAACCATGGGATAGCAAAACGACTAGTAGAAAAAACACTAGACCCAAATGAATCAAAATGGATGAGCCTATATTTACCAGCGGCAAAATACCCACTCGAAATGCAACTTTTTTAACAAGAAAAGCATTGCTGGTCACAGCATCTGCTCCTGCCCGAATCGCATCTGAAAAAAACAACCATGGAACCATGCCAGCCAACAGCCACACTACAAAGGGCACGCCACTGGCTGTATTGCCAGCTCGGAATCCAAGCTCAAACACACCCCAAATCACTAGCATAAACATCATCGGCTGGATAAATGCCCAAGCCAAACCTAAATAAGAGCCTAAATATTGTTTTTTAAAATCATTTTTTATTAAAGCAAATATCAAGGTTCGGCTTTGGAAAAGATGCCTGATAAAACGATATATTTCTTTTAAGTAGCGCATAAGCTAAGCCTGACTTCCTAAACGTTCGCGCTGATAGCTGCCATCTTGAACACGTTGACACCAAGCTTGGTTATCTAAATACCACTGCACTGTTTTACGAATACCACTGATAAAGGTTTCTTGTGGTGTCCAGCCCAGTTCATTTTCAATTTTACTTGCATCAATGGCATAGCGCATATCGTGCCCTGGACGGTCTTGAACGTAAGTGATGAGGCTTTCGTAGCTGTTAATGTTTAGTTTTGCTCGCTGAGCAGCTGCCAGTTCGTTAAGGATCTGGCAAATAGCTTGTACAACTTCGATATTTTGCTTTTCGTTGTGCCCACCAATGTTGTAGGTTTCGCCCACTTTGCCTTGCGTGGCAACCAGTACTAATGCCCTTGCATGATCTTCAACATAGAGCCAGTCACGAATTTGATTACCTTTTCCATAAATAGGTAAAGGCTTACCTTCTAAGGCATTTAAAATAACCAGTGGAATGAGCTTTTCAGGGAAGTGATACGGACCATAATTGTTTGAACAGTTGGTGACCAGCGTTGGTAAGCCAAAGGTTCTTAACCATGCGCGCACTAAATGGTCTGAAGCAGCTTTGCTCGCTGAATAAGGTGAGCTGGGTGCATAGGCTGTGGTTTCAGTAAACAAAGGCAAAGCTTCGCTGGGTATTTGGACTTCATCAGGGTGCGGTAAATCTCCATAAACTTCATCGGTAGAAATGTGATGAAAGCGAAAATCAGCTTTTTTGTCGCTGTCCAGCGCTAACCAATAAGTGCGGGCTTGTTCTAGCTGTGTGTAAGTACCAACTATATTGGTTTGAATAAACTCGCCTGGGCCGTCAATGGAACGATCCACATGGGACTCAGCCGCCAAGTGCATGACGATATCCGGTTGATGCTCATTGAATACGCGTTTTAATTCAGCTGCATCGCAAATATCAACCTGCTCAAAGCTGTAGCGTTGGTTATCGCTAACGCTCGTAAGTGATTCCAAATTACCGGCATAGGTGAGTTTATCCACATTAACAACTCTATGCGGCGTGTCTTGAATAAGATGACGAATCACCGCGGAGCCGATAAAGCCTGCACCACCCGTTACTAAAATGGTTTTTGGATTATTTTGCATGTTGTTTCTCTAATCCTTTTAAACAGACTGCCAGTGAGTCTTTCCAGTATGGAATGCTGATGCCAAAAGCCTGTTTAATATTAGTTTTGTCCATCACACTGTAGTGTGGGCGCTTAGCAGGCGCTGGGTAGTCTTGGGTACCAATAGGATTAACAGCACAGTCAATTTCTTTAAGTTCAAATATGGCTTTAGCAAAATCGTACCAAGAGCATATGCCCTCGTTACTAAAGTGGTAGATTTTGACTGAATCACCCTCTTCGGGTTGATTACTAATACAGCAAAGTGCCTCTAAAATCGCTACCGCTAAATCGGTTGCATAGGTGGGGCTGCCCACTTGATCAGCGACGATATTAAGCTGTTCCCGCTCCTGCCCAAGCTTAAGCATGGTCTTTACAAAATTATGGCCAAACTCAGAGTAAACCCAACTCGTGCGAATAATAAGCGCACTAGGACTAGCGGTGTGAATGGCCTGCTCGCCTTTTAATTTGCTGTCGCCATACGTATTCACAGGCTTAACAGCATCAGATGTTTGATAGGGCTTATAATTTTGCCCATCAAAAACATAGTCAGTGCTGATATGAATAAGCAACGCATTATTATCTTTGGCAACCTGCGCAAGCTGGCCCACTGAGTGATGATTAATGGCATCGGCTAGCTCTTGCTCAGTTTCCGCTTTGTCGACAGCGGTATAGGCAGCGCAGTTGATAAGCGCGTCAAACTGATAGTGTGATAATTTTTGTTTAACCAGCTCGGGCTGCGATAAATCAAGCTCATCACGGCCTACGAATTGAAAATCAAACTGTGGGTACTCCTGTGCAAGCTTTTGCATGCTTTGCCCTAGCTGTCCAAATTTACCCGTGACTAAAATACGTTTAATCATACAGGTTCACATCAGTGTTAAATGCTTGCGCTTCTGCTTGAATAGCTTGTAGCTTAGGCTGATTTTGATCTTTTGCTGACAGCTTGAGCAGTGTGCTCGGTAATTGCCAATCTATATTCAATGCGGGATCATTAAAAGCCAAACCACGATCACATTCGGGCGAGTAGTAGTTATCAACCTTGTAAGAAAAAACAGCGGTATCGCTAAGAACAACAAAGCCGTGGGCAAACCCACGCGGAATAAACAGTTGATGCTTGTTTTCACTGTTTAAAATGACGCTAACATGTTGCCCATAGGTTGGACTGCCTGCGCGAATATCAACGGCCACATCCAATACTTCACCCTCAACCACGCGCACAAGCTTTGATTGTGAAAAAGGTGGCAATTGAAAGTGTAAGCCCCTAAGTACTCCTTTATTGGATTTAGATTCGTTGTCTTGGCAAAAGCCTACTGCATAGCCTAGAGCCTGTTCTAATTTGTCGTGCCGAAACGTTTCAATAAAATAACCGCGGTCATCACCGTGAATTTTAGGCTGAATCAACACAACATCAGGTATTGACTGTTTAACAAATATCATCTAAATCCTCTGCGCGCTTTAACAGATATTGGCCGTACTGGTTTTTGGCTAAAGGCTGGGCTAAATCTAATAACTGCTGTTTGGTGATGTAGTCCATTTCATAAGCGATCTCTTCCAAACACGCCACTTTTAAGCCTTGGCGTTTTTCAATGGTCTCGATAAACATCGACGCTTCTAATAAGCTTTCGTGCGTGCCGGTATCCAACCATGCATAACCACGACCCATCAGCTCAACCTTTAAACGCCCTTCTGCTAAGTACATTTGGTTAACAGAGGTGATTTCTAGCTCACCGCGGTGCGATGGCTTTACAGCTTTGGCTTTTTGAACCACGTCATTTGGATAAAAATAGAGGCCAGTGACCGCATAATTTGATTTTGGTTTGCTGGGTTTTTCTTCGAGGCTAATCACATTTCTGTGGCAGTCAAACTCCGCTACGCCATAGCGCTCTGGGTCTTGTACATGGTAGCTAAACACTGTCGCCTTAGATTCCTCTTTGGCGTTCTGCACCGCGCTGGCTGTCATTTTGACCAAATCGTGACCGTAATAAATGTTGTCACCTAAAATTAGGCACACATCCCTGTCGCCAATAAAATCCTCACCTAAAATAAAGGCTTGCGCTAGGCCATCCGGTGAGGGTTGTACAACATATTCAAAACGAATACCTAACTCCGAGCCATCGCCTAATAAGCGTTTAAAGCCATCTTGGTCTTCTGGTGTAGTAATAATTAGGATGTCTTTGATGCCAGCGAGCATTAACACCGAAATTGGATAGTAAATCATGGGTTTATCGTAAACCGGCACCAATTGCTTGGAAACACCGCGAGTTAGTGGATAAAGCCGTGTACCAGAACCACCGGCTAAAACAATACCTTTCATTCTCCCTCACCTTTTAATCAGGTTTACTTGGAGCAGCACCTAAGTTGACGACAAATGGCCTAAATCAAATCCGGCATCCAAAAAAATAATCGGGGCATTATGCCATAACTTATAACAAAAGGCATTTAGACAGTATCTAGTACGGTGCTTGGCTAGATTGCATTTATGCGCCAACATGGATCAGAGCATAAATTAATACTCACGCAACCCCAGCAAGCGCTGCGCATACGCTTGCATAGGTTTACGCAATAAATCCTCTGGCTTTTTGTTTACTGAAGTCAGCAAGCCGCCACGTATATGAATAGAGCCATTATCAATCAGTTTGCCGCTGCCCAGTTCATACAGCATAAATTGAATGACGCCTTGTCCCAGAACTGGGCGCTCATTAGCCTGAGCAAACCTTGTGTACAGCAGAAAATCAGCCTGTTCATGTCTGGCACTCATTAACGCCTGCTCTAAGCCTAAGGGGCTAGATGAGCGGCGCATGTGCGGGAAATACTGGACAAAGGCATTAAAAGCTTCTTGCGCCAAAACATTGTCAGCCACTATTCGATGCTCGACCGGCGGAAAATGGCTTTGCACAATATAGATAAGCGAGTCACGCTGGATGCGTCGACTTGCCGCACGCTCTATACGCTGATGGTTGATTAGGCCCACGTCAGATAGGTGGTAGCTGGCCTCATTAGCCATCTCACTGACTTTCATGCAGCCCGCCAGCATTAAAAAAATAACCAGAATTAAACCCAGTCGCATAATGTCTCCCGAGGGCAGTGTGTCAAAAGCTGCCTTAAGTGTGTAATGGCATAACTACAAGCAGTTTTTGTACCAACACGGGTTAGACGCGCATTAGCTGGTTTCTTTACTGTCACTTATTTTAGCAGGCTGAGCGGAGTCATCGCGGCGGCGACGGTTACCCATGCGCACACCTATATCCATAATAAACTGGAAAAAACCTTCCTGATCTTCTAATACATTGTTCCAGAATGGCGAGTGGTATAAGGCGACGGCACCATGCACCAATGCCCAAGCTGCGCAGTAATGAAAGTATGGCGGGACATTTTCCAGCTTGCCTTCGCTGATACGATCTTCAATCAGTCGCGTTAAACGCTCAAAGTTGGATGCGCGAATGGCATGTAACTGCTCGACCATTTCTGGTGCTTGGCGTCCTTTAACAATGCGCTCTTCCAGCCGGTCAAACAGGCGGTAACGTTCGGGATCGCCCATACGAAATTCAAAATAAGCGCGCGATAAAGCTTCTTTATCTTTGGCTACGGTATCTGAATAAAACAGCTCGTTAAGCTCGCGCTCATAGTCGAGCATCAAGCGTAAAAAGATTTCGGTTTTGGATTTGAAGTGTTTGTAAATCGTGCCTTTGCCAATGCCGACAGCATCGGCAATCATTTCGACGGTGACACTGTCCTCACCTTCCGCTAAAAATAACTTTAGCGACGTATCGAGGATTTCTTGTTCGCGACGGCGAAATTCACGTACCTTACGAGGTTCAGCTTGCATAGATAGACCCATCAGTCAAAAGACGACACCCATTAAATCATATTCACAAAGAATACGAGATAGCAAAAAAGTCTATTAGTAACTAAATAAAGGAAAAAAGTCACGTAAGGCAGAGGTAAGTAAAACTGCTGGCTATCAGGCAACAGCTAGGTGGGGTGCTAGTCGTAGAGCTGTTTCTTTTTCCACTCATCGGTTTGTTCCGATTCTACTGCGCCGGATAGCTCATTTCCTCGGGTGGCTGTATTTTGCGTCTGCTCAAGTACCAGCTTGCTTGCCTTGTCTAATAACTGCTCAAACTGGGGCAGTTGCTGAGCAAACTGGGGCGCTGTTTGCCGTTTTAACAGCTTAACTGCCCGCTCATAAGCCAGTCTTGCTTGGCGTGGCTGTCCTTGCTGCATAAACCGCTGGCCAGAGGCACGGAAATAATCCAAGTACAGATTAATCAACTGCAGCTGAATATGGGCTACCGCAGGTTTTAATTGCGCTACAGGTATTAGCCTTTCTTCAGCCGCGCGCGTTAGCTGTGTTTGTAAACTTTCCAGCTGGAAACGCACCTCTTTAACCTGTTCCTCTGTTTGCGTATTGGTTTCAGGATTACCTATAGCATATTGTTCGCCTAGCTCTAACCGCTCTTTGAGCAGTAGAGCGCGACCTTGCATTTTTTTGTTCTGTGCATCATTGGCTAAAACGCCCTCAACAAAATGCAACTCCAGCTTATGCAGCAGCTGTTTAATGGCTACCGTTAAAAGCTGTCTTGGCAGTGCTTCTGATAAGGCTTCGATACGCTGTTGACGCTCTGTTAGCTCCGCTTTTTTGCGCGCTTTATCGAGCTTGGTTTTTTCAACGGCGTTATTTAGATAGCCAACAATCAGCAAAGCAACAATCCCGCCGAGGATGAGTACGATAATTGTCGCGGAAGACATACAAAGCCCCTTGCCTGTTGATTGCTAAAAAACTAGCTGAAATTATTGTGGTTTTAATTGTTTTTATACTGTGTTTGAGCAGTTGTTGCGAGTAACTCTCTGTTTCAGTTAGATAGCAACTTTGACACTTCTTCCAACTCTGTGATCATCTGCCGAATAACTTGCTTATAACGGGTGTTCTCTTCACCAGACTGTTCGCCATTAAGTTTCTGGCGCGCACCGCCAATAGTGAAACCTTCTTCGTAGAGTAAACTGCGAATTTGGCGAATCATCAGTACATCATGATGCTGATAATAGCGTCGGTTACCACGGCGTTTAATAGGAGAAAGCTGTTCAAACTCCTGCTCCCAATAACGCAATACGTGGGGTTTTACTGCGCACAGCTCACTCACCTCACCAATAGTGAAGTATCTTTTTGCCGGAATAGGTGGCAATTCATTGTTATGACTGGCTTCCAGCATAATCCTCTACTCGCTCTCTTAGCTTTTGTCCGGGACGGAAAGTAACTACACGGCGGGCGCTAATGGGCACTTCCTCTCCTGTCTTTGGGTTTCGACCGGGGCGCTGACGTTTATCACGCAACTCAAAATTACCAAATCCTGAAATTTTTACTGCTTCATTATTCTCTAAAGACGTTCTAACTTCTTCGAAAAACAAGTCAACAAGCTCTTTTGCTTCACGTTTATTTAGGCCAAGCTCCATAAATAAGTGCTCGGCCATATCTGCTTTAGTCAACGTACTCATTGGCTTACGCCCTCAAAGTTGCCGCAAATTCCTGTGCTAGTGCAGCTAACACCTGCTGTGTTGCATCACTCACTTCTTCATCGGTTAGAGTGCGGGAAGGATGCTGCCACGTCAAGCCCACAGCTAAGCTTTTACGACCTTGTTCTACTCCAGCGCCTTGATAAACATCGAATATATGAATTTTGGTCAGCCATTCGCCAGCTGCCGCACGCATACAATCAACCAGCTGTGCCGCCGGTACGCCAGCATCAACTACCAGCGCCAAATCACGACGCACTTCAGGAAAGCGTGATAATTCTTTAAACGCGGGCAATTTACCAGCCTCAAGCACAGCATGCTCAAGTTCAAACATAAACACGGGCTGGTCAATATCAAGCTCTGTGGCTATTTGCGGATGTAAAGCCCCTAGATAGCCTACCAACTGGCCGTCGCGCTCAATACGAGCGCACTGACCCGGATGAAATCCAGTGAGCTGAGCAGGCACAAAGCTAAATTCTGAGACCGCTCCAGCAGCAGACAAAACAGCTTCTACGTCTGCTTTGATATCATAAAAATCAACCTTGTCTTTCCCATGCGCCCAAGCTTCAGGCAAACGCAAACCTGTGATCACACCAGCCAACATAGATTCTTGCTTAAGCGCATCAAGCTGTCCGACAAAACGTAGACCTGTCTCAAACAAGCGAACCCGGCTTTGCTGGCGATTTAGGTTATGCGCCAAGGCCTTTAATAAACCCGGCAACAAAGAAGCGCGCATGCAGGACAGATCTGCTGAAATCGGATTATCTAATACCAGCGCTGGTTGCTCAGGGTGAAATAAAGCATAGCTATCCGGATCAATAAAGCTGTAAGTAATGGCTTCTTGATAGCCACGACTCGCCAATAAACGGCTCAGAACAGGCACACTAGCTTGCGCTTCTGCCTGTGGTTGCGGCGCTAAACGCGCTGCAGGATAACGCACAGGCAAGCGCTCGTAACCATATAAGCGCCCCACTTCTTCAATCAAATCCACTTCAATGCTGATATCAAAACGGTGACTGGGCACGGCGACCTGCCATTGCCCTGCTGCTTGCTTATCTAACTGCAAGCCAAGCGGAGCCAGTAATTGCTCGATTTCGTTATCGGATAACTGCAAACCAAACATGCTATTAACACGCTCAGCACGCAAACCTACTGTGATTGGCTGCGGCAAATGCTCAGCGTTTTGCGTATGGATAACCGGCCCTGCTTCACCACCAACAATGTCTAACAGTAACTCTGTGGCACGCTGCATGGCGCGCTCTGCCAACTGCCAATCCACGCCGCGCTCAAAACGGTGCGAGGCATCGGTATGCAAACCATAAGAACGCGCTACGCCTGCGACCGCTAAAGGCGCAAAAAACGCACTTTCTAAGAATAAATCCTTGGTTTTCTCAACGTTAACACCGCTATTCTCGCCACCCATCACCCCAGCAATAGCCAAGGCTTGTTGATGATCGGCGATAACGAGTGTATTGGCATTTAATTGCACTTCTTGACCGTCAAGCAAGATGATTTTCTCACCCTGCTCGGCCATTCGTACACGGATCCCACCTTGAATCTGTGCTAAATCAAAGGCATGCATGGGCTGGCCTAGCTCAAGCATTACGTAGTTGGTCACATCTACGGCTGGATCAATACTGCGCACGCCACTGCGCTCTAAGCGCACTTTCATCCATTCAGGTGTAGCGCGCGTCAAATCAACACCACGGAGCACACGACCCACGTAGCGCGGGCAAGCTTGTGGAGCTAAAAGCTCAACACTGATTTGCTCATCATGGGTAGCAGGCATTTCAGGGACAACTGGAAACTGTACTGGCTGGTTATAGAGCGCTCCGACTTCACGTGCTAAGCCCGTCAATGACAGACAATCACCACGGTTGGGGGTGAGATCGACTTCGATGCATGCATCATTGAGGTTCAAGTACTCACGAATACACTGCCCAACCGGCGCATCAGCTGCCAATTCCAACAATCCTTCGCTATCATCACTGACTTTAAGCTCATCAGCTGAACACAGCATGCCCAGCGACTCAACCCCGCGCAGTTTGGCTTTTTTAATTTTAAAATCACCCGGCAGTACGGCACCCACTTGGGCAAAAGGTACTTTTAATCCTGCACGCACATTAGGTGCACCACAGACCACCTGCACGGTATCTTTACCATCACTGACTTGGCACACACTGAGTTTATCCGCGTCTGGATGCTGACTGACTTCAAGCACCTCACCAACCACCACGCCAGTAAACTCGCCTGCGACTGGCTCAACAGCGTCAACTTCTAAGCCAGCCATAGACAGGCGGGCTACTAATTCCTCACGCTCGACCTTGGGCTCAACCAAACTGCGTAACCACTGCTCACTAAATTTCATACTGTTCTCCTTAAACGATGTTCAATTAACGAAACTGCGCTAAAAACCGCAGATCATTGTCGAAGAACAGGCGTAAATCATTAACGCCATAACGCAACATGGCCAAACGCTCGACCCCCATACCAAAAGCAAATCCGCTAAACTCTTCTGGATCAATACCTGACATACGCAACACGTTCGGATGCACCATGCCGCAACCCATCACTTCCAGCCAGCCTGTGTGCTTACACACGCGACAGCCTTCGCCATCACACATTACGCACTGCATATCCACTTCAGCGGAAGGCTCAGTAAAGGGGAAGAATGAAGGACGGAAACGCACAGCCAAGTCTTTTTCAAAGAACACGCGCAAGAACTCTTCAATTGTGCCTTTAAGGTCGGCAAAACTGATGTCTTTATCAATCACCAAACCTTCGACCTGATGGAACATCGGCGAATGAGTGATATCTGAGTCGCAACGATAAACGCGCCCTGGGCAAACAATGCGAATAGGCGGCTGTTGATTCTCCATGGTACGCACCTGTACCGGAGAGGTGTGCGTGCGCAAAACCATGCTGCCATTAAAGTAAAAGGTATCGTGCATAGCGCGAGCTGGGTGATGCTCAGGAATATTTAATGCTTCGAAGTTGTGATAATCATCTTCAACTTCAGGTCCAACTTCAACACCATAGCCAATGTGACTGAAAAAATGCTCAATGCGCTCCAACGTACGTGTCACGGGATGCAAGCCACCGGATTGCTGACCACGACCGGGCAGTGTCACATCAATGGTTTCAGCTGCTAATTTTTGGGCCAAAGCTGCACTTTCAAGGCCTGCTTTGCGCTGGGCAATAGCATCCTGCACTTGATCTTTTGCTTGGTTAATCAAAGCCCCTGCTTTCGGACGCTCTTCGGCCGATAAGCCGCCCAGCTGCTTCATTAGCTGGGTTAACTCGCCTTTTTTACCCAAATACTGCACCCGCAACTGTTCTAAAGCGGGAATATCATTGCTTGCATTAATAGCGGCCAGCGCTTGACTGACCAACTGCTGAATATTTTCCATCGATAAACTCCAGAGAATCTTGCAAAACGCTCTGTATCTTTGCAGGATGCTCTAAAAACATTAAATAGACTGTTTTAACGAAATAAGGGAAGAGCCGAGGCCCTTCCCTTATCAAAAGCAATAACGCTGTATTACTAAAAAAGCATCAAGCTAGGCTAGCTTTGGCTTTCTCAACAATAACTGCAAATGCTGCTTTTTCGTTTACCGCTAAGTCGGCCAATACCTTACGATCAATTTCAATGGAAGCTTTTTTCAAGCCAGCAATGAAACGGCTGTAAGACAAACCGTTGATACGTGCACCAGCATTAATACGAGCAATCCACAGAGCGCGGAATTGACGCTTACGCTGACGACGGTCACGGTATGCATACTGACCAGCTTTGATAACCGCTTGCTTGGCAATACGGAACGTACGTGAACGCGCGCCGTAGTAACCTTTAGCAAGTTTTAAAATTTTCTTGTGACGGCGACGAGCCTGAACACCACTTTTTACACGAGCCATAACTTACTCTCTCCTACCAATTAACGAACACGTAACATACGTTCAACGCTTGCAACATCTGATGGGTGTACCTGATTGGTACCTCTCAGCTGGCGCTTACGCTTGGTAGTCATCTTGGTTAAGATATGGCTTTTGAAAGCATGTTTGTGCTTAAAACCGTTTGCTGTCGCTTTGAAGCGCTTTTTAGCGCCGCTTTTTGTCTTCATCTTTGGCATGTTTGAACTCCGCATTCAAAATTAATAATACAGCAACCTTGGGGCCTGCCTATGCCCAAGCATAGCTGCTAAGCAGCTAAACCATTTGGGGTTACTTCTTCTTTTTGGGAGCGATGACCATTGTTAGTTGGCGTCCTTCCATCTTAGGATGCTGTTCTACGGTGCCGTACTCAATCAGGTCAGTTTCAACCTGCTTTAACAGCTCCATACCCAGCTCCTGGTGAGCCATCTCACGACCGCGGAAACGTAAAGTAACCTTGGTCTTGTCCCCTTCTTCTAGGAAACGTATCAGGTTGCGTAGTTTTACCTGATAATCCCCTACGTCCGTCCCAGGACGAAACTTCACTTCTTTTACTTGAATTTGCTTTTGGTTCTTACGCGCTTGCGCTTGTTGTTTTTTCTTTTCAAACAAATGCTTGCCGTAATCCATGATGCGACACACAGGCGGCGCTGCATCAGGAGAAATTTCCACTAAGTCTAAGCGCGCCTCTTCAGCGGCTGCTAGTGCTTCAGCAATCGAGACGACCCCGATCTGCTCGCCCTCTGCTCCAATCAATCGGACTTCACGAGCAGTAATATTTTCATTAATCGGTGCCTTATTGGCAGAACGTCTGTCTTGTCTCATATCTCGCTTGATAATTCTCACTCCAAATTTTGGCGATTTCGCCGAAAAATATAGCAGACCTTGCTTACATTTGACTTGTTTGCAAACCAACAGCCGCTGCCATATTACTTGTGTTGCTATCCCTTGCGCACATCAATCTGCACGAGGAACCTAATCTAAATAGAGCGCGGATTTTATATCCTATCGACTCTTTTCGCAAGTCGCTCTTTAAAAACAATCACTCACAAGCGACTTTATAGCATTAACTGGACAGATCATACACGCATGAAGCTCGGCACGCCCTACCCTACTGAGACTGCAGGCTGCTATTGATATCAACAAACAACCGTGCTCGAATTACGAAAAACACGTAAAGTGTTTAATTACAGGTAGTTCACTATGAGGCCCTGCCATGCAACAACAGGAATCCGGCCTAGTATTTGGTTTTTTACTGGACGGCGACGGCGGTGCACGACCGTTACAACGCAGCGAGTTAGCAGGCTTACAGCTCCAAGCGCAACAAAAGTTGTGGCTACACTGGGATAAGGACAATCTGGATACCCAAGACTGGCTGCAGCACACTAGTCAGGTGAGTGAGCTTGAGCGACAACTGTTGCTGGCTAAAGGCACCCGCCCACGCCTGCTTGAGCATCATGACCAAACGCTGCTACTGTTTTCACGGGTGCTAGCCCGTAACTACTCGCTAGAGAACAGCGCGCTCTTATCGCTGCGTGTTTTGGTCAAAGATCAATTACTGCTTAGTTTTGCGCATGCTGATGCCTACCCTGATGCTGAACTGGAGCAAAGTTTCGAGCAAAATACAGGTCCCAGAACCACGACCGAATTGCTCACAGCAATCCTTAAAACCAGCGCTCAAGACATTGATGATCTGGTTGAGCAGTTAGCCGATTTCATTGATACCCAGGAAGAGTCTATGGTGCAGGACATTCGCTTTCGCACCAATCAAAAACAGATGCTACAGCTACGGCGCGACAGCGCTAACTTGCGCCGCTACCTAATCCCGATGCGAGATTTATTTAGCGTGTTACAACGTGTACAAACAGAGGAATTTAACCGCAACATCAAGGCGCAACTGGGCGAAATCCACAACAACACCATCCGCAGCCTTGAAGAGCTGGATTTAAGTAGAGATCGTGTTGGGTTTATTTTAGAGGCCGAAAAGCGTCAGCGTGAAGAACGTAGCGGACGTACCATTTATTTACTCACCCTGATCACCGCTTTTTTCTTACCATTAAGTTTTGTCACAGGCTTGCTGGGGATTAATTTAGGCGGCATTCCGGGCGGCGAGTCTGAACTAGGCTTTATTTTGGCCTGTGTTGGGCTGGGTATTTTGGCAATAGTGCAACTAGCACTCTTGCGCCTACTGCGCTGGCTTTAACCCAACCTTGCAGGCTTCTGCAGGAACGCAACTTTTGCGCCATTGGTTCTAACTCACCCAAAACCCTGTATTTTGGTAGGAGCTGGCCATGCCTGCGACAGCGGTGCGTCAGGCGGCGCTGTGGTTGCGTGCGTAATC
>JALOAC010000021.1 GCA_023228985.1 Thiopseudomonas sp. | reverse complement strand
ACCGCTGTCGCAGGCATGAACGGACTTGCGGGGAATTGTACGAGGATGCCATGCATCCGACCGGCGGATTACACCGACCAGCACAGCATCGCTAGATGCACCGCTGTCGCAGGCATGAACGGACTTGCGGGGAATTGTACGAGGATGCCATGCATCCGACCGGCGGATTACACCGACCAGCACAGCATCGCTAGATGCACCGCTGTCGCAGGCATGAACGGACTTGTGGGGAATTGTACGAGAATGCCATGCATCCGACCCGCGGATTATGCCTACCAATACAGTGCTATCAGGTAAAATTTAATTATGCTTTAAAACCAATGACATAAGGATATGAAATTGAATAAAACCTCTAAAGCAAAAGGTCATCGCAGTCTTCGCCTAGGGCGCGCTTCACAACCCAATAGCATTTATTTGATAACCAGCAGCACTTGGAAACGGGCAAGTTTATTTGCTCAATGGCCCTACGCGCACGCTGCCGTGCAAGCTTTTACTCAAAAAGCCGTACTAAAAGACGCACAGCTTCTGTGCTGGGTGCTAATGCCTAATCACGCACACTGGCTATTACAGCTCGGACAAGATCGAAATCTTTCGTCACTGGTTAGCGCAATGAAATCTGCATCTGCGCGTGCAGTTCGTAACGCTGGTTATGCAGACCAAGTTTGGGTTAGGGCCTACCATGATCGAGCTATTCGTCGCGAGGAAGATATTGTGCTGGCAGCTCGCTATATTGCAGCCAACCCACTACGCGCAGGGTTAGTAAAGCGCGTCGGTGATTATCCCTTCTGGAATGCTGTTTATCTGTAGTTTTTTGTACGAGGATGCCATGCATCCGACCGGCGAATTCCACCTGCCAGCACAGCATCGCTAGATACACCACTGTCGCAGGCATGGCCTGCTACGCAAGGCAGGAACGAACTTGCGAGTAATTGTACGAGGATGCCATGCATCCGAACCGCGGATTACGCCTACCAACGCAGCATCGCTAGATGCACCGCTGTCGCAGGCGTGGCCTGCTCCTACGCAAGGCAGGAACGGACTTGTGGGGAATTGTACGAGGATGCCATGCATCCGACCCTCGGATTACGCCTGCCAACACAGCATCGCTAGATGCACCGCTGTCGCAGGCGTGGCCTGCTCTACAAAAACACGTTATTTTTTGCGTACGTACAGCACCAAGCTATGATCAATCAGTTCGTAGCCCATTTCAGCAACAATTTCTTTTTGGCGCTTTTCTATTTTCTGATCAAAAAACTCAAATACTTCGCCTGAATCAAGACAAACAATATGGTCGTGGTGCTCGCCATCATCCAACTCAAATACCGCGTGACCGCCATCAAAGTTATGCCGCATTACTAATCCAGCGCTTTCAAATTGCGTTAGTACACGATAAACAGTCGCCAAACCCACATCCTCACCGGCGTCCATTAGGGTTTTGTACACATCCTCTGCGCTCATATGACGGGGGTCTGCAGCTTCTAAAATCTGCATAATTTTTACACGGGGCAAGGTTACTTTTAATCCAGCCTTACGTAATTCAACATTTTCAGACATAATTCGAATTCTCACTCATGCTGTTTCTCATCAGTCTATAATACAGGTATGATTTAAGGAACCTCTGGCACGCAAGTTACGCAAACAAACAATTAGGATGAGTTTTTAATCGTTGTTGTGAATAACTCGCAAACAGGCTGAGAGCTCAAACATACATTGCCTTAACCAACAAGTGGAAATCATTTGCCAATGCACAAGAAAGTCTTATTAAGTTTATGCCTTAGCAGCGTGCTCACTGTCGGCTGTTCAGTTCCCGGAGTATACAAACTGGATATTCAGCAGGGCAATATCATCACCCAAGACATGGTTGACCAGTTGCGGCCCGGCATGACAACCCGCCAAGTGCGTTTCATCATGGGTACCCCTTTAGTGACTGACACATTTTCACCACAGCGTTGGGATTACTTATACAGCATCCAGCCCGGCGGGGAGAATCGCCACCAAGAGCGTCTTAGTTTGTTTTTTGACGAACAGGATCAGCTCACTGGGCTAACAGGTGACTTCCAACCTGGCATCAGTAAAGACCAAGAAATTCTTGGACAAGAACACCTAGAAGAAGATTAACTCTCTTTTGCTTGTGCAGCCTTCTCGGCGCGTTTTTTACGCGCCTCTTTAGGATCAGCCAACAACGGGCGATAGATTTCAACCCTATCGCCGTTTTGTAACTCATGCTCATCTGGCTTAGCTATGCCTTTGGAAAAAACACCCAAGGGGCTATTGGCTAAATCCAAGTCCGGAAAAATCCTGTCTAAACCAGACTGCAATGCTGCCTGTCGTACTGTAGTGCCCCGAGGCACACGCAGGCTGTTGATTTTTTGCTTGTCGGCTAGTGCGTAAGCCACTTCAACATTAATCATCGCTTTATCCATAAAGTTGTTTCGCTCTATTACAAAACGCCTCAACCATCGTATTAGCAGCTTGGGTAAATAGCGGGCCCAACGTGGCTTTTACCAAAGCACCTGAATAATCAAACTCTAAATCCAAATTCATTTTACAGGCATTTTCTGCCAGCTGCTTAAACTGCCACACACCATGCAAATGTTTAAACGGCCCCTCAACCAGATTAATTTCTATTTTTTCATTGGGCGTTAATACATTCTGGGTGATAAAGGTATGCGAGATGCCTAGCTTTGATGCCGTTAGCGCTGCTCGCATGGAATATTCATCAGCAGAGATGAGCTGTGTTTTGCTGCACCAAGGCAAAAACTCTGGATAACGCTCTACATCATTAACCATCCGATACAGCGCATCGGCAGAATAAGGCAAAATAGCTGAGCGTTGAATTTTGATACTCATAGCAACTCTTGGAGAATATATCAGTGAATGTGCCGGCTATTATACACAGACCACCATTAACCCGGCAGATGCAATTATGTCCCACTGAACGACTTGCCTCTCGCCTAAAGCCAAACTTCTCTCTATAATGCGCCCACTATGGCTAAACAGAAAAAACAAAACACCAAAGGCACGATTGCGCTGAATAAAAAGGCGCTGCACGATTATTTTGTCGAACAACGCTTCGAAGCCGGCGTTGCATTAACCGGTTGGGAAGTTAAAAGCCTGCGCGAAGGCAAAGCCCAACTGGTGGACAGCTACGTGCTGTTAAAAGATGGCGAAGCTTGGTTGATGGGTTGTCATATCAGCCCACTGCAGACCGTCAGCACACACGTAGTCGCTGATCCCACCCGTACGCGCAAACTGCTGCTGCACCGCCGCGAACTGGAAAAGCTCTTTGCTGGCGTACAGCGTCAGGGCTATACCTGTGTGGCACTGGCTTTGTACTGGAAAAAGCACCTGGTTAAATGCGAAATCGCTTTAGCTAAGGGTAAAAAAGACTTCGACAAACGCCACGTACTTAAAGAACGCGACTCCGACCGCGAAATGCAACGCGCCCTACGCAGCAAAAATAAATAGCCTTAAACCAAGAGGTCTACAGCATGCCTAACGATGAAGAGCGCTATGCTGCTTATTTTATGCAAGCAGAAGACCACAATACCAACCCCCTAGAGACTGTTCGTCAGCTACGCAGTGAGCAGCTGGCGGCTTGTGATTTACGCAAGCATGCTGAGCTAGCCAAGTTACGCCAAGCAACCAAAACAGCCAAAGCAACACCTCCGAACCAAACGTGCAACTCTAACGCAACGGATACGTAACCACCCGCATACTTGCTCGGTTATTTTGCTGTAAAGTACTGCTTTTGCATCGCCAAGCATCTCTCGCCTAGCTAGTCCAAACATATCACTGCCCCATTTCTTAGGAGTCATCAACTCAATGAGTAAAGCCGCAGAACACACCCCCATGATGAAGCAATACTGGGCGCTGAAAAACCAGCATCCCGAACAAATTATGTTTTACCGCATGGGCGATTTCTACGAGCTTTTCTACGATGACGCCAAAAAAGCTGCACGCCTGCTCGACATTACCCTAACCAGTCGCGGTCAATCGGCAGGGCAAGCCGTCCCCATGGCGGGAATTCCTTACCATGCGGTTGAGGGCTATCTGGCTAAACTGGTCAAACTGGGTGAGTCTGTAGTGATTTGCGAGCAAGTAGGCGATCCTGCCACCAGCAAAGGTCCTGTAGATCGCCAAGTAGTTCGTATTCTTACGCCCGGCACCATTAGCGATGAAGCTTTACTGGATGAGCACCAAGACAGCTTGATTGCTGCTCTGGTTGGCGAAGAAGAGTTGTTTGGCTTGGCTATTTTGGATATCAGCAGTGGCCGCTTTCAAGTGCAAGAGCTTCACGATTTACAAAGCTTACTTGCTGAACTGGAGCGCTTTAATCCAGCTGAGTTATTAATCCCAGAAGATTGGCCGCATCAAACCCTGCTCGGCAAACAACGTACCACCCAACAGCGCCCCATTTGGGAGTTTGCCCAAGACAGCGGCCATAAAAGTCTGTGCCAGCAGTTTTCCACCCAAGATTTGCGCGGTTTTGGCTGTGAAAATCTGACGCTCGCGATTGGCGCTGCCGGCTGTTTACTCAATTACGCTAAAGATACACAGCGCACTGCATTGCCACATATTCGCACGCTGGAACACGAACAACTCAGCGATACGGTTATTTTAGATGCCGCCACGCGTCGCAACCTTGAGCTGGACAAGAACCTCACAGGTGGGCGCGACAACACCCTACTGTCTGTGCTGGATCACTGCCAAACCACTATGGGTACTCGCCTATTAACCCGCTGGCTGCACCGCCCGTTACGTCGCCAAGCCACCATTGAGCAACGCCATGATGCTATTGCGCATCTGTTAACGAATTACCAGTTCGAGAAAATCCAACCACAGCTCAAACACATTGGCGATATTGAGCGTATTTTGGCGCGTGTTGCCCTACGTAGTGCGCGCCCCAGAGACTTAGCACGCTTACGCGATGCATTGAATGCCCTACCCGCCTTGCAGGATTCTCTCAGCGAGTTTACCGAAGGACGCTTAGCCGTGCTGGCCGATGACATCAGTCAGTATCCAGAGTTATCCGCCACCCTACAGCGCGCCATAGTCGATAATCCACCGGTGGTAATTCGTGACGGTGGCGTACTCAAGCGCGGTTACCATGCTGAACTAGACGAGCTGTTGTCACTGAATGAGAATGCCGCGCAGTTTTTACTCGATATGGAAATCCGCGAAAAAGAGCGCACAGGACTAGCTAATCTCAAAGTCGGCTATAACCGTGTGCATGGCTATTTCATTGAATTACCAAGCAGGCAAGCTGAGCAAGCGCCGATAGACTATATCCGTCGGCAAACCCTAAAAGGGGCTGAGCGTTTTATTACCGCTGAATTAAAAGAATTTGAAGACAAAGCCCTGTCCGCTAAAAGCCGTGCCTTAGCGCTGGAAAAACAGCTCTATGATGAACTCATCGAAGTGTTAATTACTCAGCTAGGACCATTACAGCTTAGCGCCAGCGCTCTAGCAGAGCTGGATGTGCTGTGTAACTTGGCCGAACGCGCACTCAGTCTGGATCTGCAACGCCCACAATTTAGCGCGGAGGCGCAACTAAACATACAACAAGGCCGCCATCTGGTAGTTGAGCACGTCTTAACCACGCCTTTTGTGGCCAACGATGTAGCGCTAGACAACGACACGCGCATGCTGATCATTACCGGTCCGAATATGGGCGGTAAATCAACCTATATGCGTCAAACTGCGCTGATTGTACTGCTGGCTCATGTCGGCAGCTTTGTTCCCGCCGGCCAGTGCCAGTTGTCGTTAGTGGATCGTATCTTTACGCGTATTGGCTCCAGCGATGATCTCGCCGGTGGGCGCTCCACCTTTATGGTGGAAATGAGCGAAACCGCTAATATTTTGCATAATGCTAGCCAGCACAGCTTAGTCTTGATGGATGAGGTAGGTCGCGGCACCAGCACCTTTGACGGTCTATCACTGGCGTGGGCAGCCGCTGAGCAACTGGCGCAACTGCGCGCTTGGACACTGTTTGCCACCCACTACTTTGAGTTAACCAGCCTGCCCGAGCAATTGCCCACTGTAGCTAACGTGCACCTTAGCGCCACTGAGCACAAGGAGCGTATTGTATTTTTACACCAAGTACAGCCGGGGCCGGCTAGCCAAAGCTATGGCTTAGCAGTCGCACAGTTAGCTGGCGTTCCCGATACTGTTATTGTGCGCGCACGCGAACACCTATCTCAGTTAGAACAACAAAGCTGGCAAAACCAAGCGCCGCAACCGCAACCTAGCATTCCCCTGCAAAGCGATCTTTTTGCTAGTGCAGTGCATCCTTTGCTTGATGCACTACAAGAACTTAAGCCCGATGAACTGACCGCCAAGCAGGCACTTGACCTGCTTTATCAGTGGAAAGAAAAAGTATAGTAGGCAAAATTTATGAGCAATACTTCAGAGCATTTTACCCAAGCTGCAGAGCGTTTTGATCGCTCACCCACTTCACAGCAACTCAGTGCAATGGCAGAAAAAATCTGGCCGCTGCTCGCTCTAGACCCTAAACAACACTGGCTCGACTTTGGTGCTGGCACTGGAGTGCTCAGCGTACCTTTAGCTCAACAAGTGGCCCAAGTCACCGCGCTGGATACCTCTGCGGCTATGCTCGAACGCTTAGCAGCAAAACAGGTTGCCAATATCACTATCTTAAATCAGGATATTTTTACTGGGTTAGACCAGCACTATGACGGCATTATCAGCAGCATGGCGCTGCACCACGTCGCAGACACCCAACGTTTATTAAATTGCATGCGCCAAGCGCTCGTCTCGGGCGGTCAACTGGCGCTCATCGATCTCTATGCTGAAGATGGCAGCTTTCACGGCGACAATAACGCCAAGGGCGTGAAACACTTGGGTTTTGAGCCAGATGTACTCATGCAGCAAGCTGAACAAGTAGGATTTCACCAGCTCAAACTGCAACATATTTTCTCTATTGAAAAAAGAACGGGGCAAAGCTATCCGTTATTTTTATTGCTGGGCACAGCGCGCTAACGGACGGACTACCACTCGGCAAATTTCGTATGACAACCACACAGCTACAACACGCACACATTGACTGGAACGAGCAAGGTCAGCCCTTATCGGCTGAGTTTGCTGACGTTTATTTTTCCAAGCAGTCTGGTTTAGATGAAAGCCGTTATGTATTTATCCAACACAACCAGCTCACCGAACGATTTCAGCAGCTAGACAACAGCACACCCTTTGTCGTGGCCGAAACTGGTTTTGGTACGGGGTTAAATTTTCTCGCCTGCTGGCAACATTTTTTACAACAAGCACCAGAGCATGCACGGCTGCATTTTATTAGTGTCGAAAAACACCCGTTACACGCCGCCGACTTACAACTCGCACTGACGCTCTGGCCTGAGCTTGAACCGCTCAGCGCACAGCTGTTACAGCAATACTTAATTATCCAGCCCGGTTACCAGCATTTTATTTTCCAACAAGGCCGTGTTTGTTTAACGCTGCTCATAGGCGAAGCCAGCGAACAACTAAGTCAGCTGGATGCTCAGGTTGACGCTTGGTTTTTAGATGGCTTCGCGCCGAGTAAAAACCCTGACATGTGGAGCGATGCATTATTTAGTCAACTTGCTCGACTAGCGAAACCGCAAACCACTCTTGCCACCTTCACCAGCGCTGGGTTTGTACGTCGCGGCTTACAGGCTGCAGGCTTTAGCATGCAGCGCCATCCAGGTTTTGGGCATAAAAGAGAAATGCTCAGCGGAGTGTTTAGCGGTTCACACACAGCCAGTTGGGCAGCCCCATGGTTTGCCCGCCCCACGCAACCCAGCAACCCGGAAAAACATGCCGTGATTATTGGCGCCGGCATTAGCGGTTGCGCTAGCGCTTACAGTCTTGCCATCCGCGGCTGGCGTGTAACCCTAATTGAACGCAATCCACATATTGCCCAAGAAGCCTCTGGCAATCCGCAGGGCGTGCTGTATTTAAAGCTATCCGCACACCAAACAAATTTGACCCAGCTTATTTTGGCTGGTTTTGGCTTCAGCAGACGTCTACTCACTCACTGGTCTGAGAATCCGCACTTCGATTGCTGTGGCCTGCTACAACTCGCCTATAACGCCAAAGAACAACAACGCCAACCACAGCTAGCAGCCGCCTTTAATCCTGAATTCCTAAGGCCGCTCACAGCGCCACAAGCCAGCGAGCTAGCTGGTGTACCGCTTGCAATGGGCGCATTATTCTACCCAGAGTCTGGTTGGATACAGCCTGCTGAGTTATGTCGCTTATTAATAGAACATGAAAATATTAAACTGCTGACCAAGCAACAGGTTACGCACCTCAACTATCAGCACCAGCAATGGCACATACAGGGTGAACACGGCTGCATTGCGCAAGCGCCCATCGTCATTATCGCCAATGCCAACGCGGCTAAAGACTTTAGCCAAACAGCGTCACTGCCAATAAAACCTATCCATGGTCAAGTCACCTCGGTGCCAGCAACGCAAGCGAGTCGTGCGCTGAAGACTGTTCTTAGTGCCGAGGGCTATATCGCCCCACAACACGAAAACCAGCATTGCCTAGGTGCAAGTTTTGATTTTCAGCGCACAGATACCCAGCTTAGTAGCTTGGAGCAGCAGGGTAATTTACATCTGCTACATGATATCAGTGCCAGCCTGCACCAAAAACTTAATGCACATAACCTCAATCCAGAACAGCTAGAGGGTCATGCAGCTTTACGCTGTACAGGCCCTGATCATATGCCTATTGTCGGCCCTGTCGCTGACATCCAAGAACTCAAGCTGCGCTACAGTGCGCTAGGCAAAGATGCGCGTGCCAAGCTACATGCTCCCTGCCCCTGGTACCCCGGCCTGTATGTGAATACCGCACACGGCTCAAGAGGCATGATTACCGCACCCCTTGCCGGCGAGATGCTAGCAGCTTGGATCAATAATGAAACGCAGGTATTACCCCGAACGCTGTTAGAGGCATGCCATCCAAACCGTTTCGCCATAAAAGTCTTGATGCGTAAAAAGCCCTATTATGAGCAAGTCGAAGGGGCTGTATAAAAAGGCAAGAATGCAGCTGCTAAAACAGGCTAAAACCCTGCAAACTGCAGATACGACTGGGTAATTTGCTCACCCCAGATGATGGCTATCCAGCCTGCTATGGCAAGATAAGGTCCAAACGGTAAAGGCTGTGCCATTCCCTGACGCTGTAAGCGTAAAATAATGATGCCTAAAATCGCTCCGACTAATGACGACAGCAAAATAGTTAAGGGTAAAATCTGCCAGCCCGCCCAAGCGCCCAGCATAGCCAGCAATTTAAAGTCGCCGTAACCCATACCTTCTTTGCCGGTAACCAGCTTAAACAACCAAAACACCGTCCATAGGCTCAAGTAACCAAATACTGCTCCATAGAGCGCATCAGTTAACGCAACAAATCCCATATCTGAGCTATTGATCAGCAAGCCTAGCCACAGCAACGGCAGCACTAACACATCAGGTAAAAGCTGATGATCAGCATCAATTAAACTCAGCGCCAGCAACCCCCACGTCAGTAATAGCATGGCAGCAGTCAACCAACTAAAACCAAACTGCCAAGCAATAACCATAGCTAACAGGCCGCTGGTTAACTCTACTAACGGATAACGTTTGCTAATCGGCTGTTTACATGCGTGGCAACGGCCACCCAAGGCTAACCAGCTAATTATCGGAATATTTTGCCAAGCTCGGATAGGGCTTGAACACTTGGGGCAGCATGAGCTGGGCTGTGCAAGATTGAACACAGCGGCTGCTTTTTGTTCTGGCAGCTCTAATACTTCACGTGCCTGTGCTTGCCAACTACGCTCCAGCATAATCGGCAAACGATACACCAGCACATTAAGAAAACTACCTACCAGCAGGCCGAGCACCAAACAAACGGCCATCCATGCAACTGGGCTAGCCTGAAAAAAGTTAACCAGCTCCATTAAACCACAGCACCCAGTTGGAAGATTGGCAGGTACATAGCAATAATCAAACCACCCACCAAGACACCCAGCACAGCCATAATCATAGGTTCCATCAAGGCGGTCAGACCATCCACAGCGTTATCTACCTCGGCCTCATAGTGAATAGCCACTTTATCTAGCATCTCATCCAGAGCACCAGATTCCTCACCAATAGCAGTCATTTGCAAAGCCATAGACGGGAAAACCTCAGTAGAACGCATGGCTATATTAAGTTGAGTACCACCGGTCACCTCTGACTTAACCAGCATCACGGCGTTCTTAAATACCACGTTACCTGTGGCCCCAGCAACTGAGTCCAGCGCATCAACCAAAGGTACACCGGCTGAGAACGTGGTGGCTAAGGTACGACCAAAACGCGCCACGGCAGCCTTATAAATGATATCGCCCACCACCGGGGTTTTAAGTAAGGCGCGATCCACGGAGTTACGCAGTTTTTCTGATTTCACCAAGGCATGCCGGAACAAAAAAGCTGCACCTATTATCACCGCCAACACTATAAGGCCATGCTCTTGTAGCGCCTCAGATATTCCTATCACCATCAGCGTAAAGGCAGGTAACTCAGCACCAAATCCATCAAAAACCTCTTGGAATTGGGGCACTACTTTGATCAACAAAATGGCTGAAACTATCACAGCCACCAAAACCACCGCAATCGGATAGTTCATCGCTTTTTTGATCTTAGCTTTCAACGCTTCGGTTTTTTCTTTATAGGTAGCAACACGATCAAGCAGCGTTTCCAAAGCACCCGATTGCTCTCCTGAATCCACTAGGTTGCAATACAGATCATCAAAATACTGTGGATGCTTACGTAACGCAGATGCCAGACTATTACCCGAGCTCACATCAGCTTTAATAGACTGCACTAACTTGGTCATATTTGCGTTATCAAGTCCTTCAATAATAATATCGAAGGATTGTAACAGCGGCACACCGGACTTCATCATCGTCGCTAACTGCCGAGTGAAGATGGCTATATCCATCGGCTTAATACGCTTACCGCCGCTAAACAGCTGGATACCTTGCTTGCGTACCTTAATGGGATTGATACCTTGTTTGCGCAGCTGTGCTTTTACCAGCGAAGCATCTTGCTCGGCCATCTGCCCAGAAATCTTTGTTCCCTGTCGTGTGGTGCCCTCCCACACAAAAATAGTTGTCTTGGGTGCTTTTGCCATGATTTAGTCCTTAGTCACACGGTTTACTTCTTCTAAGCTGGTTACACCTTGAATTACTTTACTTAGCCCAGAAGCCCGCAAATCATTAAAACCATCTTTACGCATTTGCGCATCAATCTCGATGGCGTTACCTTCTTCCATGATAATACTTTGTAGCTTTTGCGAGACTTTAACTACTTCATAGATTCCAACTCTGCCCTTATAACCGTTGTTACAGTTTTCACAACCTGCTGGACCGTACACTTTAAAAGTACCCACTTGTTCTGGGGTAAAACCCTCTTTAAGCAATACGTCATTGGGTACGGCAATTTCTTTTTTGCACTTACACAAGCGCCGCGCTAAACGCTGGGCAATAATCAGGTTTACCGAGGTAGCTAAGTTAAAGGCTGCCACACCCATGTTACGCATACGCGTCAAGGTTTCTGCGGCGCTGTTGGTGTGCAGCGTAGACATGACCATGTGTCCAGTCTGTGCAGCTTTAATCGCAATTTCTGCTGTTTCCAAGTCTCGAATCTCACCCACCATGATGATATCTGGATCTTGACGTAGGAAAGCACGTAACGCCTGAGTAAAGTCCATACCCTGCTTTGGGTTCACGTTAACTTGGTTAATGCCCTCAAGGTTAATTTCAACTGGGTCTTCTGCGGTAGAAATGTTAACTGTTTCGGTATTAAGAATATTCAAACCTGTATACAGCGAAACAGTTTTACCCGAGCCCGTTGGTCCTGTGACCAAAATCATCCCTTGCGGCTGCGATAGCGCATCAAGGAAAAGCTGTTTCTGGTCTTCATCATAGCCTAAGGCATCAATACCCATTTTTGCGCTACTGGCATCCAAAATCCGCATAACAATTTTCTCCCCCCAAAGCGTAGGCAGGGTGTTAACACGGAAATCAATGGATTTATTGGCAGATACTTTCAGCTTTATGCGGCCATCTTGCGGCCTGCGACGCTCAGAAATATCCAATCCTGCCATCACTTTTAAACGTGCTGAAATTCGATCGCGCAATTGAATAGGTGGGCGCGTTACCTCATGTAAAACCCCGTCCGTGCGAAAACGCACGCGATACACTTTTTCGTAGGGCTCAAAGTGCAAGTCTGATGAACCGCCCTTAATCGCATCAAGCAGCATTTTATTAACAAAACGCACAACAGGCGCTTCATCTGCCGCATCGACAACGCTACTGCTTTCCTCGTCACCACTGGACACTTCTAGCCCGTCAAGCTCAACATCATCCAATCCAGCTAAGCTTGCACTGGGCGAGTCATACAAGCGGTCAATCGTTTGACCTAGCTTGTCATCTTCAACCAACAAAGCTTCCACTGTCATGCCAGTACTAAACTGCACATCTGTTACTGCTTGCTGGTTACCCGGATCAGATACAGCTACAAATAGCTTATTGCCTCTTTTAAACAGAGGTAATACTCGGTGCTGTCGTACCAGACGTTCTGCAACCAATTCCTTAGGAAATACCTCTGGATTCATTGCATTTAGATCTAAATAGGCTACACCAAACTGATCAGCGGCTAGCTCCATTAACGCACGTGCTTCTGCAAGTTTGTTTTGCACCAGCCAAGTAACCAATGGCGTTTTATTCTGCCGCGCCTGCGCTACTGCATCCTGCGTTTTTTTCTCATCCAGCATTTCAGCTTGCACAATCGAGCGTGCGAAGCCGACTAAATTAACGGTTGTACTCATGCAATTGCACTCAAAATCCTAAAGGCAAATATTCGCGTAGTTATAGCCCACAATCCCACCAGCTGCCAAACTTTGCGCACAGTTCTGGCTAAATCATTGCCACGAATCAATTAAATTTCTGTTAGTGTTATTTTTTACGTCGAGCCCTAAAAAACTCTCTTAGCAAACGAGCCGACTCTTCAGCCAACAGCCCACTTTGCACCTGCACTTGATGGTTTAAATAGCTATGCTCTAAAAACCGCATCTGACTCACTACCGCTCCGGCGCGCGGCTCAGCTGCCGCATAAACCAAGCGGGCTATCCGTGCATGCACCAATAAGCCTGCACACATGCTGCATGGTTCCAAAGTAACATAAAGCGTTGTACCGGATAGACGATAGTTTTTTATATTGGCTGCTGCCTGACGAATAGCTTGCATTTCTGCATGCGCGCTCGGGTCGTGCGCAACAATTGGCTGGTTAAAACCACGACCAATAATCTCCCCCTGACAAACCAATACCGCACCTACCGGAACCTCACCCATGGCCGCACCTTGCTCGGCAAGCTGCAATGCTTGGCGCATAAAAAACTCATCTTGGCTACGCTGGGTAATAAGCTCTGGCTGCATCATAGTTTTTTATCAACCACTGAGATATTAGGGTTTTGCCAGTCACCTGTTACTTGGTAACGCACTGCTGCCATGCGATCAAGCCGATCGCCAACTAAACGCTCCATAATAAATAAAGCCCCACCAACTGCAGGCGCACCCACTAATACTGCCGCCAAAGGCAAGTTACTGGTGATCGGCATGGCCACTAACAGGCTAGCATCCACTTGTCCCTTGTTCATATCTAGCTGCCCTTCAAAATCAAGCTCGCTAGAAACACCCTTCAATACAAAAGGCTCTGTTGTTTTATAAATGCCATCTTGAATAGCCAAGCTACCTTTAAAACTATCATAGGCTAAACCTTTACCCAGCAAATCAGAAAAATCCAACTTAAGCCGACGGCCCACTGTGTCAAAATTTAACAAACCAAATACGCGCAACGCTTTACTACCGGTATCCTGAGTATTGAGTTGACCCTTACGAAAGCTCAAATACATATTTCCTGCCAAATTGGTTAAAGATGCCTCTAACGGACTGGCCGGCCACTGAATATCCAGCTCAACCTTAAAACTCTCACTGGTCATTGAAGGTGAGTAGTCCCAGGCTTGCATCACTTGTGCAACATTTGCACCTGTTAGCTGCCCGATAAAGTGGGTGCTGGTTTGTTTTTTATCCTGCTGCCAGTTCAACTCCCCAGTGATATCCAGACCTTTTAGCCCCAGGTTAAGATCTTTAAAGCGTACTCCATGCTCTCTAGGTTCTGCGCTTAAATCCCAGCGTCCCAACAGCTGCCCATCACTATAAAGCTTAGCAATACTAATATGCATTGCCGGTATAGCAGCTGGTTCGTGCCCTAACTGCTGGCCAAAAGAGCCCAGCGTTTGCTCAGCAAAGGCAGGCAAGTGCAGAGTGTCAATGTTGACTTGCAAAGGCTGTTGCGGCGAAATTTGCTGCAGCTTACCTGTGAGCTGCTGGCTGGTTATCTCCGCCTGCCAAGCTTGAGCTGTTTCACCAGCGGTATACTTTATTTTCGCCTGCTCAATAGGAATAGCAAGACCCGTTACAGTCTGGGCATTAATCTGGATTTTTCTCAGCAAATCTAAATTCTGCTGCGTGTCGGATGCTTTGTCTGTATAGCGCTGCGCTAATGCTAGCCACTCCAAAATAGCAAGTTCTTGCAGCTGCCCCCTAACGACAAGCCCTGCCGCAACGGGTAAGCGCGCGGCTTGATTACCCATGTTCAGCTCAGCACGTAGCTGCTTCGATTCAGAGTCTTGTGCAGCAAAGAAATTAAAACGCTGTCCATGGCGTAACCAGTAATGCCGCTCGCGCCCCGCTAAAGTCATGTGCCATGTCGTAGGGATTTTCTGTTCGGCCTTCTTCGTTAATGGCTCTGGTAATGTGAGGCTTAAGCCCTGTAAATCACTTTCAACCACCAACTGACTATCTTGATCATCTAACGTTATAAAAACCTGGTAATCAAAAGCACCCTGCCAAGGTAATTCTTGTTGTTGCCCAAGCCAGTTCTGTAACGGCTGCACCGGCATATTTCCTTGCGCCTGCACCTGTGTTATTCGACTTGAGCCCATCTGTTTTGCAGCGATACTGGCACTAAATGGCTGCTGCAAAAATCGCCCATTGAGCTGCTTAGCTGTCACACCTTGTTCGCTATCGAACTGAACTTCGCCATTAAGCTGTTCGAGTCGCACATCCAAACTAGGCATCTGTAAACTGGCATTTTGCAGCTGCATGCTCACCTGCGCTTGGGCACTTTGCTTAGCAAAGGGTAGCTTTAATGTAAAACGTGCCGGCACTGAGCCGCTGCCGCGCCAATCCTTTAACGCCTCAGCCTGTTCTGCTATAGGTGTGCGCTGAACCAGATACAAACCATCGGCCACATTACTGTGCAGCTCAGCATCCAGCTCAAGCATAGTGGTCGAACCAGCTGGTGCATAAATAACTTCAGCATGGGCTTGGTTAATATCGCTGTCTAACACCTTGCCTTTGTCCAACTCAACCTGTACGCCCCAATCATGGATAAACACCTGCGCACGACCCTCAGTAAGCGCTGGCCAGTTACGTTGATAATCAAGCTCGGCCTGCTCCACATCAAAAAATAAAGTAATGGAGTGCGCGTGCTTAGGTGCACCACGACTGATAGAGCCTTGATACTGAAAATAACCTTGGTTAACTTTTCCTTGCCGTATCGCCTGTACTAGCCATTGCTGTAATTCAGGCTGTTGCTGCTGCAGTATTCTAGGCAAGTAACGCTCGGTATAGCGTGCATCTCCGTCACGCATACCCACACGCAAGTCCATGTAATCTTCTGCCGCTGGATCGTTTAATAAACGAATAACAAAATCACCAGCGATATCGCCTTCATCACCCTCTACTTGTAAGTAAGGACTCTTCAGCCAGAAACCCTGCTCATCAAAAGCCCAGGTTAGCCGCGCATTAGCTCGATGATACGGCCAAGGCTGAGCAAAAAACTCAGCCAAGTTAAGACTAAAACCATCACTGTCCAGATGCAGCTCGCCTTGCTGCAAGTCGCCATAGATTCGTCCCGACACCCCAGTTGCACCGGGCACACTCTGCCAAGGAGAAAATTCAATTTGCGCCAGATTGGTATCGAACTTTAATCGCTGCGCCCATGCGGCTTCTGCCTGCCAACGCACATAGGTATTCTGTAATTGACCTTTAAATGCCAAAGTACCTAGCACATCCTGCGCCACTGGAGAATCAAGCTGCGTCAGTAAAAAATCCACTATTGGTTGCACATCCAATTGCTGCGCCCGCACTTCAATAATACCCAAAGGGCTGTCTGGCACCAGCTGTTGGCTAATTTGTAATGGCCAATCAAATAGCGGACCGTCCTGCGTAAAACCAACAGGCAGCTGTTCAAACCACAGCGTTCGCTGCTGTGCATCACCCGATAAATACCCTGCCACCGCACCCAGCTTAAGAAAAACTTCTTGCTCTGGATAATTAGCCGCAAACTGCGCCTGCTGCAACTCAATAGCTACTTGCGTTAACACTCCCTGTTCAATTTGCAGCCAAAATTGGCCAGCCAGCTTGAAGCTTGACACTGCTGCAGGCAACCAACTGTTAGGCACCCACTGCATCCAATCACTAGCGGGTGTTTTTAAATACACATCGGCATTCGCGATACGCCAATCAGAGACCAACCCTACGCTCTGTACACTAAGCTCTAACGCTTGCTTATCGGGCAATGTTAGTCGTGCTTGGAGACGCTGCTGGCCGGCTTGGCTTTGTAAGGTAATGCTTGCGTCGGCGAGGAAAAAAGGCGCTGACTCATACGGCTGCACCTGCAGTTGGGCATCAATGATGCTGAACCTACTGATTCTTTGAAACTGTTGAAAAATCTTATCAATGGCTATATCTGACTCAGACTGCTCCTGCTGAGCCAATGCAATACCCAGTAGCAACCAGTTACCTTGCTCGTCTTGTTCTAATTTGAGTTGCAAACCTTCTATATTTATTGCTGCCAGCTGCCACTGCCGCGTCAATAAACTTTTAACAATGTCAGGTTGAAAATAAAGCTGCTGTACATCCAGCGATTGAACTCCTAGTCCTATGGATACATCGCTAGCGCGTACCACCGGCGAAAAGCCTAGCCACCCACCCTCAATACTGCCCAGACGCACGGGCTGCTGTAGCTGCTGGCTGAGAAACTGTTCAACATCCGCTTTATGCTCGGTTAACAAGGGAGATAAAAAACGGCCAAAACTCACATACACCGCTGTAAGCAATAGCAAAATAACGATTAACCAGTAGCTCAGCTTAAAATTAAGCTTCAGCGTTTTCTGCAACACATTCACGGTGTACCCTCAAAGCAAAACCACATCGTATTGCTCCTGCGAATACATGGTTTCAACCTGAAATTTAATCGGTCGCTCAATAAACACTTCAAGGTCTGCCAAGTTACCGGCTTCTTCATCTAACAGCCTATCCACTACACTCTGGCTAGCTAACACCATATAGCCTTCCGCTTGATAAGTGCGGGCCTCACGTAAGATTTCACGAAAAATTTCATAACAGACTGTTTCCGCAGTACGTAGCTCGCCACGTCCGCTACAAGTAGGGCAAGGTGCGCAAAGTATTTGCGATAAACTTTCACGCGTGCGCTTACGCGTCATTTGCACCAAGCCTAACTCTGAAATACCCACAATATGGGTTTTGGCATGATCGCGCTCCAGTTGACGCTCTAGCGTGCGCAACACCTGTCGGCGGTGCTCTTCATCATCCATATCAATGAAGTCAATAATGATAATGCCGCCTAAGTTGCGCAACCTTAGCTGTCTTGCAATCGCTATAGCGGCCTCTAAGTTGGTTTTAAAAATAGTTTCTTCTAACGTTCGATGCCCGACAAACGCTCCGGTATTCACATCAATAGTGGTCATCGACTCGGTAGGCTCTATAACAAGATAACCACCTGATTTCAGTGGTACTTTTGGTTGCAAAGCGTGCTGTATTTCATCCTCAATATTATACAGATCAAAAATCGGCCGCTCACCCGG
This sequence comes from Thiopseudomonas sp., assembly GCA_023228985.1. Classification (GTDB taxonomy): domain Bacteria; phylum Pseudomonadota; class Gammaproteobacteria; order Pseudomonadales; family Pseudomonadaceae; genus Thiopseudomonas. Next base: position 29,992 of record JALOAC010000021.1, on the reverse strand, counting down.
ATAGTGCTCAATGCGCTCGCTCAACTCTGGCATAAGCTCGCTAACAAAGCGCAATGCTTTTTGCATGGTCTCCCGCGAGTCAATACGAACCTTTTCGGTTCCTTCACAGACAAAATCTCGCAAAGCACGCATCGGTAAAGCGAGATCTTCATAAATTAAACAACAGGATGAACATTTATTAATATGCTCTACCACCTGATCCCACAAACGGTGCAAGTAACGAATATCCGCCAGCATTTCCTCGTCACCCACTGACTCAGCGGCTGTACGCACAATAAAACCACCCTGATGCTTGTGCTGCTCATTTTCAATGCACTGGCAGACAAGATTTTTTAATCGCTCGCGCTCGTCTTCATCTTCAATTTTTAAAGAAACACCAACATGATCGCTAGCTGGCATATATACCAAGTAGCGCGACGGCAAAGACAGGTAAGTGGTTAAGCGCGCACCCTTACTGCCTATTGGGTCCTTAGTCACCTGTACGACAATAAGCTGCCCTTCTTGCAAGGCAACACTGGCAGTCTCTACGGCCTCCTCAGAGGCCACGCGCACCTCATCAAAGGGCAAAAAAGCAGCACGCTCCAAACCGATCTCAACAAAAGCAGCCTGCATGCCCGGCAATACACGCACCACTTTGCCCTTGTAGATATTGCCGACAATGCCTCGACGCTGAGTGCGCTCAATATGCACCTCTTGCAATACGCCGTTCTCGAGCATAGCCACACGAGATTCCATGGGGGTGATGTTGATTAAAATTTCTTCACTCATACTACTTCTCTTTGCCGAGCCTGTTTTGCGGAACTTATAAACAAAAAAGCCGATATTCTGGGAATATCGGCATTTTACAGCAGTTTCAACTCAAGGGAGTTTTAGAACACAAAATTAAGGTGGCGATTGTCCTCAAGCGTAAGCGTACGCTTTTGTGTCAGCCCTTGGTACTTAACCTCTACGTTATACAAACCCGGATCCAATATTAGCGACAGAGGTGTGGAACCATAGGGTTTGTCGTTGATATAAACTTGATCACCATACTTATTGCTGCGCACAATCAAAGATACCGACTGTGTTTCACATAAATCAGCCGGTGCTTTTAATAATGCACAGGCCATCATTTTGCGCGAAACAACACTGGCTCGTACCTCTACCTCTGCAGTAACCGAACCATCTAGATTCATGCTTGCCTCAGTAAAGTTACGGTTAACCTCCGTGGTATACCAATCAGAGCTTAATCTAACCTGATCTATTTTATCGACCAGCTCTTCTGCTAAAGCCGCCTGGTAATGATCCTGTACCCAGCTTTGAATTCTTGAATCAAGCGGATAGTCATTTAGACAAGCAGCTAGACTTTTACTGGGAGAGCATTTAAAAGTAACAGCTTCACTAAAGCGCAATTCACGATCCAAGAACCGCGTAATCTCTTGTACGCGCTGGATGTCCTGTTCGCGCTGCTGTGCTGCATAATTAGTCTGCATTCTATCTAGGTCACGCTTTGCCTGAACCAAGAGCAACTGGTGCGCTGCCAGCTTTTCTTCTATCTGACTAACGCGCTTAGCCACTTCTTTCTCGTCTTTAGATAGAGATTCGTGCTGACTTAACAACTCATCCAAACGCTCACGTGGCGAGTTATTCATCAAAACCTCGTCCATTTCTAAACGAATTGTTTTCTTGCTGTCATCAATACGAATTTTCATAGAGTCGTATTTGTTGCGCTCAATGCGCCATGTATTGTCTAGCTGTAGCTTTTCTTCGTTTAGCGACGCCACTCGACTAACCAAATCCTCAATATCTGCTTGGCTAATCAGACCCAATCTAGTTGTAGAAGTGTAGTTTCTAGTGGCCGAGCTCGTGCTTGCCGTTGAGGGTGCGCTGCTAGTTCTGGCAAGCTCTTGTAAAACAGCCCTATCAACAGTTCCCTTAGCAAAGGCATATTCAAAAACAAACAAGCTAATAATAAAAAGAAAACCAGCTACAACATAGGCCATTGGGCTTTTTAAGATGCCCGGCAAGTTTTTCTTGCGCATACGGCCATCTGTATTTTCCCAGCAATTTGTTTGAATCCCCATATTCGAACTCGCCTATTCAAGTATTGATGTGTGAGTTTGTCGTGCTTGCAAGCGCAAGTATCCAGTATGTAGTTGTGTTTATTATAAAGTCCAGAAAGAATACTTTCTTCGTTCCATTCACCTAGCATTCGTCATGCTTGGTGTTTTCAGAGTTCCATTGGCGCCTAATATAAGCTGTTTGGCTGTTTGGCAGCAATAAAAACTACAGCTTCAATAAAACCAGACACTTTTTTTGTTCTGTAAACCTAAACTGGCGGTTAATTTGACTACAAATACTTCCAGAAAGCCATCACATAAGCAAGCCGTCGGCAAGACTATCACAGCTGCACCAGTTTACGTAAAAGACGCATTATCATGTATACCCAAGGCCAAAGCAAACCGCTAACTAGCGCTGGTAAAATATACTGTGATACTAAAGTATGATTACCTGCCAACGCATTAAGCCACAATAGGAAAATTTGACCAATGCTATAGATCAGCATTAAGAAAATTGCCTGTTGCCATTGCGGAAACATCTTTAAACGTTGCTGAAAGCTTAAAACAGCATAAACAACAAAGGCTAAAAACAGCGCATGAAAACCGAAATACGTGCCGTAGAGCACATCTTGCGCCAAGCCAAAAACCCAAGCCAAGCTAATTTTAAAATTATAGGGCAGCTCAAACACCCAATAGGAAAGCATCAAAGCTAACCATAGCGGTCTAGCCGTTTGCATAAAGTCTGGCAAAGGGGCGACGGATAGCACTAAAGCAGCTACCAGACTTAGCCCGACAAATACGACAAAAGTTATTCGCGTTGCACTCATTGCTCAGCCCCGCTTACTTCTGTTTGCTCTTGTTTAGTTTTTTTTGTCGGGGCTTCCAACTTCTGCATATCTTTTGTTGTTTTATTTTGTTCAGAATCGTTCAATTGCTCTGCATGCGCCTCTGACTGAGGATTATGCCCCTCACCAAAGACTAAAAGAAAATAGCGACTGCGGTTCAATGCCGCCATCGGCACTGCCTGCACGGTAGCAAAAGGCTGTCCAGTACCACGCACAACATTGGTAACCACTGCAACTGGATAACCGGCGGGAAACCTCTGTCCCATACCTGAGGTTATCAACAAGTCACCTTCTTTAATATCTGCAACATCAGTGATGTAGCGTAATTCAATAATGTCCGGATTGCCTGTGCCACTGGCTATGGCACGTAAGCCATTGCGCGTTACCTGTACCGGCAAACTATGCGTGGCATCGGTCATCAATAAAACACGGGCCGAAAAAGGCATAACCTCAACCACCTGACCCACCACTCCGCGGGCGTCCAGAACAGGCTGACCAAGATAAACTCCGTGCTGGCTGCCTTTATCAATCACCATTTTATGGATTTGTGGGTTGGGATCTACGCCTAGCAATTCTGCTGCTAATACCTGCTCTTCAAACAAAGCTGATGAATTAAGCAATTCTCGCAAGCGCAGATTCTGCTCTGTTAACAAGGCTAGCTTTTGTAGGCGACGCTTGATCAATAGCGTTTCAGCACGCAGTTTCTCATTCTCCGTAAGAATTTCTGTGCGACTGGTAAACACTTGGTTCAAGTTATCGAATGCACGCACTGGCAGTTCAGCAACCCAGTACAGAGGCGTCAAAACCAATCCGGCAGTGCTGCGTACTGGCTTAAGAGTTGAAAAGTTTGCATCAATAACCATCAATAAGACAGACAAAATCGCCACCACTAAGAATCGAGTGCTCAGCGAAGTGCCCTTTGAAAAGATCGGTTTGATGTTAAATTCCTTTAGCTACTTATCCGGTGTTAACATTAATTCTCTAACAACTGGATTGCCTTAGCCTTTACTCGACTGACAGCAAATCCATAGAATGCTGTTCCATCATGGCTAAAGCACGACCGCCACCGACTGCCACACAAGTTTTTGGATCTTCAGCAACAATGACCGGAAGTCCTGTCTCTTGCGCTAACAACTCATCCATGCCACGCAGTAACGAACCACCGCCGGTTAATACTAGGCCGCGCTCAGCGATATCGGAAGCCAACTCAGGTGGCGACTGCTCTAGCGCGCTTTTTACCGCCTGCACAATTTGACTCAGTGACTCTTGTAATGCTTCTAGCACCTCATTGGAGTTCAGTGTAAAGCTGCGTGGCACACCTTCCGCTAAGTTGCGGCCGCGCACATCAAACTCTAATAACTCACCTGAAGGAAACGCTGTACCAATTCTTTGCTTGATCTCTTCTGCGGTTGACTCACCAATCAGGCTGCCGTAATTGCGGCGCACGTAGGTAATAATCGCTTCATCAAAACGATCGCCACCTACACGTACCGACTCAGAATAAACCACGCCATTGAGCGAAATCAGGGCGATTTCTGTAGTACCGCCACCAATATCCACAACCATAGAACCACGTGCTTCTTCTACCGGCAGTCCAGCACCAATAGCAGCGGCCATAGGCTCTTCAATTAAATAAACTTCGCGTGCGCCTGCACCCAGTGCTGATTCACGAATAGCACGACGCTCAACTTGGGTGGACTTACAAGGCACACAAATCAACACCCGCGGACTCGGTGTAATAAAACTATTCTCATGTACTTTATTAATAAAGTACTGCAGCATTTTTTCACACACACTGAAGTCTGCAATCACCCCATCTTTCATAGGGCGTATTGCTTGAATGTTACCGGGCGTACGTCCCAGCATGCGCTTGGCTTCCGTACCCACAGCCACCACGCTTTTTTGATTACCCCGAGTGCGAATAGCTACAACCGAGGGCTCATCCAAAACCACTCCTCTGTCGCGCACACAGATCAACGTATTAGCTGTACCAAGATCAATAGATAAATCACTAGAAAACATGCCGCGTATTTTTTTTAACATGGAAAAACAGCCCTAATATATGTGCGTGAAAAGTGCAAAAAAAAAATTAATGTGAAACTGTAACAATCAGCGCCCTTTTGAGCAAGATGAAGTTTATGGTAAATTGCTCTATTTGCTAACCGGCACAGCAGATTTCCCTAAGCTTCGTTTAACACGTAGGCTAACAATTAACCACGATTGTACCGATTAACTGCGTATAATTTGCTACAAAAGATCTTTGCATAGACAACGGCTTTACCAATTCATTCATATTTATTAAGGAACCTCTATGATGCTGACCCATCAAGACGTCGAAAAACTAGCCAAACTTACCCAGCTAGCTTTAAGCGACACAGCCTTAGCCGAGCACCTACAGGCCTTAAACCAGACAACCTCCCTGTTAAGTCCTATTAAGAATATCGCGACCACCACTATCGAGCCGCTCATTAGTCCACTAGAAATTAACCAACGCCTGCGTGCCGATGTGGTGAGCGAAACCAATCAGCGCGATCGCTACCAGAGCCTCGCTCCCGCCGTGGAAAACGGTCTCTACCTCGTACCTAAAGTACTGGATTAAAGGACGCCTCTACCATGCAACACAAAACTATGGCTCAGCTTGCGCAAGCACTGACCAACAAAGAATTTTCCGCTCGTGAACTGACCGAGTATTACTTACAGCGTATCAAGCAACACGACCCAGCGCTCAACTGTTTTGTTACCGTCACTGCTGAACAGGCGTTGCAACAAGCCGAACAGGCCGATGCACGTCGTGCTGCCGGGGAAAGCACGCCCTTACTGGGCATCCCTTTAGCCCACCAAGACCTGTTTTGTACGCAAGAGGTGCGCACCAGCTGTGGCTCAAAAATGCTGGATAATTTTGTCGCGCCTTACAATGCCCAGCTGATTGAGCAACTCAATCAAGCCGGTGCTGTGTCCTTGGGTAAACTGAACATGGACGAGTTCAGCATGGGCTGCAGCGGGCAGACCAGTTTTTATGGTGCCTGCAACAACCCTTGGGATAACAGCCGTATCGTGGGCGGCGCCGCCAGTGGTAGCGCTGCAGCAGTAGCGGCTGGCTTAGCAGCTGCCAGTACAGCCATGGACAGCGGCGGTGACATTCGCCTGCCTGCTGCCTTTAACGGCTTAACCGGTTTAAAACCCACCTATGGCCGTGTCTCACGCTGGGGCATGACCGCCTATGCGTCAAGTTTTGATCAAGCCGGTTTTTTAACCCGCACCGCCGAAGACAGCGCTCTGCTGTTAAACGTCTGCGCCGGTTTTGATGAGCGCGACTCCACCAGCGCGCAAGAAGCTGTGCCGGATTACAGCAGCACCTTAAAGCAGCCGCTGACCGGTCTGCGCATCGGTATCGCGCGCGCCTTGTTTAACGGCGATTTGAACAGCCACATCGGTGAGGCCGTACTCGCCAGCGCCGAACAACTTCAGCAACTCGGCGCCACCTTGGTTGATATCGAACTGCCGCACGCAGAACACGCCGTCGCCATTGCCACCATCATTGGCACCGCTGAAGCCTCGACTAACATGTCGCGCTTTGATGGCGTGCGTTTTGGTTACCGTTGCGAGAATCCACGCGACTTGGCTGATTTGTACCAACGCAGCCGCAGTGAAGGCCTAGGCGAGCTGGTGCAGCGCCGCACCCTGCTGGGTGCTTACTACCTCTCAGCTGAGCAATATCAAGATTACTATGTCCAAGCCCAGCGTATTCGCCGCTTAGTCAAGCAAGATTACATGGAGGCCTTTAAGCAGGTGGACCTGATTTTAAGTCCCACCAGCGCTGATTTACCTCGTGCAGTCAACGCCACTGTGGATGCTAACGCTGATTTTTTAACCCAGCGCTATACCGTAGCGGCCAACTTAGCTGGCTTACCCGCCCTCTCCCTGCCGGTTGGTTTACTGGAGCAACTGCCCGTAGGTGCGCAACTCATTGCCCCTCATTTCCACGAGGCACGCCTGCTGAATGCAGCCCACCAATACCAGCAGGCAACTGACTGGCACACCCGCACACCGGCTGGATTCTAAGGAGACGCACCATGCAATGGGAAACCGTAATTGGGCTAGAAATTCACGCACAACTAGCCACTAAAACTAAGATTTTTTCCGGCAGCGCCACTGAATTTGGCGCTGAGCCAAACACCCAAGCCAGCGTCAGCGACTTAGCCATGCCCGGCACTTTACCGGTGTTAAATGCTGAGGCCGTACGCATGGCCTGCCTGTTTGGCTTGGCTGTCGATGCCGAAATAGCCGAACACAACCGCTTTGACCGCAAAAACTATTTCTACCCTGACCTGCCCAGCGGCTATCAAACCAGCCAGATGGATCACCCGATTGTCGGTTTGGGTCATCTGGACATCACCCTCGAAGACAGCAGCATTAAGCGCATCAACATTACCCGCGCGCACCTCGAAGAAGATGCGGGAAAAAGCCTGCACGAAGATTTTAGCGGCATGACCGGCATCGACCTCAACCGTGCTGGCACCACTTTGCTGGAAATTGTCTCCGAGCCAGAAATGTCCAACGCTAAAGAAGCTGTGGCTTACGCCCGCGCTATTCATAGCTTGGTGCGCTACTTAGGCATCTGTGATGGCAACATGGCCGAAGGTTCGTTCCGCTGTGACTGTAACGTCTCCATTCGCCCCAAAGGGCAAACCGAGTTAGGCACCCGCACAGAAATCAAAAACGTTAACTCCTTCCGCTATATCGAACGCGCGATCAATAGCGAAGTACAGCGCCAGATTGAGCTGATTGAAGACGGCGGCGCCGTGGTGCAGGAAACCCGTCTGTATGATCCGAGCAAAGACGAAACCCGCTCCATGCGTAGCAAAGAAGAAGCCACCGATTACCGCTACTTCCCTTGCCCTGACTTGCTACCGGTCGTGATTGAGCGCAGTTTTTTAGATGAATTGCGTGAACAATTGCCTGAACTGCCGACACAAAAGCGCGAACGTTTCGAGCAAGAGTTTGCCCTTTCCACCTATGACGCCAGCGTGCTGACTTCCAGCCGGGAAATGGCCGACTACTTTGAAGCCGCCCTGGCCATCAGTAAAGACGCCAAACTCACCGCTAACTGGGTGATGGGCGAGCTATCCAGCCTACTCAATAAAGACAACTTGGACATTCAGGACTCGCCCATCAGCGCTACGCAGCTGGGTCAGCTGTTGGTACGCATCACAGACAACACTATCAGCGGCAACATTGCCAAGACTGTGTTTGAAGCCATTGCCAATGGCGAAGGCGATGCGGACAGCATCATTGAACAGCGCGGTTTAAAGCAGGTTACCGACTCTGGTGCCATTGAAGCCATTCTCGATGAAATGCTGGCTGCCAATGCCACAGAAGTTGAGGAGTACCGTGCGGCAGACGAAAACCGCCGTAAGCGTATGTTTGGTTTCTTTATTGGCCAAGCGATGCGCGTCTCTAAAGGCAAAGCCAACCCACAGCAGGTCAACGAATTGCTGCGGCAAAAGCTTGAGGGCTAATTGAGCCTTACTGGTAAATTATGCTGTATTCCTGAAGCCCTGAGCGGCAGTAATAGCTTAGGGCTTCAGGCTTGCTTGGTTTTTCTGCAACAACTTTTTAGCTACGCCGCGTTTGTTAAGCTCTCGCAGTGCTTGGCTCAACTTGCTTTGCAAGGCCGAGTCATTGCAGGCTGAATTATTACTTAATGCAATATAAACAGATTCTGTAACACGAACCTGTGTCAGCGCCTCTAACTCATCCTGCGCCGCCAAAGCCTGTAAATCCAAGTCTAATTCATACCCATCAGCCAGTAAAAAATCCGCTTTACCACTAAGAACGGCTTGTACTGCCTCGCGTTGAGTAGCCACTTCAAGTCCCTGCTGCACGTCCATCTCACCTAGCCAGGGTGTTAGTAATCCTTGCTCAATCTGTGCTGGCCAGTAGACCGCTCTTAAGCCTCGTAAGGCTGGGGTTTGCTTCAGATCTGTTAACTCTGCATAACGAAACCAAAGTTGATAGCGCGCTTGCCAATAAGCCGGCTCGATGAGCAGCGCATCTGCATGCTCCAGCAAATCCAAGTGTGCAGACAGCCACATATCCACCTGCCCCGAAGCAAATGCCCGCAAACCTTCTTCATAGCTATCCACGGGTAACAGGTTTATTTTAATACCGGTTTGCTTGGCTAGCTCACGGCTTAACTGTGCATCTACACCAGTGCCCTGCTCGTTGCTATAGGGCGGCTGTGTGCCAAGTGCTACAGCGACAATATTCGTGCAGCTTTCGGGCACAGGAATATCGGCCTGCGCTGCGTTGGCAGCCAGCAGTCCTACTCCTAACAGCAGCGGTAAAAATGCGCGCGATTTAATCAAAGTCAGTCATCTTCAAGAAGAGTTAAAAAACCCGCCTATGAATAGCGGGTTTTTGTTGTGCCACGTATTTTAACAGCTTACAGCGCGGCGTCTAACTCAGGAATAACATCAAACAAGTCGGCGACCAAACCATAGTCAGCCACTTGGAAGATAGGCGCATCCGCGTCTTTGTTAATCGCAACAATGACTTTAGAGTCTTTCATGCCAGCTAAATGCTGGATAGCACCTGAGATACCTACCGCTATATACAGGTCAGGGGCAACAATCTTACCGGTTTGACCCACCTGTAAATCGTTGGGCACAAAGCCTGCGTCAACCGCCGCACGGGAAGCACCTACAGCACCGCCTAACTTATCAGCCAGGGCGTAAAGCATGTCAAAGTTTTCACCACTTTGCATACCGCGGCCACCCGAAATAACCACGCGTGCTGCGGTTAAGTCCGGACGGTCAGACTTGGCGATTTCCTCACCAACAAAGGCCGAAATACCTGCATCAGCACCCGCAGCAATATTTTCTATAGCTGCACTACCGCCCTCTGCAGCAGCGGCATCAAAGCCTGTGCCACGCACAGTAATCACTTTAATGTCAGCACTAGATTGCACAGTAGCAATCGCATTACCTGCATAGATTGGACGCTTGAAGGTATCTGGGCTTTCAACAGAAATAATCTCTGAAATCTGATCCGTATCCAGCAGCGCAGCCACACGTGGCAACAGGTTTTTACCCGTGGTGGTAGCTGGGGTTAAAACATGGCTGTACGCCTTGGCTTGCTCAGCGACAAGCAACGCTACGTTTTCCGGCAATTGATGCGCATAGGCAGCGTTATCTGCCACCAACACCTTGGTTACGCCCTCTACCTTTGCCGCTGCTTCACCTGCAGCAGCGCAGTTCTCACCGGCCACTAAAATATGAATATCACCACCAATGGCCTTAGCTGCAGTCACTGTGTTTAGAGTTGCAGCACCCAGCGCGCTATTGGAGTGTTCAGCAATTACTAAAATAGCCATTAGATCACCTTCGCTTCATTTTTTAACTTATCAACCAACTCAGCCACATCTTTAACCTTGATGCCGGCACTACGTTGAGCAGGAGCTTCTACCTTAAGCGTCTTGAGCGTTGAACTCACTGCAACACCTAGCGTCTCAGGCGTTACCGTATCCAGCGGCTTCTTCTTGGCTTTCATGATATCGGGCAATTTGGCATAACGCGGCTCATTCAAGCGCAAATCAGTGGTGACAATAGCAGGCAATTTAAGCGCTACTGTTTGAAAACCACCATCAATCTCGCGCGTAACATTAACCTTGTCGCCATCAACTTCAACCTTGGAGGCAAAGGTGCCTTGGGCAAAGCCGGTCAACGCTCCAAGCATCTGACCCGTTTGATTGTTATCGCTATCAATGGCTTGTTTACCCAGCAAAATCAACTGCGGCTGTTCTTGGTCGGCAACCGCTTTAAGAATTTTCGCCACCGCCAACGAGCCAAGCTCGGCATCAGTTTCGACTAGAATCGCACGATCAGCACCTAACGCCAGCGCCGTACGTAATTGTTCTTGCGCTGCTGTTGGACCTACACACACAGCAACAACTTCAGTGGCAATCCCTTTTTCTTTTAAACGAATGGCTTCTTCTACGCCAATTTCACAAAAAGGGTTCATGGACATTTTCACATTGGCCAGTTCAACGCCCGTATTGTCCGCTTTAACGCGAACCTTAACGTTATGGTCGACCACACGCTTGACAGCTACTAGAACCTTCATAGATTCCTCGTTATCTCCGGATGAATAAAACCCGCAAGGCAAGCCCAGCAGAGTAGTTAAAACCTCAATTAAAAAAACACTTTAAGAGGTTTGCAAAACAGTAAAACACAATAGGGTAGGTTATCTTGAACGCAACAAGCGATGCGGTCAACTAAACAGCCCAAGCACATTACTCTTAGTAGTGATTCTAAACAGGATCTCAACAAATTCAAACGATCGTTTGCATTTATTCTATCGACCATGGTAGATATACTCCCTAACAGTCCAACTAATCTGGCTCAACTGTCCGCCAACCTATAAAATAACAACATTACGTATATGAAGTAGGAGAACGCTTGTGGAACGCGAATTCATGGATTTCGATGTCGTCATTGTGGGTGCAGGCCCTGCTGGCTTATCTGCTGCCTGCCGTTTAAAACAAAAAGCTACTGAGGCTGGCAAAGAAATCAGCGTCTGCGTGGTAGAAAAAGGCTCTGAAGTCGGTGCACACAGCCTTTCTGGCGCCGTATTTGAACCGCGCGCGCTTAACGAGCTTTTTCCTGACTGGAAAGAAATGGGCGCCCCCCTAAACGTGCCGGTTAAGCGCGACGACATTTATCTGTTTAAAAGTGCTGAAAAAGCCCAAAAAATCCCTGGTTTGTTTGTGCCCAAAACCATGCACAACGAAGGCAACTACATTATCTCCCTCGGTAACCTATGCCGCTGGCTGGCTGAACAAGCCGAAAACCTTGGCGTAGAAGTATATCCCGGCTTTGCCGCGCAGGAAGTGCTTATCAATGATGCGGGCGCTGTGTATGGCATCCTCACCGGCGATATGGGCGTAGACCGTGACGGCAACCCCAAAGAAGGCATGTACACCCCCGGCATGGAGCTACGCGCCAAGTACACTCTGTTTGCTGAAGGCTGCCGTGGTCACTTGGGCAAACAACTTCTTGCACGCTATCAGCTGGAAAGTGATTGCGATCCCCAGCACTACGGTATTGGCATCAAAGAAATTTGGGATATTGATCCTGCCAAGCACGAAGAAGGACTGGTAGTTCACACTGCAGGCTGGCCACTGAATGACGAAAACCCGGGCGGCTCATTCCTGTATCACACGGAAAACAACCAGGTGGCCGTAGGTTTGATTGTTGACCTGTCCTACAGCAATCCCCACTTGTCACCTTTCGACGAATTCCAACGCTATAAACATCACCCGGTGATCAAGCAGTATCTTGAGGGCGGCACGCGTGTTTCCTACGGCGCACGGGCGCTAACTAAGGGTGGCTTTAACTCCATACCAAAAATGGTTTTCCCCGGTGGTGCGCTAATTGGCTGCGATCTCGGCACGCTTAACTTTGCCAAAATTAAGGGCAACCACACCGCCATGAAATCAGGCATGCTGGCAGCTGATGCCGCTGCAGAAGCTTTAGTAGGCGGCTCAGAAGGTGGTGATGAACTCACAGCCTACGTGCAAGGCTATAAAAATAGCTGGTTGTATGACGACCTGTACCGCAGTCGCAACTTTGGCGCAGCCATTCATAAATTTGGCGCGCTGATGGGTGGAGCATTTAACTTTATCGACCAAAATATCTTTGGCGGTAAAATCCCAATCACTTTGCGCGATCAAACCCCAGACTATGCGCGCTTAAAGAAAGCCAATGAAGCGGCAAAAATTGATTACCCCAAGCCCGACGGCAAACTCAGCTTCGACAAACTCAGTTCAGTATTTATTTCTAACACCGCGCACGAAGCGAATCAGCCCGTGCACTTAAAGCTGTCTGACCCAAGCATCCCAGTGGAGCAAAACCTGCCTCTGTATGACGAGCCCGCACAGCGCTACTGCCCAGCAGGCGTATACGAAATAGTCGATGCGGACGAAGGTGGCAAACGCCTACAAATCAACGCCGAAAACTGCGTACACTGCAAAACCTGTGACATCAAAGACCCCGCGCAAAACATCACCTGGGTTCCGCCCGAAGGTGGCGGCGGACCTAACTACCCCAACATGTAGATGACAAAAAGCCCTCGTTAAAGAGGGCTTTTTTATGTGCAAATCGCGCGTCTAGCTAAGCCTTCCCCTCGCTATTAATCACCCCATCGCGCCACAGCTTCCATTCGCCCGGTTGATACAACACCCAGGCTTCGTTGTCCGTTAATGGGTCAGTGGCTATTACAGTCACTACATCATTGGGGGTGGTTTCCGCATGGAAATCCACAGTCACATCTGCATCTTTTAACGTGGCAGGTCCAAAGGGTGCACGACGCGTGATATGCGTCATCTTTGTGGTGCAATAACTAAACAACCAATCACCATTGCTGAGCAAGCAGTTAAACACCCCCGCTTGGCGAAACTCATCACATGCTTCTACCAGCACTGTCAATAACTCATCCAATGAGGGTAACTGCGTGAAGTGACTACGCAAACGATTGAGCAGCTCACAAAAAGCCGCTTCGCTGTCTGTATCACCCACAGGCTGATAAAAACCTTGCGCCGGTGCAAAGTCTGCCAATTGGCCGTTATGGGCAAAACACCAGTTCTGCCCCCACAGCTCACGCACAAAAGGATGGGTATTGGCTAAGCTGACCGCCCCGACATTGGCTTGGCGAATATGGCCAATCACTGCCGTGCTTTTAATCGGATAACGCTGCACTAATTGGGCCACTTCAGAGTCGGCGCTTGCTTGCGGGTCTTGAAATAGACGCAGCCCACGCCCTTCATAGAAACCTATACCCCAGCCATCTCGATGCGGCCCAGTGCGGCCACCACGCTGCATTAAACCGGTAAAGCTAAACACTATATCCGTGGGCACATTGGCACTCATGCCTAGTAATTCACACATATTTCAACCTGTTGAGGCGGCAATCCATTAAATACGTCCAGAGCGTGTATTACCCTGCTCATGTTCCATGGCTAAAATCTCTTGCAGTGTCGGCTCTACTGGCACTTTTCGAGCACTAACAGGGGCAGAATTTTCTTTCTGCGCCCTTTTACTGTCTTTTTCTGTATTTTTAACAGACTCCGCCTTGTTAGGCCTGTTTCTTAGCAGCAACCAACGCAGTAAAACAAAGAACAAATACACCACAAAAGCAGCAGCGCCAATCAAGGTTAAATCTGCTAAAGCACGCCAAGCATCATTGTTTACTTTGAACAATATATCCATCGCAGCCATAGCAAAGGCGGGTACATAATTACTGCCACTGGGATCTGCCAAGGTTGGAGTAAATAATACGACCGCCGCAATCACCCACAGCGGCTCACGCAAGTAGCGCCACATCCAGCCCGTAAAAAATGTCCACACCCAAAAGCAGCCTAGCGCAGCCAGCAAATAAAGCCCCCACGCCACTTCATATTCATTGGTAAATATCGAACTGTCCAAACGAAACTCACTTTTAAAATAATGCTGACACGCATCAGCAACACAGCTAAGCAGCTTCTACTGCCACTCGCCGCACAATGTACATGGCTACAAGCATGCATGCACTTAAACAAAAAATCAGCAATTGCCAGCCGAAATGCTGCCAAATCCAGCCGCCAGTATAACCCACCACACTAGAGCCTAAATAGTAGGCACACAAATATAGTGCGGAAGCCTGTGCACGGGCGCTACCGGCTTTTTGCCCCACCAAGCCACTGGCTACAGCATGCGCCGCAAAAAAGCCTATAGTAAACAACGCCAACCCAATCACTATGGCCGGCAGCCATACCACCAAGCACAGCCAAGCCCCAATCAACATAGTCAATAACGAGCCCATCAGCACCTTAGCAGCACCAAAATGAGCCACCCAGCGTCCACTCCAATTCGAGCTCAGAATGCCAAACAAATAGACAACAAATAAAAACCCAATCAGGGTGCTGGACAGATGAAAAGGCGCCGCGGTCAGATAAAAACCTATGTAGTTAAACAGCGCCACAAAACTGCCCATTAATAAGAATGACAGTAAAAACAGCGCACGCAATTCTGGATTGCGCAAATGCCTTGTGAAATTAGCTAATAAACCTGAAAGCGACAGCGGTTGGGCAACAAAGTGGCGTGATTTTGGCAGCAACCAAATAAACAGCACACAGGCCAACAAACCCAGCGCGGCAATACCGCCCAGCGCCAAAGGCCAGCCACCCAGATCACTTAAACCGCCCGCCAAAAGACGACCCAGCAAACCACCCAAAGCAGTCCCGCCGATATACAGCCCCATGGCCACGGGCAAAGAGCGCGGGTCAAACTCTTCGCCCACGTAAGCCATTGCCAGCGCGGGCAAACCACTTAGCGCCAACCCCAATAAAGTACGCAGCAACAATAACCAGTGCCAATTGGTCGTCAACGCACTGGCCACACCCAAGCTACAGGCCAGTACCAACGCCACCACCATCATCGGTTTGCGCCCCCAGCTTTCGCTTAGAGCGCCTGCGATAAGTAAACCGCAAGCCAAACTGAAGGTAGTCACCGACAGCGCCAAACTGCTGCTGGCTGAAGATACCGCAAAATACTCAGCCAACTCTGGCAAAATTGGCTGTACAGAATACAGCAATGCAAAGGTGGCAAAACCAGCACAGAACAAGGCAAATGTAGCGCGTCGGTACTCAGCAGTACCACGAACTATAAAAGGAATATCTTGCTCAACACAGGCAGACATAGCTCACCAGAAGTAATCAACCACAAACAAGGACGCATTGTACTGAGCAAGTCGTTAGCTTGCATAGGATTAGACTACCCTCTATATATCTAGCAAGCTTGGTGTAAGACGCTTAAAAGATTTATGGCATTAATCCACTGGCATGGCCTACGCGACCGCTTTTGGCTGGAAATTCGTTATTTCCGCCTCGAAAACATTACTAAAGACGATTTTTTGCACGAAAACATTAACAATTCGAGGCTAAACATAAAAAAGATAATAAACCGCCTCGTTAAACGACTTGAGTGCCGGGTGCTGAGGTACTGATTAGCTACCTTTCAGTGCGGCAGACTTAACCGTACCGACTGATAACTTTGAGCTTTAAGGAGCTACCTGCGCATACACAGCGTAGGCTGGCTCTTCATAAGGATGTGCTTGCTTAAACGCTTGAATCACCGCCTCGAGCGCTGCTTCTTGCACCAGCATTTCTACGCGCCACTCCGGCAGCTGCTCCAGCTTGTTGGCTTGTCCAATAAAAGGCTGAGCGCCCGACATAGGTTCAAACTGGCCTTGCCCCAACACCTGCCAACAACAACGTTGATAATCACCCTGTACGCCTGCGCCAGCAGCAAACACCGCTTCTTTCACTTTTTCTAAGTGCGTTTCGGGGATATAAAAAACCAATGTATACATATCTAAGGAGATCTCGTTTAAGCTTCATGCCCGTATGTTATCGCGTCAGCAGGTTCAACATAGAGCGATTGCATATACACACGGCATTGCAGCTTTGTTAACATACTTTGCAATAAAATATTTAATCGGAGAATTTTCTGTGATCAAACCGCGTCTCGCACCACTGGTATTCGCCGTACTCATGTCTTTATACATGGTTAGCGGCATGACCTTTGTCATTACTTGGGTAAATACAGGCTTAAGTGCTGGATTCTTATTGCGCTGGGCAAAAGCATTTACAGTGGCATGGCCAATCGCATTCTTGCTAGTAATGGCTGGTGCGCCGCGGATTCGACACTTTGTTGAAGGCTTGGTGGATAAACCACCACAACCTTAATCCGTTTTAGCTGCTGCTCCCTAAACAGACCAGCAGCTAAACATCTGTTATAACCGACGTAAAATCACGCTACCAATGGAGTATCCTGCACCAAAGGAACTCAGCACACCCAAGGCACCGCTGGGCAAATCATCCTGATGCAAGTGGAAGGCAATAACCGAACCCGCCGAACTGGTATTAGCATAGCTATCCAAAATCACTGGGGCTTCATGAGCTTCAGCATCACGTCCCAGCAGCTTACGGGTGATTAGGTGATTCATACTTAGATTGGCTTGGTGCAGCCAAAAACGACGTACATCTTGGGCAGACAATTCATTGCTGGCTAGATGCTCGCCAATTAACTCAGCCACCATCGGGCAGACTTCGCGGAACACTTTGCGCCCTTCTTGCACGAATAGCTTATCTGTTGCGTCCACACACTCTTCGGCACAGCGGTTAAGAAAGCCGAAATTATTGCGGATGTTATTGGAGAAGCTTGTTTTAAGCTTACTGCTCACCACTTCCCATTGATAGGCCGAAATAGCCTGTTCAGCCTCTTCTAAGATAACGGCCGTACAGGCATCACCAAAAATAAAGTGGCTGTCACGATCGCGGAAATTCATATGACCGGTGCATATCTCTGGGTTAACCATCAATACCGCACGCGCTTGACCGGCTTGAATGGCATTGCTGGCTGCTTGAATACCGAAGGTCGCAGAAGAACAGGCCACATTCATATCATAAGCAAAACCATCGATGCCTAAGGCAGCTTGAACTTCAATCGCCACCGCAGGATAAGGGCGCTGCAAGTTGGAACAGGCGACAATCACCGCATCTATATCTGCTGCAGTACGCCCTGCTCGCTGCATGGCTTGTTTAGCAGCGGCTACCGCCATCTCGCACAGAATGCTCATCTCGTCATTGCTGCGCTCTGGGATACGCGGTCTCATGCGCTGCGGATCTAAAATACCGGCTTTATCAGTGACAAAACGGCTTTTAATTCCCGACGCTTTGACGATAAATTCTGAACTGGACTCAGGCTGCGCTTGCATGCTGCCATCGGCAATCGCTTGCGCATGCTCTTGGTTGTACTGGCGTGCCCAGCTGTTAAACGCCTCGACCAACTCGTCGTTGGAAATGCTTTGGCTTGGGGTAAACAGGCCTGTGCCACTGATAACTATTTTTTTCATGCTCTACCCTCTGCTACAGATTATGCGTGACCGCTGTGCGGCTATCGTTATTATTTACGCGAGCATGCATACCGGAGCATGGATGCCTACGCTTTGATTATTGCGCGTTGGTTACATCCACCAAGCGCAGCTCTTTAGGCATAGAAAACGTTACATTTTCGGCGCGACCGTCCAATTCTTGCGCCATGGTTGCGCCCCACTCCTGCAATTGTGCAATCACCCCTTGCACTAATACTTCAGGAGCTGAAGCGCCAGCAGTCATACCCACAATGGCATCATCAGCAAACCAATGACGCTGCATATCTTCAGCACCATCAATTAAATAAGCCGGTGTTCCCATACGCTCAGCCAGCTCACGCAAGCGATTAGAGTTAGAGCTGTTAGGGCTACCCACCACTAACACCACATCACAATCACTGGCTAATTGTTTCACTGCATCTTGGCGGTTTTGTGTGGCGTAGCAAATATCGTCTTTGCGTGGTCCGCTAATTGCAGGAAAACGTGCTCTTAGCGCATCAATCACGCGACTGGTATCGTCCATCGACAGGGTGGTTTGGGTTACAAAGGCGAGGGTTTCTGGGTTTTTAACTTCGAGTGCAGCCGCATCTTCTTCGTCTTCAACCAAATAAATCTGCCCACCTTGGCTGTTCTCGTACTGCCCCATGGTGCCCTCGACCTCTGGGTGACCCGCGTGACCAATCAGTACACATTCGCGCCCGTCACGACTGTATCGCAGTACTTCTAGATGCACCTTGGTCACCAGCGGACAGGTCGCATCAAAAACTTTTAACCCACGGCTCTGTGCTTCATTTTGCACGGCTTTGGATACGCCGTGCGCGCTAAAAATCACTATAGCGTCGTCAGGCACCTGATGCAGCTCTTCAACAAATACCGCGCCACGCTCACGCAGATCTTCAACCACAAACTTGTTATGCACCACCTCATGGCGTACATAAATCGGCGGTTGAAATACTTCCAGCGCACGATTGACTATCTCAATAGCACGATCTACCCCAGCGCAAAAACCACGGGGGTTGGCCAGTTTAATCTGCATAAAAACCTCGTTAGCCGTTAACCACTTCAATAATTTCCACCTCAAAGGTGATATCGCGTCCGGCTAGGGGATGATTAAAATCGACGGTGACCTCTTTGTCATCAAAGGCTTTAACTACGCCGGGCATTTCACCACCAGCGGCGTCACGAAAGATCACCATCACGCCATACTCGAGTTCTAACTCGGTAAAGTTTTTACGCGGCATAACCTGCACATTTTGCTCGTTGGGGCGACCAAAGCCGCGCTCAGGAGGAATGACTACGCTGCGTTTGTCGCCAGCCTTAAAGCCAAACAAGGCTTGCTCATAACCCGGTAACAGATTGCCGTCACCCACGGTAAAGGTGGCTGGTTCTTTATCGAAATTGCTATCAACCACATCGCCGTTTTCCAGCTTCAAAGCAAAATGCAAGGTCACTGTGCTCTGCTGGCCAATTCGTTGTTCACTCATGGTTTGCTTCCTTTGATTGGGCTTTTTTGGCGGGCGAGTTAATGAGCATGTCCAAAATCAACATGATCGCCCCCACAGTAATGGCACTGTCGGCCACATTAAACGCTGGAAAATACCACTGGGTTTTCCAGTGCACTAAAATAAAGTCCACCACATGGCCCAGCACCACGCGGTCATACAGGTTGCCCAAAGCGCCACCAAGCACAAGCGCTAAAGCAACCCCCAACCAACGTTCCTGGGGTTGTAAGCGCTTCAGCCAGACAAATAAAACACTACTCGCCACTACGGCAATCAGCGCAAAAAACCAACGCTGCCAGCCGGTTTCTTCGGCTAAAAAACTAAAGGCTGCGCCGCGGTTGTAGGCCAGCGTCCAGCTAAAAAGATCTGGGATGATGACAATTTGTTCATACAACGACAAATTATTTTCAAACCACTGCTTACTAGCCTGATCGAGCACGAGCACAAGCACCGTTAACCACAGCCACTTAAGCTGACCCAAACCAGCCATGCCCTTAGGCATAGTGGCGCACCTCACCCTGGCCTTCAATGTTCTCAACACAGCGACCACATAATTCAGGGTGCTGCGCATGACTGCCAACATCCGCTAAATGGTGCCAGCAACGACCACACTTGTTGTGGGCTGACTTGAGAATATGTACACGCAGTCCGGCCACATCGGTTGCTACCGCCGTATCAGGCGCGCTGGCCAAAGGTTGCACGTCGGCTGTTGAAGTAATCATCACAAAACGTAATTCATTACCCAAGCTTTTCAGCAATTGCGCCAATTGCTCATCCGCATACAGAGTCACTTCGGCTTGTAGGTTACCGCCCACAGCTTTGGCGTTACGCTGATTTTCCAGCTCTTTGTTGACGGCATCTTTAACCGCCATCACTTGCTCCCAGTAGTTTGCACCCAGTGCAGCATTTTCTGGTAAACGCGGTAAATCTTTGTACCAAGTATTTAGCATCACCGACTCATTGCGCTCACCGGGTAGGTTTTGCCAGATTTCTTCTGCGGTAAAGCTCAGCACCGGAGCAATCCAACGCACCAAGGCTTCAGCAATATGGTACAGCGCCGTTTGACAGGAACGTCGTGGCAGACTGTCTGCGCTAGTGGTGTATTGGCGATCTTTGATGATATCCAGATAAAAACCACCCAATTCCTGCACACAGAAGTTATGCACTTTCTGATACACATTATGGAAACGGTAGTCGTTGTAAGAGCTATCAATTTCATCCTGTAAGCGCGCCGCAGCATCCATCACCCAACGGTCAAGGGCCAGCATTTGCTCTGGTTCGACGCGGTCTTTGGCCGGGTCAAAACCGTTCAGGTTAGCCAGCAAGAAGCGGGCGGTATTGCGGATGCGGCGATAGGCGTCGGCACTGCGCTGCAAAATAGTTTGCGAGACCGACATTTCACTGGCGTAATCCGTCGAAGAGACCCACAAACGCAGAATGTCTGCGCCTAGGGTTCCGGTCACTTCTTGGGGTGCAATCACGTTGCCCATGGATTTGGACATCTTGCGACCTTTTTCATCCACAGTAAATCCATGGGTGAGCAAGCCACGGTAAGGCGCATGGCCGTCAATAGCACAGCCGGTTAACAGCGATGAGTGGAACCAGCCACGGTGTTGATCCGAACCTTCCAAATACAGATCCGCAAGCGGCCCTTCACTATGCCCAAGCGGGTGTGAACCACGCAGCACGTGCCAATGGGTTGTGCCGGAATCAAACCACACATCCAGCGTATCACTAATTTTTTCGTAATCTGTCGCTTCATCACCCAACAGCTCAACCGCATCCAGTTTAAACCACGCCTCGATGCCACTCTGTTCAATACGTTGCGCCACGGCTTCCATCAGCTCAACCGTGCGCGGATGCAGCTCGCCGGTTACTTTGTGCAAGAAGAACGGAATTGGCACGCCCCAGTTACGCTGACGGGAAATACACCAATCAGGGCGACCGGCAATCATATTATGCAGACGCGCTTGTCCCCAAGCTGGGGTGAACTGAGTTTGCTCAATCGCACTCAGTGCGCGCTCGCGCAGGCTATCGCCTTGCTCAACAACAGTATCCATACCGACAAACCATTGCGCAGTCGCACGGTAAATCAATGGGGTTTTATGACGCCAGCAGTGCATGTAGCTGTGCTGAATTGATTCATGTTTTAACAGTGCGCCAACCTCTTCAAGCTTAGCGACAATGTTAGCGTTGGCTTTCCAAATAAACTGACCACCAAAAAACTCAAGCTCTGGCTCAAACACGCCATTGCTTTGCACGGGCCGTAATATTTCATCTTGGTGCATGCCGTACTTCAGGCAGGTATAAAAGTCATCTTCACCGTAGGCAGGCGCCGAGTGCACCACACCTGTGCCTGAATCCAGCTCCACATAGTCGGCCAAATAAACCGGTGCCATGCGCTCATAAATAGGGTGTTTAAAGTTAATGTTTTCCAGCGCGGTTCCCGGTGCGCGGGCAATCACTTCACCGGTTAATTCGTAACGCTGCAGCGCGCTCTCAGCTAGGCTTTCTGCTACTAGCAATAAACGCTCGCCCACATCGACCAAGGCATACTCAGCTTCAGGGTGAATGTTCAGCGCTTGGTTACCCGGAATAGTCCATGGCGTGGTGGTCCAGATAACCATCTGCACGGGTTTGCTCAGCGCATCTACACCAAAGGCTTGCGCTAATTTTTCTGGCTCGGCACAGGTAAAGCCCACATCAATGGCATCAGACTGTTTGTCTTGATATTCAACTTCCGCCTCAGCCAGCGCCGAACCACAATCAAAGCACCAGTTGACGGGTTTCAGGCCTTGGAAAACAAACCCTGCCTCAACCATCTTCGCCAACGCCCGCACGGTGCCGGCCTCATTAGCAAAATCCATCGTTTTATAAGGATTATCCCACTCACCCAGCACACCCAGACGAATAAAGTCGGCTTTTTGCCCTTCGATTTGCTGCGTTGCATAATCGCGGCATAGCTCACGCACCTTGTCTGCAGGCAGGTTTTTACCGTGCTTCACTTCCACACGGTGCTCAATCGGCAAGCCATGGCAATCCCAACCGGGCACATAGGGCGCATCAAACCCAGATAGGGTTTTGCTACGCACAATAATGTCTTTAATGACCTTGTTAACCGCATGACCAATATGAATATCGCCGTTGGCATAGGGAGGGCCATCGTGCAAAATAAACCGCGGTCGCCCTTCGCCTGCCTGACGCATTTTTTGGTACAGGTTAATACTGTCCCAATACGCAAGCATCTGTGGTTCACGATTAGGCAAGCCTGCCTTCATCGGGAAAGCCGTTTGCGGTAGGTTTAACGTGCTTTTGTAATCGGTCATGTTCTTTCCAAGGTTTTATTTGAATAATATTTTAAAGACGGTGTTTCATCGCGTACTGCTGCCAAAAGAGTCGTGCGAGGCGAATATCTTCTGCTATGGCTGCTTGCAGCGCATCCAACGAGGTAAACTTTTCTTCATCACGCAATTTTTGATGAAAAACCACGGTCATGCGCTGTCCGTACAAGTCTTCAGCAAAGTCTAGCAGATGCACTTCTAAATACGCACGCCCACTCTGCTCTACTGTTGGTCTGGTGCCTATATTGGCCACCGCTGCCACACTGCGCCCATCGGCCAGATGCGCCTGCACCACAAACACGCCCTGCATCGGCGCTAGATAACGCTTAAGTTGCACGTTGGCAGTTGGCGCATGCAAAGTGCGACCCAGCTTTTGCCCATGCATCACACGACCACTAATACTAAAGGGCCGCCCCAACAAACGCTCTGCCAAGGGCAAATCAGCCTCGGCCAACGCTTGGCGTATCAACGTGCTGCTGATGCGTTGCTGGGTTTGCATCACCGTAGTCGTAGGCTCCACTGTAAAACCGCACTCAGCACCTGCAGTTTGTAAAAACGCGAAATCACCACTGCGATCACAACCAAAGCGAAAATCATCACCCACTTGCAAGTGCTTGATATTCAGTGCTTTTACTAAGACTTGGCGGACAAACTCTTGTGCGCTGAGCTGTTGGAATTTGCGGTTAAACGCCACGCAAAGCACCCAGTCCACCCCCAGTTGTTGAAACAACTCAAGCTTGTCCCGCAAACGCGTTAAGCGCACAGGTGCTTGTTCGGGTTTGAAGTATTCCAGTGGCTGTGGCTCAAAGATAATGACACAGCTAGGCAAGCTGAGTTGTTTTGCGCGCACGGCCAAACTCTGCAAAATCTGTTGGTGCCCTAAGTGCACCCCATCGAAATTGCCAATAGTCGCCACACAGCCTTGCGCGCTAGGGCGAACATTATGTAAACCGCGAACCAGTTGCATAACTGCCATCTTGCTAGAAAAACGTCCGATTATACCCGCTAGAGGTAAGCGCAACAATGAAATACGGATATTGAGCAGCCTTTGAAAATACGGCTGCACCTATCCGCATGTTGGTGAACAGTAGCTCGGCACAAACAGATCGTCTGCCGAGCCACGAGGATTAGTAAGTCAAGACCACTCTAAAAAACTCATGACGCTGTTAGGGCTAGGCATAGGTTGACACACCCCTTACTTCAAGCGACGTTCAATTCCTTTTTCCACTAAAATTTTAGCGGAAATCTCCTCAACCGAAAAATGGGTCGTATTAATAAAATTAATGTTTTCGCGCGCAAATAACCCTTCAACCTCGCGCACCTCAAACTCGCACTGCGCATAGCTGGCGTAACGGCTGTTGGGTTTGCGTTCGTGGCGAATAGCCGCCAAACGGTCCACATCAATGGTTAAACCAAATAGCTTCTCACGATGTTCTTTGAGTGATTTAGGCAGTTGCAACGACTCCATATCCTCTTCAGTCAGCGGATAGTTGGCCGCCCGAATCCCATACTGCATAGCCATATATAAGCACGTCGGCGTTTTTCCACAACGTGATACGCCCACCAATATAATGTCTGCGCTGTCGTAATGGCGCGTATGACCGCCATCATCGTTTTCTAGCGCATAATGCACCGCATCAATACGATCCATATAGTTACTGCTATGGGCGATGGAATGCGATTTACCCACGGAATAACTGGAGTGCGTGGCTAATTCCTCCTCTAATGGTGCTAAGTAACTGGCAAAAATATCCACGCGAAACGCATTGGCTTGCGCCAAAATATCGCGAATCTGTGCATCAATCACAGTATCAACCACTACCGGACGCGCCTGATCGGCTTCAGCAATTCGGCCAATTTCCTCAACAATCGCATGCGCCTTATCCGCTGTATCTATGTAGGGACGGGTGATAAAGCGAAACTCTATCCCATCAAATTGGGCCAACAAACTTTGCCCTAATGTTTCAGCGGTAATACCTGTGCCATCTGAGATAAACAAAGCTGTTCGTTTCATGGTTATAAAAAAGCCTTAAGTAAATAGGGATTGTCGGCTATTATAGAGCACTAATTTTGCAAATAAACATGCAAAATATTATTACCACTGGTTTGCTGTTAAGTAACCACGGTCAATTTGACCCTTTTTGAAACAAACGTGGAGAGATCACCTTGGTTGAATACGTAGTTTCCCTCGACAAGCTCGGCAATCACGACGTAGAACGCGTCGGTGGCAAAAACGCCTCCCTTGGCGAAATGATTAGTAATTTATCTGGAGCTGGGGTAAGCGTTCCCGGTGGTTTTGCCACTACCTCACAAGCCTACCGCGACTTTATTGATGCCAACCATCTAGACGAGCGGATTCATAACTTGCTCGACACTCTTGATGTTGATGACGTTAACGCCCTTGCCGAAGCAGGCGCGCAAATCCGTCAATGGATCATGGACGCCGACTTCCCGCCTCAACTAAATGACGACATACGCACTGCTTTTGCCGAAATGGCGCAAGGCAATGACAATATGGCAGTTGCCGTACGCTCATCTGCTACCGCTGAAGACTTGCCAGACGCCTCCTTTGCTGGACAGCAAGAAACCTTCTTGAATATTCGCGGTGTTGAGAACGTCATTCGCGCCGCCAAGGAAGTATTCGCGTCACTGTTTAACGACCGCGCCATCGCCTACCGTGTACACCAAGGCTTTGACCATCGTCAGGTTGCCTTGTCGGCTGGCGTACAGCGCATGGTACGCTCAGAAACCGCCGCAGCTGGGGTGATGTTTACTCTGGACACTGAATCAGGTTTCCGCGATGTTGTGTTTATTACCGGTGCCTATGGCTTAGGTGAAACCGTTGTTCAAGGCGCGGTTAACCCAGACGAATTTTACGTGCACAAGCCCACCCTAGAAGCAGGTCGCCCCGCTATTTTGCGCCGCAACCTGGGCAGTAAAGCACTGAAAATGATTTACGGCGCTGAAGCCACTGCCGGCAAATCAGTAGAAACCATTCAGGTTGACCCAGCCGATCGCATGCGCTTTGCACTCTCTGACGCGGAAGTCACCGAGCTGGCCAAACAAGCCATGATCATCGAAAAGCATTACGGCTGTCCAATGGATATTGAGTGGGCTAAAGACGGCGACGACGGCAAGCTTTACATTGTGCAGGCGCGCCCAGAAACCGTAAAAAGCCGCAGCAACCTTAATGTAATGGAGCGCTACCTGCTCAAAGAAAAAGGTACAGTACTGGCGGAAGGTCGTGCTATTGGTCAGCGCATTGGTGCTGGTCCGGTACGCATCATTAACGATGTCGCAGAAATGGACAAAGTACAGCCAGGTGACGTATTAGTTTCAGATATGACCGACCCTGACTGGGAACCGGTGATGAAGCGCGCCAGCGCCATCGTCACCAACCGCGGTGGTCGTACCTGCCACGCTGCTATTATCGCCCGCGAACTAGGTATTCCTGCAGTCGTAGGCTGCGGCAACGCCACCACAGCACTTAAAGACGGTCAAGGCGTAACCGTATCCTGCGCCGAAGGCGATACCGGCTATGTCTTTGAAGGCGAGCTAGGCTTTGACGTGCGCACCAGCGCGGTCGATGCAATGCCAGAAATTCCCTTCAAAATCATGATGAACGTGGGTAACCCTGACCGCGCCTTTGATTTCGCTCAAATACCCAACGAAGGTGTTGGCTTGGCGCGTCTTGAGTTCATTATTAACCGCATGATCGGCGTTCACCCTAAAGCGCTGCTTAACTTTGACAGCATGACACCTGAGTTAAAAGACAGCATCGAAAAGCGCATGGCCGGTTATGCCAGCCCTGTAGACTTCTACATCGATAAAATTGTCGAAGGAGTGAGCACATTGGCGGCTGCGTTTTGGCCGAAAAAAGTCATTGTGCGCATGTCTGACTTTAAATCCAACGAATACGCCAACCTCATTGGCGGCAAGCTGTACGAGCCGACCGAAGAAAACCCCATGCTGGGATTCCGTGGTGCGTCGCGCTATATCAGCGACTCGTTCCGCGACTGCTTCGAGCTGGAATGTCGCGCGATGAAAAAAGTCCGTGAAGAGATGGGCTTAACCAACGTCGAGTTGATGGTGCCCTTTGTGCGCACCACCGGTGAAGCAGCACAGGTGGTTGAGCTGCTAGCTGAGTACGGCCTTAAGCGTGGTGAAAACGGCCTGCGTCTTATTATGATGTGTGAGCTGCCTTCTAACGCACTGCTGGCTGATGAGTTCCTCAAATACTTCGATGGCTTCTCTATCGGCTCCAACGACATGACTCAACTCTGTCTGGGTCTGGACCGTGACTCTGGCATCATTGCGCACCTGTTTGATGAGCGTGATCCAGCCGTTAAAAAGCTACTGTCTATGGCGATTCAAGCCTGCCGCAAAGCTGATAAATATATCGGCATTTGCGGACAAGGCCCGTCTGACCACCCAGACTTAGCCCGCTGGCTCATGGATGAAGGCATTGACACAGTGTCACTCAACCCTGACTCAGTGCTGGATACTTGGTTCTTCTTAGCCCAAGACTAACCATTTGAGTGATACACAAAAGAGCGCCTACGTGGCGCTCTTTTGCTCTCTGTGCGCAACAGCTTTTCTGTCTGAGTAAATGCCCCAACCTGCTTTCATGCTACAGCGCGCCTTATTCTAAACTTATATTAAAAAGTTATTTCTAATAACCAAAAAACCATGCAATCATACGCACCCTAACGAATATACCGAGGGTGTTATGCCATATTTCTTCCGCCTATTCTGCTTTTTGCTGCTGGGTCTAAGCTCAACCACCTTTGCCCAAATCAAGCCATTAATCGAAAGCCACGAACTGCTGCCGCTGCTTGAGCAAGCGCAGACGCAAACCATTGATATTCGTGCGCCAGAAGCCTATGCCGCCGGTCATATCCCTAATGCCATCTCTGCTCCTTACGGGCGCTGGCGTGGGCCGGCTAACAGCCCGGGGCAACTGGCTAACACGGCCACCTTCGCCGCACTAGTACAAGAGCTGGGACTCAATTATGACCAGCAACTCGTGGTTTATTCCACCGGTGAAGACGAAACCGACTTCGGCGCATCAGCGCGTGTTTACTGGACCTTAAAATACTTAGGCTTTAGCCAAATCAGCGTCTTAAATGGCGGCTATAAATACTGGCAAGCACTGCAAGAACACCCCATTAGCCAAACAAAACACACCCCACAAGCCAGTCAAGTAGAAGTCAAAGTACAGCCGCAACTGGCGATTTTAAAGGATGAAATGCTGGATAGAATCAGCCAACAATCCGGCAATTATCAGCTATTAGACTCACGCCCACCGGCATTCTTTAAGGGTCAGGTAAAAGCACCCATGGCCACCACTCCAGGCACCATTGCCGGCGCACAGAATACCCCTTTCCAGCAGTGGTTTAATGCAGGCGATACCCGTATTCGCTCGGTAGATGAAATTAAGAAGCTGGTACAGCAACAAGGCTTGGATCAGGCCCAAGAAACCCTGTCTTTCTGTAATACCGGCCACTGGGCCGCCACCAACTGGTTTGTGTTATCCGAACTGGCCCAGCTGCCCAACGTGCGCCTCTATCCAGCCTCCATGGCGGAGTGGACGCAAAGCAAAACCGCCTTGCCCATGGATAACGCGCCAACGCGTCTAGAACAAATTACCGCAAAGCTTCAACAACTGGTGAAATAGCTCATGAACAAAAACCGTAGTGGGCTGGTGTTAGCCCTGATTATCTTTGCTGGCTTTTTACTCTGGTCGGTGTCTATCCGCCAAAGCCTATTGTTTATCCTTGGCATTGGTTTGGGCTTAGTACTGGCTGGCATGCGTTTTGGTTTTACTACCGGTTGGCGCAACCTCATTGAAAACCGCGATCCTAGTGGCGTTTACGCGCAAATACTGTTGTTAGGCATTGCCGCCGCCATCTCGTTACCCTTGCTCGCAGCCTTCCCCACGGAACTGAATGCCGCACTAGGACCACCCAGTATCAGCCTGCTAGTTGGCGCGCTGGTGTTTGGTGCTGCGATGCAAATTGCCGATGGTTGTGGCTCTGGCACACTGTACAAGGCAGGCTTGGGTATTCCTCTGAACATGGCCATCTTGCCAATGTTTGCCCTCGGCAGCTTCTTGGGTTCGGTTCACCTTGGCTGGTGGCTCGAACTGGGTAAATTACAACCCGTTAGCTTACTCAGCTCAGCAGGTTTAAGCGGTGCTTTAATTTTAACCTTTGTCGGCTTAGCTATATTTGCCGGCATCAGCTGGTGGTGGAGTAAAGGCGCTAAAGTTGCCCGCCCTGCTTTTAATAAAACGCTCTTGATCGGTGCGGTTTTACTGGCGGTGCTGGCCGTTACTAACTTGGTTGTTGCGGGACAGCCGTGGGGCATTGTTTATGGCTTTGGTTTGTGGACCGCCAAGGTGGCGCAAGCGGCAAATCTATTCGACCCCAGTGCGAACGCTTTTTGGAGCCAAGCCACCAATGCGCAAGCGCTGCAACAATCCGTATTTTTGGATCTCACCACCATTACTAACCTTGGGATTTTAGCCGGTGCCTTGTTAATTTTTTCTGGCAAAAAAAGCGACTCACAAAGCAAACTCACCGCCAAGCAATGGCTGGTCGGTATCTTGGCTGGTTTCCTGCTGGGTTACAGCTCACGCCTAGCGTTCGGCTGTAACGTTGGCGCCATGGTCAGCGGTATCTCTACTGGCAGTTTACACGGCTGGATTTGGGTAGTGCTGGCTTTTCTAGGCTCTTTAGCGGGTGTACGCATCCGTAAGCATTATGGATACTAATCATGACGATACTCTGCAAACCACGCGTGCTAATTTTTTGGCTGGTATTGATAGGCTTTTTTGTCTGGGATTGGTACAGCTCTGAACCGGTCAATCTGCGCATGGAGCCGCCCGTTATTGCGGTAGGCTCTGGTCAAGCACCCTCAGGCGCGCACTGCGCTAGTTTCTAGCGTGCTAGAACCTGAGTAATTCACTGCAGACGACCAGCAGCGTTGCTGGTCGAACCAAGAGCATACCACGCCGCGTCACGCCTGACGCACAACAGCAAAACGCCATTAGTTAGACTTAAAGGCACAGCGTTATTGTATAATGCAGCTTTTGGATTGCATTCTTTATGCCGCGCGCCCGTTTTAGTTCACGACTGCTTAACTTAAAGTCCTTAATTGTTTTTTTAGCGTTTTTTGTAGCGCTTATTACCTTGTTGACATCCTCCCCGCCCTAAAGGACGGGGATTCCCTCTACAGGACGGCCATGCCCGACCGCAAGAATGTTCTTGGCCGCATTGATGTCGCGGTCGTGA
>JALOAC010000003.1 GCA_023228985.1 Thiopseudomonas sp. | reverse complement strand
CTTGGTACGCCACTTGTAAAAGGTGGCGCTGCTCATGCCATGTTCGCGACACAGTTCAGGAACTGGCACGCCGTTTTCGGCTTGTTTTAAAACTGAGAGGATTTGGCTGTCGGTAAATCGTGATTTTAGACCGCTGCGCGTTACTGCGTTGCATGCAGAATCTCCTTGCGTATAGCTTATGGAAAATTCTACTTATGAGCACTGCTATTTTTCGGGGGGATTACCGGTTGGATTTAGAGCTCGTACATCAGTAGGAGCTGGCCATGCCTGCGACAGCGGTGGTTTTTTGCAGGTGTGGTCCGTGGTCGGATGCGTGGCATCCTCCTACGCGCGATGGGGTTTTGCGGCGGTGTTTGGGTTGGATTTAGAGCTCGTACATCAGTAGGAGCTGGCCATGCCTGCGACAGTGGTGGTTTTTTGCAGGTGTGGCCTGTGGTCGGATGCGTGGCATCCTCCTACGCGCGATGGGGTTTTGCGGCGGTGTTTGAGCTGGGTTTATAGTTCGCATCGCCCAGAAGCTGGGTTCCAACAGGGTTTGGCTGAGCTAAAACCGTTAGAGCTATGGCTGCAAAGAAGTCCGGTGCCGTGTGGGACCTGACTTGTCAGGGAACCAATAATTGGCTTGGGCAGATAATTAGAGCCACTGTGCAGGGTGTGATGTTCATTAAAGTGTCGGATGCCTGAAGGAAGGTGCAAAAATCGTTCCCCGACAAGTCGGGTCCCACATGGGTTTGTGCATTAATAGGGGCATTGTTTGGGTGCAACTTTTGCGCAATCATCGGTAGGAGCTGGCCATGCCTGCGACAGCGGTGGTTTTTTGCAGGTGTGGCCTGTGGTCGGATGCGTGGCATCCTCCTACGCGCGATGGGGTTTTGCGGCGGTGTTTGGGTTGGATTTAGAGCTCGTACATCAGTAGGAGCTGGCCATGCCTGCGACAGCGGTGGTTTTTTGCAGGTGTGGTCTGTGGTCGGATGCATGGCATCCTCCTACGCGCGATGGGGTTTTGCGGCGGTGTTTGGGTTGGATTTAGAGCTCGTATCGCCCAGAAGCTGGGTTCAAACAGGGTTTGGCTAAGCTAAAACCGTTAGAGCAGTGGCTGCAAAGAAGTCAGGTGCCGTGTGGGGCCTGACTTGTCAGGGAACCAATAATTGGCTTGGGCAGATAATTAGAGCCACTGTGCAGAGTGTGATGTCCATTAAAGTGTCGGATGCCTGAAGGAAGGTGCAAAAATCGTTCCCCGACAAGTCGGGTCCCACATTGGTTTGTGCATTAATAGGGGCATTGTTGGGGTGCAACTTTTGCGCAATCAAGGAGCTGGCCATGCCTGCGACAGTGGTGGTTTTTTGCAGGTGTGGTCTGTGGTCGGATGCATGGCATCCTCCTACGCGCGAT
This sequence comes from Thiopseudomonas sp., assembly GCA_023228985.1. GTDB lineage: Bacteria > Pseudomonadota > Gammaproteobacteria > Pseudomonadales > Pseudomonadaceae > Thiopseudomonas. Next base: position 170,126 of record JALOAC010000003.1, on the reverse strand, counting down.
GGGGTTTTCCGGCAGCACTTGCGACTATAAACGAAGTGAGCAGGCAAGCTTAAGCTGATACCATCGCTGTTGTTTTTAGGAAGCCTCTGAATAACTACCTGTGTAGCTACCACCGCGTTAAAAACGTACTCACAATCTTTAGATTGTGTGTACGTTTTGACTCGCTAGCGCTCGCCCTTCGGGTCAGCCTTTGGCTGTTACTCTCGTTGGTCGTTGCGCCTTGTGTTAGCGTCCTCGGTAACGTTATTCAGAGGCTCCTTAGCTGTACAGAAACACCCGTTTATCAACTGAAGAGTCCCACATTTGTTATGCCACAAGTCGATTATAAAAGCGGTATTTTAAAAGCCCTGCTGATAGTTGCAGCGTTATTCGTTGTGCTGGCGGGATTAAAAGTGGCGGCTAATATTTTAGTGCCTTTTTTGCTGTCGTTGTTTATCGCAATCATTTGCCACCCGTTGGTGAAGAAAATAGAACGTTTTAAAGTGCCCAAGCCGCTGGCAATTGTGGGTGTGGTGTTGGTTGTTGTTACGGTGACGGTTTATATGGTGAGCTTGGTAGGCAAGTCTCTGCTGGAATTGTCGCAAATGCTGCCCAGTTACTTAGAGAAACTAAGGGGTGAAATGAATTGGGTGGTCGACAAACTGGCTACTTTTAATATTGTTGTTTCAAGGGATCTTATCGCGGAATATTTTAATCCCGGCTTAGCAATGCGACTGGTAGGGGATACGCTAAGCAGCTTAGGCGATGTGATGAAGAACCTGTTTTTGGTCATTATCACTGTGGTTTTTATGCTATTTGAAGCCTCATCGTTACCTAAAAAGATATATGCGGCTTTAGATGAGCCGGACGTTAAAATGCAGCAGGCTGAACGCTTTTTAGCGTCGGTAAATAACTACTTAGCCATCAAAACTCTAGTGAGTGCCGCAACCGGTCTTGGCGTGACGCTGATGCTTTGGGCGGTCGGCTTAGATTTTTATTTATTATGGGGTGTGCTGGCTTTTTTACTTAACTACATCCCTAATATTGGCTCAATCATTGCTGCGATTCCCGCTGTGTTATTAGCCGCGTTACAATTTGGTTTAGCACCTGCTGGATTTATCGGTGTAGGTTACTTGGCGATTAACGCCGTGATGGCCAATTTAATCGAGCCCCGATATTTAGGTCGTGGCCTAGGCCTATCTACCTTAGTGGTTTTTTTATCATTAGTGTTCTGGGGTTGGTTATTAGGCAGCGTTGGTATGCTCTTGTCAGTACTGCTAACCATGGTGATAAAAATAGGCTTAGAAAACTCAGAGGATGGCAAATGGATTGCGACATTACTGTCCGGTGATGTAGAAGAAAATAAACAAGAAAAATGATACCCAGCGGTTGTGAACCCAGAATGCAGCGCCTGATTTAATTGTTTGGTTTGTTATTTCTGGTTCTTAGCTCATGCGCCTAGAGAGTTTTCGTGCTGAGAGTCATCCAGGCTTGCTTGCTCTGCTGGGTTGTAAAAGCGTATCGAGTTACGTCCGCTTTCTTTAGCCTTGTACATAGAAAAATCAGCGCGTTTGAAAAGTTCGTCAATGCTGACAGCTTGACCCAGGAATAATACGACACCGATGCTGGCCGTGCAGAAATGCTCTATATGCGTGCTTGCTTTGTCTTCGTAATTTAAGCTGAGCTGATAGCTTTCAGCCAGAGTGGTGCGAATGTTTTCTGCAACACGCTGTGCTTGTACATAGGATTGTGTTGGATCTGATGCTAATTCACTGAGCACGATGATAAATTCGTCGCCGCCAAAGCGTGCAATCGTATCCATTTCGCGGACACATTTTTTCAATCTTTGTGCAACTTCAATCAACAGTAAATCGCCAGCAATGTGGCCGTGAGAGTCGTTAATAGGCTTGAAATTGTCCAAGTCAAGGAACATGAGTGCGCCATAGTGCTGTTTGCGTCTGCTGGCAGCCATGGCTTGACCCAAGCGGTCGTTGAGTAGATGGCGATTCGGCAACCTAGTCAATGGGTCGTAAAAAGCCAGTTCGCGTACTTGGTCTTGCATTTGTTTGCGTTCGGTTATTTCTCTGGACATGCCGTAGAAACCAATGATTTTACCGTTGGCGTCAAGTTCGGTGTTGTAGCATATTTCGCCCCAAATCCAGTTGCCATCTTTGCAGCGGTGTTTGGCTTCAAAGGTTACGTCAGTCAGCGGCATGCCTCTTCGTTCAGCCTCATGTCGTTGTTCTGCAGCTCGTTTGATGGATGTAATGCCATCCTCATCGAACATTTCAAATACGTGGTGGCCGATTACTTCATTAGCTTGGTAGCCCCGTCGTTTTTCATCCGCTGGACTGATATAGGTGAAGAAATAGTTCTCGTCTAGTTTCCAAACCACATCAACGGCATTTTCAGTCATCATGCGAAAATGCGCTTCGCTTTTGCGCAGTGCTTCAGCAGCCTGCTGTTGCTCTAAAGTCTGCCGGTGCAGTGTGAGTTCCTGCGCTGAGTAAACTTCGTTATCTTTAACCAAGTTACAGGGGATGGATGCGCTATTGTGCGAAATTTTCCAGTCGCTGGATTCCCTGCGGCAGACCAGCACTAAGCGGACTGTTTTGGGTGATGGAGCAGGCCCTTGAGCGGGTAAATAGACAGTGAGCAAGCCAGTGACTACAGCGACCGTATCAGCCAGTGATTGAATGAGCACATCGTTGAGCTTAATGCGCAGTGGCTCTTTGAGGCGGCTTAAGTTTTGCTGGGAAGTGGCAAGCCAGTCTTCGCGGCTTTTGATTAGAGCATTATCAGCACAGCCAAACCCCGAAAAATCTTCGCTAAATTGTTCTGTGTGATAACCGTCCTGGGTTGTATACATCCGTAAATAATCGTCAAACAGTGAGCGGATTGCATGTTTGTCGTTTGCAGTCATGATGTGTCCAAGTGAACAGGCTGTGAATTCAGTATATAGGGTTTTTCTAAGCAAGCGCTTAATAATTTACTGTATTGGCAGGGCTAGGAAGATCACCAAAGAGTGTTTAGGCGTTGTCCGTTTTTATTCGCACGGGTACTGAATATAGGTTTCCAGCAACTGTGCTGCTGTTGCTGGGTTATCAGCGTCGCTGACAAGCAGAATCTGTAGTTGTTCACCTATTTGTTTGGCGCTAATGCCTTCGATTTTAAAAATGGGCTGTACAGGTTTTAGCCAACGTAGTTGATGTTGTGCGTCGATTAAGCCAATCGCGGCGGCAACACATTCACCATCGAGGTAACTGTTGTCGGTGTTCTCAGCCGCAGCCGTGAATAGACACGCGCCATCTTCAAGTGCGTAGGCATCGGTAAAACTTAGCGGTACACCGGCTACTTCTCCCAAATCGTAATAATCAATGCGCTGCGGTTGAAGGTTTAAAGTGTGCTGCTTGGCGTTAATAACCTTATACATATCAGCTAAAGGGTATTGGATCACGGCATTCTCCCGCTGCTGATTATTCGCTCTTTGCCATAATTTTAAACAGTCGCCCTGTATCACCACGCCTTCAATATTCAAGTCGGCGAACACAGACTCAAGCGGTTGGTACAGCGGCTGCAAGTCAAATAACTGCGGTGCTGGTACTAATTGTTGTTGCTGATTAAAGGGCCAAAGCATGCCGCGTTTGCGCTGCTCAGTTGAGCCTGAACCCAGAGCGAGTAAAGCAGCGTGCGGATACAAAGCAGAGGCGGGTAGGTAGGTTAGGCTTTCAAAGTCCGGTTTGGCTGCTTTGCGTTGCTTGGCCTCTTGCGGCAAAGCACCGGGAATAATGGTAAGCGTCTGCCCGGGTTGGTCGTCTTGCATGGAAAACACCCCAAGCATCAGTTCATCATCGGCCACGACATAAAGCGTGTCGTGGCAAATCCACATGCCACTGGCTGCGCTTAGATGAGGTTTTCCTGTGGTTTTGTTGAGCCGCAACTCGCGCAAGGAGCGCAGTGTTAAGGGTTCAGTCGACATCGGTCTACCTTATAGCCACTGTGTTCAATTAGAAAAGGCAGAGTATCATGCGCGGATAAATTACTCTCCCGCTTGTTAACCGCCAACAAGATTCGCAAAACAGCTGTAAAAATACGCTACCATGCCGCTTTTGCTTGTTTAGGGATTGTTCAAATGACAATGGCAATGGTGCGACATATTTTAGTTAAGACAAAAGAGGAAGCCGAAGCGCTTAAAAAGCGGCTCGATAAAGGCGAGGCGTTTGATCAGCTGGCGCGTAAATACTCGACCTGCCCATCCGGCAAAAAAGGCGGGGATTTGGGTGAGATACGCCCAGGACAGCTGGTTAAATCAATCGACACTGTCGTCTTTAAAAAGCCCGTGCGTATTACACACGGGCCTGTTAAATCACAGTTTGGTTACCACCTAGTGCATGTGTATTTTCGCGACTAAGTTTGTACTATTAAACCAAGACGCCTTGGCTGCGCAAGTAGTCGTCATAGGTACCATGGAAGTCGTTAATGCCATGCTCGGTCAGCTCAATAATGCGCGTGGCCAATGAGGAAACAAACTCACGGTCATGGCTAACAAAAATCAGCGTGCCGGGATAGTTTTCCAGCGCCAAGTTTAACGCTTCAATGGATTCCATATCCAAGTGGTTGGTTGGCTCGTCCATCAATAGCACGTTAGGTTTTTGCAAAATGAGTTTGCCGAACAACATGCGGCCTTGCTCACCACCGGAAATCACCTTGACGGATTTCTCGATATCCTCACCAGAAAATAGCATGCGCCCCAAGGTGCCGCGTACCATTTGCTCGCCTTCAGTGGTCCAGCGACCCATCCAGTCATACAGATTCATATCCTCGGCAAAGTCACTGGCGTGATCTTGGGCGAAATAACCAATTTCTGCGCTGTCCGTCCATTTCACATGGCCACTCATCGGCGGCAATTCATTCATCATGGTGCGTAGCAAGGTGGTTTTACCAATACCGTTGGGGCCAATAATCGCCACGCGCTCACCGGCCTCAATCTGTAAATTTAAAGTATCAAACAGCACATCGCCATCAAAGCCTTGGCTTAGCTCATGCAAGACGACTGCTTGGCGGTGCAACTTTTTACCCTGCTCAAAGCGAATAAAGGGGCTGATACGGCTCGAGGGTTTTACTTCATCTAGCTGGATTTTATCAATCTGTCGCGCTCGGCTGGTGGCTTGCTTGGCTTTTGAGGCGTTAGCTGAGAAGCGGCTAACGAAGGCTTGCAGCTCGGAGATCTGTGCTTTCTTCTTGGCGTTATCACCCAGCAGGCGCTCACGAATTTGCGTAGCAGCGGTCATGTACTCGTCATAGTTGCCGGGGAATAGGCGAATTTCGCCGTAATCCAAGTCCGCCATGTGCGTACAGACGCTGTTCAGAAAGTGGCGGTCGTGGGAAATAATCACCATGGTGCTGTTGCGGTTACTGAGGATTTCTTCCAGCCAGCGGATGGTGTTGATGTCCAGGTGGTTGGTCGGCTCATCGAGCAACAGCACATCAGGATCAGAAAACAACGCCTGCGCCAGTAACACGCGCAGCTTCCAGCCGGGTGCTACTTCACTCATTAAACCAAAATGCTCTTCCACGCCAATGCCTAGGCCGAGCAATAATTCACCCGCACGCGACTCGGCGGTGTAGCCATCCATTTCGGCGAATTCTGTTTCCAGCTCTGCCACGGCCATGCCGTCTGCTTCGCTCATTTCAGGCAACGAATAAATACGGTCGCGCTCCGCTTTGACGGTCCATAGTTCTTCATGGCCCATAATGACCGTATCAATCACGCTAAATTGCTCATAAGCAAACTGGTCTTGGCGCAATTTACCCAAACGAATATTGGGCTCCAGCATCACGTGACCTGCGGAAGGCTCTAAGTCGCCGCCGAGAATTTTCATAAAGGTTGATTTACCACTGCCATTGGCGCCAATCAAACCATAGCGGTGACGGTTGCCGAATTTTACAGAGACATCTTCAAACAAGGGTTTTGCACCAAATTGCATGGTGATATTAGCAGTGGAGATCACAAATAAATCCTGAGTAGTCGAAACGCGGACGCGTAAAAAGGCGGCAATTGTACGCGCATTCGCGGGCGCTAGCACGCGGCAATTTTCCCGTAGTTACAAAGTGGGTGCAGGCATCAGCGCCTGCTTACATACCGGCTTAATTTAAAAAAGAGCGTTTAGGGTTAACTCCCTGTATCTTAGCGCTTAGTCAATACCCGCTTAGGTGGGGTGATTAACCATTTACTATAGGCTGCAGCAAACGCATTATTGTTCAGCGCAAACCTGTTTTTATGCAAAAGCTTCCCCAATATATCCTTGTGTAGGCCAGTTTAGAGCCACAGCCAAGGGTGTTATCACCTCGGTAATTAATCCGTTAGGAGTCAGTATGAGCGACCAATTTATTAAATCCAGAGCAGCCATTGCATGGGGTCCCAACCAACCGCTGAGCGTGGAAGAAGTCGACGTGATGCTGCCGCGCAAAGGCGAAGTGCTGGTGCGTATTGTAGCGACCGGTGTGTGTCATACCGATGCCTTTACCCTGTCCGGCGCTGATCCGGAAGGCGTGTTTCCCGCCATTTTAGGTCACGAGGGTGGCGGTATTGTTGAACAAGTAGGCGAGGGTGTTACCAGTGTGGCGGTGGGCGATCATGTGATTCCGCTGTACACCGCTGAGTGTGGCGAGTGTAAGTTCTGTACGTCTGGCAAAACCAACCTGTGCAGTGCAGTGCGCGAAACTCAGGGCAAAGGCTTAATGCCCGACGGTACGACGCGTTTTTACAAAGACGGCCAGCCGATTTATCACTACATGGGTTGCTCGACCTTTTCGGAATACACCGTATTGCCGGAAATCTCTTTAGCCAAGGTTAACAAAGACGCGCCCTTAGAAGAGGTGTGCTTGTTAGGTTGCGGCGTGACCACCGGCATGGGCGCTGTACTCAATACAGCTAAAGTACAGCCCGGTGATAACGTGGCGATTTTTGGGCTTGGCGGCATTGGCTTGTCGGCGATTATCGGTGCAAAAATGGCGGGTGCTAAGCGTATTATTGGCGTCGATATCAATGAAAGTAAATTTGCACTGGCCAAGCAACTGGGCGCGACCGACTGCATTAATCCGCAAGATTACGATAAGCCGATTCAAGACGTGATTATTGACATGACCGATGGCGGCGTGGAGTTTTCGTTTGAGTGCATTGGCAACGTTGACGTGATGCGCTCGGCGCTAGAGTGTTGCCACAAAGGCTGGGGCGAATCCGTGATTATTGGTGTGGCCGGTGCTGGGCAAGAAATCCGTACCCGTCCGTTTCAGCTAGTTACTGGGCGCGTTTGGCGTGGCAGTGCTTTTGGTGGGGTAAAAGGCCGTTCGCAATTGCCTGCTATAGTAGAACAATACTTGGCGGGTGAATTTGCCTTAAGCGATTTTATTACCCATACCATGGGGCTTGAGCAAATTAATGATGCCTTTGACCTAATGCATAAAGGCGAGAGCATTCGCTCTGTGGTGCATTACGACAAATAATTATTAAACCAAGGAGTTTCCATGCCGAATTCACAGTTGACTCATGTAAGCCAAGCCAAAGTGGCTGGCGGCTGGCACAAGCAATACCAACATCAGTCCAGCAGTACTCAGTGCGCCATGCGCTTTGCTATTTTTTTGCCGCCCAATGCGAGCGCTGATAATCCTGTGCCGGTGCTGTATTGGCTGTCAGGTTTAACCTGCACCGATGAAAATTTTATGCAAAAAGCCGGTGCGTTTAAGATGGCGGCTAAGTTGGGTATCGCTATTGTTGCCCCAGATACCAGCCCACGCGGTGAGGGTGTGCCGGATGATCCCGAGGGCGCGTATGACTTTGGCTTGGGTGCTGGCTTTTATGTCAATGCCACCCAAGCGCCTTGGCAGCAGCATTATCAAATGTATGATTACATCGTTAACGAGTTACCGGCATTCATTGAAGCCCATTTTCCAGTGAACCAACAGCGCGCTATTGCCGGTCACAGCATGGGCGGTCATGGTGCGTTGGTGATTGCTTTAAGAAACTCACAGCGTTACAGCTCGGTATCGGCCTTTAGCCCGATCACCAATCCCATGGATTGCCCTTGGGGTCAAAAAGCGTTTCGTAATTACCTCGGTGATGACACCAGCACCTGGCAAGCCTACGATGCTGCCGAACTGCTAAAAGCTACGCCTAGTACCTTGCCGATTATGGTCGACCAAGGCGATGCCGATAACTTTTTAGCCGAACAGCTCAAACCGCAAAACCTGCTGGATGCTGCTGCGCAATCAGGCACGACGATTAACCTGCGCATGCAGCCTGGTTACGACCACAGCTACTACTTCATCTCCAGCTTTATAGATGAACATTTGCAGTTTCATGCACAGCATTTGGGGCTCAAGGTCTAAGGTTTTCTGCTGACACCAATGTGAGCTACTGAGAGGCACGCTTGTATGTGTTGCAGTAGCTCTGCTTTGTCGGCTCGTTATGACAGGTAATTTACAGCTTAGCTTTATTGTAAACCCCTTTTTTCAGGCTTAATCCCACCGTGCTTCCCATCGACGCTATTCTTGCGCAACTTAAACACAGTCTAGAACAAGCCACTACGGTGCTGCTGCAAGCGCCGCCGGGGGCGGGTAAAACGACGCGTGTGCCGTTGGCGTTATTAGATGCGCCTTGGCGCAAGGGGCGTAAGATTCTTATGTTGGAGCCGCGGCGGTTGGCTGCGCGCTCGGCTGCGCGTTATATGGCGCAGCAGTTGGGTGAGGGCGTAGGACAAAGCGTCGGTTACCGCACCAAATTGGATAGCCAAGTCTGCGCGGTAACGCAGATTGAAGTGGTTACAGAAGGCATTCTTACGCGCATCATTCAAAACGATCCAATGCTGGAAGACTATGCGGCGGTGTTGTTTGATGAGTTTCATGAGCGCTCTTTGCATGCCGACTTAGGACTGACCTTGGTGCGCGAATCACAGCAGGCGTTAAGAGAGGATCTGCGTATCCTGATTATGTCGGCGACCTTGGATAGCGCGCCGATTGCCAAATTGCTTGGCGATGTGCCTATTCTCAGCAGTGAGGGCCGTGCTTTCCCGGTGGAGGTGCTCTACCGTCCGGTACGTACGCAGAACCGTAATCGCAGTCTAGTTGAACCCGTGGTTGACTTGATTCACGAAGCGTTGGCACAGCAAGAGGGATCGTTGCTGGTGTTTCTGCCGGGTGTTGGGGAAATAAGTCGTGTTGAACAGCAGTTGCGCGGACAGGTGGCTGATAATGTGCTGATCGCGCCTTTATACGGCAACCTAAAAGCTGACGAGCAGGATCGCGCTATTGCACCTGCGCCTTCGGGTAGCCGAAAAGTGGTGCTGGCTACCGCTATTGCGCAAACCAGTTTAACTATCGAGGGCGTGCGCGTAGTAATAGATAGTGGTCAGCAGCGCCGTGCAGTGTTTGACCCCAATAGCGGGATGACGCGACTGATTACGGGGCGTGTATCCAAGGCCTGTGCCGAACAGCGCAAAGGTCGTGCTGGGCGCATCGAGCCGGGTGTGTGTTATCGGTTGTGGAGTGAGTCAGAGCAAACGGCTTTGACTGAGTTTCTGCGGCCAGAAATTCAAGAAGCCGACTTGGTGGCGCTGGTGTTAGAGCTGGCGCAGTGGGGTGCGCGTGATCCGGCACAGCTAAGCTGGATTGAGCCGCCACCCGCTGCACATTGGAATCAAGCCACGGACCTACTGCAGCTGCTGGGTATGCTAACGGCTGAGGGTGCCATTACTCTGCATGGCAAGGCGGTACGCGAGTTGGGTATTCATCCGCGCTTGGCCAATATGGTATTGCACGGACGTGAGTTGGGTCTTGGGCAGACTGCAGCACAGCTGGCGGCGTTATTGGGTGAGCGCGATCTGCTCGGCTCAAGTGCTGGTGCTGATATGCACGAGCGACTGCAGGTGTTGCGCGGCGAGCTCAAGCAACACCGAGTTGATCCGGCGCGCTTGCATGCCATCCGCCAAGAAGCCAAACGCTTAATGCTGAAAAATAACGATACGACCAGTATGCAATCAACTACTGAAGTGGGTCGGTTGCTGGCGTTGGCGTATCCAGACCGTGTGGCTCAGCGGCGACCGGGACAATCTGCACGTTATCAGTTAAGCAATGGTAAGGGGGCAACGTTGCGTGAGGATGATGCGCTGGTGCGTTACGACTGGCTGGTGGCTGCAGATCTCGATGGCAAGGCGCGTCAAGCCACCATATACCTAGCTGCCCCGGTTGAAATTGCCGATTTGGAGCAGGATTTATCGGCATTGATTAGCGACAGTGAAGAAGCAGTTTGGGATGACAAGCGCGGCACTGTGGTGTCTCGTCGCGTGCGTAAGCTGGGTGAGTTGATACTGGCTGAAAAAGAGTTGCCCAAGCCGGCTGCTGCGCTGATTGAGCAAGCTTTGCTCAACGCAGTACGCAAAGTTGGTCTGCAAAGTTTGCCATGGACCGACAGTGCTACTCAGTGGTGCTCCCGTGTTGGATTACTGGCTAAGCAATTTCCTGATGAGTGGCCCGATGTCAGTGATGCTGCACTGCTGGCTAGTCTAGAAGATTGGCTGTTGCCTTTTCTTAGCGGTATGCAGCGCTGGTCTGATTTGAAAAATCTTAATCTCATCAATGCACTGCAAGCGCTGCTGGATTACCCACAGCAACAGCAGCTCAACACGCTGGCGCCAGCAGCACTGAGCATTCCCACCGGCCAGAATATACGGCTGGATTACACTGCTGAAAATGGTCCTGTCTTAGCCGCTAAGTTGCAGGCGCTGTTTGGTTGGACGCAAACGCCTACAGTAGCGGCTGGTAAAGTTGCGGTAGTGATTCATCTGCTCTCACCCGCACAAAGACCCTTGGCGGTGACGGCCGATTTGGAAAACTTCTGGCGCAATGTGTATCCAGAAGTACGCAAAGATATTCGTGGGCGCTATCCCAAACATCCTTGGCCGGAAGACCCTTTTACCGCGCAGGCACAGCAAGGGGTTAAACGAAGTTGGTAAGCAGCCTGGGTTTACCAAGCACAAAAAAACCTCAAGGCGTACTAAGCGCGCTTGAGGTTTTTTGGCAGTGATCGTTAAGTCACCACAGCTGATACCTAGTAACGGGCGTCCTTTGGCTTGTTACCTGTTGGCCAGTCGTTAACCTTGCCCGGAAAATCAGGGCGCGGCTTGTGTGCAAAGAATTCCGACACATCGACCGCATCTTGGTCGGTTAACACGTTCCCGTGACCCCATAGACCTTTGGTTTGAATCCCCATCGGCATGTTGTATTTAACAAAGGCCGCCGCTTTGTAAGTACGCGCCATGCCTGCGCCGATGTTGAAGGACTCATCGCCCCACAGTGGTGGGAAAACGATATCGCCACGGCTGTCTTTCATGCCTTCGCCGTTGTCACCATGGCAGGTAGCACACTGCGCGTAGTAAATTTGCTCACCACGTGCCGTGTCAGCTACCAATGAGGTATCAACTTCGCCGGCGTTACTGATGGCCACTTTTTGGTTCTTGGGTGTGCTTTGCGACAACCACTTCATGTAGGCCACCATCGCTTGCATCTCTTCTGATTCGCGCGGCAAAGGCTTGCCATTCATGGAGCGCATAAAGCAGCCATTAATGCGGCCTTCTAAATCCACTTCTTTACCTGAACGTGGCATCACGCGGGGGTAAAAGTTGTAGCTGTTGATGTAGGGATCGCCCAGCGGGATTTTACCTTGCGAGATGTGGCAGCTATTACAGTTCATGGCTGCACCAACGTGCTCAGGCAGTAGACGCTTGGTTTCGTTGAGTAAACGTTTGCCGTAAAAAATTTGCTCGGCATTAGGCTCATTCAAGATAGAGGTATCTTGAGGAAGCACATAGGTGCCGATATCTTCGTTGGCATCGTCCGTGGTGACCAGCTCGTACTTAGTGGCGTTGCGCTCGACGGGCTTAGGAGAATCACAGCCGCTAAGAGCCAAAGCGTACACAGCAGTAGCCAGTACAGTCAGTGTCATACGGCGCGAAGTAGAGCTGGTAACGCTGGCTAGATTAAATAGTGATTTATTCACGGTTCGCTCCTTGTACTGCAGCAGTAATGCTCAGATCAGGGGCTACATCAGTAGCTGTTTTTGGTTTTTTGCTGAGGAAATGACGCATCTGTACGACATCATCGATATCGATTTTGGAGGCGCTGTTGGTCCAGCTATTACGGATGTAGTTAACCACTTCAGCAATATCGGCATCACTTAGGTTGATAAACTCAGGCATGGTGAAAGCCATGCGATCGTGTGGAGTATCCGGCATGCGACCACCACTGAGGGTGATTTGCAATACGGAGTCAGCATCACGCGAATACACGGCGCTGTTGCCTTCCAGTGCTGGGAAGATACGCGGCACACCCTTGCCATCGGCGCGGTGGCAGATTTGGCAGTATTCAGCGTACAGAATCGAGCCGCGAGAATCGTAAACGCCATCCAGTAGTTTTTGCGTGGTGACGTCTTCTTTTGCCACTATGGTCACGGGCTCGCCGGGAGTTGGGCTAAGCGTCTTCAAATACGCTGACATGGCGTACAGGTCTTCTTCGGTCATGTATTGCGTGCTGTCCTCAACCACTTCCGCCATGGCACCGAAAGCAGCGGTGATGTCAGTACGACCGGTTTTAAAGAAATCTACCAATTCTGCGGTGCTCCATGTACCTAAGCCACGGTGTTCGCCGCGCAGGCTTTTTGCACGCCAGCCATCAATGACTGCGCCGCTTAAGTACTGCTCAGAATCTGCATTAGATAGAGCAACTTCTTGGAAACCAATACCACGCTCAGTGTGGCAAGAGCCACAGTGCCCTGGGCCTTCAACCAGATACTGACCGCGTGTTAATACCGGGTCATCTGTTTCCGGAACAAAGGTGCGTTCAGGGGCGAAGATGGCTTGCCAGTAAGCCAGCGGCCAGCGCCAATTAAGTACGGGTGGCAGTTCGCTTGTCTTGTTAGCTTGCTTGACCGCTTTCACACCTGACATAAAGTAGGCGTACATAGCTGCAACGTCTTCGTCAGGCATGATCTGGTATGACGGATAGGGCATAGCTGGGTAAAGCGCGCTCTTGTCCTTGCGTACACCATGTTTGGTTGCATTATTGAAATCATCGAAACTGTAATTGCCGATACCGGTTTCTTTGTCTGGGGTGATATTAGTTGAATAAATTGCCCCCAAAGGGGTCAGCATGGGTAAACCGCCGGCAAAGTCTTCGTCACCCAGAACGGTATGGCAAGCAATACAGTCTGCTGTGCGCGCGATATATTCGCCTTTTTTGATTAGTTGAGCATCAGTAATATCGACCTCAATACCGCTGGTTTTGGTGCGCAGGTTGGGCAGTAATTGCCCTAGAGCAAATGCCAGTGCTAGACCGACTGCTCCTGCAATAATGATAATTCGTGGCCACTTTTTCATAAGTCGCATTCCATCAGGCAAGTTACTTGCCATTATTTGTTTTTAGGTTTGGCACCTGGTTTTACGTGCCAGTTACCTCTTAAGCATAGTGCGGTGCCCCGCATTTTTTATTTAGGCGTAGTTTAGTTAGATAGCTGACTAATTAAAAGTTAATTTATATTTATTGATCTAAACGGTTGATAAAATATAAATGTGGGCGTGACAAAACAGCAGTCGAGCTGATTCGATGGTTGAGGAATAATTGGCAGTACTATTAAGACAGGTGGAAAAGCCTATGGGGTATAGGCTGTTCCACGCTATGCGGTTTACAAGATGGGTATGGATTGCTGCTGAATGCAAGGTTGCAAAGAATTAAGCGCTGGTGATTTTAATAGCTGGAGTAGCTTGCTGATCCCCGTCGGCAGCCACCAGTTGTTTGCCCTCACAGCGCATCACAAAACCTACAGGACGGCTATTGGCCTCGTTTTTGATTACTAATTCGAGCAGATCGCCTTTAAGCAAAGCATTTTTCAGCTGCGCTGGCTGGCCATCAATCCAAGCGTTACCTGTTACTTGTTGGTATTTTTGTTTTAGCTCGACGCGGTAGGTTTCACCGCTTGTGGCTTGCCATTCCCATGTGCCGGCGACCTTGGCCGGTACTATCCACTTAAATAAATTCACACTGCCGTAGCTATGATGCTTATCGGGCTTCCAGTCACCCATATCAAACGCGTGGGAAACGATGCGCGTACCCGGACGCAGCTCGTCAAGCAGTCTAGGTCTAAGCTCTACGTTTACCAAGTCCAATAAGTAAAGCGTGACTACTGTGGCTTGGCTAAAATCGGCTTCGAGTAGATCACCCTCAAAGAAGTTGACCATATATTCAACGCCTGCGTTACCGGCATATTCCATCGCATCGGCTATGCGTGCAGGGTCCATATCAATCCCGATGCCGCGGGTGTTGCGGTGCATAGCGGCCGCCACTACGATACGTCCATCGCCACAGCCTAGGTCATACAGTATATCTTTGCTGGTGACTTCAGCTAAATCGAGCATGGCGTGTACCACTTTTTCATCCGTGGGCACGAAGGGGACATCTAAAATAATGTCGGGCTCATCGATAGAGTAATCATCAAAATTTAGATCGCTAAAGTTTGGGTCGGATAAGGAATAGTCGTCCAGATCGTAATCTGACTCACTATCGTCATCGATGGAATAATCATCGTGATCAAAGGTTAGTTCTCTATACAAGGGATACACCTAAAAAGTAAAAGGAGCTGCCAGTCTGAGCGGGTGCTCTTGGCTGTTATGGCTCATTAAGAGATAGGGCGGCAGTAACAAAAATCGAGACATCTTGATTATAACGCTCAACAATCAAGGAAACCCAACAGCGCACACTAGCATTTTGTGGATACATTGTAACAATATTACTTGCCGGCTGCGTAAGACGCCTTTTAAGTGCTAACTATCTAGCAATAAAATCAGCTTAACTGGTTGTTTTATATGTGATTATTTGGATTTGGTTAGAAGCTTAGATAGACAAAGAAGACGCATAAAAATTGAATACAGGCGCGAAACTGCTAGACTTACGCCTGTTTTTTCCTCATCCATCTTTAATACGCAGAAAAATATCTCCTGATTTTTATCAGCATCTTCCAAGCTTGACAGCGGTTATTACCTAGCAGTACGGACTCATAA
Source organism: Thiopseudomonas sp. (assembly GCA_023228985.1). GTDB lineage: Bacteria > Pseudomonadota > Gammaproteobacteria > Pseudomonadales > Pseudomonadaceae > Thiopseudomonas. Next base: position 155,043 of record JALOAC010000003.1, on the reverse strand, counting down.
TGTTTAAAAAAATTCACAGTCAATGGTTTTTCAATATCCGTGGCGACCTCTTATCCGGTCTGGTCGTCGCCCTAGCACTGATTCCAGAAGCTATTGCGTTTTCAATTATTGCCGGTGTTGATCCCAAGGTTGGGCTGTACGCCTCGTTCTGTATCGCGGTTATTATTGCTTTTGTTGGCGGCAGACCCGGCATGATCTCAGCCGCCACCGGTGCCATGGCTTTGTTAATGGTTACCTTGGTTAAACAGTATGGTTTGGAATACTTGTTAGCCGCGACTTTATTAACCGGTGTGTTACAGATACTGGCGGGTTTTTTGAAGCTGGGCGGCTTGATGCGTTTTGTCTCGAAATCGGTGGTGACAGGTTTTGTTAATGCGCTGGCGATTCTTATTTTTATCGCGCAATTACCGCAACTGACCGATGTTACCTGGCACGTGTATGCTATTACCGCTGCGGGTTTGGGCATTATTTATTTGTTCCCGTTGATACCTAAAATTGGTAAAAGCGTGCCTTCTACGCTGATCTGTATTATTGCATTAACCGGCGCAGCGGTTTATTTGGGCTTGGATGTACGCACCGTGGGTGATATGGGGCAGCTGCCCGATACGCTGCCGATTTTCCTCTGGCCCGACGTGCCGCTTACGCTAGAGACGCTGCAAATTATTTTGCCTTACTCGCTAGGCTTAGCTGTTGTGGGTTTGCTGGAGTCATTAATGACGGCCAATATTCTTGATGAACTCACTGACACCAAAAGCAATCGCAACCAAGAATGTAAAGGCCAAGGCATTGCCAACATTGGTGCTGGGCTGCTGGGTGGTATGGCGGGTTGTGCGATGATTGGCCAGTCGGTGATTAATATTAAATCGGGCGGTCGTGGGCGCTTATCGACCTTTTGCGCCGGGTTTTTCTTATTAATTATGGTGGTATTTTTAAGTGACTGGATTAGACACATTCCCATGGCCGCTTTAGTGGCGGTGATGATTATGGTTTCTATCGGCTCATTTTCATGGAGCTCGGTCAAGGAGTTTAAGAAAACCCCGCTATCGAGCAACATTGTTATGTTGACTACTGTTGCGGTGGTGCTGAGCACCCATAACCTTGCCTTAGGCGTACTTGCAGGGGTGTTATTGTCCGCGCTGTTTTTCGTTAACAAAATTGCTCGGTTGATGGTGGTTAAGCAAGAAATGGCAGAAGCCGAGCTAGGTTATCAAGTGATTGGGCAGGTGTTTTTTGCTTCGTCGGAGAAGTTTTTTGAGTCCTTTGACTTTACTTATGCAGCCGAAAAAGTTGTGATTGATTTAACCCGCGCTCATTTTTGGGATATGACAGCCGTGGCAGCACTGGAACAAGTGGTCCTTAAATACCAGCGGCTGGGCGCTGATGTGAGTGTGATTGGGATGAACGAAGCCAGCAAAACGGTGATTGATAAGTTTGCCACGCACGCGGAGCTAAAGCTTTTATTGCACTAACGCATGCTTACCGAGGAGAGAAATATGCAACAGATTATAGCCTGCATTGATGAATCAACTGGGTCGACGGGCGTTGAAGAAGCTGCTATTTGGGTGGCTGGGCAACTCAAGAGTCCGCTGATGTTTTTGCACAGCATTGAAAAACAACCTTTGGCACCTGAGCATAGCGATTTATCCGGCACCATTGGTCTTGGCGCACGCTCCAAGCTGTTAGCCGAAATTGCAACGCTGGAGCAACAACACGCCCGAGTAGCCTTGCAGCTGGGGAAAGAATTGCTTACCCAAGCAAAGGCTAAAGCTCTAGAAGCTGGACACGAGCAGGTCGAAATTCTGCAGCGGCACGGACCCTTTGTCGAAGCTTTGCTGGACTTAGAAAGCACCGCGCGGCTGGTAGTGATTGGTCATTCTTCGGCTAAAACGGATAAGAAAAACAGTATCTTAGGTACGCATCTGGAAAGCCTACTACGGCAGATCAATACGCCCGTGCTGATTGCGCCGCCGCAGTTTGTTGCACCCAAAAGCTTTATGTTGGCTTACGACGGACGGCAAACGACTGAGCAGGCATTGCAGCGTATTTTAAGTAGTGATTTGTTGCGCGGCCTGGACTGCCATCTGGTAACGGTAAAAAATAAACAAGTCGATCAAGAAGAAAAATTCACCCAAGCCGTGGCACGTTTAACTGAGGGCGGTTTTAAAGTAACGGCTGTTTATTTGCAAGGCGATATCTTTAAGCAGTTGTTAAGTTATCAACAGATTCATGCGGTGGATATGCTGGTGATGGGCGTTTTTGGCGGCACGCGTTTGCGCCAGTTTTTTGTGGGCAGCAACACGTTGAAAATGCTAGAAAACAGCAGCGTGCCAATTTTAGTCATGAAGTAATAGCCAACGCATTCTGGTTGGCTAGCTTACTCGGTAGCAGTCATCCAGCGTGCTATAGCCCATGCCGGTACTTTTGTGCACTTTGATTTGCACAGGGATACGGTCTTTTAACGCCTCAACGTGACTAATAATGCCAATGGTTTTGCCTTCAGCGTTGAGGTTATCCAAGGCGTTGAGCGCCATCTCTAGCGTTTCATTATCCAAAGTACCAAAGCCTTCATCGAGAAATAACGAATCAATGCGGGTTTTTTGGCTGACCAGTTCAGACAGTGCCAAAGCTAAGGCTAAACTGACCAAGAAGCTTTCGCCGCCGGAGAGCGTGCGGGTATCGCGCTGGATATCACCTTGCCAGGTATCGACAATTTTGATTTCTAACTCTGCTTGCTCATGGCGGCTGAGCTGGTAGCGGTTATGTAAAACGGCTAATTGTTCATTGGCCAAACTCACTAGATGGTCCAGGGTTAAACCCTGCACAAAACGGCGGTATTTACTGCCATCGGCTGAGCCAATTAAGCTGTTGAGCTGTTGCCATTGATCATAAAGCAGTTGCTGTTGCTCTATCTGAGTCAGTAATTCCTGCTGTGCGATACGGTTGCTGGCATCCATATCGAGACTGTGCTGCAAGCGTCCCAGTTGCCGGTTGAACTCGCTTAGTTGCGTATCCAGAACGCTTAGCTGTTGGGCTAGCTCTGCGCTGCTTAAGGCGGTTTGTGGCTGTGCGCTAAGCTGCTCGATACGCTGCGTTGCATCTTTAAGCAAGGTGTTGGCGTCTTGCAGGGCGTTGTCGAGTTGCTGTTTTAGTTCTTGTAACTGTTGCGCTTGTTCTGCCGGCAAGAGAGCCTGTAAAAAAGCATCTTCATCGGCAAAAGGACTTTGTGCTAAACAAGCAGTCCACTGTGCGTGTTGTTGCTGATAGGTCGTCTGCGCCTCGGTTAAACGCTCGGTTAAGCTGTGAATCTGCCCTTGTAGCTGCGACTGTTGTTGTTCACTGCTGTGCAACTGGCGCTGTGTATCCGCTAAAGCCTGTTGCAGGTTGGCAGTTGGTGGGCAAGGTGCGCCTTCATTATTGGCGCCTAAGGCGTGCCAACGTTGTTGCGCGGTTTGCTGTAGTTGTGCAGCGTTTTGCTGTTGACTGCGTAAATCCGCAATCTGTAGCTCAAGTTGATGCAACTGCTGCTTACCTTCCTGCCACCGTTGCGACTCTTGTTGCCGCTCAGTGAGCCACTGCTGTGGTTCAGGGGGCAATGTGTAACCCAACTGTGCTAGCTGTTCAGTGAGCTGCTGCTGTAGCTGCAAGGTTTCTTCCTGTTGCGTGTGGATGCGTGCTGCTAATTTGGTTTGTTGCTCTGTTTGGCTGTCTAGCTTGAGTTGCTGCGTTGTTATCAGCTGCTGCGAGTCTCGCGCCGCTTGCTCGGCAAGGCGAAAATTTTGCTCGCACTGTGCTAAGGCTGCTTGTGCTTGGTCAATGGCGGTTAGACGGTTTTTACATTCATTCAGCGTTTGCTGGTGCGTCGTTTGTGCCGCAGTAAACTCGGCTTCTGAGAGCGTGCTGGCGAGTTCTAATTCAGCTAGGCATTGGTTTTTTTCACGGGTTAACTGCTGTAACTCACTCACAGTTTCATGCTGCTGCTTAAGTAGCTGGTCATGCTCAAGCTGCAGTTTGTCGAGGGCCGCTCTGCAATCGAGCCCTTGCTCTTTAATCGCGTCAAGTTCCGCCTGCTTTTCCCGCAAAGCCTGTTCAGTTTGCGACAGGTCTAGTGCTTGGTATTCACTGATGGCAGGGTGCTCGTGGGATCCGCACAGGGGGCAGGCTTCATCCGCTTGCAGTTGGATACGGTGCTGCTCAAGACTGGCAATGCGCTGCTCTTGCTGGAGTAGTCGGGTTTTGTCTTGTACCAGTTCGTTTAGGATTTGGTACTGAGCCAGCAGGGTTTCTCTGTGTTGCTCCTGTTGCTTTATTGCTACGGCGTGCTCAGTGCTGCGCATTTGCAGATCGGTTTGTGCCGTATGCAACCTCTGTTCGGTTGGATAAATTTGCCCTAAGCGTTGATAGTGCTGATTGCGCTCATACAGGGTGTTTAGCTGTATTTGCCACTCTTGGGCTGTGCGCTGTGCCAGTGTTTGTGTCAGTGTCTGTTGCTGTACGTTGCGGGCGTTCTGCAACGGCGCGAGTGCGCATTGCTGCTGGTGTAATTTTTGGTTATGAGCCTGTAATTCGGCGCTCAGGCGTTGGATTTGTGTCTCAGCGTTGGCATATTCGGTTTGCTGCTGGCGCGTATCCCGCTGTTGTTTTTCCAGTTGCGCAAACTTACTGCTCCAATCCTTCAAGTGGTTTGGCAAGTCTTCATGCTGTGGGGTGAGTGTGCGCTGAGCCTGAAGCTGCTGCTCTTGCTCTGTGCGGGCTTGCAACTGGGCAGAAATACTGTCTAAAGACTGTTGTGCATACTGATACTGCTGCCACACCAGTTGCTCAATCTGCCCCGTACATTCGCGTTCTGTATGCTGCGCTGAGGTTAAACTTTGTTGGCTGTTTTCTAGACTTTGTTTGGCAGCTTGCAGTGCTTGATAATCTGCCTGTAACAAAGCTGCCGGTGCGTGGTTAGCCAAACGCTGCAGCGCACTGGCTTGCTCAAGTTGTTGGCGGCGTACCTGTTCTAGTTGGTGTTCAGCCTGTTGTTTGCTGCTTTGCGCTTGGTCTAGATGGCTGCGCCATTGCTGCTGTTCGTGCAACTGTGTTTGTTGTTTTTTTAATGCATCGGCTTGGGATTGAACGTCGGCAAGCTGTGCTTTTACGCCATCAAGTTCTTCTTCACTTAACAGTTGCATGCCTTGGGCGCGGCTGTTGAGTTTTTCCAACTCGTGGCGCTGCTCTCTTTGTATGTCATAGACGCGCGCAGAAATCTCACCATAAATCTCAGTGCCTGTTAGCTGTTCTAGTAAGTCAGCGCGATCGTTGGCGTTGGCTTCTAAAAAGGCTGCAAAGCCGCCCTGAGCCAGCATCATGGATTGGGTGAAGCGTAGAAAATCCAAACCGGTTAGGCGCTCTACTTCTTTAGGTTTTTCGCTGAGTTTGTCGGTGATAATACGACCATCTAAATGTGCAAGCTCAGTTCTAGCGGCTTGCAGCGCGCCATCCGCTTTATCGCGGGCGCGGCGTTGACTCCAAAAGGCACGGTAGCCTTCATCTTTCACGGCAAACTCAACTTCCACTAAGCACTCGCTGGTGTGCCGCGTCATAAGCTCATTGCTGGTTTGTGAGATGGCGTTCATGCGTGGTGTACGGCTGTACAGCGCTAAACAAATGGCATCGAGCAGGGTGGTTTTGCCAGCGCCGGTTGGCCCGGTAATGGCAAATAAGCTGCTGCCATTAAAAGGCTCTTGCGTAAAGTCGATCTTCCATTCGCCTTTTAATGCATTGATGTTTTTGAGACGAATACTAAGTATTTTCATGCATCAGTCTCCTGTAGCGACTCCAGCACCTGTGCATGAAGACCTTGTAACACGCTGACTTCTTCCTCAGTGAGCTGTTCATTGTGCAGACGCTTAGTAAACACCTCATCGGGCGTTAACTCAGACAAAGCTTCGCCGGAGTCGCGGGTTAAGCCGGCGACCAGGTCTCCGCGATCTCGGCGCACGCGTAACACCTCAACGGGCAAGTCGCTACATAGGGCGTTGACACGCTCATTCAGGTCAGCGTAGTAATCATCCACACACACGCGAATTTCTAACCAGGTTACGACATTTCGATCCAGCTGCTTAGCCAGTTCAGCAAGCCGTAGTTCTAACTCGGTGAGACTGCCGGACAAAGAGATAAGGGGTTGAAAGCATGGGATATTGAGTTCGCTTACCGCCTGTAAGCCATCTGCATTCAGGTCAACACGCAGTAGTTGTTTTTGCTGCGGGGCTTCATCAAAACTCAAGGGGATAGGTGAGCCGCTGTAGCGTATATGATCAAGCTTTGCCACTTTTTGTGAGCTATGAATATGGCCCAGTGCCAGATAATCAAAGGCAGGGAAGGCATCGGTTGGGAAGGCACTCAAATTGCCCACATAAATTTTGCGTACGGAATCAGTCAGACTTACGCCCAAGGTGGTTAAGTGTCCAGTGCCAACAATAGGCAGGTTCACTCCCAGCTGCTTACGCAATGCCTGAGCACGGCTAAATAGCTGCGCATAGTGTTCCGCAATGGCTTGTTGTAAATCACGCTGCTTGTCATCGGCGCTTTGACCGGCTTGACTGCGCTGCACGTCACGCGGGCGCAGATAAGGAACGGCACAAAGAATTGCGGCTGCTTGACCGTCGCGCCGTTTGAGTAGCAAAAGCTGTTCATCTGGGTTGTCAGCGGCACTGGAAATCACGTGGGTGTTAAGTTGCGCCAACAGGTTTTTACTTTCATTGAGCATGGCGACAGAGTCGTGGTTGCCCGCAAGAATCACTAACTGGCAGCCGGTAGCCTGCATTTGCAAAATAAAGTTGTTGTATTGCTCACGTGCGTAGCTGGGTGGGGTGCCTGTGTCGAAGATATCACCAGCAATAATCAACGCATCGGCTTGCTGTTCAACCACTGTTTGCACCAGCCAATCACACCATGCGCGATGTTCAGCCTGACGGGTTTTACCCATAAAGTGCTGACCAAGATGCCAATCGGAGGTATGCAAAATACGCATGGTGGTTATGTCCTTGTTCTGTGTGTCCGTCATAAAAATGCCCGTTATTTATCACGCTGCTGAAGACAGGTTTAAAAGTAACGGGCAGGACAGATGTTGCTGGCGCTGAGTCTGTGTTGGGCGATGGCTTTAGAAATCGTCCCAGCCACCCATTTCTTTCCAGCGGTTGACAATACCGCAGAATAAATCGGCCGTCTTTTCAGTATCGTAGCGCGCGTTATGGGCTTCGTTATTATCAAAATCAATACCAGCGGCTTCACAGGCTTTGGAGAGCACGGTTTGTCCGTAAGCTAACCCTGCTAAGGTGGCGGTATCGAAGCTTGAAAACGGGTGAAAGGGGTTGCGTTTAATGCCACAGCGTTCGGCCGCAGCTTGAACAAAACCTAGGTCAAAATGACTGTTGTGCCCCACTAAGATAGCGCGTTTACAGCCTGCTGCTTTCATGGATTTGCGCACACTGCGGAAGATTTCCGTCAGGGCGTGTTCTTCTGAAACCGCCATGCGCAGTGGGTGATCCAGCTTGATACCGGTAAAATCGAGCGCTGCTTGTTCTATATTGGCACCAACAAAGGGTTCTACGCGGAAGAAGTGGCTGTGTTCTGCGTAAAGCTGGCCATCTTCGTCCATATTGGGAATGACAGCCGCAATTTCCAGCAGTGCATCGGTGGCACAGTTAAAGCCGCCCGTTTCCACGTCTATAACAACGGGCAGGTAGCCACGGAAACGGCGTGCGAGTTGAGTTTTTAGCGGGCTTTTGTTGTTCGGGATTTCATCAAGCTCTTCTGGGTAATTATCACTCATGTTTAAGCCTCCACTAAGCGCCAGTTAAGGGTTTCGCCAGCGCAAAGTGGTATGACGGGGTGTTCACCAAAAGGCAGTTGGGACGGTACTTGCCAAGGCTCGCGCACCAAAGTGATGCTGTCTTGATTGCGGGGTAAGTCGTAGAAGTCAGGGCCAAAATGGCTGGCAAAGGCTTCGAGTTTGTCGAGCGCATTGCGCTGCTCAAAGGCTTGCGCATACAGCTCAATAGCAGCAAATGCACTGTAGCAGCCGGCACAGCCGCAGGCGTTTTCTTTAGCATGCTGAGCGTGGGGTGCTGAGTCCGTACCAAGAAAGAATTTAGGGTTGCCGCTGGTGGCTGCATCGAGCAAGGCTTCTTGATGTGTGTTGCGTTTTAAAATGGGCAAGCAATAAAAGTGCGGCTTAATCCCACCAACCAGCATGTGGTTACGGTTAAATAACAAGTGGTGCGCCGTGATAGTGGCGGCAACCTTATCGGAGGCTGCAAGAACAAACTCAGTCGCATCGGCAGTGGTGATGTGCTCAAGCACGACTTTAAGGTTGGGGAAACGGGCAATCAAGCCAATCAGTTGATCGTCAATAAAACGTTTTTCTCGATCAAAAATATCCACTTCGTTGTGAGTTACCTCACCATGCACCAGTAAAGGCATGCCCACTTCGCTCATGGCTTCTAGGGCTGGATATATATGCTCTAAAGCGGTGACGCCAGAGTCCGAGTTAGTCGTCGCACCGGCTGGATAAAGCTTGGCGGCATAGATAAAACCGCTGTCTTTAGCTTGGTGAATGATCTCTGCTGTGGTTTGATCGGTTAGGTACAGGGTCATCAGCGGATTAAAGTTGCTATGCTGAGGACGGGCATTGAGAATGCGTTCTTGATAGCTTTTCGCTGTCGCGGTATCACGCACTGGGGGAACCAGATTTGGCATAATAATTGCCCTGCTAAATACCCGAGCAACATCAGGGACAGTATTTTGTAGGGCTGCGTTATCGCGTAAATGAATATGCCAGTCGTCAGGGCGTAATAGAGTGAGGCGATCAGTCATAAGAATGTGTAATCCATAAGCTAAAAGAGGGTAGAGGCTGAAATCTTGCCTAGATTCTACCGTGATAAGCACAGATCCTACCGTAAAAGAAACACTAGCGGAACAGTTGCTACAGTTACTCAAGTATTCAGGCTGCTGGTCGATAGAATAGCTATTGTAAATATAGGTTTTAATGATATGCGCGTTAAACGCTTACTCACCATTATGTTTATTGTAACGCCCGCTCTGGCGCAGGCGATTACTTTTCAGACACGCATAGAAGATGTGCAGTGGCAGGTGGACGGTGATCGTTTTGAATGTCGCCTTACTCAGCCGATTAAAGATTTTGGTGGTGGTCTCTTTGTGCGCCGTGCGGGAGAAAAAGCGATTTTTCGGATTCAGGCGCAGGAAGCGTGGTTAAGCCGTGGCAATGCTCAGTTGTATGCCGCTGCTGCACCTTGGCAGCCGGCAGCCAGTGATTTGCAGCTTGGTACTGTCGCTGTGACTAGAAACGAACGTGCGCTTGAGTCCAACCAAACTCAGGCTGGGCGTTTACTTTCGGGCTTGTTGGAGGGACGCTCTCCGGTAGTGCGCCACCGAACCGTGCAGGGCGAACCCTTAGAAGTACGGATTTTGCCTACTAATTTTGCGCAGGCCTATGACGACTATTTAAAGTGCACAGCCAATCTTCTGCCGGTTAATTATGATCAGATTAAGCAAAGCATTGTTCGTTTTGATAGTGGTTATGACTTAAGTGAACAAACGCGCAAGCATTTAGACGTGCTGCTGGAATATATGGCAGAAGATAAAACGGTTAATCGAGTTTTGCTCGATGGACACTCGGACAGCAGCGGTGATCGCTTGTTAAATCGTGATGTATCAAGACGTAGAGCGCTGGCTGTGCAAGCCTATTTGATGGCTAAAGGAATAGCAGAAGAAGACTTCGTCATACGTTTCCATGGCGAGCGCTACCCGCTCAAGCCTAATACGAATGCTGCCAACCGCGCTGAGAATAGACGGGTCAGCATTCGTTTAGAGCGCATAGATGAAGAGACTAGGGCGTTGATGGAAAAGATAGGCGCAAACTCCGAGTAACTCTATTTACCGATTTACCGAATTGCCGGAGCTTGCTGTAATCCTACCCACATAGCTAGACGTTCTGCCACACTCGCACCAAAACGTTTTGCAAAACGGTCAAAAGGCGAGTCTTGGATGCTGAAGTCTTGAATGTTGTCTACGCCAATCACTTCGCGCGCAACCAAGCTGCTGTTACCCAGCGCATCAACCAAACCCATCTCTAACGCTTGTTCTCCGGTCCAGATTAGGCCGGAAAACAGCTCTGGATGTGCGTCAAATTTCAAACGCTCACCGCGCCCTTGTTTCACGCTATTAATAAACTGCTCATGCGTCGTATTTAATACGGTTTTCCAAAATTCAGTTTCTTCAGCTTTTTGTGGTTGGAAGGGATCCAGAAAAGCTTTGTGCTCGCCTGATGTATATACACGACGCTCGACGCCAAGCATTTTCAGCGTATCGACAAAACCAAAGCTGGCAGCGGTAACACCGATAGAACCAACAAGGCTTGCCTTATCGGCATAGATTTCGTCGGCAGCGCTGGCAATATAGTAAGCACCGGAAGCACCTAGATCGCTAATCACGGCATAGACTTTGATGTGCGGGTACAGTTGACGCAGGCGTTGAATTTCATCGTAAATATAACCCGACTGCACTGGACTGCCGCCAGGGCTGTTTATACGTAGAATAATTCCTTTGGTGTCACTATCTTGGAACGCATGGCGCAACGCGCTGACTATCTTATCGGCACTGGCTTCTTCACCATCGGCAATCATACCGCGCACTTCAATAAGTGCTGTGTGACTGGTGCCGGGTGATTTTTTATCCATAGTCAAATTCGGAGAAAGCAAAAAAATCGCGCCAAACAAATACAAAAACGTCAGTGATTTGAAAAAAATACCCCAGCGACGTGAGCGTTTTTGTTCTTGCACGCTGGCTAAAACGGCTTTCTCTAATAACTTCCACGTTTTTGTGTCGGTGCTGTCTTGCGACGCTTGCTGTTTTTGCGCGCTGGGTTGTTCTTTCCAGTTATCAGAATTTTCTTCTTTCCATTGCTCGGACATGCTGTTGTTCCTGTGTGTATCTCTATAAGTCTACTTAGCCAGCCAGTGTGCTAATTCATCGAAATGATCAATGGCTAAAACGGGCTGCTCTGCGAGTAAAATATTTAATGGTTGCGCACCATAACTGACCGCGACACCAGCGATCTGTGCGTTATTCGCCATTTGTAAATCAAAGGGTGAATCGCCTACCATGATGGCTTGCTCAGGTGTTTTCTGGCAGTGCTGTAATATCTGCTGCAACATTAAGGGGTTCGGTTTGCCTTTGGTTTCATCGGCGCAGCGCGTGATATGGAAAAAGTCTTCTAGCTGATGACCGCGCAAAATAAGGTCTAAGCCACGTCGGCTTTTTCCAGTAGCGACTGCCAGTTGATAGCCCGCTGCTTTAAAATCGTCCAGCGCATCACGCACGCCGGGATAAAAAGGCGAGGGTTGCTGTTCCAAGAAGAAATAATGTTTGGCATAGGCTTGGCGGAAATTTTCCCGCAGTTGCGCATTCTTAACCTCTGGATACAGCACATCAAAGGCTTCCAGTAAGGACAAACCGATAATGGCGTGAATTTCATCAGTGCTACGCGGTGGGATTTGGCACTGCTGCGCTGCAACTTGCATGGCTTCAACAATACGCGGTAAGGATTTTACTAACGTGCCGTCCCAATCAAAGATTAGGAGACGAATATTTTTATTCACTCAAAGACTCCAAAACGTGCTGCCAGCTTTCATCGGGTTCAGCGTGCAGCTCTAATTCTTGCCCATCGCTGAGCTTAAGCTTAAGGAAATGCGCGTGTAAAAACAGGCGCTTGCCGCCCAGTTCGCGGATGGCTTTAGAAAACTCTTCATCACCGTACTTGCTGTCACCAGCGATTGGGTGGCCGGCATACAGCGCGTGTACGCGGATTTGGTGGGTACGTCCGGTAATAGGGTTGGCTTGTACCAGTGTGGCGAAATCAGCAAAACGGCGGATCACTTTAAACTCAGTCAATGAGTCTTTACCGGCTTGATTGACTTCAACCATGCGCTCACCGGAGCGTAAATTACTGCGCATCAGTGGAGCATCGACACGTTTACGACTCGCTGGCCAGCGCCCGGAGACGAGAGCCAGATAGCCTTTGTCAATGGTGCCGTTACGCAAGGCTTCATGCAGGTGGCGTAATTGGCTGCGTTTTTTCGCCAACATCAGCAAGCCAGATGTATCCCGGTCGAGACGGTGTATCAATTCAAGCTCGCTGCATTGTGGACGTAATTGGCGAAAGGCTTCGATAATGCCGAAATTTAAGCCACTGCCGCCATGTACGGCGATGCCAGCGGGTTTGTTCACCACCAGCAAGCTGTTGTCTTCATAAACAATAGCCGCTTCAAGGCGTGCTAATAAGCCTTGGGCAATTTGGGCGGGAGCGTTAGGTTCACTGACGCGTACGGGTGGAATACGCAAAACATCACCAGCACATAAACGATATTCAGGTTTTATGCGGCCCTTGTTCACTCGCACTTCACCTTTGCGCAAAATGCGGTAGATGAGCGTTTTGGGTACGCCTTTTAAACGGGTCAGTAAAAAATTATCGATTCGCTGCCCAGCATAACTGGCTTCGATCTCGATATGTTGTACTTTTGTGGGAAGAACTGGGGTGGTCTTAGTCATGTTGCATAGCATAACAATTTTATAGCAATTGAAGCAGCCCTCAGATGCTGTTATATTCAGCAAGCTAACTTAAGTAAGTAGTCGGAACTGTAAGTGAGCTCTTAGTGGGTTGTTAGCACAGACGCAGCGACGTGCAGAACCAAGTATATTGATTGTAGAGGTTCTGTGTTGCTAAACACCGATCGTAACACCCCGTAATCACACTAGAGCTTGTTAATGAAGGCGCATAATCTAACTTAAATATCAGCGTCCTGAACCGCAGTTTAGCTTGAGTAACAGGCTGCTCAATTTAAAATTTAATGAAATTGGCCTGAAAAATAATCCGCAAACGCTGTTAAAGCGTTTGTTTTTGATAAACCCGCTCATGGAAAGCCGAGCGGCACCCGAGTTTTCATAGGTATTGTGAAGGGTGGAGATGCACAATCACTGAACAGCGTAGCTCGAACAAGAGCTTAGATGCCAAAGCGTCCGCGTTTATATTGATTCCTCCTCCTGATTTTAACCAGCGCCTGCGCTGAACAAATGGATACGCTGTCGCAGCACCAGATTATCTGCTGTTTGCTAGACACGGTTAGCTACCCGCTGACTGCGCGAACCCCGCACAACCAATGAGGTCGTGTGCCAATTGCTTTCCGTGACTACGGAAACTTGGTAAACAATGAAAAGAATGCTAATTAACGCAACTCAGCCCGAAGAGTTGCGTGTTGCTTTGGTGGATGGTCAACGTTTGTTTGATCTAGACATCGAGTCGGGCGCTCGTGAGCAAAAAAAATCCAACATCTACAAAGGACGTATTACTCGGATTGAGCCTAGTTTAGAAGCCGCTTTTGTTGACTTCGGCTCAGAACGTCATGGCTTTTTGCCCCTCAAAGAAATCTCCCGCGAATACTTTAACAAGCAATTTGATGGCGGCCGCGTCAACATCAAAGATGTGCTTAATGAAGGTCAGGAAGTTATTGTTCAGGTTGATAAAGAAGAGCGCGGTAACAAGGGCGCAGCTTTAACTACTTTTATCAGTCTGGCAGGTCGCTATTTAGTACTGATGCCTAACAACCCCCGTGCCGGCGGTATCTCTCGCCGTATTGAAGGCGATGAGCGTACTGAGTTGCGTGAGGCGCTCAGCAGCCTGAATGCACCCGCTGATATGGGCTTAATTGTCCGTACGGCAGGTTTGGGACGTAGTTCTGAAGAATTGCAGTGGGACTTGGATTATCTCGTCCAGCTTTGGACAGCCATCAAAGAGGCTACCGTGGGTCGTAGCGCGCCTTTCCTGATTTATCAAGAAAGTAACGTGATTATCCGCGCTATTCGAGACTATTTGCGTCAGGATATCGGCGAAGTATTGATCGACTCGGTTGAAGCCTATGATGAAGCACTGAGCTTTATTCAGCAGGTGATGCCGGTCTATGCCAATAAAGTTAAGCAGTATCAGGACAGTGTTCCACTGTTTAACCGCTTCCAGATTGAAAGCCAAATTGAAACGGCTTTCCAGCGCGAAGTTAAACTGCCGTCCGGCGGCGCCTTGGTGATTGACCCAACAGAAGCGTTGGTATCCATTGACATCAACTCCGCACGCGCTACACGCGGTAGTGATATTGAAGAAACAGCCCTACAAACCAACCTTGAAGCGGCAGAAGAAATTGCTCGTCAATTACGCCTGCGTGATATTGGTGGTCTGATTGTTATCGACTTTATCGATATGACGCCAATGAAAAACCAGCGCGCCGTAGAAGAACGCATGCGTGAGTGTTTGGAAGCAGACCGTGCCCGAGTACAAATTGGTCGTATTTCGCGCTTTGGTTTGTTAGAAATGTCCCGTCAGCGTCTGCGTCCGTCCCTGGGTGAAACCAGCGGCGTGGTTTGCCCACGCTGTAATGGCCAGGGTGTGATTCGTGATGTTGAGTCTATTTCCTTGGCAATTTTACGCTTAATCGAAGAAGAAGCTCTAAAAGAGCGCACTGCAGAAGTGCGTGCACGTGTGCCTACGCAAGTAGCGGCTTTCTTGTTGAATGAAAAACGCAATGCAATTACGAAAATTGAACTGCGTACTCGTGTACGTATTTTTATCCTTCCTGATGAACATCTAGATACCCCGCACTTTGAAGTGACGCGTGTACGTGAAGATAGCCCTGAAGCTTTGTCAGGCCTGTCGAGCTACGAAATGTCGGCGGAAGAATCGGAAGATACCACTGTAGCAGCCAGCACAACACGCTCGCTGGTGCGTGAGGAAGCAGTAGTGAAAACCGGTGTGGCGGATCGCAATGCTGTAACACGTCAAGCGCCTAACCCGCAAACGCGCAGTCCTCATCCACAGGCTCGTACGGCTGAGACAGGTTTACTTAAAGGCTTGGTTAAGTCTCTGGTTGGCATCTTTGCCAGCAAAGAAGAAGCGCCAGCACAGCCTGAAGTTAAGGCTGAAACAGCACGTAATACTCAACAGGATGGGCGTCGTAATACACGTACAGCCAATCCGCGCAATAACCGCGACTCTCGTCAGCGTGATGACGAGCGTAAAAGCCGTGATAACCGCGAGCCTCGCGAAAGTCGTGATAATCAGGAAGCCCAGTCTACGCGTCGCGAGCGTCCAGCCCGTGATACTCGCACCGCTGAGCAAGCTGACAAAAAGACAACGCGTAATCAACAAGCTCCACGAGTGCAGAATAATGATGAGCAGGCTGCGCGCGCAGCACGCCGTCCACGCGATGCTGAGCCGGTAGAGAAGCTTGATGAAGTGGTAGATGAGCTGAATGTTGAAAATCAGCAAAACACCAATGGACAGACGGAAGAAGAGCGTCCACGTCGTCGTACCCGTGGCCAGCGCCGTCGTCCTACGCGCCGTGAACGTCAGCCTGATACAGGTGAAACTGATGGCAGCCAAGAGTCTACAGACTCAGCAACACAGGAACAGGCTGTTAACAATGATGAGCGCCAAACTGAGGCTGCACCGAAGCAGCAAACTACGCCTAGCGTTGCACCAGTAAAAGAGGCAGTAGTAGGTTTCGACCCGCAAGCAGCAAAAGCTACCGAAGTCCCAGTTGCAGCAGCGATACAAATTGAAGAGCCTAAGGCTTTGCTACAAATTAGTGAGCCGCAAGAACATGCTGAAGCGACTGTGAAAGCCGAACCAGTAAAAGCTGAAGTGGTACAGGAAAGCCTAAGCTTGGAGCCTGAAGCTGTTGTTGCACCGGTTAAAGTCAGTGAGGAAGCTGCGCCAGAGCAACCCGTGCGTCCAGTAGGTCGAGCTTCTAACGATCCGCGCGAGCGCCGTCGTTTGGAGCGCTTGGCTAAAGAACAAGCCGCAAAAGCACAAACTGAAATAGTTGCTCAAGCGCCTGTTGTTCAATCAGAGCCAGAAGTGCAGGAGCAGCAGAGTCTAATTGAAGAGCCTGTACAACAGACTGATATGCTTACACAAAATGTTGCAGCAACAGATGAGGTTGAGCAGGTGACTGCCAAACCAGAAGTTGTAGCTGAGCAACAAGAGCCAAAGTCTGCCGCTGTTGATGTTGATGTTGCACAAGCTGCAACGGATGCTGAGACTGAGCAAGAAAGCAAAAGCTAAGTAGTTAGAGGATGTGCTGAGCCTGGGTTTTAAACAGGCTCAAGCATGGATTGCGACAAGCGCAGGTAGCGGTTCTTTCGGTGACTGTGCTTGTCGAAATCTTTGCCAAGGTTGGCTCTATCAATTTCTCCAGCGCTGGGTTTAAGCAATAGCCTTTCGCGACGCTAAGGGAGAGTCAAGTGATATCTAAGTGCAGTGTTGGCGCTTACGTATACCCAGTCCAAGTAGCAACACACAGATGAAAGCCAGTGGCCAAGAGCCAACACGCAGATAAGGCGTTAAACCCTGCATGGGTCTTACTTCGCCAATTAAGACTGCTTGTTCAAATTGCGGTATTTGTTTTTCGATACGTCCGTGTGGATTGATGATAGCTGTCACCCCGTTATTAGTAGCGCGGATCATCCAGCGACCGGCCTCTAATGCGCGCATTTGCGCCATTTGTAGATGCTGTAAAGGACCAATAGAGGTGCCAAACCAAGTGTCATTGCTGATAGTGAGCAAGATTTCACTGTGCGCGGCCAGCTTGCGAGCAAATTCTGGATAGACCACTTCATAGCAAATATAGGGTGCAATGCGCTGTCCCTTGGCAATAATAGCGGGTTGATTGCTTGGGCCGCGGGCAAAATCAGACATAGGTAAATTAAACAATTCGATAACGCCGCGAAGCATGTCTTGCAAAGGCACATACTCACCAAAAGGTACTAATTTTTGCTTGAGGTATTCCCCGGAGGCATCGCCCAAGGTGGTGATGCCGTTATAAAACCTTGCCTGCCCCTCACTATTTAAATGACGCATAGGAATGCCGGTAATCAGTGCAGATTGGCGTTGTTGTGCAAAGGTGTCGAGATGATTAAGAAAATCTGTAGCGCTGGTTTGTAAAACAGGTATGGCGTTTTCTGGCCAGACGAGTAGATCAACCTGAGGTGCGGTTAGGCTAAGTTGTTGGTACAGGATAAGTTGGTTGCTAACTTGGCTTGGATCCCACTTCATACTTTGTTCAATATTGCCTTGCACTGCGGCTACTGTTAGAGGCTCGCCTGCAGTGTAAGTCCAATGCACAAGTTGTAGGGAGGCAGTGATTATCCAAGCTGGAATTAAGAGGCCTGCATAGACTGGCCACTGGCGTCGAGCTTGTTTACAGGCAAGTAAGTTGGCTAGTAATGCGCTACTCAGGGCTAGGGCAAAGGATATGAGCCAAACACCGCCTACAGGCGCTAAACCAGCCAGTGGCCCGTCCAGCTGGCTATAGCCGATGTAGAGCCACGGAAAACCGGTTAGAAACCAACCACGGAAAAACTCCGTAGCCACCCACAGTGCCGCAAACACTAAGGCGTTGCTCAGGTTGTGCTGTGCTTGTCGAACAAACCTTGCCCAGCACCAAGCAAATGCTGCAAGAAAAAGAGCCAGTCCCGCAACAAAGATTAAAGTAAGCGTGCCTGCAAGCAGTGGTGGGGCAGAGCCGTAGTCGTGGATACTGACATACACCCAGCTTACACCGCTGGCAAACAAGCCAAAGCCAAATAGCCAGCCACGCAGAGCGGCTTGTCTTGGGGTTAGCGCTTGTAACAACAAATAGCAAAGCGCGGTGGCAAGTAGTGCCAGAGGCCATAGATTAAAAGGTGCTAGTGAAAAGGTAATCAACCCGCCCACCAGTACGGCCAGTAGATTGCCTTGCCAGCCGTAACGCAATACGGATGCGGGGTCAAACATGGTGACTAGCCAACCTTACTAACACGTAAGAGGTGTAAGCGACGGCTATCTGAGTTGGCAACCCGAAAGCGCCAGTTGTCGATTTCTATGACTTCATTGCGTTTGGGTAAATGGCCGAATGCACTGAGCACTACACCGCCGATGGTGTCGTATTCATCCTCAGAAAAGCTGCTCTTAAAAAACTCATTAAAGTCTTCCACCGGCGTGAGCGCTTTAACTATGTGATCACCGCTGGGTACAGAACGGATTAGCGTATCGTCTTCAACGTCGTGCTCATCTTCAATATCGCCAACGATTTGCTCTAAGACGTCTTCAATGGTGACCAAACCATCAACACCGCCGTATTCATCAATCACGACCGCCATGTGGTTGTGGTTGGCGCGAAATTCTTTTAGCAGGACATTAAGGCGTTTTGATTCGGGTACGAAATTACAAGGGCGCAAAATCTGTCGCAAGTTAAAGTCCGTTGGACGGCTTAGGATAAGTGGCAGTAAATCCTTGGCGAGTAAAATCCCTAAGATTTCATCGTTATTCTCGCCAAACACAGGATAGCGTGAGTGAGCGGCTTCGATGATAGCGGGCAAAAATTGCTCAGGTGTTTGGTCAACTTGAATACTGACCATTTGCGAGCGCGGAATCATAATATCCCGTACTTTAAGCTCGGAAATCTCAATGGCCCCCTCAACAATAGCCAAGGCATCATCGTCCATTAGTTTGTTGCGATTAGCTTCACGCAACAACTGAAATAACTCTTGACGGTTTTTGGGTTCTTGGGCAAAAGCTTGGGCTAGTTTGTCTAACCAAGATCTTTGCCCGCTGCTAGAACTGTCTTCACTCATGGTTGTAGTAGATCCATATCTTCATTAAAAGTTTTTATATAGAAAAGGGTTATTCAGTTTCTGCATAAGGGTCTGCATAGTTCAGCTCAGCCATTAGCTGCTGTTCGAGCTGCTCCATTTCCTGAGCGTCTTCCTCTTCTATATGGTCATAACCCAGCAAGTGCAAGCAGCCGTGGATCACCATATGTGCCCAGTGCGCCTGCAGCTGTTTGTTTTGTTCCTGTGCTTCACGCTCCACTACGGGTGCGCAAATGACCAGATCGCCTAACAGAGGGATATCTAAAATGCCTTCAGGTATCTCGGCGGCAAAGGACAGCACATTGGTGGCGTAGTCTTTGCCGCACCACTGCTGATTAAGCGTGCGACCTTCTGCTTCATCAACTAGACGAATGGTTAGCTCAGAAGGATTGCTACGCTGGCTGAGCGCCAGTGCACACCACTTTTGTAGATCTTTTTGGCTGGGGAGCTGCGTAGAGTTGCTGGCGTTCTGCATGTCCAGAGTAACTGCCATGGCTAGTTTTGCGCCTCGTTTGCTTCATATTTTTCGTAAGCTTCGACAATCAGCTGTACCAATGGATGGCGTACTACGTCACCAGATTTGAAGAAGGTAAAGCTTAGGCCGGGTACGTCTTTTAATACTTCTGAAACATGAATAAGTCCGGATTTTACGCCTCGCGGTAGGTCGATTTGGGTGATGTCGCCTGTAATCACCGCAGTAGAGCCAAAGCCGATTCGCGTAAGGAACATTTTCATCTGCTCTTTAGTGGTGTTTTGGCTTTCATCCAGAATAATAAAGCTATTACTTAGCGTGCGTCCGCGCATATAGGCTAGCGGTGCAACTTCGATAATTTGTCGCTCCAACAGGCGATGGACATACTCGTAGCCCAGCATTTCGTAAAGAGCGTCGTACAAAGGACGTAAGTAGGGGTCAATTTTTTGGGTTAAATCTCCGGGCAAGAAGCCCAGTTTTTCACCGGCTTCAACGGCAGGGCGCACGAGTAAGATGCGTTCAACTTCTTCGCGCTCTAACGCATCCACTGCACAGGCAACCGCTAGATAGGTTTTTCCCGTGCCTGCAGGACCTATACCGAAGTTTATATCTGTTTTTTGAATGGAGCGTACATAGGCTTGCTGGTTTTCACCACGAGGTTTAATTACCGCTTTGCGTGTACGCAGCGTGACCCTGTTAGTAGCTGGTAAGGCGAGTTCTTGCATACTCGCATCTTGCAGGTACAGATGGATTTGGTTAGGGGTCAGCTGTGTGTCTTTGGTTTCACGATACAAGCGGCGCAAGAGGTGTTCTGCGGTGCTTGTCGCTGCAGCATCGCCGAGCAGTTCAAACTGTTCGCCACGGTTGCGGATGGTGATGTTAAGGCGCTGCTCAATGAGACGTAAATGCTCGTCGTATTGACCGCACAGGTTGGCGAAACGCGCGGTATCGAAGCTTTCTAGTGTAAAACGATGGGTGTGTAGGCTAGTGTCCAAGACGGTGTGTGTACCTTGTGGAAAATTAAGTGATTAGCATAGCTTTGCAAAAATAAAGCGCAATAGTTTTCCGCTTTTACTGCGCGAAACTCCTTAGTGATCAATATTACACGTGCCGCTCATGGATTATGCAAATGAGCGGCACGAATACTGAAGGGAAAAGCGGTTAAGCCATTTCTAGCACTTTATCGACTAGAGCATTAATGCCTGTAGCGGCCTGACTAATGGATTGGGCGAGCATATAGGCGGGGGTGGTAACCAAACAGTTGCCTTCATCGACAACAATCTTATCGACGCTGCAATTTTGGTGTTTGCCACCCATGGCTTCGATGGCGCCGGCAGTGCCAGCGTCGCTGCCGATAGTGCAGGTTACGCCTGTGCCAAATATTTTGGCCGATAAAGCGGGGGAGATACACATAAGGCCGATGGGCTTTTTAGCCTCTTTAAATTGCAAAATAGCCTTGAGGGTGTTTTCTTCTACTTCGCAATCTGCGCCTTTGCTGGCAAAATTGGACAGATTTTTGGCAACACCAAAGCCGCCGGGCAGGATTAAGGCATCAAAGTCTTTGGCTTGTAGTTCGCGTACATCAAGGGTTTTACCACGGGTAATACGTCCTGACTCAATCAGCACATTGCGCTGCTCAGGCATTTCGTCGCCTGTAAGATGGTTGATAACATGACCTTGTGGGATATCGGGAGCAAAGAAGGTTACCTGTGCACCCTGCTGGTCAAGACGCAGCGCCGTGAGTACGCTCTCATGGATTTCTGCACCGTCAAAAACGCCGCAACCGGATAAAATCACTGCAACTTTTTTACTCATAATCATTCTCCATGGTGTTAGTAATAAGCCCCCATGACAGGTTCGTGTATAAGGAAGTATTGGAAGCTCTTGCTTGAACCTGACAATGCAGCTAATGACTCAGCACTTGCTTAAAGAACCATACAACAAAAAACTCCGCTAATATAGCAGCACATAGTTAAGGATTTAATACGCGTGTCTGAGCTTTATTTACGTGTCGCATTGCCTACGCCTTTGCGGCGTTTGTTTGATTACCGCGCACCCGCTGATATTCCTGTCAGCGCATGGCAACCTGGTGTGCGGGTGAAGGTGCCTTTTGGGTCGCGCGAAGTGATTGGCGTTGTCCTGCACACTACCGATACGACCGAAGTGCCAGTGAGTAAGTTGCGTACGATCACTGAGTTGATTGATGAGATGCCTTTGTTGCCCCCGAGTGTTATGCAGTTAATAAGTTGGACGTCACAGTATTACCAACACAGTTTGGGCGACACCTTTAGTTGGGCTTTACCGGTACTGCTGCGCCAAGGTGAGCCTGCGGTTGCGCAAAAAAAGCTGTTTTATACCGCTGCTACTGACGCACAACTGGACGATGTGCGAGTTAAAAACGCACCCAGACAGCGACAGGCTTTACAGGCTGTATTGCAGCACAAACGCGGACTGGCCCATGAACAACTAAGCAGTTTAGATCTACAGAAAAGCAGCATTGATGCATTGTTAGAAAAAGGTTTGCTGCACAAAGAATGGCGCAGTGTGCACCAGCCGCCCAGCAACTTGCCGGTGTTAGCGCAAATGCCGCTGGTCTTAAATGCTGAGCAAAAAGTGGCGTTTGATTCGATTAGTCAGCAACTCGGGCGCTTCAATGTGTTTCTGCTGGCGGGCGTGACCGGCAGTGGTAAAACTGAAGTGTATTTGCAACTGATTGAGCAGGTGTTGAATAAAAAGCAGCAAGTATTGGTACTCATTCCAGAAATTAACCTTGGGCCGCAGACGTTTAGTCGATTCCAGCAGCGTTTCAATGTCAGGGTTGCGCTGCTGCATTCTGAAGTGAACGACCGCGAACGACTGAATGCTTGGCTGGCTGCACGCGACGGTCAGGCAGAAATTGTCATAGGTACGCGTTCGGCGTTGTTCACCCCTTTCAAAAACCTAGGTTTAATTATTATTGATGAAGAGCATGATGCTTCCTATAAGCAGCAGGAAGCCTTGCGATACCATGCGCGTGATTTAGCCTTGGTGCGTGCGCGGCAAGCAGATATTCCGGTGGTGCTGGGTTCGGCGACGCCTTCGTTAGAAAGCTTGCACAATGCTAGTAGCGGACGTTATGCGCTGCTGCGTTTGAATACGCGCGCAGGTACCGCTAAATTGCCGCAGTTTAAGCGTTTGGATGTACGCAGTTTGCCGCTGGATTCGGGCATTAGTATGCCGCTGCAAAAAGCCATTGAGCGTACGCTGGCCGCAGGGCAGCAAGTTTTGGTGTTTTTAAATCGACGGGGCTTTTCTCCGGTTTTACTCTGTAATGATTGCGGTTGGATGGGGAAGTGTCGCGACTGTGATGCGCGGCTCACCTTGCACCAGCGTTACAACGAGTTGCGTTGTCATCATTGCGGTCATGTGGAAAAACGCCCGTTAGCCTGCCCAAGCTGCGAAAGCTTACAGCTGCATCCAGTAGGTGAGGGCACAGAACGAGCAGAAGAACGTTTACAAATATTGTTTCCGCATGTGCCGATTTTGCGTATTGACCGTGACACTACCGCGCGCAAAGGTGCGCTGGATGCCATGCTGAATACGGTTAATCAGGGTAAGCCCTGTATTTTGCTGGGCACGCAAATGCTTGCCAAAGGGCATCATTTTCCACGGGTCACCTTGGTGGCAATTTTAAATGCGGACGGGGGATTGTTTTCCGCAGACTTTCGTTCGAGTGAGCGTATGGCGCAGTTGATTCTGCAAGTGGCTGGGCGTGCAGGGCGGGCGCAAGACCCGGGTGAAGTGATTATCCAGAGCCACTTAGCCGATCATCCTTTATTGGTACAGCTGACCGAACAGGGTTATTTTGCTTTTGCGGAGCAGGCGCTGAGTGAGCGGCGTGTGGCAGGGTTACCACCCTATAGCTACATGGCGTTGTTGCGTGCCGAAGCGGTGAGCAGTACGCATGTGGATAATTTTCTACAGGACGCCTTGGCGCTGAGTGAACAGCTGCTGGCACACTATCAGTTGCAACAGCTTGAGTGCTTAGGTCCGGTTGCAGCGCCCATGGAACGCCGTGCAGGGCGCTATAGAGCGCAGTTGCTGTTTATTGCGCACAAGCGTAAAGACCTGCAGCAGTTGTTGCATGCGCTGTGTTTTAATTTGGAGCAACTTCCCAGTGCGCGACAAGTACGCTGGTCGGTGGATGTGGATCCGATCGATTTGTTTTGAGCCAAAGCATTAGTATTGCCTGCAGACACTGTGCAGATGCACTAGCATGGCAAAAATTTCCTTTTTAAAGTTTTATTTGAGTGTGATACATGATTGAGGTTTCTAAGCTCAGCAAGCATTTTTCTGAGCATTTAGCGGTAAATAATTTATCTTTCACCGTTCAGCCCGGCGAGGTGATAGGTTTTCTAGGCCCTAATGGGGCAGGCAAATCTACCACAATGAAAATGCTGACCGGTTTTTTGGCGCCTAGTGCAGGAAGCGTCAAAATTCACGGTTTTGATATTGCCAAACAGCGTATTAGGGCGCAGCGCGTGCTGGGCTATTTGCCAGAAGGCGCACCCTGTTATGGCGAGATGACGGTGTTGGATTTCTTGCTGTTTATCGGCAAAGTACGTGGTTATCGTGGTAAAGAGCTGCAAGAGCGCGTTAAACGAGTGATTGATTTGCTTGAGCTTGGGCGGGTGATTGGTCAGAGCATTGATACGCTGTCTAAGGGTTTTAATCGTCGCGTGGGCTTGGCGCAGGCGGTGATGCATGAGCCGAAGGTGTTGATATTAGATGAGCCCACCGATGGTTTGGACCCCAACCAAAAGCATCAGGTACGCCAGTTGATCAAGACGTTAGCTAAAGACCGCATTGTGATTATTTCAACGCATATCTTAGAAGAGGTCAGCGCGCTTTGTACGCGTGTGCTGTTGATTGCGCACGGCGAGCTGATTGTCGATGAAACACCGCATCAATTATTACAGCGCTCTAAATACCATCAGGCGGTCACGCTTTACAGTGAAAACGCGCTCGATCAGGCAGCGTTAAAGGCTTTACCCGGCGTGCAATCACTGGAAGAGAACAGCCGCGATGGCAGCTTGACCTTAATCCCTGAGCCGGGCGCTGTGTTGTTTCCTGTGGTCAACGCGCTTATTCAACAACGTGGTTGGCAAGTGCAAGAAATTGCCGTGGAGTCGGGACGTTTGGATGAGGTTTTCCGCCGCTTGACCAGAGGGGAATCAGCATGAAGCATTGGCGTATCATTTTAGAGCGTGAATTCTCGGGCTATTTTGCCACTCCATTGGCGTATGTATTTTTGCTGACGTTTTTGGTTTTGTCTGGCTTGTTTACCTTTTATCTGGGTGGCTTTTATGAAAGCGAACAGGCCAACTTGCAACCGTTTTTCACCTTTCATCCATGGCTGTATCTGTTCTTAATGCCCGCCTTAGCCATGCGCTTGTGGTCTGAGGAGCGCAAAAGCGGCACGATTGAATTATTAATGACGCTGGCGATTCGTCGGCGTGAAATGGTGTTGGGAAAGTTTCTGGCCGCGTGGTTATTTGCTGGACTGGCGCTGGGGCTAACTTTTCCCTTGGTGTTCACAGTTAATTTTTTAGGTGACCCTGATAATGGCGCTATTTTAACCGGTTACTTGGGCAGTTGGCTGCTGGCTGGTGCGTATCTGGCGGTTAGCTCGTTTGTTTCGGCGTTGTCGAAAAATACGGTGCTGGCCTTTATTGGTGCGTTAGGGCTGTGCTTTATTTTTGTGGTTAGCGGTCATGCGTTGGTGTTGGATGCTTTTACGAACTGGGCACCGCAATGGTGGCTCGATATGGTGTCGTCCATGAGTTTTTTAACACGTTTTCAAGCCATTAGCCGTGGCGTGATTGATGTACGCGATGTACTGTTTTTCCTCAGCTTTATTCTGGCGTGGCTGGTAGCTAGTGTCATTGTGCTTGAACTGAAAAAGGCGGATTAAAATGAAAAGAATGTTTTATTCAAGCCTTGGTTTGGTGGTGGTGGCGCTGGCGTTTTTTGTGTTTAACGCGCTTTCGAGCCTGTTATTTAAAGATGTGCAGCTGGATTTGACCGAGCAAAAACTCTACACCCTTACTGAGGGCACACAGCAGCTACTCGCGGGACTCGATGAGCCGATTGAGCTGTATTTCTTTTACTCCAACCAAGCAGCACGCGACATGCCACAGGTGCGTCACTATGCGCAACGCGTGCACGAACTCTTGGCTACCTATACCCGCTTGGCAGATGGCAAGCTAAAACTGCACGTGATTGAACCGGAGCCTTTTTCAGCACAGGAAGACCAGGCAGCGCAAATGGGTTTGCAAGCGATACCGCTGGCTCAAGGGGAGTCTTTGTATTTGGGGCTGGCAGGTAAAAATAGTCAGGGTGATGTGCAGAGCATTGCATTTTTTGCCCTTGAGCAAGAAGAGCTGCTGGAGTATGAGCTCAGCCGTATGCTGCATGCATTGTCGCAAACCAGCCTGCCCGTTATCGGGGTGATGAGTGGACTACAGCTCAATGGCGGCTTCGATATGCTAAGTGGTCAAGCGCAACCGGCTTGGATGGTGGTGGAAGAGGTGCGGCAACAATTTCAAATCGAAAGTATTGCGTTGACGGCCGATGAAATTCCTGAGTCAGTGTCGGTTTTATGGCTTGTGCATCCGCAAAACCTGTCGCCGCCGACGCTGTACGCCATTGATCAGTTTGTGATGCGTGGCGGCAAATTACTGGTGTTTGTTGACCCCTACAGTGAGTTTGACACAGGGATGTCGATGGCTGCGGATGAGCTGCAAGCACGTGCATCAAATCTGCAGACGCTGTTCGAAGCGTGGGGATTGAGTCTGCGTGATGATGTGGTGGTGGGTGATTCGTTGTATGCGATGACGGTCGGTGTGGGTAGTGAGCAGCGTGCGGTACGTCACCTAGGCTGGCTTAACTTGCCGAAACAGGCCCTCAGTGCTGAAGATGTGGTCACGGCGCCTTTACAAAATATTACGCTAGCGACAGCGGGTGTATTAGAGCCCTTGGAGGGCGCAACAACGCTGTTTACTCCGCTGCTGCAAACCTCCGACAGCGCTATGCCCTATGCTGCGCGACGCTTTGCTGGTTTGCGAAGCCCGACTGAGTTGCAGGCAGATATGCAGCCTACAGGTGAGCGGTATACTTTGGCGGCACGCATTAGTGGGCCAGCAAAATCAGCCTTTACGCAGGGTTTAGAAGGGCAATTGCCGGGACTCAAGCAAGCCAAGCAAATCCAAGTGCTGGTCGTGGCTGATACCGATATGCTGCGCGATACCATGTGGGTACAGGTGCAGGATTTTTTCGGTCAGCGCTTGCCACAACCTTGGGCAAGCAATGCTAACTTTGTTGTTAATGCCATGGATAACTTGCTCGGCTCTGATGCGCTGCTGGGTGTGCGTTCGCGAGCACAGTTTAGTCGCCCCTTTACTCTGGTAGACCGTTTGCGGCGCACTGCTGAGGAACGTTATGCAGAAAAAGAGCAAGAGTTACAACGCCGTTTGGTGCAAGCAGAGCAAAAAATAGCTGAGTTGCAAACCGGTGGCGTTGAGTTAAGTGTGTCAGCACAGCAACAAGTTGCGATACAGCAGTTCATGCAGGAACGATTGCAAATCCGTAAAGAGTTACGTGAGGTGCGCTACCAACTTAACGCGGATATTGAATCGTTAGGCACCACCATTAAAATGTTTAATATTGCAGTCATGCCTTTTATTCTAACCTTTGCCATGGTGCTGATTGGGCTGCACAGACGGATTCGGCGTATGCATACTGAGGCGTGATTGCGGAAAAGCTCTGCTGCAGACTGGGTTACAGCAGAGCGCCTCTAAATTAAGGACGAATCTCAATCAGCGTGTTGTCTTTAACCAACGACCAGACTTCCTGCATGTCGTCGTTGGTGAGCGCAATGCAGCCTTCGGTCCAGTTAAGTGAGCTGAAAAACCACTCAGGATATTCTTCATCATTGGGCGTGCCGTGCAGCATAATCATGTTGCCGGGTCGCTTGCCTAGTTGTTGTGCGCGCTCGCGATCTTGTTCATTGGGGTAGGAAATATTAATCGCCAGATTGTAACGCTCGCTGGGTTTACGCCAATCAAGCCAATATATGCCTTCAGGTGTACGCAGATCTCCCTCATAGCTTTTAGCCCCATCTTTTTTACCCAGTGAAACCCTGTAGCTTTTTACAACTTCACCACGACGTAAAAGATAGAGCTGGCGTTCAGACTTAACGACGAGCACCTTGTCGATAGGCTGCGTGGTTTGGCTAGCAAACGCAGTGGGTAAGAGACAGAAAAGCAAAGTAAGGCATGTAAAAAAACGAGTCCGCATAAATCATCCCTTTAGACAGGTAGCAAAATTGGCGGGATCTTAAACGCTTTGTGTGCATTGAGTAAGCCCTGATCGCATGGCATGATGCTAAGGTAGCTCAGAAAGTGTCAGTTTTGTTGATTTCATCTGCAATATGCTCTGCGTAAATGATTGTATCCGGATGGTATTTCAGTTTTTTATGCACAATATAGTACGTCAAACGATAGCTTTCTAGGCAGCTCGTTAGCTGATTTAAATTAAAGAAAAAACATTAGTGTATGAGAGTTTTTATGTTGTTAGACGAGGCAGTTAAACGCATACAAAGTTACCAGCCTAAACCTATTATTGCAGCACAGAGCTTTCCTGAGGCCGCTGTTTTAATGCCAATTACCCGCAGCGAGACGCCTGAGCTGGTATTAACCCTCAGAGCGCATGGCTTGTCTACGCATGGCGGTGAGGTCGCTTTTCCCGGTGGCCGGCGTGATCCTACAGATAAAGATCTGATTTTTACCGCTTTGCGTGAGGCGCAAGAAGAGGTGGGTTTAGAGCCGAAACTGGTTCAGGTTGCGGGCCCCTTAAGTCCGCTGGTTTCTCGCCATGGTATTAAGGTTACGCCATACGTAGGGCTGGTTTCTAGCCAGACGCAATATCAAGCAAATGCTGGCGAAATAGCGTCTATATTTACCGTCCCGCTTGAGTTTTTTGCTTCTGATCCGCGCCACACCACCCATCGAATTGATTACTTAGGACGCAGTTGGTTTGTGCCTAGTTATACTTATGCAGACTATAAGATTTGGGGCCTAACCGCTGTAATGGTGGTTGAGTTGGTAAATATTGTGTTTGATTTAAATATTGAATTAAATCAGCCGCCCCAGCTCAGCAAAAAAGAACTATAAATAGTGGAGTAGCTGATGAAATATCGTTTAGATGAGCACGCCGTTGTTGCTGACGAAGATAGTTGGGTTGCGCCCAGTGCTAGTTTGATAGGAAAGGTGCGTTTGGATGCTGGGGCCAGTGTGTGGTTCGGTGCGGTTCTGCGCGGTGATAATGAGCTAATTCATATTGGCCCGAACAGTAACGTGCAAGATGGCAGCGTGATGCATACCGATATGGGCTGGCCGCTGACTTTAGGTACCGGAGTTACAGTTGGCCACAATGCAGTACTGCATGGCTGTACTGTTGGGGATTACAGCCTGATTGGTATTAACGCAGTTATTTTAAATGGAGCCAAGATTGGTAAATACTGCATCATTGGCGCCAATACACTCGTTGGTGAGGGCAAGGAAATTCCAGATGGGAGTTTGGTGGTGGGTTCGCCAGGTCGCGTGGTGCGTCAGCTTACGGACGAGCAAATGAAAAGATTAGAAGCCAGTGCTGAGCACTATGCCAGTAATGGTCGCCGTTATCGTCAAGGTCTAGCAGAACAAGATGACGCATAAGCCGATCGAAAAACCAATAGCTTCTCCCTGTGTCAGTATTTGCGCCTTAGACGATGATGATGTGTGTATAGGTTGTCAGCGTACAGGCGATGAAATTATTCGCTGGGGAAAAATGACCAATGATGAGCGTAGAGCCGTTTTAACTAGGCTTGTGCAACGGGCACAAGCGCAAGGCTTAACAACAGAAAAATAGAGGAATGCATGGCCAAAATAGGAACCCCTTTGTCAGTAACAGCAACGCGCGTATTGCTGTGTGGTGCAGGCGAGCTTGGTAAGGAAGTGGCAATTGAGTTACAGCGTTTTGGGGTTGAGGTTATCGCTGTAGACCGCTACGCTAATGCCCCTGCAATGCAGGTGGCGCATCGTAGTTATGTGGTTAATATGCTGGATGGTTATGCACTTAAAGCCGTGATTGAGCAAGAAAAGCCGCAGTATATTGTGCCGGAAATTGAAGCCATTGATACCGCTGCTTTACTTGATTTGGAGCGTGCTGGCTATACCGTTATCCCGACCGCACGGGCCACCCAGTTAACTATGGATCGTGAAGGGATTCGCCGCTTAGCGGCCGAAGAGTTGGGCTTGCCAACCTCACCCTTTGTTTTTGCTGATACCTATGAAAATTATCAAGCCGCGGTAGAGGAAATTGGCTTGCCTTGTGTGGTGAAGCCCATTATGAGCTCATCGGGTAAGGGGCAAAGCGTTATATCCATGCAGGGTGATATTGAACAGGCATGGAATGTTGCTCAGCAGGGTGGTCGTGCAGGAGCAGGGCGGGTCATCGTCGAGGGGTTTATTGATTTTGACTATGAAATTACGCTGCTTACCGTGCGTCATATCGGCGGCACCAGTTTTTGTGAGCCAATAGGCCATCGACAAGAGCGTGGCGATTATGTTGAGTCGTGGCAGCCGCAGGCGATGTCAGCGGTGGCCTATGCTAAAGCTAAAGATATTGCGCAGAAAGTAACTGACTCCTTGGGTGGGCGCGGCGTGTTTGGTGTCGAGCTGTTTGTCAAAGGCGAGGATGTTTGGTTTAGCGAGGTTTCACCACGCCCACATGATACGGGCTTGGTTACTTTGGTGTCGCAAGACCTCTCGCAGTTTGCTTTGCATGCGCGTGCGATCTTAGGCTTGCCAATTCCAGCTATACGTCAGAATGGACCCAGTGCATCAGCAGTTATTTTGGTGCGTGGTGTATCCAAGCAAACGGCTTTTGCTCAGCTTGGAGCAGCATTGTCGCGGCCAGATACTACGCTGCGCTTATTTGGTAAGCCTTGTGTAGAAGGTGAGCGGCGCATGGGTGTGGTTTTGGCACAAGCCAGTAGCGTTGAACAGGCGCGGCAGAAAGCTGTGTCAGCCGCGCAAGAAGTGGTGGTTGAGCTGTAGTTTGCTTATTCTGCCAGCCACAGCTTGGTGCAACTGACCCTGTTATCTTTTATTTCCAGAGTTTCCAAGAAGTACGGGCCGATCTGCATGCAGACGGCTCCTTCTGGAATACTTTCAAGAATTTCAGTAATTAACCCGTTAAGTGTTTTTGGCCCATCGCAGGGCAATTCCCACTCAAGAGTCTTATTGATCTCGCGAATATAAGCGGCGCCGTCGATGATATAACTGTTATCTTGATGCGGCCTGATTTCTGGCTCATTGATGCGGCTGTGGTCGCTAAACTCGCCAACAATTTCCTCTAGAATATCCTCTAAAGTGATAATGCCTTCAACATCACCATACTCATCGACCACAATTCCCATACGCTTTTTATGTTGTTTAAAGTTAAGCAGCTGCACCGACAGAGGCGTGCCTTCGGGGATAAAGTAAGGTTCGTTACAGGCTCCTTGTATCACCTCATGGGTTAGTTTGTTCAGAGTGAGCAGGCGTGCAATTTGGCGCATATGCACTACGCCAACGATTTCGTTAATGTTGTCTCGGTAGACAGGCAGGCGTGTATGCCTAGTTGTGCGCAACTGCTGCACTATCACATCAATATTGTTGTTAAGGTCGATGCCAAAGACCTCGTTGCGAGGAATGATGATGTCATCGACTGTGACGTTTTCGAGATCCAGGATGCCCAGCAACATGTCTTGACGGTTTTGTGGCAGATCATGACCTGCTTCTCTGACGACGCTACGTAACTCTTCCGTGGAAAGGGTTTCCGAGGAGCGGTGCTTAGGGTCAATACCGAGCATACGCAAAATAGCATTGCTGATGCTGCTGGTGAGCCAAACAGCGGGATAAAAAACAGTCATCAGCAATGACAAAACGCGACTGGCAGGGAAAGCAATCAGTTCTGGGCGCAGCGCTGCAAATGTTTTTGGGGTTATTTCACCAAAAATAAGCAGCACAATGGTAAGGCCCGTAGTGGCGATAACTACACCGGCATCACCCCATATGTCTACGGCGATAACGGTAGCAATAGAGGCGGCCAAGATGTTAACCACGTTATTGCCGACTAAGATGGTGCCTAGTAAGCGATCTGGCTTACTCAGTAAGTGGCTAGCCCGCTGTGCACCTTTATTGCCTTCGCGGCTTAAATGACGCAGTCGGTAGCGGTTCAGGCTAAGCAAGCCTGTTTCTGAGCTGGAGAAAAACGCAGAACAAATAATAAGGAAAAACAGCAAGCCAAGCAGATAGCCGAAATGCATATCGTCCACAAGCCAAATGCCTCAAGAAGTTAGGATAAATTCACGGACAAGCTTACTGCCAAAGTAGGCAAGCATAAGCAAAGAAAAACCAGCCAAGGTAAGGCGAATAGCCTTATGACCGCGCCAGCCTAAACGGTGGCGACCCCAAAGCAGTACGGCAAAAATAAACCAAGCAAGGCTCGAAAGTAGGGTTTTATGGGCTAGATGCTGGGCAAAGAAATCTTCCAAAAATAGCCAGCCAGTCAGTAACGAGAGCGACAGCAGTAACCAGCCAGACCACAGGTAAGAGAACAGCAGGCTTTCCATAGTTTGCAATGGAGGAAAGCTGCGTAACCAAGCGGATACCGGACGCTTGCGCAATTGGCGTTCTTGAGTCAGTAGCAGTAAGGACTGCACGACCGCAATGCTGATTACGCCGTAAGCCAATACAGAAAAAATGATATGTGCCAGAATGCCGGGCGCTTCATTAATAGGCTGCATGTGCCCATAAGGGAGAAACTGTGCGCAGGCTATAGTAAGCGCTGCTATGACTTGAATGGGAGCGAGCAGTACATTGAGGGTTAGCTGTTTGTTGCACAGAATAACGAGCACCACGATAAATAGCGCAATTAAGCTGGCAGCGTTAAAAAAACCTAGATGCAGTCCCTGTTGGGTAAGTAAGGCAGGGAATAGTGCAAATGCATGGCTAATGCTGGCTAAAGCGGCAATGCTGATAAGCCAAGGTGTTCGTGAGGGCGTGTTTTGCCAGAGTTGCTTGCCAATATAAGAGCTAGAAACAAGATACAGGGCAATAGCCAATAAGCTAAAAGGTAATGTGGACATGGCGCCTTACAATATAAAATTCTAGCTGTAGAGTTTGGCACAAAATCGACTAAGGATAAAGAGATTAGGTGGTCGCATGCAGTTGAAAAAGCTTTTTCTGTCGGCTTTTTATTGTATTTGCCACGCTGATAGTGAATAAC
This sequence comes from Thiopseudomonas sp., assembly GCA_023228985.1. Taxonomy (GTDB): domain Bacteria; phylum Pseudomonadota; class Gammaproteobacteria; order Pseudomonadales; family Pseudomonadaceae; genus Thiopseudomonas. Next base: position 122,477 of record JALOAC010000003.1, on the reverse strand, counting down.
CTTTGACAGAAGTGCAGAGCATCCATAGAATACCGCGCCTATGTCAAACGGACCTTTTCCTCTTCTGGTTGAGCCGCATAAGTTAGCAGATAGGGCTATCAGTTTTACTGGTGAGCTACTCTTAGCTAAGTTTACTCGCGTTGCTGAACTCCTAACCAACACAGCTGGTGCCGTGCAGGTTAGTGTTGCTTTTTCTCGAGATGAGCAAAAGCATGTAGTGATGCACTTAGAGTTGGCTGCGAAAGTTGCTATGTTATGTCAGCGATGCTTAGAGGAAGCTGTAATTTCGGTTGGTGGGCGTTATAATTACATAATCGTTAATAATAATGCTGATTCGACCTTACTTTCTCATAGCTATGATGTGTTAGAGATGGGCGATGAGCCGCTCGATTTATTAGCTTTGGTGGAAGATGAATTGTTACTTTGCTTGCCAATAGTGCCAATGCATCCACAAGGTGAATGTCAGAGCCCGGCTGGTTATGTTGAGCCAGAGTTGGGTCCTGACGAGACGACAAGGTCCAACCCATTTAGTGTATTGGCGCAGTTAAAGCGTGATCCAAAACTTTAGGAGTTAATTTTATGGCTGTTCAAAAGAACAAAAAATCTCGCTCAGCGCGTGATATGCGTCGTTCACATGATGCACTGACTGCTTCAGCGTTGACCGTTGAAAAGAGCACTGGCGAAGTACGCTTGCGTCACAACGTATCACCGGATGGTGTATACCGTGGCCGTCAAGTAATTGCCAAGGCTACTGACGAGTAATCCTTGTCAACTGCAATTATTGCGGTTGATGCGATGGGCGGGGACTTCGGTCCCCGTTGCGTTGTTCCTGCCTGTATAGCGAGTCTTATTCGCTACTCTTCTCTGCATATCATTTTAGTCGGCAATCCTCAGCAAGTTGAGGAGTGCATGCATGAACTACCTTCTAGTGTTAAACAGCGATTAACTATCCTACCCGCTCAAGAAAATATTGAGATGGGGGACTCTCCTGCACAAATTCTCCGTGGTAAACCCGATGCTTCTATGCGTGTTGCTTTGCAACTGGTGCGTGAAGGGCGGGCGCAAGCCTGTATTAGTGCTGGCAATACCGGCGCCTTAATGGCGTTATCCAAGCACATACTCAAAACACTGCCACAAATTGAACGTCCTGCGATAATGACGGCTTTGCCGACGCAAAAATCCACAACACATTTGTTGGACTTGGGGGCTAATGTTGACTGTAGTGCTGAGCAATTGCTGCAGTTTGCTGTGATGGGGTCAGCCGCAGTGCAGCTTGGTGGGGTGTCTCAGCCCAGAGTGGCATTGCTAAACGTGGGTGTTGAGTCCATTAAAGGTAATCAGCAGGTGCGCCAAGCCGCAGAGCTTTTGGCGGGCCTAGAAAATATTAATTACATTGGCTATATCGAAGGTGATGGGGTTTATCGCGGCGAAGCAGATGTAGTGGTGTGCGATGGTTTTGTGGGGAATGTATTGCTCAAAAGTAGCGAGGGTTTGGCGCGATTGATGGCCGCTACGCTATTTGAAGAGGTTAAACGAACTTTTTGGCGGCGCTCGTTAGCATGGCTAAATCGCAACATGTGGAGTGAGGTGCACAAGCGCTGGTCGCCTGATCATTATAACGGTGCGTTATTGCTCGGCGTGGATGGCGTGGTAGTCAAGAGTCATGGCGCTGCTAATCAGTTGGCTTTTGAGGCAGCTATTCAGACAGCCATGCTGGCTGTGCAGGAAAATCTACCGGTGCGCCTAGGTCAACAGATACAGGCCAGTTACGCATCACTTAATGTCTCTAAGCTGTGACCGCGCACAAGCAATTATCATCCAATAGTAGGTTTGTTAACTGAATTTGAGCATGGCAGACTGCCGATGCGTTATTACAGGTAAGGAATTTTATGACTGCTAAACTTGCTTTTGTTTTTCCCGGTCAAGGCTCACAAACTGTGGGTATGTTGGCTGAAATCGGCGCAGCTGAAAGCGTGATCCAAGAGGTTTTTGCTGAGGCTTCCGATGCTTTAGGTTATGACTTGTGGGCTTTATGCCAGCAAGGTCCGGCTGAGGCGTTGAATCAAACAGATAAAACCCAGCCAGCAATTCTCGCAGCTTCTGTAGCTTTATATCGCTTGTGGCAAAGCAAGTCAGGTCAAACGCCAGTTTTTGTCGCGGGGCACAGCTTAGGTGAATATTCTGCTTTAGTGGCCGCTGGCTCAATTGATTTGGCCGATGCAGTACGTTTGGTTGCCCGTCGCGGTCAATTAATGCAGCAGGCGGTACCTGCTGGAACGGGTGCGATGGCGGCTATTTTAGGCTTAGCAGATGAGCAGGTTATTCAAGCTTGCGCGCAGGCAGCTCAGGGTGATGTGGTCAGTGCGGTAAACTTTAATGCGCCGGGTCAGGTGGTAATTGCTGGTAGTGCGGCAGCCGTTGAGCGGGCCATTGAGCAATGTAAAGAGATGGGCGCCAAACGTGCCATGCCGTTACCGGTTAGTGTGCCCTCCCATTGCGAGTTAATGCGCCCAGCGGCCGAGCAGTTTGCGGCAGATATCACGGCGATTAATTGGCAGACACCGCTAATCCCGTTAATACAAAACGTTACAGCAACAGTAGTGCAAGATGTGAAAGCTGTAAAAGCTAACTTGCTGGCGCAGTTATACAGCCCGGTTCGCTGGGTGGAAACTGTGCAATGTTTGGCTGAGCAGGGTGTGACGGACTTGGTCGAGTGCGGTCCGGGTCGTGTGCTAGGCGGTTTAAATAAGCGCTGCGCTAAAGAATTGAAAAACCATAGTCTGGACGCCTGTGACGCTTTTGAAGCAACATTGGCAACGCTAAAGTAATCTGGAGATTATTTACATGAGTTTAACAGGAAAGGTTGCACTGGTAACAGGTGCAAGTCGCGGTATCGGCAAGGCAATTGCTTTACAGTTAGGTGCGCAGGGTGCGATTGTGATTGGTACGGCAACGTCCCCTAATGGTGCGGAAAATATTAGCCAGTATTTACAGGAAAACGCTATCCAGGGCGCAGGTATGGTGCTGGATGTGTGCAGCGACAGTTCTGTTTTAGGTACAGTTGAGCGCATTCAAGAAGAGTTTGGTGCGCCGCAGATTTTGGTTAATAACGCCGGTATTACCCGCGATAACCTCATGCTCAGAATGAAAGATGAAGAGTGGTTTGATGTGCTGGATACTAACCTGAACAGTCTGTATCGTGTTTCTAAATCGGTGCTGCGTGGAATGACCAAAGCGCGCTGGGGTCGTATTATCAATATTGGCTCAGTGGTGGGTGCAATGGGTAATGCGGGTCAGGTAAACTATGCAGCCGCCAAGGCGGGTGTTGAAGGTTTTAGCCGTGCATTGGCTCGCGAGCTAGGTTCGCGTTCGGTTACGGTAAATACGGTAGCGCCGGGTTTCATTGATACAGACATGACCAGAGAGCTACCAGAAGCACAAAAACAAGCGCTGGTAACGCAAATTCCTCTTGGTCGTCTAGGGCAGGCAGAAGAAATTGCAGCGGTAGTAGGCTTTCTAGCTTCTGAGCAGGCTGCCTACGTTACAGGAACAACAATTCCAGTGAATGGTGGCATGTACATGAGCTAAAATGTACTCTTGCGATAGCTGAGTAGTACATAGAATTAATAATGTTGTGACCCAAAAAGTATTGACGCAGTCATAACGTTACTTAAATTACTGATCTTTAGTAGAGGCAGTATGTTTTTTTAAGGGATAAGTTGATAAAATTAGCTTATAATCCTTTTTTTGACTTAACCGCAGCCCAAGGTTGCAGCAAAATTTCCATTTAGGAGTGATACAAGATATGAGCACTATTGAAGAGCGCGTTAAAAAAATCGTAGCCGAACAACTCGGTGTTAAAGTTGAAGAAGTTACTAACAGCGCTTCTTTTGTTGATGACTTGGGCGCAGATTCTCTTGATACTGTTGAATTAGTAATGGCTCTGGAAGAAGAGTTCGAGACTGAAATTCCAGATGAGCAAGCAGAAAAAATTACTACTGTTCAAGAAGCTATCGACTACGTTACGGCGCACGCGCAATAATGTAGCTGAGGTTGCAAAACAGTAAAAGCCGCGCGACCTACCCCAAGGGCGTGCGGTTTTTTTTTGTCAGCTTTTACACGAAAGAGGTTCCCCATGTCACGCAGACGTGTCGTAGTGACCGGTATAGGTATGCTGTCTCCAGTAGGCTTGGATGTGAAGTCTAGCTGGGCGGCAGTGCTTGCAGGCCAAAGTGGTATTGCTCCTATCGAGCACATGAATGTTGAAGCTTTTACCACACGCTTCGGTGGCTCAGTCAAAGGTTTTGATGCTGAGCAATACATGCCTGCAAAAGAGGCACGCAAGCTGGATCTGTTTATTCAGTACGGCTTAGCTGCAAGCTATCAGGCAATGCAGGACTCAGGGTTGCAGGTAACAGATGCTAATCGTGAGCGTATCGGCGTGGTGGTTGGCTCAGGCATTGGCGGCTTAACCAATATCGAAGAAACGAGCAAACTTTTGGTTGAAAAAGGGCCGCGACGCATTTCTCCTTTTTTTGTGCCCGGCTCAATTATTAATATGGTGTCCGGCACTTTATCCATGCGCTTAGGCTTGCAGGGGCCTAACTTTGCTATTGCTACAGCCTGTACTACAGGTACTCACTGCATAGGTATGGCTGCACGAACTATCATGTATGGTGAGGCAGATGCGATGGTTGCAGGTGGTTCAGAAATGGCTACTTGCGGTCTTGGATTGGGTGGTTTTGGAGCTGCTCGTGCGTTGTCTACCCGTAATGATGATCCGCAAGCGGCGAGTCGTCCATGGGATGCGGGCCGTGATGGCTTTGTCCTGTCTGATGGTGCTGGAGCTCTGATTCTTGAAGAACTTGAGCATGCAAAAGCGCGTGGTGCAACTATATATGCAGAAGTGGCTGGTTTTGGTATGAGCTCAGATGCATACCATATGACCTTGCCACCAGAAGACGGTAATGGGGCGGCGCGCTGTATGACCAATGCGCTGAAAGATGCTGGTTTAAATCCGCAACAGCTGCACTATATCAATGCTCATGGAACCTCTACTCCGGCGGGTGATCTGGCAGAAGTGAATGCTGTCAAAACCGTATTTGGCGAGCATGCGCATCAGCTGAGTGTTAGCTCAACCAAGTCGATGACGGGACACTTATTGGGTGCAGCGGGCGCGGTAGAAGCTATTTTTAGTGTTTTAGCGATTCGCGATCAGGTTGCGCCACCGACTATCAACTTGGATGAGCCAAGTGAAGGCTGTGATTTAGACTTCGTTCCACACCAAGCAAAAAGTATGCGTATTGATGCGGTACTGTCTAACTCGTTTGGCTTTGGCGGCACCAACGGTTCTTTGGTGTTTACGCGGTTTGTTGAGTGATTACTTGGGTTAACGGTCAGCCTACGCAAGCTATAAGCGTAGCTGATCGTGGTCTAGCTTATGGCGACGGCTTATTTGAAACCCTGCGTGTACAGCAAGGTTGGCCATTGCGACTAGAGTTGCATTTGGCACGTTTAGAATTAGGCTGTCAACGGTTGCACATCAAGCTTGATTTTGCACAAGTCAGGCAAGAAATCCAAAGTTTTTGTGCTCAAGCTGAGAGCGCAGTATGTAAGTTGATTGTGACTCGCGGAGTAGGTCAGCGTGGCTATGCGATACCTGAAAATGCGCGACCTCAGCGTATTTTACAACTTAGCTCAGCACCCCAATGGCCTGCCGAAAATAGCGCACAGGGTGTACGGCTGTACGCCTGTCAAACCCCTTTGGCCATTCAGCCCTTGCTAGCGGGTATTAAACATCTTAATCGTTTGGAGCAAGTGCTCGCCCGTGCCGAATGGCAAGAGCCAAGCTATGCCGAAGGATTAATGCTGGACACGGAAGGTAATATTACAGACTGCGTGTTTAGCAATATCTTTTTTGTGCGTGACGGACGCTTGTTGACTCCAAGCTTAGCTAATTGCGGTGTGGCGGGCGTAATGCGCGCTTGGATTATGCAGCAAGCACAACAGCTGGGCATAGATTGTCAAGAAACACAGATAAAAGTGACGCAGTTGGCAGACATGGATGAGGTGTTCACCAGTAACAGTCTGTATGGAATTTGGCCTGTAGTTGGCTATCAAAACTATCGCTGGTCGGTTGGCAGTATCACTCGTAGACTGCAACAAAGACTCATGGATTAATTGGGACAAATTGTGCGGAAAAAGTTTTTTTATACTATTTTAAGCTTTGCTTTTAGCTTGGTTATTGCAGGGCTGGCAGTGTTTTGGCTGGCGCAGAACGCTTTGCAGCAGCCGTTAAAGATTGACGCTGAACAATCTTTGAGTGTGGCAGCAGGCACTGCGCCGGTGGCTTTATTGAATGATTTAGAGCAGCGGGGCGTTATTCAAGGCAATATCTGGCTGCGCTTAATGTGGCGACTGCAACAGCATCAGCCCAGTGTGCAGATGGGTGAGTACAATATTAACCCACAGATGACCTTGGCTGACTTGCTAGAGAAATGGCGCGTCGGCGATGTACAAAACTACCGCGTCACTTTAGTTGAAGGCTGGAATTTTACTCAGTTTCGCAACGCACTAGCGCAACAAGAACTACTTGAGCAAACAATCACAGATTTAAGTGATGCGCAAATTATGCAGCTGCTTGAGCGCCCAGGGATGCACCCAGAAGGCCGTTTTTATCCTGATACGTATTTCTTTACACGTGGGCAGCAAGATTTGGATATCTTGCGCCAAGCAAATCGCCGGTTGGAGCAGGTTTTAGCGCAAGAGTGGGAAAAGCGCGCGGCTGATTTACCCTATGCTAATCCAGATGAAGCACTGACGATGGCGTCAATTATTGAAAAAGAAACCGGCGCGGCCCACGAGCGTGATGAAATTGCTGGGGTGTTTGTGCGCCGCCTGCGCTTGAACATGCTGCTGCAGACTGATCCTACAGTTATCTACGGCATGGGAAAAAATTATACCGGTAAAATTACCCGCGCCGATTTACGCAAGCCAACGCCTTATAACACCTATGTGAATCCGGGCTTACCACCTACACCCATTGCTATGGTAGGTCGCGCAGCGATTGCAGCGGCGTTAAATCCAAAGCCGGGTGATAGTTTGTACTTTGTGGCTAGAGGTGATGGCACGCACGAATTCTCGCGCAATTTGCAGCAGCACAATCAGGCAGTGCGTAAGTATCAACTTAAACGCCGCGAAGGTTATCGCTCAACAGTTAACCCTACTAATACAGCTAAGGAAACTCCATGAATGCTGGATTTTTTATTACCTTGGAAGGCCCAGAGGGCGCAGGTAAAACAACCAACCGAGCGTTTATTGCCGAGCACTTAGAGCAGCAAGGCCATCAGGTGGTGTTAACCCGTGAACCGGGCGGTACAGAGTTAGCCGAGAAAATTCGTGAGTTGTTGTTAGCTGAGCACAGTGAGCCAGTGGCAGTGGATACCGAATTATTACTCATGTTCGCAGCCCGAGCGCAGCATATCCAACAGCTTATTAGACCTGCTTTGGCTGCCGGAAAAATCGTCCTCTGTGATCGCTTTACTGATGCTACTTATGCCTATCAGGGCGGTGGTCGTGGTATTGATGAGCAGCGCATCGCTGTACTGGAAAACTTTGTGCAGGGCGATTTGCGTCCGGACTTAACACTTTTATTTGACCTGCCAGTAAACGAAGGCATGGCTAGAGCCAAGCAGCGTGGACGCTTGGATCGCTTTGAGCAAGAGCAGCAAGAATTCTTTGAGGCAGTCAGGCAAAACTACCTAACACGAGCTCAAGCCGAGCCCGACCGTTTTCGTGTGATTGCGGCCCAGCATGCTTTAGCGCAGGTACAAGAACAATTAGTGCCGGTGTTAGCGCAAATCCAAGCGCAGGTGCAGCGTGGTTGATATTTTACCTTGGCAGCAAGATATTTGGGCGGGGTTAACCAGTCGTACGCAGCATGCCCATGCCTATTTATTACATGGGCCCGCCGGCAGTGGTAAGCGACAAATGGCTGAGTTGTTTGCGCAGTTTTTGCTGTGCAAGCAACCGCAGGCTGCACAGGCTTGCGGACAGTGTCGCTCGTGTAAACTTTACGCAGCTGACTCTCATCCTGATATGTTGCGGGTAGAGCCAGAAGAGCCGGGTAAAGGTATTTTAATCGCTTACGTGCGTGAGCTTGTCGCCAGCATCCAACAGACCGCGCAGCAGGGCGGACGGCAGGTGGTTATTCTAGAACCTGCAGAAGTGATGACGCTTGAGTCTGCTAATGCTTTGTTGAAAAGCTTGGAAGAGCCAAGCGCTGGCACCGTGTTTTTATTAATTACCCATCAGCTTAGCTTTTTATTACCAACCATTAAAAGCCGTTGCGTATTGCAGGCTTGTCCTTTGCCTAATCTAGCGCAGGCAAACACTTGGCTCGCGCAAAAGTTAACAACTATGGATGATGCGCAAAGAACCAAACTGTTGCAGCTGTCTGCGGGTTCACCCATGAAAGCGCTACAGTTTGCCCAAGATGATGTCTTAACAATGCGCGAAGATGTGGTTGAGGGCGTAAAGCAGTTGTTAAAACGCCAAGTAGCGCCTGCACAGTTGGCGGGTCAGTGGACTAAGTTACCGACAGTACTGCTGCTAGACTGGTTTGCGCAGTGGTGTCAAAACATCTTGCGCTACCAATTAACCCAGAACACAGCAGATTTGGGGCTAGAAGATATGCAGCCCGTTCTGGGGCATATGGCTAAGTTTGTGCAAGTAGCACAATTAATTGAAACGCAACACTGGATTTTAGAGCGTCGCAACAAACTACTGCGTCGCGCACCTTTGCGTGCAGATTTGTTGTTAGAAAGCATGCTGGTACGCTGGATGGCCTTGATAGGTTACTGATAGGCAGTTCAAAAGATAGCTATTTAGTTGCCCCGTGCATTGTCATTAGTGCGATAATCAGCCAGCGATAACCAGTAAAAAACAGGTGAGGTTATAACATGAGTTTGCCGCCAAATTTGGGAGGCCGTACAGGTATCCTAAATTTAAATATCAAAGATAAAAACGTTTTGTACGCAGCTTATATGCCGTTTTTGAAAAATGGTGGTCTGTTTATTCCGACTAACAAAGCTTACAAAATCGGTGATGAGGTTTTTATGCTGCTCAACTTAATGGAAGAGCCTGAAAAAATCCCGGTAGCAGGCAAGGTGGTGTGGATTACGCCAAAAGGCTCTCAGGGCAACCGCGCTGCTGGTATTGGTGTGCAATTCAGTGATAAAGATACTGTAGTGCGCAATAGCATAGAAACGTATTTGGCAGGTGGACTTAATTCAGATAGGGCCACCCATACATTTTAAAATGCTTTTGAGAGGTTCTGCATTAATTCAATAGAGAGCATTTTTTGTAAGGTGTAATTATTCAGCGCTGCCTTAACACGTTTTTCTTCTGCAAAAATCATTCAAACCAGCAATGTTGTATGTAGTGGCATTGCTCAGTAATCCAGTAGCGGTAGTACATGCTTGTCGATTCCCATTGTCACCTTGATCGTTTAGATCTTACGAAATTTTCCGGCAGCCTGGATGCAGCGCTGGAAGCTGCACGCGTGCGCGGTGTTAAGCATTTTTTGTGCGTAGGTATTAGCGTGGCAAATGCGCCTGTGGTGCGTGAATTTACCCAACGCTATGCCGATGTGGACTGCTCGGTGGGCGTGCATCCGCTAGATTTAGACCGTGGTGGCGAGCCTACTCTTGAGTGGTTGCTAGATGAGCTGCAGCATAAGGGCGTTGTTGCTGTGGGCGAAACGGGACTGGATTATTATTATCAGACCGAAACCGCGCAACTGCAGCAAGAGTCTTTTCGTTTGCACTTTGAGGCCGCGCGTCTAAGTGGCAAGCCGGTCATCATACATACCCGTGATGCTAAAGATGACACGCTAGCCATTATGCGTGAAGCAGCTTTGCCGCAGGCTGGAGTGATGCATTGTTTTACCGAAGATTGGGAGATGGCTAAAGCCGCGTTGGATCTTGGCTATTACATTTCCTTTTCCGGAATCGTCACCTTCCGCAATGCACAGGCCTTGCGTGATGTGGCTTTGCAGGTGCCTAGTGATCGGCTGCTGGTAGAAACGGATTCGCCTTACTTAGCCCCCATGCCGCATCGTGGTAAAAGCAACTTCCCTGAATATGTTGCTGATGTGGCTGAGTTTTTAGCGCAACTGCGTGGCGTTAGCTATGAGCAGTTGGCTGAGCAAACGACGACTAACTTTAAGCGCCTATTCCCTTTGGCGCGTGTGTCTTAGGGTTTACGAGCGATCATCACCGCACGTTTTGGCGCGGGCAAGCCTTCTACTGTTAAGCTCGGATTATCCGGGTGTAAAAACTCTGCTAGCGACTGATAGCGCATCCAATCGGTACTGCGCTGCTCTTCCGTGCTGGTGGTACTAACATCCACACAGCGAACCTCTGTAAAGCCGGCGCGTCTGAGCCAAAGACTGAGCGTTGCAACCGAGGGCAGAAACCAAACATTACGCATTTGTGCGTAGCGATCTTCTGGCACCAACACCTGTTGCGCATCGCCCTCGATGACGAGCGTTTCTAAAACCAGCTCACCACCCTGGACTAAACAGTCTTTTAGTTCTAATAAGTGATCTATGGGTGAGCGGCGGTGATACAGCACTCCCATGGAGAATACGCTATCGAATCCTTCTAGCTTCGGTGGTAATTCTTCAAAAGCAAAGGGTAAATGCCAAACTGGTGCTTGTGGGAAAAACTTTTTAACCGCGTGAAATTGGCAGAAAAAAAGCCAGTTAGGATCCACGCCAATTACTGACTTGGCACCCGCACCAAGCATGCGCCACATGTAGTACCCGTTGCCACAACCCACATCCAAAATACGCTTGCCGTTGAGATCCAAGTGTGGACTCACTCTGTCCCACTTCCAGTCGGAACGCCATTCAGTATCCACATGCACATCAAACAGGTGAAAAGGGCCTTTGCGCCAAGGAATTAAACCCTGTAACGCTTGGGTTAATAGCTGCTGTTGTTCAGTATCACAGGGGCCGCTTAGGCGAAGTTCATCAATAAAATCATACTGTGAGACTGTTAACTGCGGAATGGCAGCCACAGCGGCTTGCCAGCGGGGTAAGTCGCCATGGCCGATAGCGTAATGTCTGGCTAACTTGTCAGGTAGAGTGCGCGCCCAAAACTTAAGGGGTGTGCGGGCAAGGTGGTGTACAAGGTCGGTTAAATCAATCATGGCAAGGCTATTAAAGACGCGAAGTTAATACATTGAAACCACAGAATGGTTTGTGAAAAGCCCGCTTGCTGTAAGCGCGCTTGGTGTTCAGCAAGGCTGTCTGGCAGCATGACTTTTTCAATGGCACGGCGTTTTTGCGCAATTTCCAGCTCGCTGTAGCCATTGGCGCGCTTAAAAGCGAGGTGTAAATCGTTAAGCAATTCTTGTTGGTTGGCGTTATCAAAGCGCAGTTTTTCTGACAGGATTAGCGCACCCTGCGGCAGCAAAGACTGGTGAATGCTTTTAAGTAGCTCCAGCCGTTGTTCAGGTGCCACAAACTGCAGGGTGAAATTCATCGCTACAACCGAGCAGGGTGCAAGCTGCAGCTGAGTAATATCGGCTTCGATAACCTCGACCGGGAGTAGCTCCTGATACATAGCATCCTGCGCACTTAAGTGTTCGCGGCAGCGTTGCACCATGGCGCTGGAGTTGTCTACTGCATGGACGACGCAGCCGGGTTGTTGCACGTGGCGGCGCAGTGCCTGAGTTGTAGCACCTAATGAGCAGCCTAGGTCGTACAACGCCGTATTGGGCTGGGCAAATTGAGCGGCGATAACGCCAATGTTTTCCACAATAGTGGGATAGCCCGGCACCGAGCGTTTGATCATATCAGGGAAAACCCGCACTACATCCTCGTTAAAGGTAAAGTCGGGCACCTGCGCTAGGGGCGTGCTGAAGATTTTATCGGGTAAATGTGGCATGGCTGAGTTAAGTTTAAAAACCGCTAGTATGCCATAACCTGTGTCCATACGGGTGAGCCTAACGCGATGCTCACCCCTAGATGGCTTTGCTTAAGTACCTTCAACCAAGAGATGATGAGCCATTTTTTAACACCGCCCTGATAACGCATAATCGCAAAGTTCTTCCTTAACCTTCCATTTGCGCGCCAGTGCTGCTTAACTTTAATGCGACGGGTATGTCGGGTAGACCGCACTACGAACTCAGTAGGTTCAATCATTTATTTTTTGCGCGACACTCTATGACGCTCACCTGTGTTACGTTCGAAATCAAGCAATGCACGCAGGCTTAGGCAGTGGCTGCACAGTGTTTTGGCTGGGGTAGTGATAAGCATAACTCAGGTTTTTTTGGAGAAAGAAATGGAAAGCTATAGCGATCAATACAACCTTTGGGAAGAGTTTTTAGCGGAGTGGCCTTTATCGCGCTTATCAGAAATGACGTTGGACGAATACATCAAAACAGGCTCTCAGGACACCTTCACTTCTTGGGTTGAGTCTCGCTTAGATAAACTAGGCAGTATTTGGGGTGGCTCAGCTTTTAAGTTTGGTGTGTTTTCCCGTGATAACTCTGAGCCTAAAGAAAATGATCAAAAGCACAGTTATTCCGACACCCATGGGTGGTATACGGCATTAGGTCAGAGTGCAGACGAAGCTTTTGCACAAGTGCGCGAAAGCGTGGTGCGGGTGGCTCAGCTTGCCAGAAGCGGTGACCTAGAAAGCATCGAGGCCTTTACGGGGTTGGGTGAGGCTTATAAGTGGAAAATCGCGTTTCATTACCAAGACCGCTCAAACCCTAAAATCGTCAATGTATTTAAGCCTGAAGCCTTAGCTGCTTTTGCAGGAAGCGGAACAGTGAAGAATACGGCTGCTTTACAGGAGTTGGTGTTAAAGAAAAAAACTGACGGACTGGGTATTTTAGAGTTTGGTAAACAAGTGTGGGCTGTTTGGAGTAAGAAAAATATATCCGTTTGGAAACTTTCCCATGGGCCTGCGGTGTTTACCGCAGATGAGCAGCAGCAGCTTTTAGACTCGCAGAAAGTGGTAGTCAACGAGTTAACTGGTAAGGGGCAAGGCAAACACTTCAAAGACGCACCTATTGGCTCGTTATTTTATTTGTGTCATGGCAACAGTATCCAGCTGCTAGGCAGGTTAACCACAGCGGTACAGCCGGCTAGCAAGGGTGAAACCTGGCTTGAGAGAGGCTATGAGGTACTTTTTCCGGCTCTTAAGCATGAAAGGTATACGCATAACTCCAAATACTGGTCGCCGCAAGGTAATTCAACGTTTTACCAAATGAGGCCAAAGGATCTGCCAGAGTTCGAAGAAACTCTGCTCAAACCATTTTTTAACAAGGACTTAATCGCGCTTAGCGAGTTCTACTCACAAGCTCAGCAGCAAGGTGTTGAGCAAACGCTGCGCGAATATAACGAAGAGGCTGATGAGTTAGTGGTAGATGAGAAGCCACCGGTTAGCTGTTTTAATCGCATCTATTACGGCCCGCCTGGAACGGGAAAGACGTATCAGCTCTTAAGGCTTCTTGAGGGGTACGAACAAAAGCCAGAAACAGCAACGATAGAGCAAAGGGAAAAACAATTCATTGTTGCAAATTTTGCCGGTTTAACATGGTGGAGGGCGGTTTTCTGTGCGCTCTATGACCTTGGCGCAGAGGCGACTGTACCTAAGTTATTAGAGCACGTCTTTGTTAAGGCGGTGGCTGCACAAAGTGCTAGCAAAAATTATCCTGCGGCGGTGTGGGCTAGCCTGCAAACCCATACCGTCGAAGAGTCCACGACAGTGAATTACAAAAACAGAGTTGAGCCAGCGGTATTTGATAAAGATGAGGGCTCTGTTTGGGTTCTGGCTGGCAACTGGAAAGAGATCTGTGCTGACCTTGTTGAGCTAGTTGATGAGTACAACGCCGTTGCCGATGGCGAGTTGAGCCAAGAAAAAATTAAGCGCTATAGCTTTGTTACCTTTCATCAGTCTTATGGCTATGAGGAGTTTGTGGAAGGCTTACGCCCTGTACTAGACAGTGACTTGGAAGAGGGCGAGGTAAAATATGAAATTCGCTCCGGCGTATTTAAACAACTGTGTGAAGAAGCACGCCAAAACCCAACTGAGCGCTACGCCATGGTGATTGATGAAATTAACCGCGGCAATATCAGCAAAATTTTTGGCGAACTCATTACCCTGATTGAACCCGACAAGCGCGCGAGTGCTGATAATGAGGTGATAGTGAAACTGCCCTACTCAGGTCAGGATTTTTCGGTGCCTGCCAACATCGACATCATCGGCACCATGAACACAGCGGACCGCTCCCTAGCTCTGTTAGACACAGCATTAAGGCGTCGTTTTGAATTTGTGCCTTTGTTAGCCGATACCCGCAATGAGTCAGGCGCACCATTGGTGGGCCTAACAGTAGATACTGAGCAAGGAAGAATTGATGTGCGCAAGATGCTCGAGCGCATTAATGAGCGCATTGAAGTGCTGTACGACCGTGACCACACTATTGGACACGCTTACTTCATGAGTTTAAAGCATGTAGATGTTATTGAAAGTTTTGAGCAGTTAGCTGATATTTTCCGCAAAAAGATAGTGCCCTTACTTGAAGAATACTTCTTTGAAGACTGGGCTAAAATTAGTTTGGTGCTCGGTGATAATCAAAAGCCAGAAGACGCGAGGTTCATCACTAAACTGGATGCTGAAAAAGACCTGCAAGCATTGTTTGGTGAGCATGAGCTCGAGCTTTACTCGGTTAAAGAAAGGTATCAAATCAATAACGATGCCTTTGATAAAACTGAAGCCTATATAGGTATTTATAATCCGCAGGCTATTAGGCCGGCATGAATACCTTAACGGTTTATGAATATGACGTGTTAGTGGAGAACACTGGCCAGCCAGCCAGTGGCTCCACAAAGCGTGTGCCTAAAAACCTGTTTCAATGGCTGCAAACTGAGGCCGTTCGTCTCTCCGAAAACGGTGAGAAGGCATGGCTTAGGTTAAGCCAGCGCCATGGACGGCCCGCAGTTAGGTTGATGAGTTATGTGGGTGTGATCCGAAGTCCGGATGGCTTTCAGTTAGAAGTATTGCCGAAAATTGGTAAAACAGCCCCTCAGCCTGAACAAGTTAGAGCGTTGTTGATTGAAATGCTGCGTTGCTTGGCGGGCTTTAGGTTTATGCAAACTGAAAGGGCTGCTTTGGCTACAGCGAAAATGCCATTGCTTGAAGTGTTTATCAGTGAGTTTTTAAGCGCGATGGAGCATTTGGTCAAGCGTGGTGTTCGCAGTGACTATGTTCAGCAGCAAGATAGCTTACACGCCCTAAGAGGCAAGCTACTCATTTCTCAGCATTTGCGGGCTAACCTTGTCCGCAAAGATCGTTTTTACACTGAGCATGAAGAGTACACCTTGGATCGACCTGTCAATCGGCTGCTCCACTTGGCGTTGCTGCGTGTAATGAGATGGTCGCTTAATACAAGTAATCAAAAACGTGCCTGCGAGCTCAGCTTCATTTTTTCCAATGTTCCACTGCCTAGCTCGCAGCAGGTGGATTTACAGCGTATGCGTGTGGATAGAGGCATGGAACACTATCGTCAGGCAGTGGCGTGGATGCGCCTCATTTTAAATGAGCAGTCACCCTTAACGGGAATAGGCCAGTGTTCTGCATTTTCCTTATTGTTTCCTATGGAGGCGGTGTTTGAGGCGTATGTGGGTAAGCATCTTTCTAGACAGCTTCGTGAGCCGTATCGCTTGCGTACACAGGCGCGCTCTTTTTCTCTAGTAAAACACCGTGAAAAAAACTGGTTTAGATTGAAACCCGACTTTCTAGTGGACAAAAATGCCACGACAGAGCTTGTGCTAGACACTAAATGGAAGCTTTTAGACTCAGCGCTTGATGATGGCTCTAATAAGTATGGTCTGAGTCAAGGTGATTTTTATCAATTGTTTGCGTATGGGGAAAATTATCTAAACGGGCAGGGCGAGGTGGTGCTTATCTACCCCAAGACCGATGCCTTCCAAAATGCTTTGCCCGTGTTTGAGTTTTCAAGCTCGTCTAATTTAAAGCTGTGGGTATTGCCGTTTTGCTTAATGACTAGGCGTCTTGTTTTGCCTGAATGTGGATGTTTGCTGACTGGCGGCAGCGCGTTTTGCTAACGCGCTGCAGGGTGGTCGTGGTTAGCGGAACATTTCTTTCACCATCTCTTCTTCTTTAATCAGCTCAACTTGGCGCGCGTCAATGCTTGATGCAAGGGGGAAGTTGTTTTCCACTCGGCGTTTGGCGTAGCTCAGTTGTTCAATGGCTTGCTGATAGTCACCCATGCGCACGAAAAATTCTGCGCGCGCTTCGTGCAGGCCTACGATGTTGTTGGTTTGACCGCGCACTTCTGCCAGCTCAAACCAAATATCAGGATCATTGGGGCGTTGTTTTATCAGAGCGTTAAGTACTAGCTCGGCTTCACTATAGCGCCGTTGCGCCAGCAATATTTCCACCTTGGCGGCCTGTAGTGGATAGCTAGAAGGGAAGTCTTTGAGTGCTTTATTGATGCGCTGTTCAGCCGTTTTATACTGCTGCTGACTGAGTTCGAGATCAATTTGAGCGAGGATAAAAAACTGGCTGCTGGGCGCTTTGCTTAATAATAATTCTAACTCTTGCCCTGCCTCTTTAAACTGGCTGGCACGAATCAATGCTAAAGCCAGTCCGTAACGGGCCGCTGTATTATCTGGATTAGCTTCAAGCTCAGCACGAAAACGCTTTAAGGAGATGCCCGGCGTGTCCTCAAAGGTGAGTTTGACGCGTGCACGTAAAAGTTGATAGGTAAGAGAATCAACGACGCCGGGGCGGCTGGCTAAAGCGACTAATTGTTCCGCACGGTTGCGGGTGTCGGCAATACGCGATTCAGTGACGGGGTGCGTCAGTAAAAATTCTGGTGGTGTGCGGTCGAAGCGGTACTGGCGCGACAAGCGTTCAAACATGCTGGGCATGGAGCGAGGATCAAAACCTGCACGACTCAGATTTTGAATACCGACACGGTCAGCTTCTTGCTCGTTTTGCCTTGAAAAGCGGCGTTGCTCCTGAAAGGCGGCTGCTTGGCTCGACATAATAGCCGCCATACCCACGTCGCCAGCACCTGCGGCGGCGGCAACCACTCCGGCCAGTAGGGCGGCCATCATTGGCAGTTGCATACGCTTCTGTGCTTCTAGACCGCGGGCAAAGTGACGTTGGGACAAATGCGCTAATTCATGCGCCATAACCGATGCATATTCTGCTTCGTTTTCAGCGTGGATAAACAAACCGCCATTCACGCCAATAATGCCACCCGGTGCGGCAAAGGCGTTTAGCTGTGGGCTGGCTAGTAAAACAAACTCTAAGCGTCTTTCCTGTAGCTGACTGGTTTCGGCTAGGCGGTAGACACTGCGCTCGACATAGTCCTTTAATAAAGGATCAGAGAGTTGGGGCACCTGACTGCGTAATATATTCAGCCAAGCCCTGCCCAGTCGATGCTCTTGTTCTAGAGACACAATTGATGAGCTGGTATCGCCTAATGAAGGCAGCTCAATGGCCATGTTAGGTGTGGCAATTAAGCAACTAAGGGCAAATAGGCTTGGGCGTAAAAACTTCATGTCGGGGCTCGTGTATTATTGAACATGCTTATGATACTAATAGGGCGGAAAATTGCAGTGTTATTAGCTGCTTATGACTCTTTAATACCATTATTGTTCTGGGGTTACGATTAATGCATTTTGATGACTGTGTTGATGCGCAAGGGCTGGCTTGTCCGATGCCGCTCTTAAAAGCCAAGCTGGCGTTAAATCAACTGCCTGTGGGCGCTGTGTTGAAGATTCTAGCCACTGATGCCGGTTCGCAACGCGATTTACGCAGTTTTGCTAACTTGGCTGGGCATCAGTTGCTGCATGAAGAAACTACAGAGCAGCAGGTGTTTATCTATTTTCTAAAAAAAGGTGCAGCCGCCTAACCTTGCTTATGCAGTTCTTGCGCGGCAGCCAGTACTTCAGCGGCGTGTTCTTTGACCTTCACTTTGCGCCACTCTTGTTTAACCACACCTTTTCTGTCGAGTAAAAAAGTACTGCGTTCAATGCCAAGGTGCTCTTTGCCGTACAGTTTTTTTAGCTTGATTACATCAAATAACCGACACAACTCTTCTTCGGGATCGCTAATTAGCTCAAAAGGAAACTCGTGCTTGAGCTTGAAGTTTTCATGGGTGCGTAGGCTGTCGCGGGAAACCCCGAAAATAAGGGTGTTGGCTGCCTGAAATTCGGGATAAAGATCACGAAAGTCTTGCCCTTCACTGGTGCAGCCGGGGGTGTTGTCCTTAGGGTAAAAATAAATAACCACCTGTTTGCCGGCTAATTCCGACAGGGTCACTGTAGTGTTGTTGGTGGCTTGGGCAGTAAAGTTTAGGGTTTCTAGTGTGCTCATGGTTAGCCTCAAAATGTCTGTGGACGCCAAGGCTCGATTAGGGCGTCTAAATTAAGCGCGTCGGCAAAGTCTAAAAACTGATCACGTAACCAGCTAATTTGCGTGCTTACGGGTAGGGTTACCGTGATGGTGGCGTTGAGCATGGTGGTATCAGTTTGTGGAGCTTGATAACTGTCGTAAACAATAGTGTCGATATTGATTTTATGGTCGGTGAAAAACTGGCATAGCTCAGCCAAAATATCCGGCCGGAAAAAGGCGCTGACATACACAATATAGGGTAGAGCTTTGGTTTTTTTGTTGTCTTGCACGCTGCGTGCGTAGGTTAAAAATATATCTTCGCGTTTCTTAAGGTTGGTTAACGCCACTTCCAGCCGTGCCAAAGCATCCCAGCTACCCTTGGTTTCTAATGAAAGGGCGCTTAGTTGACCGTGTTGGGTAAGGTGGCTGCTCACAGTGGCGCAACGGTTTTCTTGACAAACCCGGCACAGAAGGTTGATAAGCTCCAGCGGGTTTTCAGCTAACGCGCTGATCACTATATGCTGCTCGGGCGGTGTAGTGCTCGACATCCAGGTTTCCTTTGGCAGTTGATTGTTTAAGTCTGATTTTAACAATGCTCTGACAGCGCAAGTAATTATTCTGCGCTTGGTAAAGTGAATATGCAGAGAATGCTTCGCTGTGCTTGTGCTCAGTGCACAGCATTAGTAACATAAACAACTCTTTTTTTCTATTTTTTTGCAGGAGTCATGGCATGATTACGGGCAGTATGGTGGCGATTGTTACGCCAATGGATGCACAGGGTGAACTCGATTGGCCCGCGCTCGATAAATTGATTGACTTCCATATCCAAGAAGGTACCAGCGCCATAGTCGCTGTGGGTACTACGGGCGAGTCAGCAACCTTAAGTGTGGCAGAACATGTTGAGGTGTTGCGTCGCGTCGTTAAACAGGTCAACGGCCGTATTCCTGTTATTGCCGGTACGGGTGCCAACTGCACACGTGAAGCGGTTGAGCTGACGCAGAACGCAAAAAAAGTAGGTGCCGATGCGTGCTTACTGGTGACACCTTATTACAACAAGCCAACGCAAGAAGGTTTGTACCAGCACTTTAAGCACATCGCTGAAGCGGTTGATATTCCGCAGATTCTATACAATGTTCCGGGTCGTACTGTGTGTGATATGCAGGCTGAAACGGCTATTCGCTTATCAGCCATCAAAAACATCATTGGCATCAAAGAAGCTACCGGTGATATTGAACGCGCTAAGCAGATAATTGCTGGCGTAGACAGCGACTTCTTGGTGTACTCTGGTGATGATGCGACGGCGTATCAGCTGATGTTAGCGGGTGGTAAGGGTAATATTTCGGTCACGGCTAACGTCGCTCCAAGAAAAATGAGCGAGCTATGCCGTTTGGCGATGGCGGGTGAAGCGCAAGCGGCTAAAGAGCTCAATGACTCGTTGATGCCGTTGCATGAAAAATTATTTGTTGAAGCAAATCCAATCCCAGTGAAGTGGGCCTTATATGAAATGGGCTTAATTGATAAGGGAATACGCTTGCCTTTGACTTGGTTAAGTGAGCAATACCACGAGCAAGTTCGTCAGGCATTACGCGAAACTGCTATTTTAAACTAATTAAAGGGCGTGCTATGAAGCGTATTACACAGGCAGTTGGTTTAGCGGTGCTGGTTTCAGGATTATCCGGTTGTGGCGTGCTATGGGGTGGCGATAAGGGTTACTTTCGTAATCGCGGTGCGGATTATCAGGATGCTAAGGTAGAAAAACCTATGCAATTGCCAGAAGGGATGCAGGCTAACATCGCGGAGCCATTGCTGCCTGTGCCCGAGCATATAGCCAGCCTCTCCAGTAAAGAAAAAGTTAGAGTACCGCGCCCGCAGTCATTGCCGACAGGCGCGCAAGCAGTTGATTTCTTTTTGCAGCAGACGGACCAACTGAGCTGGATTGTTGCGCAGCGTATTCCGGCACAGGTTTGGCCAATTGTGCTGTCTTTTTTTGAAACAAAGGGTTTTGTAATTGCCGAGGAAAACCCGCATATGGGTGAGTTTGTGACGCAATGGCAAACTGAAAACCAACTTGCACAAGACTTTGTTAGTCAAGTTAAACTGACTGATAGTGAGCAGGTACGTTATCGTGTGCGGATCGAGCCGGGTGTACAGCGTAATACCAGCGAAATTTTCTTAGACTCAGCGCGCAGCTCAGCAAGCTCTGATAGCACACCTTGGAGTGCCGCGCAGGCAGACAGCGCCTTGGCTTTGTTGCATACATATCTAGAAGAAGCGAGCCAGACCAGAGACAGCTATTCTCTGTTGGCCAGTCGCAACTATGACGCCCCTAAACGCGTAGCTATGGTGGACTTACCTAATGGCAGTAAAGCATTGCGCATTGATGCCAGCCTTGATCGTGCGTGGTTTGGTGTAGGCCGCGCTTTAGAAAGTGCCGAAATCTACGTGTCTGAGCAAGAGCGTGAAGAGAATGTGTATCTAATCGACCCCAATCGTGAGATTGCCAGAGAACCTGTCGGCTTCTTTGATGCACTCTTTACGGCACTAAAAGAGATCGAAAAAGAACTTGAGCTGGATAAGCAGCGACCCGCAGCAGAAGAAGCCGTTGACCCGATGGAAGACTTGTATCGTTTAAAATTAACGGACATCGGACATCAGGTTTTTGTTAGCTTGGAGAAAGACGCTGAAACTTTGGCCGATCCTGAGCTGACTGAGCGCGTCTTGGCTGCCATTCAAGAGCAGCTAAACTAATTTAGGAGCCCCTGCTAGGCATAGATGCTGTTGCTGAGGGTTTTATTTTCATTCAACAAACAGGCGACTATTTCGCCTGTTTTGCTTAACAGTGTGGAATATACAGCATGACCACTTCAGCTTCTCTAAGCTTAAAAAAAATCTATTCAGGCAAAGTACGTGACCTTTATGAGGTGGATGCACAGCGGATGCTAATGGTCGCCAGCGATCGTTTATCGGCCTTTGATGTGATTTTGGACCAACCCATCCCAGATAAAGGCAAAGTGCTAACGCAGATTTCTAATTTTTGGTTTGCCAAGCTTAAAGGCATTGTGCCGGACCACTTCACCGGCGACAGCCTTGCTGATGTCGTGTCTGCTGCTGAGTTACCGCTGCTGGAAGGGCGCGCCGTGGTGGCTAAACGTTTAAAGCCTGTACCAGTAGAAGCCATTGTGCGCGGTTATTTGGTCGGCTCTGGCTGGAAAGAATACCAAGCCAGTGGCACGGTTTGCGGCATCAAACTGCCCGCTGGATTAAAAGAAGCAGCGCGCTTGCCAGAGCCTATCTTTACCCCCTCCACCAAAGCTGAAGTGGGCGACCATGATGAAAATATTTCTTATGCCCAGTGTGAAGCGCTGATCGGGGCTGATTTGGCGGCGCAGGTGCGTGATGCTTCTATCGCACTGTACCAAGCAGCAGTTGAGTATGCAGCCAGCAAAGGCATTATCATCGCGGACACTAAGTTCGAGTTCGGTTTGGATGAGCAAGGGCGTTTGACCCTGATGGATGAGGTCCTAACGCCTGATTCCAGTCGTTTTTGGCCAGCAGAAAGCTACCAAGAAGGCATTAACCCGCCTAGTTTTGATAAGCAGTTTGTACGCGATTGGTTGGAAGGTAGCGGCTGGAACAAGCAAGCCCCAGCCCCGCAAATTCCTGATGCAGTGATACAGCAAACTGCAGAAAAGTATCGTGAAGCGCTGCAACGCTTAACCCAGTAAGCAGGCAGCCCTTGCTTTTGATCTTGGCAGTAGTTTCTTGAGCACCTTAAAAGAGTTTATATAATGACAGCTACCTTTGTGCACCTGCGCGTGCATAGTGAATTTTCTTTGGTTGATGGGTTAGTGCGTATAAAACCCCTAGTCCAAAAGGTAGCTGAGGCAGGTATGCCAGCGGTGGCTATTACCGATCAGAGCAATTTCTTTGCCCTGGTTAAGTTTCTGCGCGCCGCCCCGGCTGGTGGTATCAAACCAATCTGCGGTGTGGATGTTTGGCTGGCCAATACTGATCCTGACGCACCCGCTTCGCGAATGACTTTGCTGGCGATGGATGCACAGGGTTACCGCAACCTGACAGAACTGGTTTCTAAGGGCTACACCCATGGACAGCATAGCGACGTAGCTATCCTACAGCGTGACTGGATAGCTGAGCAATCGACGGGTTTGATAGCCTTGTCAGGTGCTAAAGAGGGTGAGATTGGTCGCGCGTTGCTGGCGCAAGATACGGCTAAAGCAGAAGAATTGTTAGCCTATTGGCAAGCTGTTTTCCCCCAGCGTTTTTATCTGGAGTTACAGCGCACTGGGCGCACCAACGATGAAGAGTATGTGCATGCAGCCATGGAGTTGGCGACACGGCTGCAGGTGCCTGTGGTGGCGACCAATGATGTGCGCTTTATCAGTGAAGATGACTTTGAAGCACATGAAACACGCGTTTGTATTGGCGAAGGCCGTATTTTGGATGATCCGCGCCGTCCACGGCTGTATTCGGATCAACAGTACCTAAAAACACCGGAAGAAATGGCGCAGTTGTTTAGTGATATTCCTGAAGCACTGGCCAATACCGTGGAAATTGCCAAGCGTTGTAATATTGAAGTACAGCTGGGAAAACACTTCTTACCTGATTTCCCCGTGCCGGAAGGCATGACCATTGACGACTATTTGCGTCATGTGTCCATGGAAGGGCTGGAAGAACGCTTATCGATTACGCTGCCCAAAGACACGCCTGATTACGAACAAAAACGTCAGGTGTATATCGACCGGTTAACCTTTGAGTTGGATATTATTATCCAAATGGGTTTCCCCGGTTACTTCCTGATTGTGATGGATTTTATCAGATGGGCGAAAAATAACGGCGTACCAGTCGGTCCAGGCCGAGGCTCGGGTGCGGGCAGTTTAGTGGCCTATGTGCTGCACATTACTGACCTCGACCCACTGCTGTACGATTTGCTGTTTGAACGCTTCCTCAACCCTGAGCGGGTTTCCATGCCGGACTTTGACGTGGACTTCTGCATGGATGGCCGCGATCGCGTCATTGACTATGTTGCTGATACCTATGGCCGCCAAGCGGTTAGCCAGATTGTCACCTTCGGCACCATGGCAGCTAAAGCGGTGGTGCGTGATGTGGCGCGGGTGCAGGGTAAGTCTTATGGCTTGGCCGATCGGCTGTCGAAAATGATTCCCTTTGAAGTGGGCATGACGCTGAAAAAAGCCTACGAGATGGAAGACAGCCTGCGTGACTTTGTCGATAAAGACGACGAAGCCAAAGAAATTTGGCAGATGGCGCTTAAGCTTGAGGGCACCATTCGTAACACCGGCAAGCACGCGGGTGGGGTAGTGATTGCGCCGACCAAGTTGACTGACTTTTCTGCTGTATTGTGCGATGAAGATGGCAGCGGTTTAGTCACCCAGTTTGATAAGGATGACGTGGAAGCGGCGGGGCTGGTTAAGTTTGACTTCCTTGGTTTGCGTACCCTCACCATTATTAAGTGGGCGTTAGAAACCGTTAACGCCATCCGCGCGCAGCAAGGCGAAGCACCGCTCGAGATTGAACAAATACCGCTGGACGACAAGCCCACCTACCAGTTGCTGCAGCGTGCCGAAACCACCGCAGTGTTCCAACTGGAATCACGGGGCATGAAAGAGCTGATCAAAAAGCTTAAGCCTGACTGCCTTGAAGACTTGATTGCGTTGGTAGCCTTGTTCCGTCCTGGCCCGTTGCAATCGGGCATGGTCGATGACTTTATCAACCGCAAACACGGCCGTGCTGAGCTGGCCTACCCACATCCTGACTATCAATACGAAGGCTTAAAGCCGGTGCTTGCGCCCACTTACGGCATTATTCTGTATCAAGAACAGGTGATGCAGATTGCGCAGGTGATGGCCGGTTATACGTTGGGCGGTGCGGATATGCTGCGCCGCGCCATGGGTAAGAAAATGCCCGAAGAAATGGAGCAGCAACGCGGTTTATTTGTTGAGGGTTGTAAAAATAACAACATCACCGCTGAGCTGGCAGGGAATATTTTTGACCTGGTAGAAAAGTTCGCGGGTTACGGGTTTAATAAATCCCACTCAGCGGCTTATGGGTTGGTGTCCTACCAAACCGCTTGGCTGAAAATGCACTACCCTGCGCCTTTTATGGCCGCCGTGCTGTCCTCGGATATGCATAACACCGACAAGGTGGTGACACTGATCGAAGAGTGCCGCGATATGAAGCTGAGACTCATGGCGCCGGATGTTAATTTCTCTGAGTTTAAATTCACCGTCAACCCCGAGGGTGCGGTGGTCTATGGCTTGGGCGCAGTTAAAGGTGTGGGCGAAGGTCCAGTAGAGGCGATTGTTGAAGCGCGAGCAGCGGGCGAGCCCTTTAAAGATTTGTTTGATTTCTGTGCCCGTGTGGATTTGAAGCGTATTAACAAACGTACGCTGGATGCATTGGTTAATAGTGGTGCGCTGGATCGCTTAGGGCCTTTCTTTGCCGATGACGCTAAAAGTTATCAAGAAGGCATTGATCAAAACCGTGCGGTGCTGCTTGCGACTATGGACGATGCTATTCTAGCTGCTGGGCAGGCCGCGCGTAATCGAGAAAGCGGTCATACGGATCTGTTTGGTGGTCTATTTGAGGATGACGAACAAGATGTATACGCCAATTATTTGCACGCTCGGCCACTGAGTTTAAAAGAACGCCTAAAAGGGGAGAAAGATACCCTTGGGTTGTACCTGACCGGCCATCCGATTGATGAATATGAAAGTGAAGTACGGCGTTTTGCTAAGCAACGTATTGTTGATTTGCGCCCCTCTAGAGAGCTGCAAACCATTGCTGGGCTGATTGTGAATCAGCGGGTAATGCGTAATAAAAAAGGTGACAAAATGGCCTTTATTACCCTAGATGACCGTTCGGGACGTATTGAAGCCTCCTTGTTTGCCGAAGCTTTCAACCAAGCTCACGGCCTGTTACAGACCGATACTTTAGTCGTGGTTGAGGGTGAAGTAAGTCATGATGACTTCTCAGGTGGGTTAAGATTCCGCGCCAAACGCGTGCTGGGACTCGCAGAAGCGCGCACCAGTTTAGCCCATAGCCTACGCTTACAGCTTAATCAGAGCAGTCTGCAATTGGAGCAGATTCATTGGCTCAAGCAGCAATTAGCGCAATATCCGGGCGACTGCTTGGTCAGTGTGGCTTATGAGGGCGTTCAGGCGAAAGCCGAATTAGAGCTGGCGCAGAACTGGAAAATAGAGCCCAAGGATATATTGTTACAAGGATTGCGTGACCAGTTTGGACAGGATAACGTCTTTCTGTATTATCCGTAGGTAAAGAATTATTAGGTGATGAGCAGCATATATAGGCTGTTTGTTGTGTTTTTATTCGGTCTGAGCCAAACGCAAGACGGCCGCAAAGCAAAGTGGAAAACTCATGAACCCGAACTATTTGGATTTTGAACAGCCCATAGCAGACTTACAAGCCAAGATTGAAGAGCTGCGTTTGGTTGGCAATGATAACGATATTAATATCAGTGACGAAATTGCCCGCTTAAAAGAAAAAAATAAAACGCTAACGAAAAATATTTTTTCAGATCTAGATAGCTGGCAAATTGCACGCATGGCGCGCCACCCACAACGCCCGTATACCCTTGATTATGTAGAGCACCTATTTACCGAATTTGAAGAGCTGCACGGTGATCGCCATTTCTCTGATGACGCTGCGATTGTTGGTGGTATTGCTCGTTTTGAAGGCATACCAGTGATGGTGATTGGTCACCAGAAAGGCCGTGAAGTACGTGAGAAAGTGCGTCGTAATTTCGGTATGCCGCGTCCAGAAGGCTATCGTAAAGCTTGCCGTTTAATGGAGATGGCTGAGCGCTTTAAGCTGCCTATTTTGACTTTTATTGATACACCCGGCGCTTATCCTGGCATTGATGCTGAAGAGCGCGGTCAGAGTGAGGCCATTGCTTGGAACCTAAGAGTGATGTCACGCTTGAAAACCCCGATTATCTCCACGGTAGTAGGCGAGGGTGGTTCCGGTGGTGCTTTGGCGATTGGCGTATGTGACCGCCTGAATATGCTGCAGTTTGCTACCTATGCGGTTATTTCACCAGAGGGTTGTGCATCGATTCTATGGCGCAGCGCGGATAAAGCGCCTGAAGCAGCTGAGGCCATGGGCATTACTGCAGACCGCTTAAAAGGTTTGGGTATTGTCGACAAGGTTATCGATGAGCCGCTAGGTGGAGCGCATCGTGATATGCAGGTTACCAGCGATAATGTGCGTGCGGTTTTAATACAGCAGCTAGAAGAGTTGCAAGCGTTAAGCACGGATGAGCTATTGGAGCAGCGTTACGCCAAATTGATGAGCTTTGGTATTTCTTCCTAGTCAGCTAGGTTTGCGTAATACTACCCGCAGCACTTTGACAGCAAAGTTCTGCGGGTTTTTTATGAGAAAGTTTAACTAATAATGCAGCACAGAATTGTTCCGCAGGTCATAGAGCAGCTTAAACCGTGGCAGCGAGCTCCAGCTTGGTGCGTGGCCTTTTCTGGTGGGCTGGACTCCACGGTTTTACTGCATATTCTGGCTACGCAAATACCGCCCAGCTCAAGGCCAGCTTTGCGAGCTGTTTATATTCACCACGGTTTGCAGCAAGCAGCCGAAGACTGGCCAGCGCATTGCCAGAGTGTTTGTGAGCAACTGGGCGTTGCGCTTAGTGTCATCAAAATAAAGGTTGCGCAGCAAGCCAGTGTCGAGCAAGCAGCACGCAATGCACGTTATACGGCCTATGCAGAACATTTGCAGCCCGAAGAACTCTTGTTGATGGCGCAGCATCAGGATGATCAGGCGGAAACCCTGTTGTTTCGATTATTGCGCGGTAGTGGTGTTACTGGGTTGCAGGCGATTCCTCGCCAACGTGCTTTAGGTCAAGCGCATTTGTTGCGCCCGTTATTGGGTATTGCGCGCCAAGAGCTCGAAGACTATGCCCAGCAACACCAGTTAAATTGGGTAGAAGATCCCAGTAATGCAGAAGAATATTTTGATCGAAATTTTCTTCGCCGCCAGATTATTCCATTACTCAAACAACGTTGGCCAGCTACGCTCTCAGTGTTGCAGCGCACTACTGAGCATATGCGCGAAGCACAGCAGTTGCTGGATGATTTAGCCCAGCTTGACCTGCAGCAGGCACAGCTTGTAGCGCCTATCAGCTGGCTGCCACTGGCGGGTTTGCAGCTAGATAAACTAGCGAAGCTGAGTGATAAGCGACAAAAAAATCTATTGCGCTATTGGCTTGCTGATAAAACGTCTGCTGTTGAAACCCAGCATTGGGCAGGTTGGTATGATTTACGCGATGCCAAAGCTGATGCTCGGCCAGTGTGGCGTTTACAGCAGGGTGCGCTGGTGCGTTATCAACAACAGCTGTATTGGCTGCCGGAATCTTGGCTGGCGTCTGTAGAAACAGTGCAGTTGGAAATCACTAAGCCGGGTCGGTATGTATTACCCGGCAATGGTGTGCTTGAAGTGCAGGGCGAGCTGCCCGGACTGTTACATATCCGTTATCGCCATGGTGGCGAGCAGATGCAATTACCCGCACGTGGGCGGCGTGATTTAAAGCGTTTGTTGCAAGAGCAAAATATTCCCCAGTTTCTCCGTCAGCGCATCCCTTTGGTGTACATGCAGCAGCAACTCATAGCTGTAGCTAACTGTTGTGCTTTGCAGGACGCACAAGCTAAGCAGCTTCAACTGCATTGGCATCCACTTATCTAAAAAGCGTGCTGTTGCTCACACTTCTGTAACAGAAATAGCTAAGCCCATATTCGGGTCTATTATGAATGGTAGGCACAGAACGGATGCGCCTAATGGAGTGGGTGAGGGCAGCGGCGGGATGCGGCTGAGCACTGGATGTGCGGCGCAAGGAAGCGCAAATTTTATCTAAGCAGGCGGGCGTTCTAACGTATTGATAAAGCACGGATTCAAGGCCGGGTTATGGAGAGCTTGCTTCATCCATCCTATGCAATTGAGCTAGCCACTCTTGCGGTACCAAGTGACGCAAGCAAAG
This sequence comes from Thiopseudomonas sp., assembly GCA_023228985.1. Classification (GTDB taxonomy): domain Bacteria; phylum Pseudomonadota; class Gammaproteobacteria; order Pseudomonadales; family Pseudomonadaceae; genus Thiopseudomonas. Next base: position 93,992 of record JALOAC010000003.1, on the reverse strand, counting down.
CTGGCACTGTTGCGTGGCGAGGTCAAAGATAATAACAGCCTGTTTACTTTCAAGTGCCGCACGAGCTCTTTGTATCTTGGTCTGGTAAGGCGTTTCATCGCCGTTATCGGTTCCATCACGACTGACGAAATCTTCAAGTAACCCCTGCAGGGCTGCTTCACTGAGTTGCTGATAGGGAATGAGCATGAAACCACCTGTATGGAACTCTATTTTTTCTGCGTGAGCCAGTGCTTGCAATTAAGATGCCGCTGTAAAACTCAAGGCAGTATAGCAGTAAGTGATCTTGAATTATTTAGCGTCGTGAGCAGGCAAAAAATTTCAGGTATGGCTTGGTTGTGCGAGGTTATTTGTTAGCAGTAAGCACAGTAAAAAAATAAAATGGTTATTTTGGTTGTAGAGGTCTAAAATAGACGCCCAATTTCGCTCCATTTAGAGGCTGTTTCAACGATGCTCATTTTGCGCGGTGCTCCTGCCCTTTCTGACTTTCGTCAGCAAGCTGTTTCCCAACAACTGACTTCCTTGGTTCCTTCCGTATCTGGCGTTTTTGCTAGCTATGTTCATTTTGTTGAGCTGGCTGGTGAGCTGGATGCGACAGAACATTCTGCGTTAACGCAACTGCTGACTTACGGGCCAGCAGCAGCTACGCAGGAGCCAAGCGGCCAGCTATTTTTAGTGGTACCACGTTTGGGGACTATTTCTCCTTGGTCTAGCAAGGCTACGGACTTGGTTAACTACTGCGGCTTAAGTAAGGTCAAGCGCATTGAGCGCGGCATTGCTTACTACGTTGACGGTCAGTTTGATACAGCGCAGGCGCGCCAGATTGCGGCGCAGCTGCACGACCGCATGAGTGAGCACGTATTTGAGCAGCTTGAACAAGCCCAGGCTTTGTTTCAACAGTCTGCGCCGCGCGCACTCAATAGTGTTGATGTGTTGGGCGGTGGACTGGCTGCACTACAACAAGCCGACCAAGCGCTTGGCTTGGCGTTAGCTGAAGATGAAATGGAGTACTTGGTTGCCAGTTTCCAGAAAATGGGCCGCAACCCGAATGATATTGAATTAATGATGTTTGCTCAGGCGAACTCTGAGCATTGCCGTCACAAGATTTTTAATGCGAGCTGGGATATTGATGGACAAGAGCAGCAGAAATCGCTGTTTGCCATGATTAAAAACACCTACGAAATGAACAGCCAAGGTGTTTTGTCTGCCTATAAAGACAACTCGTCTGTTATTGAAGGCTTCAGCGCTGGACGTTTTTTCCCCGATCCTGTGACCGGTGAATACCGTGCTCATCAAGAACCTATTCATATTTTAATGAAGGTGGAAACCCATAACCACCCATCCGCGATTGCACCGTTTCCCGGCGCAGCAACGGGTTCAGGCGGTGAGATTCGTGATGAAGGAGCTACCGGTATTGGTTCTAAGCCTAAGGCGGGTCTGTCTGGCTTTACCGTATCGGGTCTGAATATTCCCGGCTACGAGCAGCCTTGGGAAATTAATTACAGCAAGCCTGATCGCATTGTAAGCGCGCTGGATGTGCTCATCGAAGGTTCAAAAGGTGGGGCTTCGTTCAATAACGAGTTTGGCCGCCCTGTGCTGAACGGCTATGTGCGCAGCTTTGAGCAGCAGGTAGATACGGTTAATGGCCCAGAGATTCGCGGTTATCACAAGCCTATTATGCTGGCAGGTGGTCTGGGTAATATTCGTGCTGATCACGTGCAAAAAGGTGAAATTGAGCCGGGCAATAAACTGATTGTGCTAGGTGGTCCAGCCATGCTTATCGGCTTGGGTGGTGGTGCAGCGTCTTCGGTAGATACGGTGGCGGCTGATGATTTGGACTTTGCCTCCGTGCAACGCGGTAACCCAGAGCTGGGCCGTCGTTGTCAGGAAGTGATTGATAGCTGCTGGCAGCTTGGCGCAGAAAACCCCATTCGTTTTATTCATGATGTGGGTGCAGGCGGTTTGTCTAATGCCTTCCCTGAGTTGGTGAATGATGCAGGTCGTGGTGGACGTTTTGAATTACGCAAAATGCCCAGTGCGGATACATCATTGAGCCCGCTAGAGATTTGGTGCAACGAAGCTCAAGAACGTTATGTATTGGCCGTTGCTGAGCAAGATGTAGAGCGTTTTGCCGCCATCTGTGCGCGTGAGCGCTGCCCTTTTGCAGTAGTGGGCGAGGCGACAGCGGAAAAACAATTGACGGTCAATGATGCGCAGTTTGCTAATCAGCCGGTAGATATGCCGCTGGATGTATTACTGGGTAAACCGCCACGTATGCATCGCAGTGTAACGCGTGAAGCTGAAGTGGGTGCTGCTTTTAATAGTTCAGCGTTGCCATTAACTGAAGCAGTCGAGCGCGTTTTACGTCATCCAACGGTAGCCAGCAAAGGCTATATGATTACCGCGACCGACCGTGGCGTCACGGGCTTGGTAGTGCGTGATCAGCTGGTGGGACCTTGGCAGGTTCCGGTTGCGGACTGCGCGGTCACGGCGATGAGTTTTGATAGCTATTACGGCGAAGCCATGGCTATGGGTGAGCGTACGCCTTTAGCGATTTTAAACGCACCGGCTTCTGGACGTATGGCAGTGGGTGAAGCGATTACTAACCTCGCAGCTGCCCGTATTGATAAAATCTCTGACATTCGTTTATCAGCCAACTGGATGGCGGCAGCGGGCCATCCGGGTGAAGATGCGCGCCTGTATGAAACGGTTAAAGCCGTTGGTATGGAGCTATGCCCGGCGTTGGGCATTACCATTCCAGTGGGCAAAGACTCCATGTCGATGAAAACCCGCTGGCTGGAGCAGGGCGAAGAAAAAACAGTCACCTCGCCCGTATCGCTGATTATTAGTGGTTTTGCACCGGTGCTGGATATCCGTCAAACCCTCACCCCACAGTTGCAGCTAGATAAAGGCGACAGTCAATTGTTGCTGATTGATCTGGGTCGTGGTCAAAACCGCATGGGCGGCTCGATTTTGGCGCAGGTGTATAAAGAACTGGGCGAGCATGCGCCTGATGTGGACAGCGCCGAGGACTTAAATGCTTTCTTCGCTGCGATCCAACAACTCAATCACCAAGGCTTATTGCTGGCTTACCATGACCGTTCCGATGGTGGATTGTTAACCACAGCAGTAGAAATGGCCTTTGCTGGACACTGCGGTTTGTCTCTGCAGTTGGATGCGTTAGGTATTCAAGCAGAGCAAGCAAATGCGGCGTTGTTTAGTGAAGAGTTGGGTGCGGTTATTCAGGTATCTAACGAGAAGCTGGCGCAGGTTCAGGCAGTTTTTGCGGATGCTGGATTAGCTGATTGCGTACACAGTATCGGACAGCCAGAGGCGGGTGATAGCGTCACCATTAGCTTGGGTGATACGAAATTAGTGGATGCGCGGCGCAGCCAGTTACAGCGTATTTGGACACAAACCAGCTACCAGATTCAGCGTATTCGTGATAACAGCGACTGTGCACAGCAAGAGTATGACGCCTTGCTGGACGAGCACGATCCGGGTTTAAATGTATCGCTAAGCTTTGATATTAATGAAGACGTGGCAGCGCCGTACATCGCCACTGGCGTAAAGCCGAAGGTGGCGATACTGCGTGAACAAGGCAGTAACGGACATGTTGAGTTGGCTGCAGCCTTTGAGCGTGCAGGCTTTAACGCTGTAGACGTGCATATGAGTGATTTACTGGCAGGTCGTGTGCAGCTGGCAGACTTTAAAGGCTTAGCGCCCAGCGGTGGTTACTCCTTTGGTGATGCGTTGGGTGCAGGGGCGGGTTGGGCGAAATCCATTTTGCTTAATGATTCACTGCGTGCCCAGTTTGCTGAGTTTTTCAGCCGCAACGACAGCTTTACCCTTGGCGTCAACAATGGCGCACAAATGCTGGCGCAACTTAAAGAACTTATTCCGGGTGCTGAGCACTGGCCGCAGTTTGTGCACAACCAATCAGAGTGCTTTGAGTCACGTTTGAGCATGGTTGAAGTGCAAGACTCGCCCTCAATCTTTTTGACCGGCATGGCTGGCTCACGCCTACCCGTGGCCGTAGCGCACGCAGAAGGGCAGGTGACTTTTGCCAATGCGGAGCAGCTAGCAGCAGCGAGCAGCTCTGGTTTGGTGGCGCTGCGCTTTGTGGATAATCACGGGCAAGTAACCCAAGCTTATCCGGCGAACCCTAATGGTTCTGCTCAGGGTATGACAGGCTTTACCAGTCGTGATGGCCGTGTGACCTTGCTGATGCCTAACCCAGAACGTTTAGTGCGTACGGTACAGAACTCATGGCACCCTGACAGCTGGCAAGAAGACGCTGCTTGGTTGCGTATGTTCCGCAATGCCCGAGTTTGGGTTGGCTAGTTTCTAGCTTTAGCTGTAACCAATAAAAAAACCGCGCTCTACTCAAGGTAGGCGCGGTTTTTTATTGATTTAAATAAAGGCTGCAGCAGCGCTTACAAAGCGGCTCTATTTAAAAAAGGGAAACAGCAATGGCACCATGATGATAGTGGTGATCAGTACGATAACCGTGAAGGGTACGCCGATACGCACAAAGTCGCTGAAGCGGTATTGCCCCGGCCCAAGTACCAGCGTGTTTACGGGTGAGGAAATAGGCGTCATAAAGGCTGCCGATGCAGCCACTGCAACCGTCATCGCAAAGGGTGCCGGTGAGGCATTCATCGCCACCGCAGTGGCAATAGCAACCGGCGCCATGAGCACAGCCGTGGCGGTGTTGGACAGAAACAAGCTGGTAACGGCGGTAGATACAAACAATACAATGAGAATGGCACGCGGCCCCGAATCACCAAAGATACCCATTAGACCGTTTACGGCTAAATCAATACCGCCGGTTTTTTGCAGGGCAGCAGCAAAAGGAATCATGCCGACAATAAGAATAATGCTTTGCCAGTGAATCGACTTGTAAGCGCTATCCATATCAATACAGCGAAAAGCACCCATCAGCAAACAGCCGATGATGGCCGCTAATACGTTAGGCACTACGCCGGTAATCATTAGGGCAACCATAACGGCTAGACTTATCAAAGCATGTGGTGCTTTGCTGAGCGCGGGAGCAATGTTGTCTTTTTCTGCGGGCAAACTCAGCACGAGAAAATCGCGGCTGTACACCTGTAAAGCATGGATATGTTTCCAGTTACCTGCCACCAAAAGCGTATCACCAGCTTTTAGAACCTCATCAACTAATAGACCATCCAAGGCATTTTGATTGCGTCGCAGACCGACCACGTTGAGTTTGCGGTGCGTGCGAAAACCCAGTTCTTGTATGGTTTTGCCAGCCAGACGTGACTCTGGAGGCAGCATTACTTCAGCTAGACCTAATGTGCGGCAATGGTCAGCAAAATAGCTTTGCTTGATGCCTAGGGGTTCGACACCGAGCTCATGGTAAGAGTTAAGTAGATCAATGGTGGGGCTAACTAAGTGCACTAATAGCACATCACCAGCGCGTAATTCAGTGCTGCCCGTGGCGCTCAGGAGGGTGCGCCGGAAGCGTTGTTGGCGCTCTACTGCAATAACGTTAATGCCATACTGGGTACGCAGTTGCAGCTCGTTCAGTGTCTGACCCGTCAAAATGGAGTTGGCTTTTACGCGTAAACGACGCTCACGGCCATCAAGGTTATATTCGCGTGCCAAATCGGCGATAGTATGACGTGGCTCGCCCGCTTCTTTTTGACTTTGTTTGCTGGCCAGCCAGTGGCGAGTGAGCAGCATGTAGCCAACACCCAAAATCAATACAACTATGCCTATAGGAGTAAAAGCCAAAAAGCTAAAGCCTTCGTAACCATTACGCACCAGCTCGCTATGAACCACCATGTTGGGAGGTGTTGCGACTAGGGTTTGCATACCACTTATCAGGCCCGCAAAACTAAGCGGCATCATTAGCTTACTAGGATGGATTTTGCTGCGTGCGCAGATACTTAGAACGACAGGAATAAAGATGGCTACAACACCTGTAGAGCTCATAATTGACCCGAGCGTGGCAACAGAGACCATCAATAAAATAATCAACTTGGTTTCGCTGCTGCCAGCATGCTCGATGAGTTTCTCACCGAGCTGGTAAGCAATGCCGGTGCGCACCAGTCCTTCGCCAACAATAAACAGCGCGGCAATCACCACAACACTGGGGTCACTAAAGCCTGCTAAAGCTTCCTGCACTGTCAGAACGCCGGTTAAAGGCAAAGCGACCAGTACCAGCACAGCGACCACATCCATGCGCGGCTTGTTGCGAATGAAAAGAACAATAGCGATCAGTAGTAAGCTTAAAACCCAAAACAGAGGAAGATTCATGGCAACTCAAAAGCAAACGATTAACAAAGGGCGGCTATTGTACTATGTGGCGTGAAATAGAACAGCTTGGATGCTTTGAGCAGGTTGTTTTTATGTGAAGTGTTCAATGTGGTTTAGGTTAAGTGAACGCCGATTTGCAGAAAGCATGAAATAAATAAAATTTGTGTTAATGTCAGTTTGAGTCAATCCCGTCTTTAGCGTAAACTACTCAACCGTCTTGAGTGGCTAGACCTTGGCTGAGTTTTTTCTAAGGTGTCTGTAGGCAATTCTTCGTTACAGACCTATTTGCTGCTGTTTTTTTTCTCGGGCGGATATCCGCCATAACTTGTATATCCAGGGTTTTTTATGACGCGCTATATCTTCGTCACCGGCGGTGTTGTTTCTTCTTTAGGCAAAGGTATTGCCTCAGCTTCTTTGGCCGCCATTTTGGAAGCGCGCGGTTTTAACGTCACCTTATTAAAGCTTGATCCTTATATTAACGTTGATCCGGGCACCATGAGCCCGTTTCAGCATGGTGAAGTGTTCGTCACCCATGACGGCGCAGAAACCGACTTGGATTTGGGTCACTACGAGCGTTTTGTGCGTACCACGATGACGCAAAATAACAACTTCACCACCGGACGTGTGTATGAAGAAGTGATTCGTCGTGAGCGTCGTGGTGATTATTTGGGTGCCACGATTCAGGTTATTCCTCATATCACCGATGAAATTAAGCGCCGTATTATTAAAGGCGCTGGCGATGCAGATATTGCCATGGTGGAAATTGGCGGTACGGTGGGTGACATCGAATCCCAACCATTTTTAGAAGCTATTCGCCAGTTGCGCGTTGAAGTGGGTGCTAAGCGTGCCATGCTCATGCATCTGACGTTGGTGCCTTATATCGCCACTGCCGGCGAAACCAAAACCAAGCCGACACAGCACTCGGTTAAAGAATTACGCTCCATCGGCTTGCAGCCAGATATTTTGGTGTGCCGTTCAGAAGTGGTGCTAGATATCTCCTCGCGCCGCAAAATCGCCTTGTTTACCAACGTTGAAGAGCGGGCGGTAATTAGCCTGCAAGACGTCGACACCATTTATAAAATCCCCGGGATTTTGCACAGCCAAGGCGTGGATGATTACGTGCTGGAACGTTTTGGGCTAGAAGCGCAGAGTGCTGATCTGAGCGAGTGGGATGTGGTGATTCAGGCCAAACTCAATCCAAAGCATGAAGTCACCATTGCGATGGTGGGTAAATACATGGAGCTGTTGGATGCCTATAAATCGTTGATTGAGGCGATGAATCATGCGGGTATTCATGCAGAAACCAAAGTTAACTTCCGCTACATTGACTCTGAAGACATTGAAACTCAGGGCACGCAGGTGCTTGAGGGTGTGGATGCGATTCTGGTGCCGGGCGGTTTTGGCTTGCGCGGCGTGGAAGGTAAGATTAAAACCGTTCAGTATGCGCGTGAGCAGGGCATTCCTTATTTAGGGATTTGCTTAGGCATGCAGGTGGTAGTGATTGAGTACGCTCGCAATGTTTTAGGTTGGGAAGGGGCTAACTCAACCGAATTCGATAAAGAAACGGATTACCCGGTCGTGGGTTTGATTTCCGAGTGGCAGGCAGCCAGTGGTGCTGTCCAGCGCCGTACTGAAAACGATGAGCTGGGAGCCAGCATGCGTTTGGGGGCTCAAATATGCCGCTTAGAAGAAGGCAGTCTGTTACAGCAGAGCTACGGCAAAACCGAGATCCAAGAGCGTCATCGCCATCGTTATGAAGTGAATAATACATTGCTAGAGCCGTTACAAGAGGCAGGCTTGAAAGTTACAGCTTGGTCAGAAGACGGTAATCTGGTTGAGGCGGTCGAAGTGCCGAATCATCCTTGGTTCGTGGCCTGTCAGTTCCATCCAGAATTTACCTCAACTCCACGTGATGGGCACCCGTTGTTTAGCCGGTTTGTGCAAGCGGCATTAACCTATCAGGGAGAAAAATAAGCATGACGCAAAAAACGATTCGTGTGGCTGATATCGATATCGCCAACGACAAGCCTTTTGTTTTATTTGGCGGTATTAATGTGCTGGAGTCGCGTGATTTAGCCATGCGCGCCTGTGAAGAATACGTGCGCGTGACCGACATGCTCGGTATTCCTTATGTATTCAAAGCCAGCTTCGATAAAGCCAACCGCTCTTCTATCAACTCGTTTCGCGGGCCGGGCTTAGACGAAGGCTTGAAGATTTTTGAGGAAGTCAAAAAGACCTTCAACGTGCCAGTGATTACAGATGTGCATGAGCCTTATCAGGCGCAGCCCGTAGCCGAAGTTTGCGACATTATTCAACTGCCAGCGTTTTTGTCCCGTCAAACCGATTTGGTCGTGGCGATGGCGAAAACCGGCGCAGTCATCAATATCAAGAAGGCCCAGTTTTTAGCTCCCCATGAAATGCGCCATATTCTGAGCAAGTGCGAAGAAGCCGGTAACAACCAGCTGATTCTATGCGAGCGCGGTAGCGCCTTTGGTTACAACAACCTCGTGGTGGATATGCTGGGTTTTGGCATCATGAAAAAATTTAACTACCCCGTATTTTTCGATGTCACCCACTCGTTACAAACCCCAGGCGGACGTGCAGACTCCGCAGGTGGGCGTCGTGCGCAAGTCACTGATTTGGCGAAAGCCGGTATGAGTCAGGGCTTAGCAGGACTGTTTTTAGAGGCGCACCCAGATCCGGATAACGCTAAGTGCGATGGTCCCTGTGCGCTGCGTTTAGATAAGCTTGAACCCTTTTTAGCTCAGCTCAAACAGCTGGATGATTTAATTAAAAGTTTCTCGGTAATTGAAACTGCTTAATTTTTGATGGAGTAACCCAACCCATGGCAAAGATTGTTGACATCAAAGGACGTGAAGTTCTGGACTCGCGCGGCAACCCTACAGTGGAAGCCGATGTTATTTTGGATAATGGCATTATTGGCAGTGCTTGCGCGCCCTCGGGTGCCTCGACGGGCTCGCGCGAAGCGTTAGAGCTGCGCGATGGCGACAAGTCTCGCTACATGGGCAAAGGCGTACTTAAAGCCGTTGCCAACGTCAATGGTCCTATCCGTGAAGCATTACTGGGTAAAGACGCTACCGATCAGCAAGGCTTAGACCGCATCATGATTGCACTGGACGGCACGAACAACAAAGCCACATTGGGGGCGAACGCTATTTTGGCGGTATCACTGGCCGCTGCTAAAGCTGCTGCACAAGCCAAAGGCATGCCGCTGTATGCGCACATTGCTGAGCTTAATGGCACTCCAGGTCAGTACAGCATGCCGGTGCCGATGATGAACATCATTAACGGCGGTGAGCACGCGGATAACAACGTCGATATCCAAGAGTTTATGATCCAGCCGGTCGGTGCGAAAACTTTCTCGGAAGCCTTGCGCATGGGAACTGAAGTATTTCATCACCTGAAAGCGGTATTGCAAGCGCGCGGTTTAAGCACCTCAGTGGGCGATGAAGGTGGTTTTGCACCGAACTTGGCGTCCAACGAGGAAGCCTTGGCTGTGATTTCAGAAGCAATCGCCAATGCCGGTTACAAGCTCGGTGACGATATCACCTTAGCGCTGGACTGTGCAGCGAGTGAGTTTTACAAAGACGGAATGTACGATTTAGCGGGTGAAGGCAAGAAGTTTGATGCTCAGGGTTTTACTGATTACTTGGCTGGCTTAACCGAGCGCTTCCCCATTATCTCTATTGAAGACGGTATGGATGAGTCGGATTGGGATGGTTGGAAAATTCAGACGGATAAGCTTGGCGATAAAATCCAGCTGGTTGGTGATGATTTATTTGTGACCAATACCAAGATTCTCAAGCAGGGTATTGATACCAAAACTGCCAACTCTATTTTGATTAAATTCAATCAGATCGGTACTTTGACCGAGACTTTAGAGGCCATTCAGATGGCTAAAGCAGCGGGCTTTACTGCAGTGATTTCACACCGCAGTGGCGAAACTGAAGACGCCACCATTGCTGACTTAGCCGTAGGTACAGCAGCAGGGCAGATTAAAACCGGTTCGCTCTGCCGTTCCGACCGCGTGGCCAAGTACAACCAGTTGTTACGCATCGAGGAACAGTTGGCTGATAAGGCTGTCTATCGTGGACGTGCTGAGTTTCGCGGTTAATAGCTACAACTAAGCACTAAACATAAGGGCAGCATTGGGCTGCCCTTTTCCTTTGTAATGAACTCATTCATGAAAAAACCATCATTTTGGCTTACCTCTATATTGCTGATTATGCTGCTGGCATTGCAGTATAGGTATTGGTTTGGTGATGGTGGAGTGACGCATCGTATTGGACTGGAACAACAGATCCAAGTACAGCGCGATGAAAATGAACGCCTGCAAGCACGTAACCGTATGATGGAAGCAGAGGTTATGGAATTAAAGCAAGGTATGGAAACCGTTGAAGAGCGTGCACGGCATGAGTTAGGCATGGTTAAGCAGGGTGAAACCCTTTACCTGTTGATGGAGTAGTCTGTGAAGTTTTGGCTTGTAATCCCTGCGGCTGGTATTGGTAGTCGGATGGCTAGCGATAGACCTAAGCAATATCTGCAGGTGGCGGGAAAGACTATTTTAGAGCACACCTTGGACATTTTCTTACAGCATCCGCAATTGCGCGGTGCGGCGGTTGCCATTGCCGAGCATGACCGACACTGGCTGCGCTTGCCGGTGGCTCAGCATCCCTTGGTTCGTCAGGTTGTCGGTGGGCAGGAACGAGCTGATTCCGTGCTGAATGCCTTGCATATGCTGCCAAACTTAGGTGCGCAGCCGTGCGATTGGGTGTTGGTGCATGATGCGGCTAGGCCTTTGCTACAGCGCGCGGATTTAGACAAGCTTCTATCCACTTTAGAGCATGATACTGTCGGCGGACTGCTGGCTTATCCGGCGCGTGATACCTTGAAGTTGGCTGATGAGCAGCAGCGCAGCCAAGAAACCTTGCGGCGAGAACAAATTTGGCATGCGTTAACCCCGCAAATGTTTCCCCTGCAGTTGCTTAGCAATGCGCTTGAGCAAGCCTTAGCGGCTAGTGTAACTGTTACCGATGAGGCGTCTGCAGTAGAGTGGGCTGGCTTTAGGCCCAAACTGGTAGCGGGACGTAGTGATAATCTTAAAATCACTTACCCAGAAGACTTGCAGCTGCTAGCAGCAGTGCATGGACAGTCTGGGGTGATTAGCGGTGTAGTTGATGTCTGATGTAGAGCAAAAACAAAGCTTAAGCTGGCGTTATATTCGCCAGCTGGCTTGGCAGAACAAGCAAAAAATACTCTTTGCTAATGCTTTAGCGTTATTCGCTACGCTAACCAGTGTACCTATTCCGTTATTGTTACCGCTATTGGTTGATGAGGTGTTATTAAAGCAGCCCGGCAAAGCTGTGGCTTTTATGCAAAACTTTCTACCTGAGAGTTGGGTGCAGCCGGTTGGTTTTATTGGGTTTTTGCTTATAGTTACGCTGGTGTTGCGCCTGAGTTCGCTAGTTTTTAATGTGCTGCAAAGTCGACTGTTTACCGAGCTGTCTAAAGGGGTTATTTATAATCTCAGGCTGATGCTGCTGGGCCGCTTGCAGCGCATTTCTCTTTCTGAGTATGAAAGCTTGGGCAGTGGATCGGTAGCTACAAATCTGGTAACGGATCTGGATACGCTGGATGCCTTTATCGGTGAAACGCTGAGCCGTTTTATAGTAGCTTTGCTGACACTTACGGGCACAGCCACTATATTGCTGTGGATGCACTGGCAGTTGGCGCTATTTATTTTGTTGCTTAATCCGGTAGTGGTTTTGGCTACAGTTAAGCTTGGCAAAAAAATTAAGCACCTTAAAAAACAAGAAAACGATAACACAGCGCACTTTACTCAAGCCTTAACTGAAACCCTTGATGCGATTCACGAGGTGCGTGCGGGGAGCCATCAGCACTATTTCTTTTCTCGTTTACGTCTACGTGCTAAGAATGCCCGCGACTCAGCTATCGCCAGTAAGTGGAAAACCGAAACAGCGATGCGTTCAAGTGGCTTGATGTTTCAGTTTGGTATCGACGTGTTTCGTTCCGTAGCGATGTTAACTGTGCTGTTTTCTGATTTATCGATTGGTCAGATGCTCGCTGTGTTTAGCTACCTGTGGTTTATGATTGGTCCTGTTGAACAACTACTGAATTTACAATATGCGCTCTATGGCGCTAATGGTGCGATGCAGCGGATTAATCAGTTGTTAGCGCGGCAGAATGAAGCTGAATATCCCACCCAAGTTAATCCGTTCACGCATAAGAAAACCGTAGCCGTAGAAGTGCAGGATCTGCATTTTGCCTATCGACAGGAGCCAATTCTTAATGGCCTGAGCTTCTCAGTAGCGCCGGGTGAGAAAGTAGCCATTGTAGGTGTGAGTGGGGGTGGAAAAAGTACCTTAGTGCAACTGTTATTGGGTCTTTATCGCCCCAGTCGAGGTACGATTTTTTATGATAACGTGCCCATTGAGCAGATTGGTACGCAGCCTGTGCGCGAGCATGTGGCGGTGGTACTACAGAATCCAGCATTGTTTAACGATAGTGTGCGGGAAAACGTGCTGCTAGGCCGTACGGGTGATGATGAGGCCTGTTGGCAGGCGCTAGCAGTGGCGCAGCTGGATGAGTTTGTCAGGCAACTGCCAAACGGTTTAGACACCATTATTGGTCGTGCTGGTGTGCGTCTGTCGGGTGGGCAGAAACAGCGTTTAGCTATCGCGCGTATGGTGTTAGCTGATCCCTGTGTGGTGATTCTGGATGAGGCTACTTCCGCTCTGGATAGCCAGACCGAGCAGGGCGTGCATCAGGCATTACAAAGCTTTTTGGCTGAGCGTACCACGCTTATAATTGCGCACCGTTTAAGTGCTGTGCGACAGGCCGATAGGATATTGGTACTTTCTGAGGGGCGCGTGGTTGAGCAGGGCGATCACCAAGCTTTGTTGGCGCAAGGGGGTGTTTATGCTGAACTCTACGGCCGTCTACAAGCTAAATAATCTTTATTGTTAAGAAAAGTTTGACAATAATGTCGGTCTTGCTTATCATGCGCCCCGTCCAATGAGTTGGGGCTATAGCTCAGCTGGGAGAGCGCTTGCATGGCATGCAAGAGGTCCACGGTTCGATCCCGTGTAGCTCCACCAATTCAAACTAGCCTATTGATGTGTTTAGTCAGTAGGAGTCAAGGGTTACGTCCCCTTCGTCTAGTGGCCTAGGACACCGCCCTTTCACGGCGGTAACAGGGGTTCGAGTCCCCTAGGGGACGCCACTTTTCTTTTTATATAAAAAAGAAGCATATTAAAAAACCCGCTCTTCAGTAATGTTGAGCGGGTTTTTTAATTGTGGGTTTTATTTAAAAAAGTTCGCCACCCTCATCGCGTCGTGCTTCACGCTGCAGCTGGTAGACGTAGCGTTCAATGTTGCGCTGAGTAACGCCGTCAACCTGATGAAAACGTAGGCCAACCTTGGTTATGTCATTCTCTTCTATGGCTTGCACGTGGCGCGCCTCGACACTAAGGCCTAAGGAGCCGTGTGGCATGATTAAGCTGCAACTCTCATAGAGTTGTCCGGCTTTCAGATTGGTATTCGCTGAATCTATATGAACTTTGCAGCCGGTAGCGGAAATATCAAGCAGACGTCCGCTAACGGGTGTGGTCAAGGTTTTGCCGGCTATAGTTATGCTGGCGGGCTGATCGGGGATTACATTAGCGCGGAAGGTTCCGCGGCGCTGGTGGTAGCGCATTGCCTCAGGAAATTTAAACCATAGGCAGGGGTGGCCATTAATTTCTGCAGGTATCCCAGTTTGTTGGTGCGACCAGTTGATGCGCACTCCGTCTATGTGGGCCTCGACATGAAATTCATCACCGCTTTGCAGTAAGCGCAGTGCAGTGTTTGGCACGAATTCATCTAGCGCTAACGATGCGTTTTCGCGATCAACGGCAACTATGTAGCTAAGATAGCGTTGCTCACGCCCGGGGAACCGAATTTTTAACGGCAGATTATTATTCATAAGAGTGCGAAAATTGCCGTTAATTTCTGTTGCGGTAGTTAATATCCTAGGTGGCTGCGGACTGCTATTTTCATTAAACATTATTGATACGAGCTAACCTTAATGGTGTATGAGAAACAACCGCCTAACTATGCGCTAGTGAAAGTGCGCTGAGTATTTTTGTAAGCGGTGCTGCCAGATTTATCGTACAGCGAAGGCTCGTTATTACCGCGAATAATGTTTAGCGCTGAGCCAACACTAATTTGGTTGGCGCGTATTAGCCGTCCATTACGTAAGTTGGCCGCTTGGCATTGTTCAATAAGTTCATTGAGCGTGCTGTGTTGCAGCAATAGTTTAGCAGAGTGCGGGGAGTTTTGAGCAAATTGTTGGAAGCCGTTCATGTCGGCCGTCAAGCCACTGCGCTGCAACAGGTTGCTGCGCTCTTTAGCGCTTTGGTTGAGGCTTATCAGTAGTGGTTGTTTGCTATCGAGCAGCGCTTGCAGTTGTTCTAGTTTGCGTTCATTAAGCGCAGTAAACTCCTGCTCAAGAATCTCAAGAAGCTCTGTGCAGGAGTGTATATCAGTGTCTAGCAGTTCTAATATTCTAGTATCAGGCATGGCTTATAAAATTATAGTTGTGCTTCGAAATCAAGCATTTTATTGGCTGTGAGGACGCTATCAACTTTGTAGCTGCCATCGTTAATAGCTTGTTTAAGCTCTTGTACTTTATCGTGATTTATATCAGGCATTTGCTTGAGCTTGTCGTTGATGGATTGTAATTCAAGCGCATTTTGGCTGATTTTGACAGATTCGCCTAGGCTTTTGGTTGGAGTAGACGCGTCAGCCTGAGTTGCTTGAGATGTTGAGTTGTCATTCGATCCTGCCTTAGTGGGCGGAGCGTTGTTTTTAGTAAGATTTTGTGTGCTGTTCGCACGATTAAATTCGATTGCCATGATAAGCCTCCAACTGCTGAGTATTAGAACACTGGCCTAATTATCGGCGGCATTAGAATAAACTTTAGCACAAAGCCTGAAAAAGCTTAGTCGGCATAAAAAGGATTTTTAATCGCACATTGTAGCTTTGAAAACACTGCTGTTATTGCTTTTATATAAGCTGAGTATAGCTACTTTAAAGCAGATTACATAGCGACTTCAACCTGGCCTGGCGCGGTCACTCGCGCATGAATAATACGCTGTGAGCGGATGTTGCGCACCCTTATTTGCTCACCTATAGCGCCGTCTGATAAGGCTTCGCCCGGCATGCGTACGCGCACGCTGCCACTTAGTGCAGAGATAACTACTTGATCGCCGCGCTTAACAGTGGCTGGCTGGCGTAACTGGTTCGGTGAAACAACCTGATCATGTTGCAGGCCACGAGTGGCTAGGCTGCCGATAACGCTATCAAGACTTAGCAGGTAACCTTGCTTAAGGTTGCCGACATCGCGTTCAGCCAAGGAAATATCCTTAGCTTGTATAATGGTGTTGCGTTTTATAGGGCGAGTTGCCACTACTACGTCACGATAAAGATTGACTTGGGCGGGCACAAAAATAGACCAAGGTGCGCTGCCATCACAACGAATGCGCAGAGTAACTCTGCCTGTAGGCTGTTGCGGATTCTCTAAAGAAGCACTTAGTGCTTGATCGCAGGCAGCCATGCGTAACCTGCTATCTAAGCGACCAATACTTACCTCGTAGCGTGCCTCAATATTGCTATTAGTTAAATAATTTTTGGTTTCTTGTTCAAGAAATGATTGGGCGGTGTCGATAATCTGATCAATGCTCGTGCCGGCCCAAGCAAGGCTGGGTAAGAAAAGACTAAGACAGAGCAAAAAAAACTTGCTTGGCAGGTTTCGTTCGGCCATTGTGTGTCGGAATAATGTCATTTGGATATTCATAAGAATTATTAAAGCAAAAAACAGGCCAGCTGGCGAGGAAGAAAGCTTGGTCTGACTTGTTATTTTTGGAGTTTGCAATGGCCAGTGTTTTAGACTCAGTAAACCAGAGAACCCAGTTAGTGGGCCAAAATAGGCTGGAGCTGTTGCTGTTCAGACTATCAGGTTCTCAGCTATATGGCGTTAATGTGTTTAAAGTGCGCGAGGTTTTGCAATGTCCTAGCTTAACCATTATGCCGCATTCAAATCCTATGGTGCGTGGTGTGGCTACGGTTCGTGGCAACACGGTTCCAGTGATTGATTTAGCCTTGGCAACAGGCAAGCATGAGAAAACAAAGCTGGAAGACAGTTTTGTCATCGTCACTGAATACAACACGAAAACACAAGGTTTTTTGGTGTGTGCGGTTGAGCGTATTGTTAATCTCAACTGGGAGGAAATTCTTCCGCCGCCGGCAGGTACCGGACGTGAGCATTATTTAACTGCAGTAACTCATGTCGATGATAAGTTGGTCGAAATTCTTGATGTAGAGAAAATATTGGCTGAAGTCGTGCCGGGTAAAGAAGATGTCTCTGACGGTGTGCTCAATGATGATATTCGTAGTCAGGCAGCGAGTAAGAAGATTCTTATCGTTGACGACTCTTTGGTGGCGCGCAAGCAGTTAATGCGCGTGTTGCAGGATGTCGGGGTTGAAATCATTGCCTTAAGTGATGGTCGGGCCGCTTTGAATTATTTAACTGATATGACTGATGAAGGGCTTGATCCTGCCCAAGAGTTGTTGATGTTGATATCTGATATTGAAATGCCGGTGATGGACGGTTACACCCTGACCTCGGAAATTCGCAACAACCCCAAGCTTAAAAATTTGCATGTATTACTGCACACTTCACTTTCTGGTGTTTTCAATCAGGCGATGGTGGAAAAAGTTGGAGCGGATGATTTTTTACCAAAATTTAAGCCGGATGGATTGGCGGAAAGTGTTATAAAGCGACTTAAGCAAAAAGGTTAAGCTTTTGGATGCTTGGTGTTGAGCGAGTTTTAAATAAGCTACGACACCTTATATTCGAGCATCTAGGGGAATATTAGGCTATAATCGATCAATTAGTTTTGATAGTAAGGCGTTATTATAGTGTCACTCACACTCTCAGATTTTCATATATTTCGGGACTACTTGGAAAAGCAGTCCGGAATTTTGCTTGGCGACAATAAGCAGTATTTAGTCAGCAGTCGTCTGAAGAAAATACTGGAGCAAGAGCGTATCCAGTCATTAGGTGAGCTTGTTCGTCGTATGCAGGCCAATCCGCGAGGCGCTTTGCATACGCAAGTAATTGATGCCATGACGACTAACGAAACGCTATGGTTTCGTGACACTTACCCTTACGAAGTGATGAAGAAAAAAGTCTTACCCGAGCTGGTGGCTAAGTATCCTAATCAGCGCTTAAGGATTTGGTCAGCGGCCTGCTCCTCTGGGCAAGAGCCTTACTCGCTAGCCATGATTTTGGATGAGTATGAGCGCACGGCTTTTGGTCAGTTACGAGCGGGTGTACAGATTCTAGCTACTGAGTTGTCGGGTACGATGCTCGAGGCCAGCAAGCAAGGTGAGTACGATGCTTTAGCCATAGCGCGTGGCTTGTCGCCAGAAAGGTTGCAGCGTTATTTTGATAAAGTAGGCACTGGTGGACGCTGGAAAATAAAAGATGCTATCAAGCAGAAAGTAGAGTTTCGTCAGATCAATTTGCTGGAAAGCTATGCTGCGCTAGGTAAGTTTGATGTGGTTTTTTGTCGTAACGTCTTAATTTATTTTTCAGCAGAAGTTAAGAAAGATATTTTGCGCCGTATACATGCAACATTAAAGCCCGGTGGTTATTTGTTTTTAGGCGCCTCAGAAGCTTTAAATGGTTTGCCAGAGCTATATACGATGGTGCAGTGCAACCCGGGAATTATTTATCAAGCTAAATAAATAGCACGCTTATTTTGGGAGCGTTTTATAACATCTCGTATAGTTAAACAAAGCCACGCATGCAAAAATGCACGTGGCTTTTTTTATTGCTAACGGTAAAAAGTGCAGGGTGAAAATTATGCATATAGTCATTGATGAAAACATTCCAGAAACACAGGTGTTTGCGCAGTTTGGCCGAGTTGTTAAGCGAGCTGGCCGTGCTATTAGTGCAGCGGATGTGCGTGAGGCGGATGCTTTAATTGTGCGTTCAATTACTCAGGTAAACAGAGAGTTATTGCAAGGCAGTGCGGTAAAGTTTGTTGGCACTTGCACCATTGGCACGGATCATCTTGATTTAGATTATTTAAATAGCCAAAAAATTGCTTGGACAAACGCACCAGGCTGCAATGCTCAGGCGGTAGTAGAGTATGTGTTGGCTGCACTGCAAGTACTCGCGCAGCGAACTGGAGGAACACTCTCTCAACGTGTTTTCGGCATCGTGGGTGCAGGGCAGGTTGGCCAACGCTTAGCAAATGTATTGCGCAAACTCGGTTATCAAGTGCTGCTTTGCGATCCGCCACGCCAGCAGTTAGAAGCTGCGTCAGTGCAGGAGTATGTTGAGCTAGCCACTATTTTAGCTAAGTGTGATGTGATTTCTATACATACGCCCTTGGATAAATCTGGTAATTGGCCAACTTTACATATGTTTTCTGCACAGCAATTAGCTGCTTTACAGCCGGGTACTTGGTTAATAAATGCTGCCCGAGGCGCGGTAATAGATAACCAGTCCTTATTGGCTTGCTTACTACAGCGTAAAGACTTGGCTGTGGTGTTGGATGTGTGGGAGCCAGAGCCTGAATTTAATCCTGAATTAGCCGCTTTGTGCCAGTTGGCGACGCCACATATTGCTGGATACAGCTTAGATGGCAAGATTCGAGGCACGGAAATGATTTTTAACGCGTTTTGCCAGCATTTTAATTTGACCGCCAACACTAGGATAAAATACCCAGAGCCTTTGCTACAAGCCATTAAACTTAGTTCGGCAGCTAGTGTAGAGAGTATGCGCGGCCTGCTAACTACTGTGTTGTACGACCCTAGAACAGATGATGCAGCTATGCGTATGTTGTTTAGACTCGCTGCTCAGCAGCGCGGTACAGGTTTTGACAGTTTAAGGAAAAACTATCCAATACGACGTGAGCTGGCAACCTTGAGAATCTCAGGACAGGGCTATACAGCTGAGCAGCAGTTATTGTTTCAGGCGTTACAGCTCAGCCTGTAGGGCTTATGGTTTTTTACCAAAATCACGGTCTCTACGTGCGCAGAGTAACGCCAAGCGCACAATTGCTGAGTGTGAGTTATTTCACGTTTTGTCTAAAAAACAAGTCATTTGAAAAAAGCTGCCTAAACTTAAAATTGCAATCGGTACTTTGTATCGCTATTGCTGTAGAGCAGCTGAACTAGTTAGCCTTTGGCGGCCCTGCACATATTTAATACTAAGGAGAGTGTTTTTATGAATAAATCAATTTGGTTTTCGCTAATGCTAGCTATGTCAGTTATTCTTGGTGTGAGTAACGTTGCTCAAGCCCAAGAGACAGCGATAGTCGCGTCTATGACAGCAGTAAATATTAATCAAGCAGATGTGGAAACGCTGTCGCGCGAATTGCCAGGCATAGGTCCATCTAAGGCGCAAGCAATAGTGGATTATCGTGCTGCTCAGGGGGCGTTTAAGTCGGTAGATGAGCTGCTAGAAGTGAAAGGAATTGGTGTTGCTACTTTGGAGCGCATACGCAATAAGCTTGTGGTCGAATAAGGGTTCTGTTTATCAAACACAATTAAGGCAGCCTAGGCTGCCTTAATTTTTACCAACTATTTAATAGCCTAGGTGCAGTTTTCCGCAGCATCTTATAAACTACGCAGTTATTATTACTGAATGATGCAAGAGAGGAATTATGCGTTTTTTAGCTGGGTTACTTACGGCAGGCGTGTTATTGATGGCAAGTTTTGCACAGGCAGTGCAGATGCCGAGTATTTATCAGGTTGATGAAGAGCAGTTGACCAGTGATGACGGTCAAGCCCGAGATAAGGCTTTGAGTCGAGCTTTTAGCACAGTCGTGTGGCGTTTGACCGGCGTAAGCGATCTGGAGAATTACCCAGAGCTTAAAAAACAAAGCGCTGATCCCCAGGACTTGATTACAGGGTACAGCCACCGCGACGCTACGTTAACAGTGCGTTTTGATGCCACCAGCGTATTAAATCTTTTGCAGCAACAAGGGTTGGCGACTTGGGGGGCGCAAAGACCGATGTTGTTGCTGTGGTGGACACAACAAGATGCACATGGGCAGCAACTATTTAGCGATGGGCAGTTAAAGGCAGAGGGTATCGCTAAGTACGCCGAACACAATGGCTTGCCTGTACGTTTCCCAATGGCCGATTTACAAGAACAAATGCTTACTGATCGGTTGCAGCTGCAAAACTCAACGCAAATTGAGGAGCTGTTACAGCGTTATGCAGCCGATGTTTTTTTACGCGTAGTAGTGGATGAAGACCGGCAGCCCACTGCGCAATGGCAGCTGTATGAGCAAGGTAAAGTGCGGCAGGGTAAGCTTGAAGCCAACAATGTGACGGATTTGGCTGATGCGGTTTTTTTTGAACTAGCGGGATACTTTATCCATAAATATGCTGTTTTACCTGGCCAGGGTGAGGCGCTCAAGGTGCAAGTGAATGAGTTGACTATGCAGCGCTTAGCCGCAGTGGAGAAACTTTTGCAGGTCTACAACGCTAAGCTAATCAAGCTCGATGGTCAGCAAGGAGTATGGCAGGTAAAGGCTTTGCCCGAGCAGCTGCGCAGTTCGTTTGCTTTGCAGCACATGCATGAGTTGCCAGTGCCCAAGACTGAACATCTAACACAAGAAACTATGGGTGAAACAGAACAGACTCCAGAGCAGATCCCCGAAAATGTGACTGAAAACAGCGAAGAGTCTGCTGCTATGAGCACTGAGCCTAGTGCTGAAAAAAATGAAAGCCCAAGGGTTGCTCAAGATAAAATAGATCTATTGTTTACTTGGCAATAATTTAGAGTTTTTATGCAAAGCTTAAAACACCTTTACCTATGGCTGGCACTTATAGTTTTTTTGCTGTTGTGCTACGTTTTGCTGCCTGTGTTGACGCCGTTTTTGGTCAGTGCACTGATTGCATATGCCAGCAATCCTCTGGTTGTTTGGTTGCAGCGCTGGCTCAGTCGCACGTGGGCAGTAGTTGTGGTGTTTATGTTCACGCTGAGTTTGTTGTTGGCTTTCATGCTCATACTGATTCCTGTTGCTGGGCAACAAATGCTGTATTTGTATGAGTTGATGCCACAGTTTATAAGCTGGCTTCAAACCAATGTCCTGCCTTGGTTGCAGCAAACGTTTAACCTAGATGAAGATGTTTGGCATGCTGATAAGCTCAAGTCTATGCTGCTTGTGCATATCGATAAAGCCCCGGATTTAGCTAATGTATTGATGGCAAAACTTAGTAGCTCAAGTGCTGTGTTTTTTTCTTGGTTGGCTAATCTACTACTGATTCCTGTAGTGACTTTTTACCTGTTGATTGATTGGCCTGCAATTATTAAACGTTTGCGTCAATTAGTTCCCCGCCGTTTTGAAGCCATTAGCAATAAACTAGCCGGCGAGTGCCATGAAGTATTGGGTGCGTTTATACATGGTCAGCTATTGGTGATGCTCAGTTTGGGTGTGATTTACACCGTTGGATTGACGGTGGTTGGCCTTGAGCTTGCGCTTATTGTCGGCGTGATTGCTGCGTTTGCTAGTTTAGTGCCCAACTTAGGGTTTATTATTGGCTTGGTTTTAGCGCTGCTCGCTGGACTGTTTCAGTTTGGGCTGAATTATTATGCGCTCGCTGGTATCGCATTTGTTTTTATCGCAGGACGCTTATTAGAAAGCATGTTTTTAACCCAAGCTTTGGTAGGCGACCGCTTAGGCTTGCATCCTGTTACGGTAATGTTTGCCTTGTTGGTTGGTAGTCAGTTGCTGGGCTTTACTGGGGTTTTATTGGCCCTGCCGGTGGCGGCAATGCTGATGGTTTTGTTAGGTTACCTGCATAGCAACTATATAAAATCGCGTTTTTATAAGCGCGGCGAGCCAGAGGTTACTGATTAAACGTATGCAAACAGCAATTATTATTTTATGAAACCAATCCAATTACCCCTAGCGGTACGTCTGCGTGATGATGCAACCTTTGCCAATTATTATCCGGGAGCTAACGCTGCAGCCTTAGGTTACGTTGAGCGTGCTTGTCAGTTAGAGCAGTCGTGGGTCGAAAACTTTATTTGGTTATGGGGCGCTGCTGGGGTAGGCCGTACGCACTTATTACAAGCAGCCTGCTTGCGCGCCGAAGAGCTTGGTAGTAGAAGCCTATACTTGCCTATGGCTGATTGTGTTAGTTATGGGACTGAAATACTTGAAGATATTGAAAGCTGTGACTTGGTTGCCTTAGATGATGTGCAATGCATTGCCGGCTTAGCAGAGTGGGAAACAGCTTTATTTCATGCCTTTAACCGTTTGCGCGATGCAGGTAAGCGACTGCTGGTTGGCGCTAAAGCCAGCCCGCGCGAGTTGGGTGTTAATTTGCCCGATTTGCAGTCACGTTTGAATACAGCGCTGGTTTTTCATTTACAAGAGTTAACCGATGAAGAAAAGCTGCGCGCCTTGCAGTTGCGCGCCTCAAGACGTGGTTTGTATTTGGCTGATGAAGTAGGTCGCTATTTGCTTACGCATACAGGTCGCACTATGGAAAACTTGTTTTTTGCGCTAGAAAAACTCGATGAGGCATCATTGCAAGCACAGCGCAAACTAACCATACCTTTTGTGAAAGAGGTGCTGTTTTGATCGAGCAGGCTGAGGCACGGGACTGGCAGAGCGTCTGAGTAAGCTTTTTTAAGAACAGTCAAAGCCTTTGTGTTAGTATTTGCCGCCATATGCAAAGCTGAGTATGTGGTTTATGAGTAGCAACGAATCTAACAAAACAAGCCTATCTAGCGCGAAAATCTATTTTCGCTTACTACGTTACGTCAGACCTTATATTGGTATTTTTGCCATAAGTATTTTTGGTTATTTGCTTTTTGCAGCAACTCAGCCGATGTTGGGTTATATCCTAAAATATTTTGTTGATGGCCTAACCACACCCGAGGCGGTTTTATTTCCTGATATTCCTTGGTTAGCAGAGTTGCGTCTGCTGCAAGCAGTGCCCTTACTGATTGTGATTATTGCGCTGTGGCAGGGTATTGGCTCTTTTTTAGGAAACTATTTTTTAGCTAAGGTTTCCTTAGGGCTGGTGCATGATCTGCGCGTACAGCTGTTTAATAACCTGTTAACGCTGCCGAATGTGTACTTTGATCGTAACAATTCTGGGCATTTGATTTCGCGTATTACCTATAACGTAACCATGGTAACTGGCGCTGCTACCGAAGCGATTAAAGTGGTGGTGCGTGAGGGCATGACCGTAGTGTTCTTATTCGGCATGCTACTGTGGATGAACTGGAAACTGACCTTGGTGATGGTGGCAATACTGCCAATTATTGCGGTGATGGTCAGCAGTGCCAGCAAGAAATTTCGCAAACAAAGTAAAAAGATTCAAGTCGCCATGGGTGATGTTACCCACGTGTCCTCTGAAACTATCCATGGCTATCGAGTGGTACGCAGTTTTGGTGGGGAAGAGTTCGAGCAGCAGCGCTTTTTAAAGGCCAGTGAAAGCAACACTAAAAGACAGTTGAAAATGGTGAAAACCACCTCGGTCTATACCCCTTCTTTGCAGCTGGTTATTTATTCCGCGATGTCGGTGTTGTTGTTTTTGGTCTTGCTGTTACGCGGTGACTCATCCCCAGGTGATTTAGTGGCTTACATTACTTTGGCCGGTTTGCTGCCTAAACCAATTCGTCAGTTATCTGAGGTGAGTTCGACTATTCAGCGCGGTGTGGCTGGTGCTGAGAGTATTTTTGAGCAGCTTGATGAAGAGTCAGAAGATGATAGCGGTACACAAGAGCTAGCTGAGGTACAGGGGCGTTTAGAAGTGCGCAACCTGAGTTTCGCTTATCCGCAAACAGATAAGCTAGTACTGCAGGATATTAGTTTTATCGCTGAACCGGGACAGATGGTAGCGCTGGTAGGGCGCTCTGGTAGTGGTAAGTCTACTTTAGCCAGCTTAGTGCCGCGCTTTTATGCGTACGAACAAGGGCAAATTCTGCTTGATGGTGTGGATGTTAAGCAGCTTAAATTACGCAATTTGCGTCGCCATATCGCCTTAGTGAATCAGCATGTGTCGCTGTTTAATGACACGGTAGCTAATAATATTGCCTACGGTGATTTAGCCGGTGCACCCATAGAGCAGATAAAAGCAGCGGCAGAGGCTGCGTATGCGGCAGAGTTTGTTGAGCTTATGCCTGAGGGCTATGAAACCATGGTGGGTGAAAATGGTGTGTTGTTGTCGGGTGGGCAACGACAGCGTTTAGCCATTGCACGTGCTCTACTAAAAAATGCACCACTGCTCATTTTAGATGAAGCCACCTCAGCGCTGGATACTGAATCAGAGCGGCATATTCAAGCGGCTTTAGAACATGCAGTGAAAGGGCGTACGACCTTGGTTATTGCGCACCGGTTAAGCACTATTGAGCGAGCTGATTTGATTTTGGTAATGGACCGTGGGCAAATTGTCGAGCGTGGCTCACACACAGAGTTGTTAGCGCAAAATGGCTATTACAGCCGCTTGCATGCCACCCAATTTGAAGATTTAGTACCTGAGCAAGAACTAACAGATGAGTAAAACGAATCACTACAACCTTGCAGATTTACTCTATTTGATGGCGCGTTTGCGCGATCCAGCTACAGGCTGTCCTTGGGATTTGGAGCAGGATTTTCACAGTATAGTGCCGCACACGATTGAAGAGGCTTATGAAGTGGCTGATGCGATCGAGCGGCAGGATTTTGCCCAACTGCCCGCCGAACTGGGCGATTTGCTCTTTCAGGTGGTGTATTACAGCCAAATGGCTGATGAAGAGTCACGCTTTGATTTTGCCGATGTGGTTGATACCTGTGTGCGTAAGTTGGTTCGACGTCATCCGCATGTGTTTCCGAGTGGTGAGCTGCGCAGTCAACGTAAAGCTGGTGCATTAGAGTCGCAACAGGTGGAGCAGCAATGGCAGCACATCAAAGCGCAAGAGCGCGCCGAGCAGCAGGCTCAGTCAACTGTTTCTGTTCTGGACGGTATCGCATTGAACATGCCTGCCTTAACCCGCGCGATAAAATTACAAAAAAACGCAGCAAAAGTTGGCTTTGATTGGCAGGAATTATCTCCTGTACTGGCTAAAATCCAAGAAGAAATTGCTGAGTTGCAGGAAGCCATTGCTGAGCAGGACAGAAAAGCTATAGAGCATGAGTTGGGTGATGTGCTGTTTTCGGTGTGTAATTTGGCACGCTTTGTAGAGATCGACCCCGAACAGGCGCTACGCTTGACGAACCAGCGCTTTTATCAACGTTTTAATTATATTGAGCAACGCCTAGCGCAGCAGGGCCGAGAAATAACCGAGTGTGATTTGGCTACGTTGGAGTCGCTGTGGGATGCAGCTAAACAAAATTTGGCCAAACAAAAAGTTTGAGGAAGTTGTTATGAGTTTATCCTTGCGGGATCAGTTACTTAAAGTTGGGTTAGTCAACGAAAAACAGGCTAAGCAGGCCGATCGACAAAAAAAGAAAGAAAAACGCTTAGTCCATAAAGGCCAAGTTGAGGCTGATAACTCAAGTCAGGAGGCAGCGGCCAAGGCAATTGCAGAAAAAGCTAAACGCGATCAAGAGCTTAATCAGCAGCAGCAAGAAAAAGCAGAAAAAAAAGCCCGTGCCGCGCAAATCAAACAGCTAATTGAGAGCAGCCGTTTGCCCAAATTAGATAGCGATGACTATTACAACTTTGTTGACCAGAAAAAAGTTAAGCGTATTGCTGTTAACGAGTTGGTGCGCAATAAACTCAGCAGTGGAAGTTTAGCTATTGTGACTCACGGCGGTGGCTATGAAATTATTCCCCGTGATGCAGCGGTTAAAATTGAAGAGCGTGATCCGCGCAGAATAGTGTTGTTAAATGTTGCTACAGAAACACCGGATGAGGACGACCCCTATGCTGCTTATCAGGTGCCAGACGATTTAATGTGGTAGTCCGTTCCTGTCACACAAGTGCCCTGCATAAACGTTGTAAATTATGCGCAGCTGTAATTTGGATTGTGCAGTTGTGCACAGATTTAAGTGAGTGCCACGCTGAGGCAAATAAAAAAGTAATGAATTATTTATTATTTGCTCTTGCAATTATAAGTCATTGATACAGTAGATATTTTGTAAATTGCTCAAAAAAGCAGCAAACAGGCTTGAGGCCATTAAAACCAGCATGAAGCCGGTTTTGTCAGCAAGATACACACAGAGTTATCCACAGTATTTGTGCATGCTTTGAGCAAGTGCAGGGCGGGGCTGGTTTTGCGTAAAATAGACACCTTTGGAGCGGCTATTTTATGGCATTATTTTTTGCGCTAGTGATCTAACTGTGCACTCAAAATGGTTGTGGTGCGACTCAATTGCTGAGCGCTGCATCAATCTGGTCGAGGTTAATATGCGTATTTTGATATCCGGTGGCACAGGTTTTATTGGTAAAGCGCTTTGCCCGCTGCTAGTCAACCAAGGACATCAGGTAGTTTTGTGGACAAGGCAAACCAAGCCAGCGCTACCGCAGGGTGTTACTGAGTTTGTTAACCAGTTAAGTGAACTAGAGCCTGATTCTGTGCACGCCGTGATTAATTTGGCGGGTGCTGGAATTGCCGATAAACGCTGGTCGCCAGAGCGTAAACAGTTATTGATTAGTTCCAGAGTTAACACAACTCAGCAGTTAGTGGAGTGGATGCAGGCTCAGGCAAATCCTCCTGAGGTTTTAGTTTCGGCCTCCGCTGTCGGTTATTACGGTGAGCAGGGCGATCAAGCTGTTACTGAGCAAACGCAACCCAAAGCTGGCTTTACACATGAGCTTTGCGCCGCATGGGAAAATGCTGCTTTAGCCGCTGAAGCGTTGGGTGTGCGCGTTTGCTTAGTGCGTACTGGTGTGGTGTTAGGCAAGGGTGGTGGCTCTTTAGGTAAAATGCTTCCTGCCTTTCGTTTCGGCTTAGGTGGTCGTTTGGGTAAGGGCCAACACTGGTTCCCATGGATTCATCTTGAGGATATGGCCAGAGTGTATGCTTGGCTGGTGGAAAACGAACAAGCCAGAGGTGTATTTAATGCCAGTGCACCAAATCCGGTTACTAATGCGGATTTTACCAAGTCGTTAGGTGCGGCACTGCGTCGCCCTACTATTTTTCCTATGCCGGAAGTAGTGTTGAAGCTGTTGTTTGGTGAGTTGGCACAGCTGTTGTTGGTTAGTGATAAAATGCTACCGCAGCGTTTATTGGCTGAAGGCTTTCAATTCACCTATCCCCACTTAAATGAGGCGCTAACAAAAGTCGTTGCAAACTGATTTGCTGCCGTTAGCCAGCTGTTTAGAGTTGTTTTTTTGTGCATAAGCACATCTGTTTTTAGGATGTCATTAATACTATTAGCGGGTGCTTTTTACCTATACAAAGCTTTTCCCTACAAAAAATAGGTGATAAAGTGTGAGGGTTGTCACATTTCTAGCTTGGCCGGGAGCTGCTTTTCTGGCACACATATTGCTGAGTATCTGCGTATGCCTAGCTGAGTGACAGTTTTATGGCGAGAACGAGTAATAATTGCTTGGGAAAACGTAAAACAATAATCAAATAAAGACTTTTTGTTCAAGAATTTAACTGGTTAGCCGAACTATACATACGGACTGTTAAATATTAAAACTAAAGGTCTCAAAGAAGAAACCTGCAACTTTTAGGTTATAAAAAAGAGAGAAGTACCTTGAGGGTTAAAGCATGAGCCAAGCGCCAACAACAAAATACATGTCGGTACAGACCAAGATCAATATTGCACTGCTGTCTGTTTTTTTCGTCATTATGGCAGCTTCTCTTCTTTTCTCTGCGGGCAATGAGAAAAAACTGGTGCTTGAGGTCGTTGAGCAGCAAACTAAAGACGCAGCGGATACCTACTTCGACAGTATTAACACCATGATGCTGACAGGCACAATGGCTCAGCGCGAAGTCCTACGCAGCAAAATCCTCGAGCGTCCTGGAGTTGTGGAAGCGCGAATTATTCGTAATGACGCAATCAACTCTATGTACGGCCCTGGTTATGACTATCAGGTCGTTCAGGATGAACTGGATGAGCGAGCATTAAAAGGTGAATCTGTTATCCACATTGACGACAAAACGGGTTCGCGAATTTTAACGGTCATTAACCCGATTGTGGCTGAAACAGACTACCGCGGTACTAACTGTTTGATGTGTCACATAGTGCCTGAAAATACTGTAGTGGGTGCGGTGCGCATCAGTTACTCCCTAGAAGCGCTTGATGAGCAGGTGATGCAAAACATCCTAGTCAGCGCTGCAATTCAGTTGGCGCTGTTAATTATTGGGCTGGTAATTATAATTTACATCGTGCGTCGGGTAGTTATTGTACGCATTAATGCAATGCGTCATACCATGGAAGAAATTACGCGTGATGACGATCTTAGCCGTACTGTAGAGGTGCATGCTAAAGATGAAGTAGGAACGATGGGTGAAACGTTTAACCGAATGATCGATAAGTTTCGCCATAGCCTCAATGCAGTATCGAGCGTTACGCAACGATTGAATCAAGTGTCTGAGCAGGTAGCTTCTGTGGCCGACGATACGCTTAAGGCTGTTGTGGCACAGCGTACCGAAACCGATATGGTGGCTTCGGCCATGAATGAGATGAATGCAACAGTGCAGCAGGTTGCACAAAATGCCACTCAGGCCTCACAAGCATCGCAAGGTGCAGACCAAGAAGCACGCAATGGTGTTTTGGTTGCGCAAGAGGCGATTGAAGGTATTCGAATTCTCATCAATGAGATTGAAAGTGCAGCAAAAGTGGTGGCCCAGGTTGAGGGCGACACCTCCAGCATTGGTAAAGTGCTGAGTGAAATTAAAGGCATTGCAGAACAAACCAACTTGTTAGCACTTAATGCGGCTATTGAGGCTGCGCGCGCCGGTGAGCAAGGACGTGGTTTTGCTGTGGTGGCTGATGAAGTGCGGACGTTGGCATCACGTACCCAGCACTCGACTGAGGAAATTCAAAGCATGATTGAGCGCCTGCAAAAAGGAGTTTCTAATGCCGTGTCAGCCATGGGTGGTGCACAAAGCCGCGCCGATCAAGGTACGCAACGCGTAGAAAAAGCTGCACAAAGTCTGCATGTTATTGCGGCTGAGGTTGCGACTATTAGCGATATGAATATGCAGATCGCTACTGCAGCTGAGGAACAATCTTCTGTAGCTGATGAAATAAACCGTAATGTAACGACTATCAGCCAAATTGCAGATGACACCTCTGCAGGGGCGACTAAAACATCGCAAAACAGTGAAGAGTTGGTACGCCTTGCGACAGAGTTAAATCACTTGGTTGGACAGTTTAAGCTTTAAAAACGAGTCACCTTTCAAACCCTGCTATTGTTACCAATGGCAGGGTTTTTTTATGGGTTTCTGGCTTCATTTAAAGCGTTAATGCTGCGCGTTATTTGTGCACGATAGGCTTGGAATTCTTGCTCAAGCTCAGCCTGTTTGGCTTGTGTTTTGCCCAGGTTAAGCTGTAATTGCTGCACTTCTAGTTGACTGGTTTCATGTTGCTTGAGCTGCTCTTCTAGCTGCTGAGTCTGTAGTGTTACTGCGTCAAATTCAGCGCGCAAGGCAGTTAGGTGTTGACTGTGATTTTGGTTGATTTCAAGCTGTTGGCTTTGCTTTTGCTCAAGTTCTGCTAGCTGATTGAGGCTGAGTTTTACTTGGCCATCTAGCTGTTGCTGAGCGGCGTCTACAGCAAGCAAACCTTCTTTTAC
The DNA here is from genome assembly GCA_023228985.1 of Thiopseudomonas sp. Lineage (GTDB taxonomy): Bacteria > Pseudomonadota > Gammaproteobacteria > Pseudomonadales > Pseudomonadaceae > Thiopseudomonas. The sequence goes on along the minus strand of JALOAC010000003.1, from coordinate 63,911 downwards.
CGCATTAGCTTGCTGAGTCAAACGCTGGTTGAGCTGTTCTTGCTGCTTGGTGAGCGAGCTTAAATCCTCAGTATGCTTGCGCAGCTGTGGCTCTAGAGTTATGTATTGTTTTTGCAGTGAGGCAAGGGTATCGCGAAGCGTTTTGATGTCTGATTGCGCGCTGCTCTGACTGGTGCTGAGTTGTCCAGAGATAATCTGAATATGTTCGACCGCATCACCACTGATTTTGGCGAAACTGTCTTGCGTAGCGATAAGTTGCTGTTCTAATAGCTGCATGCGCTGATGAGAGCTGTAGGCTAGCCCACCTGTGCCTGCAATAATGCTTGCTATGGCGAACCAGATAGCTAATTGGCGAGGCTTTTTGCTGGGTTGATTAAACAGCCGAAAGGTTTCGCCGGGTAAAGGTTCAAGTTGAATGCTGTCGTCAGACTGCGCAGTAAGCTTAGGTAGCTCATCATTAGGCTCGGGAGTGTTTTTGTTAGCTGGCATGCAGAGATCTTTTAACCTTTTCGTTAGCGGCAGAGTCTGTGTTATAGCGTAAAACTGCACATAAGTGAATTTGCCTGCGTTAGTCCGCTAGAGCAATTTAAGGTTGCGCTGTTCAGCGTGCCAAGTGCGCTTCTTCTAGGCAGCGCATCAACACACTGACCTTATCAATGGACTCTTGATACTCGGCTTGCCAGTCAGAACCCTGAGTGATGCCACCGCCGCCCCAGCAGCGTAGTAATCCATCTTGGGCGAGCAGAGTACGAATAGTGACCGAGCTGTCGAATTGACCATGATTGGAAAGATAGAAAACCGAACCGCAGTATACTTCTCTAGAGCCCGCTTCGAGCATATCAATCATTTCAATGACGTTGTTTTTCGGTGTGCCGCTAATTGAGCCAGCCGGAAAACAGTGTTGGAGCAGGTCTAGAGTATCCTTATCTTGGCTAAGCTGGCCGGTAATACAGCTAACCAAGTGATGGACATTAGCAAAGCTTTCCAGCTGACATAACTGCGGCGTATGCAAGCTATCGGGATGGCAGCATTGCGCTAACTCTTGCAGCATAAGTTCAACAATCATTAGGTTTTCGCGCCGATCTTTATCGCTGTTGCGTAACTCTTCTGCCAGTTGTGCATCAGCCGCCACAGTTGCGCCACGCGGGCGTGTACCTTTAATGGGGTAAGTGCGAACCTGCTGTTGTTGAGCTTGCAAGAAGCATTCAGGTGAAGCACTCAAAATAGCATCTTGCGCCGCCAGCCGAATAAAACTGGCATAGGGTGTGGGGCAGGCCGCACGTAAGCTGAGGTAGGCTTGCCAAGGGTCGCCTTGGTAATGGCTGCTAAAGGATTGCGCGAAGTTCACCTGCTCGCACTCACCTTGCTCGATTAGGCTTTGAATACGTGCAATGGCAGCTTGGTACTCATCTGGCTGAATTTGCGCCTGAAACGGCTGGGATAGTGCAAATGTTTCAGTTGTTTTTGGCGCGGAAGGGTTAAGCAAAGCAACAAGCTGTTGTTGCCTGGCCGCTGGTACGCTGGAGTGGCAAATCAGTCCGGTGCGCTGTAACTGATGATCGCTGATGAGCGCCCAAGGATATAAGCCGATGCTGGCTGGAACCAACTGGCTTGCATGCCGGCTTTTAGGCACGCCAGCGCTGTAGGCAAGATAACCCAGTAAGCCACCGGTAAAGGGTAAGTCTGCCACTGGGCAGGCTTCAGCAGGCAGAGTGTGCAGCAGAGCGCGTGCGCGGATTAAAAGCTCGCCTGTAGACTCGTTGGGCTGCAGCTGTAGCTGACTGCTCGGCCATGCGCTACAGATATCGTAGCGCCCAGAAGTGCAGTACGGGCGGCCGGAATCTAGCCATATAGCTCCAGGTGCAGCCTGAATACAGGCAAAATAGCCACTGGTATCAGTGACGTAAGGAAGTGGGTAATACTGGCTAGACATACACTCGGCTAGAGCTCGTGATTCGTGTCAAACAAGGACTGAACAAGGGCAATGCGCTGCTGCGGGCTCTCTTGTGTGCCCGTCAGCTTGAGCTGCTGTAAATGCTCTTCTATGGCATGCGCTCTATGGGTGAGTCCTGCGTTGTTAGCGATTTGGATATTCAGACCAGGGCGGGCGTTGAGCTCAAGAATTAACGGACCAAGCTCTTGGTCTAACACCATGTCAACGCCTATATAACCCAAACCACATAGCTCGTAGCAGCTTGCTGCTAGTTCCATAAAGTTCTGCCAGTGCGGCAGTTGCACGCCATCAACGGGGTTTTCAGTGTCTGGGTGTTTGCTGATTTTGTCGTTTAACCACGTGCCTTTCAGCGTAATGCCGGTAGCTAGGTCAACGCCCACACCGATAGCGCCTTGGTGCAGGTTGGCTTTGCCGCCAGACTGGCGGGTCGGCAGGCGGAGCATGGCCATAATGGGATAACCCATCAGTACGATGATGCGAATATCAGGCACACCTTCGTAACTGATGCTTTTAAAGATTGGGTCGGGGGTAACGCGGTATTCAATCAGCGCACGGTCTCTAGCGCCGCCCAGTGAATACAGGCCAGTTAGGATATTGGAAACCTGATGCTCAATTTCATCTTGACTCATCAGTTTGCCAGATACGGTTTTGTAACGCCCCTCAAAGCGATCAGCAATAACGATAATACCATCGCCACCAGCACCTTGGGCTGGCTTGATAACAAAATCCTTATGACCTTCGATAATTTTGTGTAGCTGGCTAATGCCTTTTTCTGTCTCGATGATCCCGTACATTTGCGGCACATTTATGCCTGCCGCTATCGCACGTTCTTTGGTGAGGATTTTATCGTCAACCAAAGGGTACAGACTGCGTTTGTTGTACTTAAGTACGTAGTCAGCATTACGGCGGTTAATTCCCATAATGCCTTTGGCCTCAAGCTCACGCCACGTTTTGATTAAACCGAGCATGTCATTAATCCTTGAGGAAGGCTTTAAAACGGAAAAGTTCGGTTAAGCGATAGCCACGATAACGTCCCATCGCCAGCATAAAGCCCGTCATGATGAGCAGGGTGCCGGGGAAGGTGAAGATAAAGTAACTTAGCTGCGCAGAACTCATTAAAAAGTACGCCAGTGACGCTGCAAACAGAGTGCCTATAGCCACTTTAAAGGCATTGTTGCCACCGCGCTCTTCCCACGTAATAGACAGACGCTCAATGGTCATGGTCAGAATAACCATAGGGAATAGTGTAACGGATAGGCCACGTTCCAAGCCCAGCTTGTGACTAAACAGGCTAATACAAGCAAATAAAATAACGACAAAGGTTAATACCACTGACAAGCGCGGCAGCATCTGTAGTTTTAGGTGCTCTAAATAGGAACGCAGCGATAAACCAAGGGTGGTGATTAAAGTGAACAGCACTATGCCGAAAATCAATTGGGTTTCGCGAAAAGCCAGCGCAATCAATACTGGGGTAAAGGTACCCAGAGTTTGCAGACCACCAATGTTACGTAAAATCAGAATGATCAACACGCCCACAGGGATCATTAGCATGATGTGGTAGTTTTGCTGCTCAGCGAAGGGTAGCGCATAAAGTGAGTAATCTAAAAAATGACTGCTGGCATCACTGGAAAGTTGAGCTAAACGCATGGCGTTTATTTCATTCTTGTTGATGCTGAAGCTTATTTGTGGATTAAGACCGCCTTCTAGATTAAAGGCAGGTTCATCACCAAACCACCAAACTAGGCGATCTTTGGGCATGCCTTGCTCGCCGGTTTGCGGATTAAAATACAGCCATTTTTTGCCATTGAAGCTGCGCAGCCATAGCTCAGGCTCTTGGTTGCTGCTGCTTTCTAAACGTATGGTGTGCATGCGCTGTATAGGCACATGGGCGATGGATAACACCAGCTCAACCACCTCGGCTTTTTTTGCGCTGGAGTTATCGCCTTTTAAGAGGAGTTTGGCGTTGTCATCATTTTCACTATTAACTTTTTTAATCGCCTCAGTAACAAAGGTTTCTACGTCAGCGGAATTTTGTCGAATGGAGGCGAGTAAAGCTTCAGCGGCGATTTTTTCTACACCAGCAACAGCGATACTTTCGCGATAAACAGGACCTTTGGCTTTGCCTTCTTCAACGTTATAGCGACTCGAGGCAACTAGACGGTAATACAGTGTTTGTTTACCCGAAGCACGTCGCGCTGACCAAGTAATGCGTCTGTTGTTGTCGAGTTTGTTAATGCTTACGCCATAGTTATTGGAAATAAAGCTCTCGTTGAGAATGACATGGTTTTGCTCTGAAGGCGGGGCAAACATTTGCAGTTTGACAGGCTCATTGTTTTTTGCCTGAAACTCAATTTTGGCATCAATATTCCACAAGTTATCTACTTCATGTTCAGTCAATGGAATGTTGAGGACGAACATTTGGTAACCCGTGACGATGGCACCTAAGCCAACTAATAGGGTGATAAGGATTTTTAGGTGTAAGTTTAATGCGCGCATGTATTAGTCAAACTCGTGGTTGTTGAGATTGCGAAGCTTGGGTGTTTCCGCCAAGTACTCAAGGCTGGGATCAACAATGGCGTTAAACTGTTGTAGCGCTGTAGCACCTATCAGCATGGGAAACTCAAAGCGGCTACGGTCGGTAAGATTCACTTCTATGGCGTGTTGCTGTGTGCCCATAAAAATAGTCATGGTGACCACAGGACGTTTGATGTAGGTGCGCTGTTTTTCTGGAGTAAAGTCACCGTCACGACGTTTGATTTTACTAACTCTGGCTAAGGGGAGCTCATAGGTGAGTGGCGGAGCTTCATCAACGGCCAGGCGGAAACGCACCCAAGGCTCGCCGTCTTTGTCAAAGTGAACAATATCCTGCGCGCTAAGTGATGAGGTTTGCGCGCCTGTATCGAGTTTGGCTTTTAACTCAAATCCAATTTCAGCCAAATAAACGTTTTCGTTAAGTCCGTATATGTGTTTTTCTGCAGCGTGGGTCATTTGTATGGCTGTGAAACTAGTCAAGCAGGTGAAAGTAAGGATTTGGAGTAAAAACTTTGCTTTAAACACTTATATAGGCCCTTTAAAGTTCCTGGAGTTGATTGTTTGATGCGAGTTAGACGTGTGCGTAAAATGTCCACTATTCTAATCAGCTAAGTTGAAAATGACTATGGGCTAGGTACGTAAAACAGCAAAAATAAATAATCGTGAAGTGGTTTTTTAAGCTGTGTAAAAATGCATCTAGGTGTTTTTTTTCAGTGAAATAATCAACAAAAAGTTTTTTCTTGGTGGCTGAGGAGCTTCGGGATAGGACTCAGTCTATTGGGTTTGTTTATTGGTTGTGTTTTTCTAACAGCACTTTGTTGGTTCGCGAGCAGGATTTGCTTAACGGTTTCTGGTTATGCTTTCTCGACCTTGGTCGCATCATTGTTGACAGTATCTTGGTTATTGTTGACAATCAATAGGGTATGTTATCGTTTTAGTCGGGCGAAACTTGACAGGTGTTGACAATATGCGAGCAGAGGTTGAAGAGTTGTCCGGAGTTGCAGAAGAGTCTTATACGCTCTCGGAGCAAGTATTCCGCAATATTCAAGCTGCGATTGTACGCGGTGAAATAGCCCCTGGCAGTAAAATATCAGAGCCAGAGCTTGCGCGCACCTATGGTATCAGTCGCGGGCCACTTCGCGAAGCAATCCATCGCCTTGAGGGGCAGCGCTTATTGGTGCGTATTCCGCATATCGGCGCGCGCGTAGTTTCTTTATCGCATAAAGAGCTCATTGAACTGTATGAGATCCGCGAGTCCTTAGAAGGCTTAGCCTGCCGTTTAGCCGCCGAGCGTATGACCGAAGAACAGATCACGCAATTGCGTGAAGTGTTGGCAACGCACGAACGCGATGCGGCTTTCCAAGCGGGAATCGATTACTTCCAGCAAGAAGGCGATTACGACTTTCACTACAAAATCATTCAAGGCAGCAATAACCAGATGCTGGTCAAATTGCTGGGCGAGGAGCTGTATCAGCTGGTACGCATGTATCGCATTCAGCACTCATCCACGCCTAACCGTCCACAACAAGCGTTTAAAGAACACCATAAAATTCTTGATGCCATTGCCGAAGGTGATGGTGAGCTTGCTGAGCTGTTGATGCGCAGACACATTGCCGCATCAAGGCGCAACGTTGAACGTTATTTTCAAAGTGCCAATAGTGCACAAACACCAATAAGAGGTTAATTATGAGCCGTAAAACTCCAGGCCAGCTTTTTCGTGATGCGGTAGCTAATGAGCATCCATTGCAGGTTGTAGGTGCTATTAATGCCAATCATGCTTTGTTAGCAAAGCGTGCTGGTTTTAAAGCGATTTATTTGTCAGGTGGTGGTGTAGCAGCAGGCTCGTTAGGCTTGCCAGACCTAGGTATTTCCACTCTGGATGATGTACTCACTGACGTGCGCCGTATTACGGATGTCTGTGATCTGCCATTGTTGGTTGACGTGGATACCGGTTTTGGTTCGTCTGCGTTTAACGTAGCACGTACGGTTAAATCCATGTGCAAGTTTGGCGCTGCGGCCATTCATATTGAAGACCAAGTCGGTGCTAAGCGTTGTGGTCACCGCCCGAACAAAGAAATCGTGACCCAGCAAGAAATGGTTGACCGTATTAAAGCAGCCGTAGATGCGCGTACTGATGACAGCTTTGTCATTATGGCGCGTACCGATGCGTTGGCGGTTGAGGGTTTAAACTCTGCGCTAGACCGCGCTGCTGCCTGTATCGAAGCCGGTGCGGATATGGTTTTCCCTGAAGCCATTACCGAGCTGGAGATGTATAAAACCTTTGCTGATCGCATCAAAGCACCGATTTTGGCTAATATCACTGAGTTTGGCGCAACACCGCTGTACACCACTGAGCAATTAGCTTCTGTGGATGTGTCCTTGGTGCTGTACCCTCTTTCTGCTTTCCGCGCCATGAATAAGGCAGCGGAAAATGTGTACACCGCGATTCGCCGCGATGGCACGCAGGAGAATGTTGTCGATACCATGCAAACCCGTATGGAGCTTTACGACCGCATTAACTACCATGCTTTTGAGCAGAGTTTAGATGCACTGTTTGCGCAAAAGAAAGGTAACTAACGCACTAAAGCTAGGGCTAAGGCTCTGGTTGTGTGATAACTAAAAGTTCAACTGAACATCGTTTAAGCGTCATTATAAAAACTACGAGGACTACACTCATGGCTGAAACAAAACCAAAAGTACTTAGCGGCGCAGGTTTGCGCGGTCAAATCGCTGGACAAACTGCACTGTGCACCGTGGGTAAAGAGGGCGCTGGCCTGACTTATCGCGGTTACGACGTGCGTGATCTTGCTAAGAACTGTAAGAAGTTTGAAGAAGTTGCTTACCTGTTGTGGTACGGCAAGCTACCTAACCAAGCTGAATTGGACGCCTATGTAACGCGTTTGAAAGGCATGCGTGATCTGCCTGTAGCGCTGAAAGAAGTGTTGGAGCGCATTCCAGCCGATGCTCATCCGATGGATGTAATGCGCACCGGTGTTTCCGTTTTGGGCACGCTGGAGCAGGAAACCTCCTTTGATCAGCAGTTGGACATTGCTGACCGCCTGTTGGCGTCCATGCCAGCCATGTTGTTGTACTGGTACCACTTTAGCCATAACAACAAGCGCATTGAGTGCGTGACCGATGAAGACGATCTCGGTGGTCACTTCTTAGCGTTGTTGCATGGCAAATCGCCAAGCGATCTGCACCGTGAAGTGATGAACGTATCACTGACTCTGTACGCAGAGCATGAGTTTAACGCGTCTACCTTTACTGGCCGTGTGTGTGCTTCTACGCTGTCTGATCTGTACTCCTGTGTTTCAGGTGCGATTGGTTCATTGCGTGGCCCGTTGCACGGTGGTGCTAACGAAGCGGCAATGGATCTGATTGATCGTTTCACGTCGCCAGAAGAAGCTGTGGCTGAGCTGAAAGCGATGATGGAGCGTAAAGAGCTGATCATGGGCTTTGGTCATGCAATTTATCGTGATAATGACCCGCGTAACGAAGTGATTAAAGGCTACTCCGAGAAGCTGGCTGCAGAAGTGGGTGATACCGTTATTTACCCAGTTTCGTGCGCCATTGAGAAGCTGATGTGGGATGAGAAGAAGCTGTTCCCGAACGCTGACTTCTTCCACGCGTCTGCGTATCGCTTTATGGGTATCCCAACGCCGTTGTTCACACCGATTTTTGTGTGCTCACGCGTAACGGGCTGGGCTGCACACGTGTTTGAGCAGCGTGCTAACAACCGTATCATTCGCCCAAGCGCGGAATATACCGGTGAAGAGCAACGTCCAGTACCAGTGATCAGCGAGCGTTAATTAGCTGTTTGATTGAGTCAATAAGAGCTGCACGGTTAATGCAGACGGTGGATATTCCGCAAAGACGCCGCAAGTACGTCCTTGTAGGCTTTGTGTCGCCATCCTTGGCGACAGAAGCCCACCATCAGCCTCTGTACAAAGCTGTGCAGCCTGCAGCCTCAATCGTGTTGGAAAGAGTAGGGCGGGCGTTGCCCGCCTGAATTCCTTGCAGGAATTCTCTGAATGACCTCGCTCCTCATTCAAAGACTTCTTGTGTGTCGGCATTGACATGCTGATTTATAGCGCTCGTGTTGCAGCTTGCAGCTTGTTGCAGCAGTGCATGCGCTGAGCGCTGAAGTTTGTGCATAAAATTCGTACTGTAAATTGCAGGAAACCAAAGACCATGACTATGAATACCCAATATCGTAAAAACCTCCCCGGCAGTGTGCTGGATTATTTTGACACCCGCGAGGCAGTTGATGCCATCGAGCCGGGCGCTTATGAAAAGCTTCCCTATACTTCACGCATTTTGGCTGAGCAATTGGTGCGCCGTTGTGAGCCGGCGGATTTAACCGATTCGCTGAAGCAGCTGATTGAGCGTCGTAGCGACCTGGATTTCCCCTGGTATCCAGCGCGTGTGGTGTGCCATGACATTCTTGGCCAAACCGCTTTGGTTGACCTCGCTGGTCTACGTGATGCCATTGCTGAGAAAGGCGGCGACCCATCGAAAGTAAATCCTGTTGTGCAAACACAGCTGATTGTTGACCACTCGTTGTCGGTTGAATGTGGTGGTTATGATCCGGATGCGTTTGAGAAAAACCGCGAAATCGAAGACCGTCGTAACGAAGACCGTTTCCACTTTATTAACTGGACCAAAACCGCGTTTGATAACGTGGATGTGATTCCAGCGGGTAACGGCATTATGCACCAGATTAACTTGGAGAAAATGTCTCCAGTGGTGCAGGTCAAAGAAGGCGTAGCGTATCCTGATACCTGTGTTGGAACCGACAGCCACACCCCGCACGTGGATGCGCTGGGCGTGATTTCTGTAGGTGTGGGCGGCCTCGAAGCTGAAACTGTGATGCTCGGCTTGCCATCCATGATGCGCTTACCGGATATCGTTGGTGTAGAACTGACGGGCAAACGTCAGCCTGGCATTACTGCAACGGACATTGTTTTATCTCTGACTAAGTTCTTGCGTCAAGAGCGTGTCGTGGGTGCTTACCTTGAGTTTTATGGTGAGGGCGCATCCAGTCTGTCCATCGGTGACCGTGCGACTATTTCCAACATGACTCCAGAATATGGCGCGACCGCGGGCATGTTCTACATTGATGAACAAACCATCGAGTACTTAAAACTGACCGGTCGTGAGCCAGAGCAAATTGCGCTGGTGGAAAGCTACGCTAAGCACACCGGTTTGTGGGCGGATGCGCTGAAGACGGCAAAATATGAACGCGTGTTGAAATTTGACCTGTCTGCGGTTGGCCGTAACATCGCTGGCCCATCTAACCCGCATGCATTGGTCTCTACTGCTGATTTAGCCGCTAAAGGTATTTCTGGTGACTTGACCGAAGGCCGTGCACAAGAAGCACAGGGCTTGATGCCGGATGGCGCAGTGATTATTGCCGCGATTACCTCGTGCACCAACACCTCTAACCCACGTAACGTGGTGGCAGCAGCATTGGTCGCTAAGAAAGCCAACGAGCTGGGCCTGCAACGCAAGCCTTGGGTGAAAACCTCTTTTGCACCGGGCTCTAAAGTGGCTGAACTGTATTTGCAGGAAGCCAACTTGCTTGGTGAAATGGAAAAGCTTGGCTTTGGTATTGTCGGCTTTGCGTGCACCACCTGTAACGGCATGAGCGGCGCATTGGATCCTGTTATCCAAAAAGAAATCATTGACCGCGACCTGTATGCCACGGCAGTTCTGTCAGGTAACCGTAACTTTGATGGCCGTATCCACCCCTACGCTAAGCAAGCGTTCTTGGCTTCACCACCATTGGTTGTGGCCTATGCCATTGCCGGTACTATTCGCTTTGATATTGAGCAGGATGTGTTGGCGGTTGTGGACGGTAAAGAAATTCGTTTAAAAGATCTGTGGCCAACCGATGAAGAAATCGATGCCATTGTTAGCAAACACGTGAAGCCTGAGCAGTTCCGCGAAATTTATATCCCAATGTTTGATATGGATGCCGCTGAAAGATCCGTTAGTCCGCTGTATGACTGGCGTCCGATGAGTACTTATATTCGTCGCCCCCCTTACTGGGAAGGTGCTTTAGCGGCGCCGCGTACCATGAAAGGCATGCGTGCATTGGCGTTGTTGCCGGACAACATCACCACTGACCACTTGTCGCCGTCTAACGCGATTATGATGGATTCAGCGGCGGGTGAGTATTTGCACAAGATGGGTCTGCCAGAAGAAGACTTTAACTCTTACGCTACCCACCGTGGTGACCACTTGACCGCCCAGCGTGCAACCTTGGCTAATCCCAAGTTGTTGAACGAGATGGTGCGTGATGAGAAGGGTGAGGTTATTCAGGGTTCGTTGACGCGTGTTGAGCCGGAAGGTGAAGTGATGCGTATGTGGGAAGCGATTGAGACCTACATGGAGCGCAAGCAGCCGTTGATTATCGTGGCGGGTGCTGACTATGGTCAGGGTTCGAGCCGTGACTGGGCAGCTAAAGGCGTGCGTTTGGCTGGTGTTGAAGTGCTGGCTGCTGAAGGTTTTGAGCGTATTCACCGCACTAACCTTGTAGGTATGGGTGTGTTGCCGCTGGAGTTTAAGCCGGGCACTAACCGCCATACGCTGAAACTTGATGGGACTGAAACTTACGATGTTGTGGGTGAGCCGAGTCCGCTGGCTGATATGACGTTGGTGATTAACCGTCGTAACGGTGAGGTGGTTGAAGTGCCGATGACGTGTCGTTTAGATACCGCTGCTGAAGTGCGTATTTATGATGCGGGCGGTGTGTTGCAGCGTTTTGCTAAGGACTTTTTGGGCGAAGAGTGATTGTTTAGCTCAGTGGTTGTTTAGCGCTGTGGCTTGGGGCTAGGTGAGACGCTACGCAAAGCGACGCTCCAGCTCCGAAGCAAGCTTCGGCCCAAGAGCTGATGCTTTGCTTCGGTCTCGCCTAGCCCCAAAAGACCACGTGCTGGTTGAGAGGGGGTGGCCCGGCTGTGCCGGGCTGCTGTCGCTTTTCCTTCGGCTACTTCTGAGGCTGCATGTTGCACGGTATTCGCGGCAGAGAGCCTACAAGGACGTGCTTGCGGCGTCTTTGCGTAATTACAGCCCACTGCTGCTAACCCATCCCAAGCTTAAAAATAAATCTTTAATTCTGAACCAGTTAACCAATGGAAGAAAACCATGTCTTCAGTACCACAAATTAAAATCCCAGCTACCTATATGCGCGGTGGCACCAGTAAAGGGGTGTTTTTTCGCGTGCAAGATTTGCCGGAGGTGGCGCAAGTCGCTGGTGCGGCGCGTGATAATATTTTGTTGCGTGTGATCGGCAGTCCTGACCCATATGGCAAGCAAATTGATGGCTTGGGTAACGGCAGTTCCAGCACCAGTAAGACGGTGTTGCTGAGCAAGAGCGAACAGCCTGATCACGATGTGGATTACCTCTTTGGTCAGGTCGCCATTGACCGCGCTTTTGTTGATTGGAGCGGGAACTGCGGCAACCTTACCGCTGCAGTGGGCTCGTTTGCGATTAGTAATGGCTTGGTTGATGCCGATAAAATCCCCGAAAACGGTATTTGCACGGTGCGTATCTGGCAGGTCAATATTGAAAAAACCATTATTGCCCATGTGCCTATTACCAACGGTGAAGTACAGGAAACCGGTGATTTTGAGCTGGATGGCGTAACTTTCCCAGCGGCTGAAGTTGAGATCGAGTTTTTGGATCCAGCGGATGCTACAGGTTCGATGTTCCCAACAGGTAATCTTGTGGACAGCTTGGATGTGCCCGGTGTAGGGACATTGCAAGCCACGTTGATTAACGCGGGTATCCCAACGATTTTCGTTAATGCTGGCGATATCGGCTATACCGGCACTGAACTGCAAAGCGATATCAACAGTGATAAAGACGCCTTGGCCAAGTTTGAGCTGATTCGTGCTTACGGTGCAGTCAAGATGGGGCTGATTAAAGACGTATCTGAAGCCGCTACCCGTCAGCACACGCCTAAAGTGGCGTTTGTTGCACCGCCGGCCAGCTATGTGTCCTCCAGTGGTAAGCCGGTTGATGCTGCTGATATTGATGTGCTGGCGCGTGCGTTGTCGATGGGGCAGTTGCACCATGCCATGATGGGCACGGCGGCAGTGGCGATTGGTACAGCCGCCTCGATTCCCGGCACTTTGGTGAACCTAGCCGCCGGTGGTGGTGAGCGCCAAGCGGTGCGTTTTGGTCACCCGTCCGGCACATTGCGTGTGGGTGCGGAAGCGGCTGAAGTGGATGGTCAATGGCTGGCGAAAAAAGCCATTATGAGTCGAAGTGCGCGTGTGTTGATGGAAGGTTGGGTGCGCGTTCCTGGTGATTGTTTTTAGCCATCAAGAATGAAAGATAAAAAGTTTCCGCTTTAACGCCCTTCGGGGCGTTTTTTTTAGCTTGATAAGTGGCATGGCTGGCAGTGTTGTACACATAAGCGTATCCATTTAGGCATTGGCTAAGCGTACGCTTGTGGTTGAAGTTGTTTTTAGACGGCTGTAATAAGTCATTGAATTAAAAGCAAAAAAAACAATTGACATGAAAAATGTATAATGTGTTGTATGCCTAGTGGCAAAAGGATTAGCTGAATCGCTCTGCAGGAAATCCACAGAGTTATCCACAGCTCTTGTGGATAGATACTCTGCTGTGACTTATAGTTCAAAAACAAGCAAACAATTGTGCCGTGAAACGAAAGTTATGGCGGCAATGCAGCAACAAAATTTAAGAGGGTTACCTATGCAGCATCCTGCCGAAGAATCATCACTGGGCAAGCAGACAGACTATGTCACGCAGTACGATGCCAGTGTGTTATTTCCTATCGAGCGTAGGTTTAAATGGCAAGCGTTTGGTATTGATGAAAATAACCTGCCTTATCAGGGCGTAGATATTTGGAATGCTTACGAGTTGTCTTGGTTGCTGCCCAGTGGCAAGCCGGTGGTTGCTATGGCAGAAATTCGAGTACCGGCGCATTCGCCCAATATTATTGAATCCAAGTCGTTTAAACTGTATTTGAATTCTCTTAATCAAAGCCAGTTTGCCAGTTTTGCAGAGGTGCAAGCAGTCATGAGTCGAGACTTGACTGCAATAGCGCTCGCGCCGGTGCAGGTATGGATTAAAACTCTGGGGCAAGCAGCCACCGAAGCTATTGTTGAGCTACCTGGAGTTTGTATAGATGAGCAGGACATCGCTATAAGTCAGTATGACCAGCCTAATGCCAGTTTGCTGCAATGCCAGCCGAGCAAGCAGGTAAAGGAAAGTCTGCACACCCATTTATTGCGTTCAAGTTGCCCGGTTACCGGTCAGCCCGACTGGGGGAGTTTGTGTATTGATTATCAGGGGGCTGCGCTATGCCATGCCAGCTTGCTGGCGTATGTGATTAGCTTTCGTCAGCATCAAGATTTTCATGAGCAGTGTGTTGAGCGGGTTTTTTTGGACTTGTATCAGTTATTAAAGCCACAAAGACTGACGGTGTTTGCGCGTTATTTGCGCCGCGGCGGTTTGGATATTAACCCCTATCGCAGCACTCACTCCCTTGAGTTTGCTAATGCACGCTTAGTGCGGCAATAAAAAGCAGGTCAATAAAAAGGCTAAGACGTATCCGTGCGCCTTAGCCTTACATCTTATGCAGGTTACTGCAGACTGGTTGGCAAGTTGGCCTTGCGGCGTACTTCAGTCCAAGCTTCGTAACTTATTCCAGTATCAGCAGTGGTTACGCGGTCAAGAATCTCATAAAAATCTTGCCGTGAAGGGTGTTTCATCACGTCTTCGCGCTGATTGGCGCGCACAACGTATACCGTTTGGGTATTTTGATGGTCAAAAGCGCGCCATTGGGCTTTGTCTTTTAAGAGGCTGTATTCGTGGTCTTCTAGCGCACGAACCACATCACTGCTTTTGAAGCTATTACTGCGCCGTGCGGCATCGGCCCATTGCTGAACTACAGTGTAGGCAGAGGCGGCTGCACTTGAGGGTAATATTCCATACTTATTGTCAAAGTTTTTTACAAAAGCCATGCCTTTTTCTGATTTTTCTAGCTCTGGAGCGCGCCAAATCCAGTGTTCAACTCCAATAACTCCTTCCATAGCACCTGGGCCTGCGCCCTCGATAGCCGTCTGAATTAAGTGGGGAACAACAACCTGCATTTTGTCGGTTAAGCCCATGGAGTGGGCAATGCGCATGGCACGCACCAAGTCTTTGCCATAGAGCACTAAAGCGAGCACCTGCGCATCACTATGCTGTACCTGAGTGAGAGCATCAATAAAGTCTGATTGCTTTGAGTTCGGAAACGGCACGAGGATGCGCGTGTGTTTACCCGTGTCAGAGGTGTTGGTGTTCGCTCTTATAGCCGCTTCCGCACTATGACCCCAGCTATAGTCGGCTGTGATGTAAGCGTATTTTTTATTTGGGAAATGCTTGGATAAATAGCGTCCTAGTGCTTGACCCGTCATAGTGGCGCTAGAGCTTTCACGGAAAATATATTTATGACCGTTTTCTGCAGTCACGTCGTCGGCATAACCGATGGTGGCAAAATATAGCGTATTTCCTTGCTGCGCGCGTTTACCTGCAGCGACAGCTTCTGCGCTGGAAACGCTACCGAAAACCATAGCAGCGCCTTCACGAATAAACTGCTCAACGTTACTTGCAGCTTTTTCAGGGCGTGCAGAGGAATCACGGCTATTAAGCTGTACTGAGTGTCCGAGTAGTCCACCCTGAGCATTGATTTCTTCGATGGCCAGTAATGCTCCGCGCATCTGCGCCAGACCTTCTTCCTTGTAGGCTCCAGTGCGAGGATAAGTCAGTCCGATAATTACCGATTCAGCTGCAAGCACTAGATTGTTTGCGCATAGGTAAAGAGCGCTTAAAATTATTATTCTAAACAAGGCATACCTCTTGGGAGTTGTTGTTATTGATTTACGTTTAAGCATATTGAGCTTGCTGGTTTGCAGCAATAGCTAGACGCTGACCATTAGTCGTATTTTGGTCGTTTTTTAGCTGAGGCTGTTAAGTGGTCGGCACAATTAATTAACAACTGTAATGAAACATATTCTACGCGTGCACAAGCATGAAATTTTGCCATGAGGTTATAACCAAACAATCTACAGCTTTGTGGCTTTGTATACCGTTTAAGCGGGATTATCGTTATCATGGGCGCATTTTTTGATGCACTTGGAAACTCTATGCTCGTTCAGTATCCCACTTTGGCCGATTGTATTGGCAACACGCCTTTGGTGCGTTTGCAGCGTATTGGGCAGGAGTCTGGCAATACGCTGTTAGTTAAGCTTGAAGGCAATAATCCCGCTGGTTCGGTAAAGGACCGGCCAGCACTGTCCATGATCGAGCGCGCTGAGCGTCAGGGACGTATTCGGCCGGGCGATACGCTTATTGAAGCAACCTCGGGCAATACCGGTATTGCGTTGGCGATGGTGGCGGCTATCAAAGGCTATCGCATGGTGCTGATTATGCCGGAAAGCTCCACAGCTGAGCGTAAAACCGCGATGACAGCCTATGGCGCGCAGTTGATTTTAGTGGGGTCTATGGAAGCAGCGCGTGACTTGGCATTGGCAATGCAAGCGGACGGGCAGGGTAAGGTGCTGGATCAGTTTGCTAACCAAGATAATCCTCGTGCGCATTATCAGGGTACTGGTCCAGAAATATGGCAACAAACCGATGGCCAAATCACCCACTTTATTAGCGCTATGGGCACGACCGGCACCATTATGGGCGTGTCGAAATACCTTAAAGAGCAAAATTCGGCGATTCAAATTATCGGTTTACAGCCCGATGCCGATGCCAGTATTCCTGGAATACGTCGCTGGCCTGAGGCGTATTTGCCAAGTATTTATGAGCAGGCGCGTGTGGACCGCGTGATCGATCTATGCCAAGCAGAAGCCGAAAACTGCATGCGTCGTTTAGCGCGTGAGGAAGGCATTTTTTGTGGTGTATCATCCGGTGGTGCAGTGGCAGCGATGTTGCAGGTGGCGCAAGAAGTAGAAAGTGCGGTGCTGGTGGCCATTATTTGCGATCGTGGTGATCGTTATCTTTCCAGTGGCGTATTCAATAGCGAGTCAATATGAAGCGGCAACAACAAAGCGGACTACGTTTTCAGCCAGCCCGTGGCGTGCAACAAACAGATTTGCCTGTTGGTAAAAAACAGCCGCTTAGTATTGAGCGCTTAGCTCATGATGGCCGAGGCATTGCTTTTCATGCTGGACGCACCTGGTTCGTTAGTGGTGCTATGCCGGGTGAGCAGATAGTCGCGCGGGTGTTGAGCGTACGCAACAAAATAGTAGAGGCGCAGGTTGTTGAGGTGCAGCAAGCATGCAGTAATAGGCAACAGCCTTTTTGTGCGGTGGCAGGGCGTTGTGGTGGTTGTACGTTGCAGCACATGCCTATTAATGAGCAGCGCGAGTTCAAGCAGGCTTACATTGCTGAACAAATGCAACGCGCAGGGGTTGAGGTAGGTGAGTGGTTTGCTACCCTGCAAGGCTCTGAGCGCGGTTATCGTCGTCGTACACGCATTGCAGTAAAGCCGAACAAACAGGGGCAGTTACAGGTGGGTTTTCGCGCCTTGGCCTCGCAGCAAATTGTTGAAACAACCCAGTGCCCAATTCTGGTTGAGCCTTTACAAAAACTGTACGCCGAACTTGTCCCCTTTATTAAAACGCTTAAGCAAACTAGAGCCATAGGGCATTTAGAGTTGTTTTACGGTAATCAACCGGCATTGCTGGTGCGCTTAACCCAAGCACTTAACAATGAAGACCAACAACGGTTGCGTGATTTCTGTCAACAGCAGCACACTCAGCTCTGGTGGCAAACTCAGGCCGAGCCTTATCCAGACAATGAAGGTGATACCCTGTATTACGAGCTACAACCCTATGATTTGCAGATTGATTATCAACCCGGTGATTTTGTGCAGGTAAACGCCGAGGTTAATTTAGCCATGGTGCAGCAAGCGCTTGCATGGATGGATTTGCACAGCGATGATCAGGTGCTGGATTTATTCTGTGGTCTGGGCAATTTTAGTTTGCCGGTGGCGCGCACTGTTGCCTCAGTGGTGGCAGTGGAGGGTGTTGAGTCGATGGTTAAACGCGCGCAACACACCGCTAAACGCCAAGGGTTGCAGCATGTTGAGTTCCATCATTTTGATTTATCCCAGCCCCTAAGCCAAGCTGCTTGGATGCAGCAAAAGTTTTCCGCGGTTGTTTTAGATCCATCGCGTGAAGGTGCGACGCAAGCAGTGGAACAGTTAACGAAAGTGGCTGCCAAAAAGATTTTATATGTATCCTGTAATCCTGCCACACTGGCTCGCGATGCTGCGGTATTACAGGCGCAGGGATACCAGCTTCAGCGTTTGGCTGCGCTGGATATGTTCAGTCAAACAGGGCATGTTGAAGCCATGGCTCTGTTTGTTCGTCAGTAGTTAAGTCGTTATTAAGGAAAACCTATGGTACAGGTTCGCTCACAACACCCGGTTAATGCTGATGGCAGTATAGATTTGCCGCGTTGGGTCGCGCACCTACTGGAAGTGGATGAGGATTTAAACGCTGCTAATTTGTTACAGGCGTGCGAGTTTGCCCGTGATGCAGAGCTTAAAGCGCATGCGGCGCAAAATATCTGGCCTGATGGCAGTTCTAGCTTGCAAGCAGGTTTGGAAATTGCACAGATTCTGGTTGATTTAAAGCTCGACGAAGAAACTCTAATCGCCGCTATTCTGTACCGTACCGTACGAGAGAACAAAGCCACCGTCATGGAAGTAGAGCTACAGTTTGGCAGTACGGTGGCTAAGCTGATTGATGGTGTGCTGCGTATGGCCGCCATTAGTGCCAGTTTAAACCCGCGCGAATCCGTGGTGCTTAACGCTCAAGCGCAAGTAGAAAATCTGCGTAAAATGCTGGTGGCGATGGTTGATGATGTACGTGTCGCATTGATCAAGCTGGCGGAGCGCACCTGTGCGATTCGAGCCGTGAAAAATGCACCAGAAGATAAGCGTTATCGAGTCGCGCGTGAAGTGTTTGATATTTACGCGCCCTTGGCGCACCGCTTAGGTATTGGTCACATCAAGTGGGAATTGGAGGATCTGTCGTTTCGCTACTTGGAGCCTGAGCAATACATGCACATTGCTGGCTTGCTGCATGAAAAGCGTATGGATCGACAGAACTTTATTCGCGATGTGGTACAGCAACTTGAAACCGAAATGCAGGAAGCAGGAATAGAGGCGCAAATCAGTGGCCGAGTGAAACATATCTATTCCATTTGGCGCAAAATGCAGAATAAAAATCTGCGCTTTAGTGAGATTTATGATGTGCGTGCGGTACGTATTTTGGTGCCTGCAGTACGTGATTGCTACACCGTCTTAGGTATTGTGCACTCGTTGTGGAAGCACATTGCCCGCGAATTTGATGACTATATCGCCAACCCTAAAGAAAACGGTTACCGCTCGCTGCATACGGCCGTGATAGGACCTGAAGGCAAGGTGCTAGAAGTGCAGATTCGCACCACTGAGATGCACGAAGAAGCCGAGTTGGGCGTTTGTGCTCACTGGCGTTACAAAGGTACGGACACACAAGGTCGCTCCGACCACTATGAAGAGAAAATTGCTTGGTTGCGCCAGGTTTTAGAATGGCATGAAGAGCTGGGTGATATTGGTGGTTTGGCCGATCAGCTGCAGGTAGATATAGAACCCGATCGGGTCTATGTTTTTACCCCAGATGGTCACGCGATTGATTTGCCCAAAGGCTCGACGCCGCTGGATTTTGCCTACCGTGTGCATACTGAAATCGGGCACAATTGCCGTGGCGCAAAAATCAATGGCCGCATCGTGCCGCTAAGCTATAACTTGAAAACCGGTGAGCAGGTTGAAATTATCACCGGTAAAAACGGCGCACCCAGCCGTGACTGGCTCAATACCAACCTGGGTTACGTAAACACTGCCCGTGCCAGAGCCAAAATAGTGCACTGGTTTAAGCTACAAGACCGTGAACAGAACGTTGCAGCAGGACGGCAAATGCTTGAGCGGGAACTCACTCGCTTGGCTTTAATGCCCGTTGATTTTGAGCAGCTAGCTGAGCGTTGCAATGTTAAAACCAGCGAGGATTTGTTTGCCGCTATTGGTGCGGGGGATGTGCGTTTAGCCCATGCGGTTGGCTTAACCCAGCAACAGGAACGTGGCAGCCGTAGCCAGCATGCCGAGCTTATTCCGCGAAAACCCACCGTGCATCTGGGCAGTCGGCGGGATGAAGTGCGCATTGAAGGGGTGGGTAATCTGTTGACGCAGATGGCTGGGTGTTGTCAGCCCGTGCCGGGCGAGCCTATTGTGGGTTATATCACCCAAGGGCGTGGCGTCACCATTCATCGTCAAGACTGTCCGACCGTTTTACAGCTCAGTGAGCGCGAGCCAGAACGTGTCATTCAGGTGAGTTGGGGCAGTGAGCCGGTTAAGACCTATCCGGTGGATGTGCTTATTCAAGCCTATGATCGCGCTGGTTTGTTGAATGATATTTTACAGGTGTTGTTTAACGAAAAAGTTAACGTGGTAGCGCTGAATACCAGCACCAGCAAGGAAGATGGCTCAGCGCTAATAGAATTGACGATTGAAGTGCCGGGCTTGGATATTCTAAGCCGTATGCTCGGGCGCATAGCTCAGCTGCCTAACGTAATAGAAGCGCGGCGTAAGCGCAGTTAGCGTCTATCCCTGAACGTGCTGGACTGGATAAGCTTTAGTTTGTATTTTTCCGGAAACGGGCAGTCACAATTTATTGTTGACTCATGGTAAGCGGAAAATGCATGACTTCATTGTCATGCGAGGCCATGGCATACTATGCCATCCGTACCAAAAGGAGAGCCGTCATGCCGACCCGCAACGTAGTTATCACCGACCATCAGGCTGAACTCATCGAGCAACTGGTTGCCAGCGGTGAATACCAGAACGCCAGTGAAGTGTTGCGCGAGGGCTTGCGTCTAGTAGAAGAACGTCGCGCTCTGTATGAAGCTAAGCTGGATAACCTGCGCTTCGCCGTCCAGCAAGGAGTCGACAGTGCTGTAACGGGCGACTATGAAAACTTTGCCAGTGCAGAACAACTGGCCGATCACATGCGAGAAGAAGCAACTCGCATTATTCAGCAAGTGGAGCAAGAACAGGAACAAGCGTGGGCGTAAACTGGTCTGTTCGCTGGACTAAGCGGGCCAGCCTTGACCATGCGGCCATTATTCGTTGGACGGTTATTCATTTTGGCGCACGCCAAGCAACCCTCTATATGGAAACTCTAGCTCTGGCAGTAGCTGCTTTAAACAAAGGGCCAGAGCTTCCGGGCTGCAAGACCCGCCCAGAACTGGGGGAAGGAATACGCACGTTACATATTGCAAGAGGTGGTCGCAAAGGTCGCCACTTTATCGTGTACCGCGTAGCTGACAGCTGTCATATAGAAATTTTGCGTCTGCTGCATGACAGCATGGAGCTAGCAGGTCACTTAGTCCCCACGCTTCGGTGACAGCAGCTCGATTTTATAACCGTCCGGATCTTCAACGAACGCCAGAATGCTATTGCCGTGCATCATTGGGCCTGGCTCGCGGGTGATTTTACCGCCACGGACACGAATGTCCTCACAGGCTTTATACACATCAGGCACTTCGAGGGCGATATGTCCGTAGCCGTCACCCAGATCATAGCTAGTGGTGTCCCAGTTATGAGTCAGTTCAATCACGGCATTCTCTGCTTCGCTGCCATAACCAACAAAGGCAAGGGTGAACTTACCTTCGGGGTAGTCTTTACGGCGCAGCAGCTGCATGCCTAACACCTCAGTATAAAACGCCAGCGACTGGTCTAAATCGCCCACTCTAAGCATGGTGTGTAGAATACGCATGGTTATTCTCCTAGGTTAAAATATGTATGGGGGGGGGCTGCTGATAAACTTGCTACGTTTTACGGTATTGCATTTTTAAATGTTGGCTTAGGCCGCAGACTGCCCTAATGATAACAGGTGCAAGCAGTGCTCTAGTTTTGAGTCCGTTACTATTTCAAAGTCCGTAAACAAGGCTACAGGCCTGATTGTTTTACCATGTCCCTGTTCTAACCGAACAAACCCTTTCTCGTTTAACGTTTTAAGTGTCTTGGACAGGTTCGATTTAGCACGCCCAGTCAGTTCAGTTAACTGAGTAAGGCTCTCAGGTCTCTCAGTGTCGATCAAGCGTAATAACTCAATGTTTTCTGGACACAAAATGTGCGATACGGCGCTGATAGAGGTGTACCAAATCTTAGGCTCGTTGTCTTGCGGCTTATATTGCCCCTGCGCAATCGCTAATAACCTCACGCGAATAAGCGGCTCAGACATAATACCAATTCTTACTTTCATATTATTTGCCCTCTATTTCAGCAATAGTTTTGTCTACACCTATAAAAAAATCCTGAAGCAGGACGAAGCAGTCAGAGAACTCATAAGGTGTACCCTGATCGGAAGCTGATTTGTGCAGGTGATCATATTCATAACGTTTACCAGTAAACTTTTTTTTCGGTGGTTTTACAGCGTGTGCATTGTCATAACCGAATACTCTTTTATTGTATTTATTATGCAAGGTAAGGTTGTAGCGGATGCCATGTGGGCGTTCTTTCGTTGCTGGAACTGCCCATGCTTCGATTTTCCACCAATAGCCATCTTCTCGATGGACTTGCTCACCATGCATACTTAATAAGATGTCACTATCATCCATGATTAACCCTCTTACCGTCCTTGTTGTGGGTAGGGTATAACATTATGCGTCTATGTGGCGAAAATCAAGTGTTCGGTAAAGCTAACTGAGGTGGTTTGTTTATCGAGTAGTGGTTGTGATGGGGTGGCTATTACCCATAAAAAAATCAGCCCCAACCAAGGGGCTGAGGCCGATTTATCAAGTGTAACAAGCAAGAGCAGTTACAACAGGTTACGCCCTTTGCTGGCAGCAATGCGCAAGCGTAGTGCGTTGAGCTTGATAAAGCCCTCAGCGTCTTGCTGATCGTACGCGCCGGCGTCGTCTTCAAAGGTGGCTACAGCGGCGTCAAACAGTGAGTCGTCGGACTTGCGACCAACCACCATGATGTTGCCTTTGTACAGTTTTAAGCGCACCACACCGTTAACGTTGGCTTGCGAGGCATCAATCATCGCCTGCACCATGTGACGCTCTGGGCTCCACCAGTAGCCGTTGTAAATCATGGAGGCGTACTTGGGCATCAGTTCATCTTTCAGGTGGGCTACTTCGCGGTCCAGAGTAATGGACTCAATCGCGCGATGACCTTTCAGCATAATGGTGCCGCCGGGGGTTTCGTAGCAGCCACGGGCTTTCATGCCCACGTAGCGGTTCTCGACGATATCCACACGACCAATACCGTTATCACCACCCACTTTGTTCAGGTAGGTCAGCACTTGCGCCGGGCTCATGTCGACGCCATCAATGGCAACGATGTCACCTTTGCGGTAGGTCAATTCAAGATAGGTAGGTGTGTTGGGTGCGTTTTCTGGCGAAACACTCCAGCGCCACATTTCTTCTTCGTGCTCGCTCCAGGTATCTTCTAACACGCCACCTTCATAGGAGATGTGCAGCAGGTTAGCATCCATGGAGTAGGGGGATTTCTTGCCGTGACGCTCAATAGGAATATTGTGCTGCTCTGCGTAGGCCAGCAGTTTTTCACGCGAGAGCAAATCCCACTCACGCCATGGCGCAATGACTTTCACGCCTGGCTTAAGTGCATAAGCACCCAGCTCAAAACGAACTTGGTCGTTGCCTTTTCCGGTCGCGCCGTGAGAAATAGCGTCTGCGCCGGTCTCGTTAGCAATTTCTACCAAACGCTTGGCAATCAGCGGACGGGCAATGGAGGTGCCGAGCAGGTATTCGCCTTCGTAAATGGTATTGGCGCGGAACATGGGGAACACAAAGTCGCGCACAAACTCTTCACGCAGGTCGTCAATATAGATTTCTTTGACGCCCAGCGCTTCGGCCTTGGTACGCGCTGGCTCAACTTCTTCGCCCTGACCTAAGTCAGCGGTGAAGGTAACGATTTCGCACTGATAGGTATCTTGCAACCATTTAAGAATAACCGAGGTGTCCAAGCCGCCTGAATAGGCCAGAACTACCTTTTTAATATCGGACATGCCTTAACTCCAAAGGATTACGCAGAAAATAAAACCGCTATTCTACTGCGCAACGCCATAAATTTATAGGTGGAAGGTGAAAAACGGGTTGCTTTTTTGGCCTTGACTAGCGTTTTAGCTGGTTAAGCAAACACAGCGAGCCTTTGTTATCAGCTAGTTTTGACACAGCTCTAGCTGCAAAGCTGCGCGCACGCAATAAATGATGCCCTCATCAATACGTCCAGCGAACTGATTGGCAATCTGTGCGGCACTTGGCAGCTCGTCTTCAGTGGCAAGAAAAGCATCCTGAACCTCATCTAAGAGCTCTTCGGGCAGGTCAAGTGCCTGTTCAAGACTGAGCTGTTCGCTGGCAATGGCTTGCGCTAGATGGCTGTATACGCTTTTTAGGGCGCATTGTTGTTGCTGGGCAATTTGCTGGGGTGTCATGCCATTGCGCGCCAAGGTGATAATTTCGTGACGGACATCTTGGCTGTATGCAGCTGGTGTTTCACTGGTTTCAGAGTTTTGGAAAATAGCTAAGAAATCAGCACCATAACGCTCTAGTTTGACTGCGCCGACGCCGCTCACTTCCGCCATATCGCTGAGAACCTCGGGCTGGCGGCGAAGCATTTCTAATAAAGTGGTGTCGGAAAAAATAACAAAAGGAGGCACGTTTTGCTCTTCGGCCAATTTGCGGCGCAAGGCACGTAACCGTTCCCACTGTGGTCGCTCACTGTCACGTACCAATTGGCTGGCGCCGCTCTTGCGTGGGGTGCTGGAGGTGGTCTGCGGCAGTTCTTGGCGCAACTGCAGCTTCACTTCGCCGCGCAGTAACGTGCGACATGACTCTGTAAGACGCAAGCCACCAAAGCCCTCTACATCAACATCGACTAGACCGCGTGCAACCAGTTGACGAAACACAGAGCGCCACTGATGTTCGCTGAGTGCTTTACCGATGCCAAACACAGATAAATGTTGATGGCCCATGGAACGCACGCGATCGTTTTCCCGTCCCAGCAATACATCAATTAAATGGCCAACGCCGTATCGCTGTTCAGTTCGGAAGATCGCAGACAAGGCTTGGCGTGCCGCTTCAGTGGCATTCCACTGTTGTGGAGGTTCAGCGCAGTTATCGCAATTACCGCAGGGTTCTGGCAGTTGTTCGTCAAAGTAGGCCAGTAGTGTTTGGCGGCGGCAACGCACTTCCTCACACAGCGCTAGCATGGCATCAAGTTTGTGTTGCTCCACACGCTTAAAACGCTCATCGCCATCGGAGTTGGCGAGCATCTGCTTTAAAAATAGCATGTCTTGTAAGCCATACACCATCCAAGCGTCGGCGGGTAAACCATCACGCCCTGCGCGACCGGTTTCTTGGTAATAACCTTCAATGGATTTAGGCAGGTCTAGGTGGGCAACAAAACGCACGTTGGATTTATCGATACCCATGCCAAAGGCAATGGTTGCTACCATGATAATGCCTTCTTCTTTGAGAAAGCGTTGCTGATTAAAAGCGCGCAGCTCATTGCTTAATCCAGCATGGTAAGGCAGGGCGGGATAGCCTTTTTCTAATAGAAATTCGGCGACACTTTCAACGCTTTTTCGCGACAGGCAATAAACAATACCGGCATCGCCTTGGCGGCTGGCAAGAAAATCTAATAACTGCTTGCGCGGGCTGTCTTTAGGAGTGATACGATAAAAGATGTTAGGTCGATCAAAGCTGGAGACGAATTCCTGAGCTTGCTGTAACTGCAGGCGTTGAGCAATTTCTGTGCGCGTGCGCATGTCGGCGGTAGCGGTAAGGGCAATGCGTGGTACCTGAGGAAATAACTGTGCTAATTGTCCAAGCTGTAGGTATTCAGGGCGAAAGTCATGCCCCCATTGTGAAACGCAGTGAGCCTCATCGATAGCAAACAAACTAATCGGCAATTGCTGTAAAAAACTGAGCGTTTGCGGCTGCATCAAACGTTCGGGGGCAAGGTAAAGTAACTTGAGTTCATTACGACGCAAACGATTAGCGGTTTCACGGCGCTCATCAACACTGGCGGCGGAATTTAAAGCGGCGGCACTGATGCCCAGTGCTTCTAAGCTGCTGACCTGGTCCTGCATCAGGGCAATGAGGGGCGACACGACTATGGCGATGCCTTCACGCACTAGGGCAGGGATTTGATAGCACAGGGATTTACCGCCACCTGTGGGCATTAACACTAAAGCGTCCCCGCCATGACTAACGCGCTCGATAATAGCGGCTTGATGACCGCGAAAAGAGTCGTAACCAAAAACTGTTTTAAGGATATTAAGTGCCTGCTCGGCCATACTGCTCTCCCAAAGTAGGCTGGGCATTATACGTATACTTGGCTGAGATTGCTGCCGGTTTGGGTTATCAAGTTACAGGCCAGCACTTTTAGATAGCAGCATCCAAGCCGTAAGTAGAGTTTTTAGCTATAGCAGTGCGGTTAAGGCTGGTCTACAATACAGCGGTTATAAACATATTCTTCTTTAGGTAAATGCCCATGTCTTTTACAGAGCAACTCTCCCGTTTGCGTGCTTTTTTGGATTCTGATGAATTATACGAGGAAGCACTCGACTATGTAGCCGCGCATGGTTATCTGACAGCCTTGGCAATTTGCCCTGAAACTGTATTAGAAAACGAGTGGATGACAGAGTTGTTTGCTGAGCCGCCCGTCTACAAAGATCAGGCGCAGCAAGACGATATCGAAAGCGCATTACGTCAGCTTAAATCGCATATCGAACGTCAGTTAGCCAGCGATGAAGAGTTTGTCCTGCCTTGTGATTTGGACATGGGCGATGAGCCTGAAGACTCCGATCTGCGTGGCTGGTGTATCGGTTTTATGGAAGGCGTCTTTTTGCGTGAAGACATCTGGTTTGAAGAAGATGAAGATGAAGTCAGCGAGCTGCTGTTGCCCATAATGGTCGTGTCAGGCTTGTTTGATGAGCAACCGGATTTTGCCGAAATTGCTGAAGACTTGGATTTGCTGGATAGCATGGCTGCACAAATTCCAGAGCTGCTCACCACGCTGTTTTTGATTTGCCAAGCACCTGAAGAAAAGCCCGTATTGCTCAAAAAGCCAAGGTAAGCAGGTGCTTGCTGAGACGGCTTCTGTGAGAAACTATTGCCCTCTTTAAAATGCCATGACCCCTAAAAAGCTTCTGGTTGCTAACCCATTGTTACGCTATACGCTATTTGTAATTGGCTGCCTGAGTTTAGCTTTGGGTGTGCTGGGTATTTTCTTACCTATATTACCCACCACGCCGTTTATTTTATTAGCGGCGGCTTGTTTTGCCCGCAGCTCAGAATCCTTCTACCGTTGGATTACCTCTCACCCGCGTTTTGGCCCCATGATTGCCGATTATTTAGCGGGCAAAGGTCTGCCACTTAAAGCCAAACGCATGGCGATTACGCTGCTATGGATAAGCATTATCGCCGGCTGTTTGTGGGTGGACTTTATTTGGGCCAAGGTAGCTATGTTGTGTACCGCTACGGCGGTGAGCCTATACATCTGGCGACTGCCTACAGCGCGAACGCACAATCCGTAGTGCTAAGGAATTATTATTCCAGCCTGGCTGAGCATATCGCATAAACGAATGAGCGGCAGGCCGATTAAGCTGGTTGCATCCTCACCTTCGGTGGCGCGGAACAAACTAATACCTAAATCCTCAGACTTGAAACTGCCGGCACAGTCCAGCGGCTGTTCACGCTCAATGTAACGGCTGATTTGTTCTGGGCTGAGGGTGCGGAAATGCACCGTGAAAGGTACGCAATCCACTTGAATAGTGCCGCTGGCGCTGTCTAGTAAGCACAGGCCGGTATAAAAAGTCACGCTACGTCCGCTAGCAGCAGTCAGTTGGGCGGTGGCGGCAGCAGCAGTACCGGGCTTGCCTAAAATCTGCCCATCCAGTACGGCTACCTGATCTGAACCAATAATTAAATGTTGTAAAAACTGTGCACGCAAAGCGCGTGCTTTGGCGACCGCTAAGCGTTGTACCAGTACTTCTGGAGTTTCATCAGCGAGTGGGCGCTCATCAATGTTGGGGCTGCAGCAGGTGAAGGGTAATTGGAGTCGTTGCAAAAGCTCGCGGCGATAGACCGAGCTGGAGGCTAAAACAAGTGGGCGCATAGTGCTAAAACCTAACTAATCTGTAATGGACTGCAAAGCGCGTCCAAGTTTCGGTTATACTATGGCGCATTTGGGCGGCAATGATCTAGAGGATTTTACATGTTCGATAATCTTAGCGAACGTCTCTCGCAAACACTACGCAATGTCACGGGTAAAGCGAAATTAACAGAAGACAACATTAAAGACACGCTGCGTGAAGTACGCATGGCGTTATTGGAAGCTGATGTTGCATTACCTGTGGTGAAAGACTTTGTTAATGCGGTGCGTGATCGTGCGGTAGGAGCTGAAGTATCACGTAGCTTGTCTCCTGGTCAGGCGTTTTTAAAAATAGTCCAAGCTGAATTAGAAAGCATGATGGGTGCAGCCAACGAAGAGCTGTCCCTCAACGCTACGCCACCCGCTGTGGTGCTTATGGCTGGTTTACAGGGTGCGGGTAAAACCACCACAGTAGCC
This sequence comes from Thiopseudomonas sp., assembly GCA_023228985.1. Taxonomy (GTDB): domain Bacteria; phylum Pseudomonadota; class Gammaproteobacteria; order Pseudomonadales; family Pseudomonadaceae; genus Thiopseudomonas. Next base: position 35,750 of record JALOAC010000003.1, on the reverse strand, counting down.
AAGCTCGCCAAGCATCTGCAGGAACGCAAAAAGAAAAGCGTCATGGTGGTATCTGCTGACGTTTACCGTCCAGCAGCGATTAAACAGCTTGAAACGCTTGCCGCTGAAGTGGGAGCAACCTTCTTCCCTTCAGATATCAGCCAGAAACCAGTCGATATTGCTCAAGCCGCCATTAAAGAAGCCAAGCTTAAGTTTATTGATGTGGTGTTGGTGGATACCGCTGGCCGTTTAGCCATCGATGAAGAAATGATGGCGGAAATCAGCGCTTTGCATGCAGCGATTAATCCGATCGAAACGCTGTTTGTGGTTGATGCCATGACTGGTCAGGATGCCGCCAATACCGCCAAAGCCTTTAATGATGCCTTGCCGCTAACGGGTGTGGTGCTAACCAAAGTTGATGGTGATGCTCGAGGCGGTGCTGCCTTGTCAGTGCGCGCTATTACCGGCAAGCCAATTAAGTTTTTAGGTATGGGTGAGAAGACCGATGCTCTAGAACCTTTCCACCCAGACCGTATTGCTTCGCGCATTTTAGGTATGGGTGATGTGCTCAGTTTAATTGAGCAAGCCGAGCAAAATCTTGATCGCGAAAAAGCTGAAAAACTCACTAAAAAGCTGAAAAAAGGCAAAGGATTTGACCTTGAAGACTTTCGTGATCAGCTGCAGCAAATGAACAATATGGGCGGCATGGGCGGTTTGTTGGAAAAGATGCCCAACATGGGCGGCATTAATCCAGCGCAAATGCAGGGAATGCAAGGTAATGCCGAAAAGCAGTTCAAACAAATGGAGTCCATCATTAATTCCATGACACCACAAGAGCGTCGTAACCCTGACATTATCAGTGGTTCGCGTCGCCGCCGTATTGCCGTGGGCTCCGGAACCCAGGTGCAGGATGTGGGGCGTTTGATCAAGCAGCATAAGCAAATGCAGAAGATGATGAAGAAGTTCATGGGTAAAGGCATGGGCAAAATGATGCGCGGGCTTGGTGGCATGCTGCCAGGTATGGGTGGCCTGCCTAAACGTTAAAGGCGGCAAATAAACCTTTGCAAAACCCGCGTTACAGCTTAGAATATGCGACCTTTCGTACGTGCATAGAGCATTTGCGAAAGTTTTATTCATTTTAAATATAGGAAAAAAGTTTAATGGTAACTATCCGTCTAGCACGTGGTGGCTCTAAAAAACGTCCTTTCTATCACGTGACTGTAGCTAACAGCCGCAATGCTCGTGATAGCCGTTTTGTTGAGCGTATCGGTTTTTTCAACCCAGTTGCACGTGGCGCAGAAATTCGTTTATCTGTCGACCAAGAGCGCGCAAACTACTGGATCAGCCAAGGTGCCCAGCCATCTGAGCGCGTTGCCCAGTTGTTGAAAGAAGCAGCTACTCAAGCAACTGCTTAAGTATAGCCTGTAGAGTAGAACGCACATGAACACTGACGATTTAGTCGTAGTAGGTAAAATCGGCGCGGTGCATGGTGTGCGCGGGGAAGTAAAAATTCATTCGTTTACCGAACCCGTTGATAACTTGTTGGATTATCCCCAGTGGACGTTGCGTCGTGAAAGGGAAATCAAACAAATTGAGTTGGCGAGTGCTCGCTTCCAAGGCAAAGGGCTAGTGGCTAAAATTAAAGGCGTAGATGACCGTGAAATTGCACGGACGTATGCAGGCTTTGAGATTTGTGTGCCGCGCAGCGATTTTCCTGAGCTGGAAGAGGGCGAGTTTTACTGGTATCAGCTCATAGGTTTGCAAGTGATTACTCAGGACCAGCAATTGCTGGGGCGTGTCGATCACTTACTCGAAACCGGTGCTAATGACGTCTTGGTAGTTAAGCCCTGTGCTGGCAGCCTAGACGGTCGTGAGCGGTTGTTGCCTTACACTGATCAGTGCGTTATCGCCATTGATTTGGCGCAAGGCATCATTAGCGTTGAATGGGACGCGGACTTTTAGTCGGGCATCATGTTAAGTGTTGCTGTTATTAGTCTGTTTCCCGAGATGTTCGCCGCTATAACCGAACATGGCATTACCCGTCGAGCAGTAGAGCAAGGGCTGGTCAGCATTGATTGCTGGAATCCACGCACCTTTACTGAAGACCGCCACCAAACTGTGGATGACCGACCCTTCGGCGGTGGTCCTGGGATGGTGATGAAGATTGAACCGCTAGAGCGTGCGTTGGCAGCAGCCAAACAAGCGCTGGGCAAGCCGGCTAAGGTGATTTATATGTCGCCTCAAGGTCAGCCCTTAAAGCAAGCAGCGGTGAGCGAACTGGCGCAAGCAGAGGCTTTAATTCTGATTGCCGGACGCTACGAAGGCATTGACGAGCGATTTATCGAGGCGCACGTTGATGAGGAATGGTCAATTGGTGACTATGTGTTATCCGGTGGTGAATTACCGGCCATGGTGCTGATTGATGCTATTACGCGACTTTTGCCTGGTGCATTAAACCATGCAGATTCCGCAATAGAAGACTCATTTAGCGATGGTCTACTCGATTGCCCGCATTACACACGACCGGTCACGTATGCGGGTACAGATGTTCCACAGGTGCTGCTTAGCGGCAACCACGAACATATCCGGCGCTGGCGATTGCAGCAGGCTTTAGGCCGAACTGCAGAGCGTCGCGCTGATCTTCTGGATAGCCGCTCGCTTTCTGGAGAAGAGCAAACGCTGTTGGACGAATACTTTGCCCAGCAGAACGATAGATAAGGTATCGATGGTAAATCTTAAGATTTGCCTTAGGAGCAAACAATGACAAACCCAATTATTCAGCAGATTGAAGCTGAACAGATGACCAAAGAAATCCCTGCCTTTGCGCCGGGTGATACAGTAATCATTCAAGTAAAAGTTAAGGAAGGCGATCGTCAGCGTCTTCAGGCATACGAGGGCGTAGTTATTCGTAAGCGCAACCGTGGCCTAAACAGTGCTTTTACCGTACGTAAAATTTCCAGCGGTGTAGGTGTTGAACGTACCTTCCAAACCTACAGCCCATTAGTAGACAGCATCACCGTTAAGCGTCGTGGTGATGTGCGTAAAGCCAAGCTGTACTACTTACGCAACCTGTCTGGTAAAGCTGCTCGTATTAAAGAGAAGCTTAGCCGCTAAGCAGGCAAAAGAAAGCAGCCCAAGTGGCTGCTTTTTTGTTTTTAGGCTGAATAAAGGTAATTAATGTTGCAGCAAAATAAACAGCTTATTGACGATTTTTTGCAGCAACTTTGGCTGCAGCAAGGTTTGTCCGAAAACACACGGGCAGCCTATGCGAATGATTTGCGCCAGTTTGTTTTGTGGTTAACAGAGCAAGAACTCGCTCTGCTACAGGTTCAACGCAGCCACGTATTAGAGTATCTTGCTTGGCGTCTGCAAGAAGGCTACAGAGCGCGCTCAACAGCACGTTTTATCTCAACCCTGAGGCGTTTCTATCAGTACCTGCTGGAGCAGCGGCTGATTAGCGAAGATCCCAGTGTGCTGGTCGATTTACCCAAGCTGGGACGTTCTTTGCCCGGTAGCCTGAGCGAAGCAGAGGTTGATGCCTTGCTCGATGCGCCTGATACTGAAACACCCTTAGGCATGCGTGACCGCACCATGCTTGAAGTGCTCTATGCAACAGGCTTGCGCGTTAGTGAGCTGGTAGGGTTAAGTTTAGATGAAGTAAGCCTGCGCCAAGGTGTCGTGCGGGTGGTCGGTAAGGGTAACAAAGAACGCCTAGTGCCCATGGGTGAGCAGGCGTTAGATTGGCTCGAAGAGTATCTGGAGCAAGCACGTCCGATATTGTTGGGTGGCAAAACCCCAGATGTAGTGTTTCCCAGTCAGCGTGGTCAGCAAATGACGCGGCAAACTTTTTGGCATCGAATAAAAATTCACGCGCAAGCGGCGGGTATCCGTAAACCATTGTCACCGCATACCCTAAGACATGCTTTCGCTACGCACTTACTGAATCACGGCGCGGACTTGCGTGTCGTGCAAATGCTGCTTGGGCACAGCGACTTGTCGACTACGCAGATATATACCCATGTTGCGCAAGCACGTTTACAGCAATTGCATGCAGAGCATCATCCCCGTGGTTAGCGCTGCACGTTTTCTATCATTTAAATAAAAAGTTAATACAACCGAGGAACACACCATGCTTCAGCGTCGTACCAAAATTGTTGCCACTATCGGCCCTGCTAGTAATAGCCCGGAAATACTTGAGCAGTTAATACTGGCTGGCATGGATGTGGCGCGCTTGAATTTTTCCCATGGTACGGCTGATGAGCATCGCCGATTGACGGAGTTGATTCGCCAAATTGCGAGAAAAAATCAACGCTATGTGGCGATATTAGGCGATTTGCAGGGGCCGAAGATTCGTATTGCGCGTTTCGCTAATCAGCGCGTAGAGCTCAACACAGGGGACCCTTTTGTCTTCTCTATCAGCCATCCCAAAGACGCGGGTAATCAAGAGCGAGTAGGGGTGGATTATCCTGATTTGGTGAAAGATTGCACCGTTGGCGATGAACTATTGCTTGATGATGGCCGTGTAGTTATGCGTGTAGAAGCCGTTACCGAAGACGAGCTGCAATGTATTGTTTTGCAGGGCGGCCCTTTGTCAGACCACAAAGGGGTTAACCGTCGCGGCGGCGGTTTAACTGCGCCCGCATTAACCGAAAAAGACAAGCAAGATATCCTCTTGGCTGCTGAATTAAAGCTCGATTACGTGGCGGTTTCATTTCCCCGTGATATGGCTGATATGCAGCTTGCGCGTGAGCTCTGTGTTGCGGCTGGCAGTCAGGCGTGGCTGGTGGCTAAGATTGAGCGTGCTGAAGCCGTTAAAAATGACGAAGTGCTTAGCGGTCTTATCGAGGCCAGCGATGCAGTCATGGTGGCGCGTGGCGACCTAGCGGTAGAAATTGGTGATGCTGAGCTAGTAGCGATTCAGAAGAAAATTATTGCTGCAGCGCGCCGGCAAAACACTGCGGTGATTACGGCCACGCAAATGATGGAGTCCATGATTAATAACCCCATGCCGACCCGTGCAGAAGTGTCGGACGTGGCTAACGCGGTACTGGATTACACCGACGCAGTGATGTTGTCGGCAGAAACAGCAGCAGGGCATTATCCGGTGGAAGCCGTTACGGCGATGGCGAGAATCTGCGTGGGCGCAGAAAAAAGCCCCACCATGCACCGCTCATCGCATCGACTAGGTTTAGAGTTCTCCCGCCAAGATGAGAGCATTGCACTGGCGAGCATGTACATTGCCAACCACTTTCCCGGAGTCAAAGCGATTGTGGCGCTGACTGAAAGCGGTTACACGCCTTTGGTGATGTCACGTATCCGCTCATCCATTCCGATTTATGCCTTTGCGCCAACGCGTATGGCGCAGGCACGCACTTGCCTTTTCCGCGGGGTTTATACGGTGCCTTTTAATCCGTCTGAATACCCTGAAGATCAGGTTTGCTACATGGCGGTGCGTAAACTGGTTGATTTAAATCTAGTGGCAGAAGGCGACTGGGTCATTCTGACGCAGGGTGATAAGCATCATAATATTGGTAGTACCAACGATATGAAGCTGCTGCAGGTGACGGCTGAGCCTGTTGTGTCGTAACGAGTACTAATGCATAACAGGCCGGTCTACTAGCTGACTGTTATGCGATTTGGTTGTTTTGGTTGCTGAAAATGGCTTTTTTTGCTATACTCGGTGGCCGACTCTAAGGAGGAAGTGATAATGAGAGTAAAGAACTCAGCTGCTAATAGAAAAGCAGCCGATGCTGCAACCAGTAGTGATTTGCTAAGTGCGCAAACGGCAGCATTTTTAAAGAAAGGTGGTAAAATTCAAGAAATACCACGCGGCAAAAGCGGTCAGCAAAACATCAGTTATTTTAAGCGCTCCAGCGCTAAATAGTTTACTGAGTTAGTAGCCAAGAATTAAGAAACCCCAGTATTCGTTAACGCGGATAGTGGGGTTTTTTCTATTTGATGGGTTAATATAGTGCTGGTCTGTTACTGGTTTGGTTAGGTAGTACTCGCTATGCAAAAACCTTTTTTCTTGCTACCAGCGCCTGTGTCTTTTGGCTTGGTGATTGGTATTGCTTGGTTGCTAGACAGTCTGTGGCCGCTGCCGCTAGCTAATGATTTGTGGAGCTTTTATGCGGGCTGCGGTTTTATTGATGTGGGTGCTGTGCTTTTACTCTGGAGCGCATGGTTAATGTTCTGGCGTAAAACTACGCTCAGTCCCTATGGCAAGCCGCAACGGCTATTGCAGGAAGGCCCCTTTCGTTTCAGCCGCAACCCAATCTATCTGGCTTTTTTGATTATTTATGCTGGTATTGCCTTGCTTTGGGCGCAGCTGTGGGCGTGGATCCTTTTACCCTTAGTGGTTTTACTGCTTAATTTTGGTGTGATTCAGCATGAAGAAAAGCTGCTGCTAAAATATTTTGGTGATGAGTACGTCAACTACTGCAAGAAAGTTCGTCGCTGGCTCTAGTCATGCTTTGTTTAGTCTAAGAAAACTTAATAATGAAAAAATTATCTTCTTTAGCCGCATTAGGCTCTTTAGTGTATAGCACCGATGCAGGTAGGCATTGTGATGGCTGCGCAAAGCCGCAAGCAGAATGCATTTGTGCGCAGCAGGATGAGGTTCTAGGTGATGGTAAGGTTCGCGTCCGGCGTGAGAGTAAAGGGCGTGGCGGTAAAACAGTTACCGTGGTGACCGGCTTGCCGGTCACTGCTGCTCAGCTTAAAGCTATCTGTGTCGAGCTGAAAAAACGCTGCGGCGTAGGTGGCGCAGTCAAAGACGCGCACATAGAGATCCAAGGTGATCAAACTGAGCCTGTGCTTGCATGGCTTACGCAGCAAGGCTATCAAGCAAAACGTACTGGCGGATAGCACGTCAAAGCAGGGTGCTTAACCCTGCTGTTAATCTAACTCATAGTCGTAATCAGACAACTCTTTATTTAAACGACGTTCTTCCAAGAGATTGTCAATGATGCGGCGCTTAGTGAGCGTGTTTTTGCTTTCTTCAACAGCAGTATCAGCATCATCAATACTGTCTTCTTCGTCGTCGACAAAGTCATCATCGAGCTCTAACTCTTCTTTGCTCATGCAAGCCTCCTCAGCCATTAATGCATAAAATTTATGGCGCACCTTATATATCGAAAAGCACAGGATGGGAATGAAATTTTATTAATGGATTGATTGTTTTCGATTAGCAAAATTAATCATCTGAGGTTTTGTCTTTAAATTCACACAAGTCTTCGATGCGACAACTGCCGCAACGCGGCTTGCGTGCTCGGCACACATAGCGACCATGTAGGATCAGCCAGTGGTGTGCATCAAGCAGAAACTCCTTAGGTACAAAGCGTAACAGCTTCTTTTCCACCTCAAGCACATTCTTACCGGGCGCTATGCCTGTGCGGTTGCTCACGCGGAAGATATGGGTGTCCACTGCCATGGCTATCTGGCGAAACGCTGTGTTAAGCACCACGTTGGCTGTTTTACGGCCTACACCGGGCAGGGCTTCTAACGCCTCGCGCGTATCAGGCACCTGACTGTTATGGCGCTCGATAAGCAAGCGGCAAGTTTCAATCACGTTTCTGGCTTTGCTGTTGTACAGACCAATGGTTTTAATGTACTCGCTCAGCCCCTCGACACCCAGCGCGTACATGGCCTCTGGGGTGCGAGCGACTGGGAATAATTTGTCGGTTGCTTTGTTAACGCCCACATCGGTGGCTTGTGCGGAAAGGATGACCGCTATGAGTAACTCAAAAGTAGATGAGTAGTTGAGCTCGGTTTCTGGGTTGGGGTTATCTTCACGTAGGCGGCTAAAAATCTCGAAACGTTTTTGTGCATTCATAGGTTATAAAAACTTGGGTAATTCGGGCAGTTCAACGGTTGCGGATTCGCTAGGCGCTAACACCAAGGCTTCGCCCTGAACCACAGCCTTGCCCGCTTGATTCAGTACATTAGTAGCTATGCGAACTCGGTTTTTCGGTAGTTTTTCCAACACTTCTAGCTCAATGCTGAGTTGATCGCCCAGCTTAACAGGGCGGGTAAAGCTCAGTTGCTGACTCAGATAAATACTACCGGGTCCAGGTAACTCAAGGGCGATGGCGGCGCTAATCAGTGCACCACTGAGCATGCCGTGGGCAATGCGCTCTTTAAAAACGCTGGTGGCTGCGAATGCTTCATCTAAGTGAACCGGGTTACGATCACCGGAAACCGCAGCGAACATCAACAGGTCGTGCTCGGTAATAGTTCTTTCGACGGTGGCGCGTTGACCTACTTCAAGTTGATCGTAGGGAATGCTGGTAGCAGTATTCGACATGAGAATATTCCTTGTGCGCAAGCCCTAGGCTTGCAGGTAAATATAAGCGCTGAAGTGTAAATGAGCTGTAGAGGAATGTCACCGTGTTGGCTGCCAGCTAGTCAAGCCGTGCGTTGTGTTTAATCCATTCAATAATATCTTGTATAACCCGTGGCGAGTTTTTTTCGTTTAAGGGTTCGTGGCGCATGTCAGGGTAGAGTTTGACGTCCACAAAACGGTTGCCTGATTCGCGAAACGCATTGGCTAGGTCGATTAATCGATGCCCTTGATGAATAGGATCATGCTCGCCGCCGAAGATCAAAATGGGCAGCAAGTTATCTATTTGTACCAAATTACTGATAGGGGTAATGCGCTGTAAGCCGGTTAACGCATCGATCCATAATTGGGTGGTAGAAATAAAGCCGCATAAAGGATCTTGCGCATACAGCTTGACCTGCTTTTCATCGCTACTGAGCCAATCATGGAGTGTTTTTTGCGGCTTAAAGGCGCGCTGGTGGCGGTTAAAAATTAGCCAGTGTAAAAGTTTACTGCGCCCTTGCTTACCTAAACGCCAGCGTTCAAAACGGGCCACCTGCAAAGCAAGCTTGTATCTAAAAGTTGATTGAATATAGTTTGAGCTGGATAAAATCACGCCTTGCACGCTACAGCAGTACTGCAATAAATAGTCAATTACCAGATAACTGCCCAGACTGTGACCAAAGATAAAAACAGGCTTTTCGTGATGCTGTTGGCGAATATGGTGATTAAGGCAGCGGATATCATCCAGCACCAATTGCCAGCCGTTATGGTTGCCAAAGTGACCCTTTACGCCAAAGCTGGCGGTAAAACCATGGCCGCGTAAATCAAGGGCATACAGTGCAATACCGGCTTTGGCTAAGGCGGCGCCCAGATGTGCATAACGTTTACTATGTTCTGCCATGCCATGTACCAGCATGACAATGGCTTGCGGCTCTTGAGTTGGACTCCAGTGATTAACATGAAACTCTGTGGAATCACTGGCGGTTAACCAAAAGGCTTCGTGGCGCATGACAGACCTCCTACCGTTACCGCTTGCTTAGAGTGTATTACGAATTGCTATTTTTTGTATGGTGTCTTGTGGTGGCTGATTAAGCAAGAGCGTGACCGGGTATTAGATTTTAGTCTTGTTATGACTTTTTGCGTGTGGATTACGCTAGTCGCATTTTTTTAAAACTGCTAATCTGCAGGGCACTAGGTACAAAAAAGTCTTGCACGGGTGAAGGTCACTATAATTGCATGTGTACGGCGCTTAACAACTAAAATCTAAAATAAGAATTGATGGGGAGTTAGCTTGGATGAACGAGAACTTCTGGAAAGATAAGTATCCCGCAGGTATCGCCAGTGAAATTGACGCGGATCTTTACCCAAATATTCAAGCCGTCTTAACAGAGTCGTGCGAAAAGTATGCTGATAGGCCTGCATTTACCAACCTAGGTAAAACCATTACCTATGCTGAAGTGTATCGAATGTCGGGTGACTTTGCTGCTTGGTTACAGCACAGCACTGATTTGCAGCCAGGTGATCGTATCGCTATTCAGCTGCCTAACGTGCTGCAATACCCAGTGGTGGTGTTTGGTGCTATTCGTGCTGGCTTAGTGGTGGTCAATACCAATCCGCTGTATACCACCCGTGAAATGGAGCATCAGTTTACCGACTCAGGCGCCAAAGCTATTGTATGCTTAGCCAACATGGCGCACTTACTCGAGAAAGTGTTGCCCAGCAGTGAAATTAAGACTGTTATTTTGACCGAGGTAGGCGATTTTTTACCCCCCGTTAAACGTTTCGTTGTTAACTCGGTGGTTAAATACATTAAAAAAATGGTGCCGGCATTCCATATACCTCAAGCTTACTGGCTCAATGATGTGCTGAAGAAAGGCAACAATAAAATTTGCCGCAATGTCAGCCCAGAATCTCAATCAGTGGCCGTTTTACAGTACACCGGCGGCACTACGGGTGTGGCCAAGGGCGCCATGTTGACCCATAGAAACCTTATCGCCAATATGCTGCAAGCCCGTACCATGATGGCCTCTAACCTAGGCGAAGGGGAAGAAACGATCGTTGCACCGCTACCGCTGTACCACATATACGCATTTACCTTTCACTGCATGGCGATGATGATAACGGGTAATCACAATTTACTGATTACCAATCCGCGCGACTTGCCCAGCATGATTAAAGACCTGTCCAAATGGAAGTTTTCCGGGTTTGTCGGCTTAAATACCCTGTTTGTAGCGCTCTGTAATAACGAAGCTTTTCGCAAGCTGGACTTTTCCGCCCTGAAAATGACGGTTTCAGGCGGAATGGCATTACAGATAGCTGCAGCTAAACGTTGGGAAGAGGTCACCGGCGCTAAAATATGTGAAGGCTATGGTATGACCGAAACCAGCCCCATTGCCACAGTGAACCCCATTGAGAACATACATCTGGGCACTATCGGTATTCCTGTTCCCTCAACGCTGTGCAAAGTAATTGATGATGATGGTAATGAGCTGCCACTGGGCGAACCCGGTGAGCTCTGTGTCAAAGGCCCGCAAGTAATGAAGGGCTATTGGCAAAACGAAGAAGCTACGCGGCAAATGTTGGATGAAAGCGGCTGGTTGCGTACGGGAGATATTGCCATTATTCAGGAAGATGGCTATATGCGCATTGTTGACCGTAAGAAAGACATGATTCTAGTGTCAGGTTTCAATGTTTTTCCCAATGAAATCGAGGATGTACTGGTTACCATGCCAGAGGTTTTACAGTGCGCAGCGATTGGCGTGCCCAGTGAAAAAACCGGCGAGGCCATTAAAGTGTTTATTGTATTACGCGAAGGTATGAGCCTAACCCAAGAGCAGGTGATTAAGCACATGCGCAAAAGCTTAACCAGCTACAAGGTGGCGCGCGCTGTTGAGTTCCGTGATGAGTTGCCTACCACTAACGTGGGTAAAGTGCTGCGACGTGAACTGCGTGATGCAGAGTTGAAAAAGCTGGCTGCAGATCAAGGCTAGAACGCTATGCTGCATGCCCAGCTAACAATAGGGGGCGTGCAGCAGTCTGTTTATTACAGCTCAGGCTCAAAAAATACGGTTTGATTGCGGCCTAGGTTTTTAGCATGGTACATCGCAATATCGGCTTGCTTAATCAACTCAGCTTCCGTTTTTCCGTGTTCTGGATACATGCTCACCCCACAACTGAGCGATATCTGCGAAGTTTGTCCATCAATCTCAAATGGCTGCAAAACGTGCTCATGTATGCGTCTGGCAATCAGCAGCGCATCTTCTTTACTGGGGTTCCCCGCCAATAAAATCACAAACTCATCACCACCAATTCGCGCCACTATGTCCGTGTCACGCAAGGGTGCTTTGATGCGCAGCGCTGTTTGCGCTAACAGCTGGTCGCCATACTGATGGCCAAACATATCGTTAACCGGCTTGAACTCATCCAGATCGATAAAGATAACCGCTAAATTATGCTGCTCACGCTGTGCCACCTTAAGTGCATGCTGAAATACGTCTTGAAAATAACGGCGATTGGCCAAGCCGGTTAATGAATCAAAATTAGCCTGACGCCAGATAAGCTCTTCGTTGGCTTTTTGTTTGCTGATATCGGCAAACATAGAGATGCGGAATTTAACACTGCCATCGGTATCGTAGGTGCTGTTAATGGATAAAAACTGCGGGTAGATTTCACCGTTTTTACGTCTGTTCCACACCTCGCCTTGCCACTGTCCAGTACTGTTTAAGCTGGCCCACATTTCATCATAGAAGTTTGCGCCATGCCGGCCTGACTTTAAAATAGAGTGGTCGCTGCCAATTGCTTCCTCAGCGGTATAGCCCGTTATTTCTGTAAAAGCTGGGTTTACATGAATAAAGGTTCCATGAGCATCGGTGACGGCTATGGCTTCACTACTGGTGTGGTAAACGGTTTCGGCCAGCTTTAACAGAGCGGTGTTCTGACTGCGCTCAATGACCAAACGCACTAAATTGGCAGCGTTTTCAATCAGGTTGATTTCTCTTTTGCTGGGCGTTCCAGGCTCTTCTTTAAAAAAGTTAAGCACGCCAGCAACCTTGCCATCGACATCAAAAATAGGCTCTGCCCAGCACGCAAACATACCGGCGCGTACAGCGGCATCAGCGGTTTTTATTTGTCTGGCCTGCGTCGCCAGCTCTCCGGTAATAATACGTTTGCCGTAAAAAGCCGCTTGGCTTGCCGATATACCATCAGCAGTGATTTTTACCTCTTGCAAAGCATGATGTAAAAACGTGGGCAAGCTCGGTGCTGTAGCAAGCTGTAGGTGAACACCGTCCAAGCTGCGTAAAAACACAGCGCATTTTATTTGTTGGCTTTCTTTCTCAACGGCACGGATGATTGAGCCGAATATTTCATTGGCGGTCTTGTTACGCGACAATAAATCCAGTACCTGATTGTGTAAACGTTCACGACTTAGAGCGAACTCTTGCTCGGAAATATCAAGCTTAACCGCAACATAGTTAACCAGTTTTTTCTGCTCATCAAACACCGGGGCAATCCAGGTTTGTTCCAGATAGACATCACCTGTTTTGGTTTTACTTATAAAACGGCCATTCCAGTTATGACCGCGCGCAAGGGTTTGCCACAAGTCCACATAGGTTTCGTGCGGCGTTCTTCCTGAATTGAAAATGCTTGAATTTTTGCCAATCAACTCTTCAATGCTGTAACCAGTAAATCTGCAGATAGTCGGATTGACGTACTCAATAAAGCCTTTTGGGTCGGTGACCAGAATAGAGGTAGGGCTGCGCTCAATCGCCACTCGCAAGGCTCTAAGGTGGGTCTCGGTCATTTTGACGCGGTTAGTCAGCTTTGCTAGGCGTCTTCTGCTTTGCGCGTATAGAATACTTAGCAGTGCAAGCCCAGTCAGCAAGGCCGCACTAAACCACAGCCACAACTGATGTTCAGCGAGCGAGTCAGGTAGTAACAAAGCGCTTACACTCAGGAGTGCGAAAACAGCCAGGGTGGCTAGGGAATAGCGAAGAATTTTACGCAAAATGACAGCCTTTTTTTGCAATATCCATATAGATGGGCTTCTAGCAAAAAATATGCTTAGAAAGCAGAGTTTGATCAAGCGAACTAAGCGGTATTTTACTCTAGTATGCAGTAGAGTTAAATAGCCATCATTGTTGTTTGTAATCACCTATTCTTTGCATGTTTTTGTTTTTTATGTGTTTCTTTCTTGACTGAACGAACATGCGGAGATGATAATAGTTATCATTATTAGCTTTTTAGATTAAAGGATTCCTTGTTTATGCAACTCCCTTTTTTACGATGCGCCACGCTATCACTGGCGTTGTGTACTGGAACGGTCATGGCCAACACAGTAGAGCAAGCTTTGGATGAAAATACGGCCCACAGCCAAGCAGCTCAACGTTCGCAACAACAGGTGGAGCAACTGGATGATGCGACACAAAAAATGCTACTGGAATACCGCACCGCTTTGTTAAAAGCGAAAACCCTCACCGGCTATAACACACAAATGCGCGAGCTAGTGGCGGCGCAGCAGGAAGAGTTGGCGGGCTATCAGCAGCAATTGACGGATTTGCACGACATCGAAGCCGCCGCGACCCCACAAATGCAGCGGATGCTAGAGGTGCTGGAGCAGTTTATCAGTGCTGATTTACCTTTCTTACCCTATGAACGGCGCGATCGTTTAGAAACCTTGCAGGATTTGTTGCCGCGGGCTGATGTGTCCATTGCCGAAAAATACCGCCGCATTCTAGAAGCCTACCAAATTGAAAGTGATTACGGACGCACGCTAGAAGTCTGGCGTGATGCGCTCAAACGTGATGGTAACGAGTTGAATGTGGATTTTTTACGGTTAGGACGCTTGATGCTGTATTACCAAACCCCAGATGGACATGAAACCGGCTGGTGGAACGCGCAAGCGAAAGAGTGGCAAGTACTCAATGGTAATGCGCGCCGTCCGGTGGCTCAGGCGATTGCCATTGCACGGCAGCAAAAATCACCGGATTGGTTAGCCTTGCCGATGAAAACTCTGGCACTGGAGGCGCAGCAATGAAAAAACTCATCGTTGTGCTGGCGCTGCTTTGCTCCGGTGCTGTCCTAGCCGACAGCCTAACGCCCGATCAATTATTGCAGCGTATCCGTGCCGAAAAAGCCAGCGAGCAACAGCTGATGCAAGAGCGCGAACAGCGTTTCTTAGCCGATAAAAATCAGCAGCAGGCAATCTATCAACAAGCCATGCAGGCGTTACGCACTCAGGAGCGTGAAGCTGCTGAGCTTAAAGCGCAATTTGAAGAACTAGAGCAGCAGCTGACGGAACAGGAGCGCCAATTAAAAGAGCGCACCGGCGAGCTGGGTGAGCTATTTGCTGTTTTACGCCAAAGCGCTGGTGACATTGCAGGGCAATGGCAGGACTCCATGCTCAATGTGCAGCAACCTAAGCGGGTGGCGCAGTTAGAGCGTTTTGCCAATAGTCGCAAGCTGCCCAGCGCAGATGCAGTTGAACAGCTGTGGCTAACCATCCTTGAAGATATGACCGCTAGCGGCAAAGTCGAACGTTTTGAGGCGCCTGTCATTAGCGCTGGCGGTGAGCGAAACATTACTAGCGTGGTGCGCGTAGGGCCTTTTTCAGCCTATAGCGATACGGATTTTTTAGTGTATCAAGCCGGTGATGATGCGTTGCGCGCGTTACCTAAGCAGCCAAGTGGCTTAAGTCAGGTAAAAAACTGGTTAACCGCCAGCGAACCCGTTGCGGTACTGCCAATTGACCCGACCCGCGGCAGTTTGCTGGAACAGTTACAGCACCAACCCACTTTTTACGAGCGTGTCAAACAGGGCGGTGTGGTTGGCTGGGTGATTATTAGCCTGGGTGTGCTGGGCTTTGTGCTGGCCGCATGGCGTTTGTTGGAATTGCAGCAAGTAGTGCGCTCAGTACGTATACAGATGTGTGATTTGTCGAACCCTACGATCAATAACCCCTTGGGGCGCGTGCTGGGTGTGCTGGGTCCGCAGCCGCAGTTATCTGACCTAGAAACCCTAGAGCTGAAACTGGATGAAGCCGTTATGCAGGAAGTACCCAAACTGGAGCGCGGACAGGGTTTACTAAAATTACTGGCAGCAGTTGCGCCCTTGCTTGGACTGCTGGGTACAGTCACCGGAATGATCATCACCTTCCAAGCTATTACCCAAGCCGGTGGTGGCGATTCTCGGTTGATGGCAGATGGTATTTCACAGGCCTTGGTCACCACGGTGCAGGGCTTGGTGGTGGCTATTCCGTTGCTGTTTTTGCACAGCATTTTGGTCGCGCGCAGCAAGGGCGTGGTGCGACTGCTAGAGCAGCAGTGCGTTGGCTTATTAGCGCTGCATATGTCAGCCAAGGAATCCCGTGACTAATTGGCAAAATACTTGGTTTTGGCTGGTCGATAGCAGTCAGGCGCTACTTGATTTAATGGGCGCTGGCGGCACGGTAATGTGGCTGCTGGCTGGATTGTGCGTGCTGTTTTGGACGCTGGTGCTGGAACGTTTTTGGTATATGCACCGCCAGTTTCCAGCCTGGGCAAAAGAGCGGCGCGAGGCTTGGTTGGCGCTCTGTCAAAATGAATTTAGCAATGGCTGGCCACGCACTGTGCGTTCGGCATGGATTGCACAGGCGAGTGAGCAGCTACTGACGCCATTAACCGTAACCAAAGCCTTGGTGGCGCTGTTCCCCTTGCTGGGCTTGCTCGGCACGGTAACCGGCATGGTGGCGGTGTTTGATGTGCTAGCTCTTAGCGGAACCGGCAATCCGCGCGCGATGGCCGCGGGCGTATGGCAGGCAACGCTACCGACTCTAGCGGGCATGGTGTTGGCCATTGGTGGATTATTTAGTATCGCGCGTTTAGAGCGTAATGCTCGACGTGCCCTTGGTCAGCTGGCCGATCAGCTAAGGCATGAATAAGGTGGTAAAACGATGAGAATGCGTCGTTACAGTTATAGAACAGAAGAAGAACCCGGAATTGATCTCACGCCTATGCTGGACGTGGTGTTTATCATGCTGATTTTCTTTATTGTCACCAGCTCGTTTATTAAAGAGTCCGGCATGGAGGTTAACCGCCCCCAAGCAGACACCGCGAGCAGTCAGGATAAAGGCAATATCCTCATTGCCGTAACCGCTGATGGTCAGGTGTGGCTGGATAAACAAGCCGTGGATGTGCGTACCGTGCGCGCCCATGTTGAACGGCTACGCCAAGAACAACCCGAAGGAATTGTGGTGGTGCAAGCGGATCAAGATGCACGCACGGGTTTGGTGGTGCAGGTGATGGATCAGGCGCGCATGGCCGGCGTTACTGATGTGGCCTTGGCAGCTTCGACGGAATCGAATTAATGACGCGTTGGTTGGTATCTTTTGTAATTGCGTTACTGGCTGTATTAGCCAGTTTTGCGATTATTTTGTGGATGATCTCACCACCGCAAGCGCCCGTTGAAAACAAGCCCGTGCAGGTTGGCCACTTTATTCCCATGAGTAAAAATACGTCCGATGCCCAATCCCGTAGCCGCCTGCAAGCGCCAGAACCACCGCCGGATGTTGAGCCACCTAAACCGCAAACGCCACAAACCACACAGAGCCAAGCCGTGCCAACCTTAAAACTGGATTTGGCCGCACCTAATTTAACCAGCTCAATAAGCATTCGCGCGCAAGCCATGCCCAGCCTTGATGCCATTCAGCCAAGCACAGCACAGCCAGCCGCACCGAGCGCACCCAGTGCGCCTGCAGCACCGGGTAAAGACTCAGAAGTAACCCCGCTCAATGACGTATTGCCGGAATACCCAGATGTAGCGCGCCGACGTGGTATCGAAGGCTACGTCAAACTTGCCTTTACCATCAGCGCGCATGGGCGGGTAGAAAACATCGAAGTGCTTGAAGCTCAGCCAGCCAATGTGTTTGACCGCTCTGCACGCCGCGCCGCTGCACGCTGGCGTTTTACCCCACGCATGGAAAACGGCATCGCTGTCCCACGTCACGTGGAAAAAATCATTGAATTTAAACTCGAGCCAGCGAGGTAATGTATCTATGCGTTGGTTAGTTTTATGTTGCTGCTTGTTGTCGAGCTTGGCTCTGGCGCAGACGATAGACATTAAAACCCTGCGTGCTCTGCAGGCTGCCCAAAGCGCGCAAGAGCGGGGCGAGTTCAACAAAGCCGAACAACTACTCAGACAACTCCAGCCCGAAAAGGGCAGCTATGCAGAAGCCTTAATTTGGCGTACCCACGGCTATGTGGTTTGGCAAAAAAATCACATAGGTCATGCCGTGCAGCTGCTAGAGCAGGCGTATAAAAGTGGTCAGTTGACCGATGAGCAACGTCAGGAAGATGCGCTGAGTCTGGCTAAGTTAAATACCCAGTTAGAACGCCCCAAGCAGGCGTTAGCCTATTTAGAGCAGGTGCTAGACAGCCAAGAAAGCTTGGAGTTACGTATATACAACTGGCAAATGCTCGGACGTTACGACCAAGCCTTGCCTTTGGCGGAACGCTATCTGGCTAAGCAAAGCGTGATTAGTGATCAGTGGTTGAATTTTATGGTCGCCGCCAATGCTGAGTTACGCCGTTTTCCAGCAGCGCAAAAATGGCAAAAACAGCTATTGACGCGCCATCCACAGCAAGTAGCACAGTGGCGACAGTTGGCTGCTTTGCAGCAAATGAGTGGTAACTATGCACAAGCCTTTGCCACCTTGCGCACGGCCCATCAACAAGGATTGGCATTTAGCGAGGCGGATTTGGATCAGCTAGTGGCTTTAGCCAGCGCCGCGGAGCAGCCATGGCAGGGCGCACGGCTGTTAAACGAGCTGATGCAACAAGGGCGCTTAACCAAAACCACCGCCCGCCAAGAACGCTTGGCACAGCTACAATGGCAATCACGCGAACGCAGCTTGGCCTTGGCGCACTATCAGCGCCTGGCCGAACAAAGCCAACAAGCCAAACACTGGCTAACCGTGGTACAACTAGCCAGCGAACAAGAACTCTGGCCGCAAGCCAAACAAGCCCTACAAGCCGCCGCCAAAGCCGGCGCCAGCCGCAAAGAAATCCGCAACTGGCAAGACTGGCTAAACACCACCGAACCCTAAAAACCCTAGTTGAAACGCAACTCTTGCACGATTGGAACTGTAGGAGCAGGCCATGCCTGCGACAGCGATACGCCAAGCAGCGCTGTGTTTGCAAGCGTAATCCGCGGTCGGATGCATGGCATCCTTGTACACACGCAACAAACTCCTGTTGGGGCGTAACTTTTGCGCGAAGGATTATCAGGCGGTGCGTAGCTTAAACGCTGGCTCTTGTGGGACCCGACTTGTCGGGGAAGCTTTTTGCTTTTAAATCTGAGTAAGGAGTTTGGCTTAGTACAACAGGCAAATACTGGTTTGCTTTTAAGTGCGGACAGTGCTTTTGGTTAAATTCTGGCTTAGTGCAACAGGCAAATATTGCTTCCCTGACAAGTCAGGTCCCACACGGCATTGTGCTTCTTTGCAGCCATGGCGCGAGTGGTTCCAGCTCACCCAAAACCCAGAAAAAACAGCATATTTTTGGTAGGAGCAGGCCATGCCTGCGACAGCGATACGCCAAACAGCGCTGTGTTTGCAAGCGTAATCCGCGGTTCGGATGCATGGCATCCTCGTACAAGAGCCGCGCCCAAAGATCGGCAACGCACCAACTGCTTTTTTACTGTGGGAGTGCCTCTGTGGGAGCGCAACTCTTGCGCGATTAGAACCTGCCGCCAGCACCTGAGTTAGCCTTACACCCCACCCAGAAGCCACGCTCCAACACTAGGAACGCCACAGAACTGCTATAATTCCAACATCTAAAACACACCTAACAAAGAGCACCTATGGATTGGCACAGTCTTTTAACCCGTGAACGCTTAGGCAAACTCACCCACAGCGCCGAAGAAATCGCGCGCAGTCCGTTTCACAAAGACCACGATCGTGTGATTTTCTCCGGCGCGTTTCGACGACTTGGGCGCAAAACCCAAGTCCACCCCGTCTCCAGCAATGACCTTATTCATACAAGGCTCACCCACTCACTGGAAGTCAGTTGCGTAGGCCGCTCCCTCGGCATGCTCGTCGCAGAAATGCTGCGCGAGCAGATGCCCAACTGGAGCGAACCCAGCGATCTGGGCATGATCGTCCAATCCGCCTGCCTGGCCCACGACATAGGCAACCCACCCTTCGGGCATTCCGGTGAAGACGCCGTGCGCCACTGGTTCCGCGACGCACTAGAGCGCGGCTGGCTTGATAGCATGAGCAGCGCCGAACAAGCCGATTTCCTCAACTTTGAAGGCAACGCCCAAGGCTTTCGCGTCCTTACCCAACTGGAATACCACCAGTTCGACGGCGGCATGCGCCTAACCTACGCCACCATGGGCGCCTTCTTAAAATACCCCTGGACCGCCCAGCAAATCAGCCAAACCGGCAACAAAGCGCAAAAATTCGGCTGCTACCAAAGCGAATTAGCCATCCTAGAAAGCATCGCTGAAAAACTAGGCTTACCACAACTCGGCCCACAACGCTGGGCGCGCCACCCCTTGGTGTATCTGGTCGAAGCTGCCGATGACATTTGTTACGGATTAATCGATCTAGAAGACGGCATCGAAATGAACCTACTCGACTACAGCGAAGTCGAGGAGCTATTACTCAACCTCGTCGGTGATGACCTGCCAGAAACCTACCGCCAGCTCGGTATCAATGACTCGCGTCGCCGCAAATTGGCAATCCTGCGTGGCAAAGCGATAGAGCACCTCACCCAAGCAGCAGCGCACACCTTTGTGCAAAACCAAACGCAGTTACTCAAGGGTCAGTTACAGGGCGATTTAGTCGAGCACATGCAAGACCCCGCCAAAAGCTGCATCCTCAATGCCAAACAGCTAGCGCGCGAAAGAATATTTCAAGACAAACGCAAAACCCTGCATGAAATAGGCGCCTATACCACCCTCGAAACATTGCTTGAGGCGTTCTGTGGAGCTGTGGTTGAGTTTCATAGCGGACGAGCGCTTTCGTTTAAAAATCGCAGAATCTTCGATTTGCTCGGTAACAGCGCGCCACAAGCCCACTGGTCGCTTTACCAATCCTTTCTGCGCATCATTGACTATATAGGTGGCATGACCGACAACTACGCCAGTCACATGGCCAAAGAAATGACCGGCGGGTCAAACCAGACCTGAACATTTCGGCAAAGTTCAGCGCGCCAGATGAAAAAAACTGCAAATAAGCAGCGTTTTTGTCATACCTTCGTACTAAGCTTAGCTTCTTGAGCGTTGACAAGCATCTAAAAAGCATGCAGTCTCGCATCTAGCGGTGACGAGCCAACTGAACCGCTATTAGCTAACGAATTAATTCGAATAATTTAAAAGGTGATGCTCATCATGAAATTGTACACAAAAATCGCAGGCACATTAGCCCTGCCACTCGCACTAGCTGTAGCAGCAAACTCAGCTCAGGCGTACACAGTAGTAGACACCAGCGAGCACAAGCTAGCCATCGGTGGTTACGTATCCGCTATCGCTTCTTGGTCAAAAACTGGTGACAGCCGTTCAGCTGTAAACGACAAGTTCAACAGCGACTTCGATGCGGGTAACTCACGTATTAACGTCAGCTACACCAACAAAGAAATTGGCACCACCTTCTTCTGGGAGCAAAGACTACAAAACAGCACCTTACGTCACGCATACTTTGCCACTGAAGACGGCTGGGTAGGTGGTCACACTTGGTCATTTGGCACTAACTTGGTTGCGTTAGCAGAAACCATCGACACCACTGGCAACTCACTCGTAAGCTATCAAGTATACGCGCCGCGTAACCTGCTGCTAGGTAAAAAGTTCAAGCTAGACGACAGCATGAGCTTTGGTGTGTCCATCGAAGGTCAAAACTCCAGCAAATCTGAGAGAACAGACGATAACGGTAAAAAAAGTAGTGCAAGAGCACAAAAAAGCCCAGCACCTGCAGTGACAGCTAACTTCGAAGGCAACTTCAGCGGCATCAAAGTATTTACTGCAGTCACTAACTACGCGGTAAACAAAAAATCAGTTAATAGCGGTGCGCTAGGTGATCCTAAGCAAAGCGGTAAAGACAAGCGCTTCACTCGCTTTACTGTAGGTACAGCTATTCCTATGGGTGATGCCACCTTAAAGCTAGGTTTGACTCATAACCATGGTGCAACCCATAAGAAATTGGGTACCTTGCCAAGTGGTACACTTAAAGCCGACAACCCTGATAAATTGGACACTGCAGCATATTCCGCAGACTTAGCTAAGGGTACCCACGCTTCAGCGGCGCTAACCTACCGCATCAACGAGAAGCTGCGCACTAACTTTGCGATTGAAACCAGTAAGTGGGACAAAAACGCAATTTCAAAGTACACCCCTGCTAAAAATGGCACTGGCACCACTAAAAATAAATCTGGTAAAGCCAGCCGTCTTTGGGTAAACGCTTTCTACCAGGCTGACAACGGCATCGAGTGGGGCGCCGAAATGCAGTACGCCAGAGTGCGCGCGCATAATGGTGTTAACGACCGTGTTGATGGTTTAGCCTACGGTTCAGGTGAAACTCATGAAGGAATGCTTGCTGACAAAGGTACAGCCTTCCGCGTACAAGCTAAATACGCATTTTAATCACTGCGTCTTAGCTTAAACATAAAAAACCCAGCTTCGGCTGGGTTTTTTTGCTCCACACCACCGGAAAAGCCATCCCTAACCAGACTCCATCACGCAACCTAGGTTTCGATAGGCTAACTTCGGTAGCACAGCCACCGCCCCCCCACGTAGCCTGAGCCTGTCGAAGGTATGGCACAACGGTTCGACTGATTGAGTCCAAGCAAGTCTGCGGACGGCTCGGGTAGCGCTCTTAAATGCTGACTGAACAATTGCCTATGCTAGAAGAAACAGCTAAACCCTACGCGACCTGCGACCAGCCCACAGGTGCGACCGATCTGGATTTTACTTTGTATACAGACCCAGCACTTTAGCCTGAAGCCCAAGCTTGGCTATCAGGCATATACCTTAGTGCGATGGCTTTTAGCCAGCTTTCAGTTTAAATATATAACTGTAAAAGTCACATTTCACGCAAAAACAGCACGAATACGCGAGCAAAGCAGCATGCTCAAAACACCAACCAACACACGCCTTGTTTTTACAGATTAAGGCTTTTTTACCTACCCGTTCATTATAATCCTTACGGCGTTTAAAATGAGAAAAATAATATCACAAGACGATGAGCTGTTTCATGTGCAGCTGGGTGCAGATCATCCTGAATATCAAAGCGTGGCTCTACGCCGTAGGTCAGGCTGCAAGAATTACAAGGTTGTAGAAGTCGACGCAGATAAACTTATCCATTATTCCAACCTGAATAGGCCGGATTTTGTAATAGCTCCAGTAGAGTGTTGGCAACCTAGCGAGCGTGAAGCGTTCTTTCAATTTCTTGCACCACCTAGGCCACTGGAAAAGCCAGTGGAAATGCCGATTATCTCATTCAATGACGAGTGTGTTGTTCAATACGTTCGAAAGTGGTGTTTTTTTAAGGTGGCTGTAAGACATCGCAGGATATACATTGGGTACACAAACGGTCGTCACCGTACACGTTATTTATACTATGCCGGAGCCAAACTAATTCCAGTGATGTGCCCTGATTCTGATGTTAGTGCATTGAAATTTTATTGTGGCCCCTAGAAATGCTGTGTATTTTTCATGCTTTACAGGATCGTCCTTGAGACTGAGCGAGCTATAATAGATCTGATGTGCGGGCATCAGGCGGTTTCAGAGTTTTTGCAGTGATTGCATCAACATATTAACCATTATTAAGGTTGAGCTTCTTGAGCCGCAGTGCGTAAGGTTGGCGCGGCACTTATGGGGCCAGCCTGCCTCGACAGACTCAGGCTACTGGGTGGGGCAGGCAGCAAACTTCCGTTGGCTGAGCCTGTCGAAGCCGCCCACGCGGCACCTCAAACACCGTCGGAAAATCCCATTCGCGCAAAAGTTGCGCTCCAACAGCCAGTTTCAGCGGCAGCTTGCGCCCACTTAGGCAAACAAAACCAAAAAATATTTAAAAGAGGTTTATAAATAATCTGTTTCACGGCGATTAACGCCGTAAATTCGCTTGTATTTAAACGCAATTCTTTGCTATGGTTTATCTATCCTCATATTTACGGTGATTTTCGCCGTAAACTGGAGTTGTTATAAACCATGTCAGCTACAAACCTACAGCAAAATCGTGACGACTGGCTCACTCTAGTTCCTCACGGTCAATTTGTGACGCGTCAATGGCTGCTTGCACAGGGTGTAACCTTGCATGCGTTTGATAATGCAGTGAAATCAGCTAAATTAATGCCGTTGGCGCGCGGTGTTTATACTCGTTCAGATGTTCCTGTTGCGTGGCAAGGTGTATCGGCATCCTTAAATCGAGTGCTTGATGGGCCCGTCTATGTCGGCGGGCTGAGTGCGCTAGCTCAACATGGTTTGGCGCACTATATAAGCTTCTCCACCGTTATCGAGCTGTATAGCCCATTGCCCGTACCGAGCTGGTTAGGGAGACTCAAGATTGCAACGAGTATTAACTGGCACAGCACAACTAGAATATGGGATACCTCTGCACTGCTGAAATCGGGCAGTTTAAAAACGATATCGATACATCAGGGTGAATGGCTGTTAGCTTCGCCAGAGCAAGCGTTTTTGGAGGTGTTGGCGTTAGTACCCAGCACTATCAGCTTTGAGCAGGCTGATAACATCATGCAAGGCTTGGTTAATTTATCGCCTAGGCGTTTGGATTCGTTACTAAAGTCGTGTAAGCACGTGCAAGTAAAGCGCTTGTTTTTCTTTTTTGCTGATCGTTATCAGCATGCCTGGCGACAAAAGCTACACGCAGAGGACTACGACTTAGGCGCAGGCAAGCGCAGCATAGTGGCTGATGGTAAGCTCGACACCACCTATAACATCACTGTACCGGAGATATTTCATGGATAGAAATAGCCCTTATCACCTGCAGGTAGTACTGCTGTTACGCATATTGCCTTTTATTGCACAAGAGAAATGCTTTGCTCTTAAAAGTGGCACGGCTATTAACTTATTTGTGCGTGATTTTCCACGACTTTCTGTAGATGTTGATTTGGTTTACGTACCCGATGCGGATAGGGAGACGGCGTTAAGTGTGATCAAGCAGGCATTGGATCGGATTGCTGAGAGTGTTTTGCGTGCTTTGCCTGCAACGCATATTTTTAAAAGCTATGTGGATAGGGCAGATGCTTTACGCTTAGTGATAAATCAGGCTGGCATTTCTGTACAGGTTGAGCTATCCCCAGTGCTGCGCGGTACGGTTTTTCCTGTTGAATTAAGAGCTGTGAGTGAAGCCGTGGAGCGTGAGTTTGGTTTTGCTGAAATACCCGTGGTCGCTCTGGAGGACCTTTATGCCGGCAAGCTTTGTGCTACTTTTGATCGCTAGCACCCACGGGATTTTTTTGATGTGATGTTGCTGCTCGAAAATGAAGGTATTACCGATGCAATTAGACATGCTTTTTTGGTGTACCTCATGAGCCACCCAAGACCGATGGAAGAGATTTTAGAACCTAAGTGGCGGTCAATCAGCTCGGTCTTTAAAGGTGAGTTTTTAGGCATGACGTTGCGCCAAACGTCTGAAAATGAATTGCAGCACGCAGCTGAGTTGGCGTTACGCACTTTGCTAACTGGTTTTACAGAGAGTGAGAAGCAGTTTCTGTATAGCCTGTATTTATTAGCACCAGCCTGGGATGCTTTGCCGTTTGACCATATAAAAAACCTCCCTGCAGTCCGCTGGAAACTGACTAACATCGCTAAAATGAGCAAAGAAAAGCGTATGGTTTCTTTGGGTAAGCTTGAGGAGGTTTTAAATAGTAATGGTAAAGTCAGGGCTGTTAATACAGTAGCCCTTCAATAGACCACGCACCTATTAATGGTGTGCGTTCCACACGGCTCTTGTGGAGGCCAGCTTCTGGGCGATACGAACTCTAAATCCAACTCAAACACCGCCGGAAAATCACAACCGCACGGTAGGAGGATGCCATGCATCCGACCACAGACCACACCCGCCAACACCGCACCGCCAAACACACTGTCGCAGGCATGGCCAGCTCCTACCGATGATTGTGCAAAATTTGCGCTCCTACGAAAGCTGCCGCGAGGCGTTAAGCAAAGGGCAGTGCTTTTAACTCGATACCCTGCTCATCTATTTGCACGTACCAGCCTTGGTTGTCCCAGTCGCCTAGGACGATGCGCTGTCCCTGTGACAGTGGGTGAGTAGCGGGGCGGTGGGTGTGGCCGTGGATGAGAGTACGCACTTGATATCGGCGCATAGCCTGTTCAACGGCTTCAGGGCTGACGTCGGTGATGTCGTTGGCTTTCATGGCGGTGCGGCTGCGGCTTTGTTGGCGCAGATCTCCAGCGATGCGTTGACGGGTTTTGAGGGGCAGGTGGCGTAGGATAAATAGGCTGATGGGGTTGCGTAGCAGGCGTTTCATGCGTTGGTAGCCCGTGTCGCTGGTGCAGAGTGAATCACCATGCATCAGTAGGATGCTTTCGCCGTTGGCCTGAATGAGGCTGGGGTCATTTAAAAGCTGGCAGTCTGCCAGTTGGCAAAAACGCTGGCCAATTAGAAAATCCCGATTGCCGTGCATTAGATGTATCTGCACACCTTGCTCGGTTACTTTACGTAGCGCTTCGGCGATGTGTTGGTGAAACTCGCTCATGGCGTCATCACCAATCCAGACGTCAAAAAAGTCACCTAAAATATAAAGCTGCTCAGCCTTGCATGCATACGTATTCAGAAAAGCCAAAAACGCCTGGGTGATATCAGGGCGTTTTTCGTGCAGATGTAAATCTGAAATCAGCAAAATCATGCATTGGGTGTCCGTCAAGGGCTAGTAGATACTGTTGGAGCCCAGCTTCTGGGCGATGCGGACTCTAAGCCAACTCAGGCGCTGCCGGATAATCCATTCGCGCAAAAGTTGCGCTCCAACAGAAGTAGAGTTTACAGGTTGGGCCTCACAAAAAGCACAAATATGTAGGTCTGGCTTTAGCCTGACAGCAGGCCTGCGCGCGGCAACCCCGTCGGCCTAAAGGCGCGACCTACAGCACGAACTACAGAAGAATTAATTTTTGATAACTTCTGCTTTTTCAATAACGACGTCTTCACGGGGGACGTCTTGGTGGCCAGCGCGGCTGGTGGTTTCGACTTCTTTGATGGCGTTGACCACATCCATGCCTTCAATCACTTCACCAAACACAGCGTAACCCCAGCCCTGTGATGTTTCTGAGGTGTGGTTCAGGAAGGCGTTGTCGTTAACGTTAATGAAAAACTGTGACGAAGCTGAGTGCGGGTCCATGGTGCGAGCCATAGCTAAGGTGCCAACTTTGTTAGACAGGCCGTTATTAGCCTCATTTTTAATGGGTGCACGCACAGGTTTTTGCTCCATGCCCGGCTCAAAACCACCGCCCTGAACCATGAAATTACTAATGACGCGGTGGAAAATAGTGTTGTCGTAATGTCCGTCTTGCACGTACTGAATAAAGTTTTTAACAGTTTCCGGAGCTTCGTCAGCAAAGAGTTTGATGATGATGTCGCCGTGGTTGGTTTGTAATTTAATCATTGAATCGGACCATTTTAGTTAAACAATTATAGAGCTGTCGGATGTACGACAAATTTAAGGTATGATAAGCGTTTTATTTTGATCAGCCTACCCCAAAGGGCTTTTAAGAGCATTAAGGACACCATGAGCAAGCCAGAATCTTCGGTTACAGTCGCTGCCAACTTTCTTCGTACCCTCATTCAAGAGGATTTAGCCTCGGGTAAACACAGCCAGGTTATCACCCGCTTTCCGCCCGAACCCAATGGATATTTACACATTGGTCACGCTAAATCCATCTGCCTGAACTTCGGCATGGCCAAAGAATTTGGCGGCCAGTGTCATTTGCGTTTTGACGACACCAACCCCGAAAAAGAAGAACAAGAATACATTGATGCGATTAAAGAAGACATTCACTGGCTGGGCTTTGATTGGGACGGTCCAGTACGCTTTGCGTCTGATTACTTTGAGCAGTTGTATGAGTGGGCGATTCATCTGATTGAAACCGGCAAGGCGTATGTGTGTGATTTAACACCTGAGCAAGGCCGCGAGTACCGTGGCAGCCTGACTGAACCGGGTAAAAATAGCCCGTTCCGTGAGCGCAGCGTCGAGGAAAACCTTGACCTGTTTAAGCGCATGCGTGCCGGTGAGTTTGCCGAGGGAGCGCACTCGCTACGTGCCAAAATCGATATGGCGTCGCCTAACATGAATATGCGCGACCCGGTGTTGTACCGTATTCGTCACGCGGAACACCACCAGACCGGTGATAAGTGGTGTATTTACCCCAGTTATGATTTTACCCACGGTCAATCCGATGCGATTGAGCTGATTACTCACTCTATGTGCACGCTGGAGTTTGAAGATCACCGTCCGTTGTACGAGTGGTTTTTAGAACATCTGCCCGTGCCAGCCAAACCGCGTCAGTATGAATTTGCCCGTTTAAACCTCAACTACACTATTACCAGTAAGCGTAAGCTTAAACAGCTGGTTGATGAAGAGTATGTGTTTAGCTGGGACGACCCGCGCATGTCGACCATCAGCGGCTTCCGTCGCCGTGGTTATACGCCAGCGTCCATCCGCAACTTCTGCGACATGATTGGGGTCAACCGTGCCGGTGGTGTGGTGGATATGAGCATGCTGGAGTTCTGTATTCGTGAAGACTTGGATGCCAACGCCAGCCGTGCCATGTGTGTGCTTAAGCCGCTGAAAGTGGTAATTACCAACTATCCAGAAAACCAGAGCGAACAATTAGAACTCCCCAAGCACCCGAAAACCGAGATGGGCACACGTATTTTGCCTTTTTCGCGCGAGATTTATATCGATGCCAGCGACTACGAAGAAAATCCGCCCAAGGGCTACCGTCGTTTGATGCCGGGTACCGAAGTGCGTTTGCGTGGCAGCTACGTGATTCGCGCTGATGAAGCGATAAAGGATGCAGAAGGCAATGTGGTGGAGCTGCGTTGCTCTTACGATCCAGACACGCTGGGCAAAAACCCAGAAGGGCGCAAAGTTAAAGGCGTGATTCACTGGGTACCTGCCGCTGAAAGTGTTGAGTGCGAAGTACGTCTGTATGATCGCCTGTTTAAAGCCGCTAACCCAGATAAAAATGAGCAGGGCGAGAACGTACACTTCTTGGAAAACGTTAACCCTGAATCGCTTGTCGTTCTAAAAGGCTGCCGTGCCGAGCCTTCTTTGGCGCAAGCACAGGTCGGCGAAGGCTTCCAGTTTGAGCGCGAAGGGTATTTCTGTGTGGACAGCGCGGACAGCACGCCCGAGAACTTGGTGTTTAATCGCACGGTCACCCTGCGTGATTCGTGGGGGCAATAAGCCATGACCATGCACATTTATAACACCCTTACTAAACAAAAAGAGCCACTTAAGCCGCTAGAAGACAAGCATGTGCGCATGTATGTGTGCGGTATGACGGTCTACGATTTTTGTCATATCGGTCATGCACGGGTGATGGTGGCTTTTGATGTGGCGACGCGCTGGTTGCGCCACAGTGGCTACAAGGTCACTTATGTGCGCAATATCACTGATATTGACGATAAAATTATCCAGCGCGCGCAGGAAAACAACGAGCCCTTTACCGAGCTGGTCGAGCGCATGATTGCTGCCATGCACGAGGATGAGGCCAGCTTAAATGTGCTGCGTCCTGACCAAGAGCCGCGTGCGACAGGTCATATCGACGGCATGTTTAAGATGATTCAAACCCTCATCGACAAAGGCTATGCCTACGCCGCCAGCAATGGCGATGTCTATTACCGTGTGGCCAAGTTTGCGGAATACGGCAAGCTGTCACGCAAGAAAGTTGAAGATTTGCGCTCCGGTGCGCGGGTTGAAGTGGATGAAATTAAAGAAGACCCCGTGGATTTTGTGCTGTGGAAAGCCGCTAAGCCCGGCGAGCCAAGCTGGGATTCACCCTGGGGCGCAGGCCGTCCCGGTTGGCACATTGAGTGTTCGGTGATGTCCACCTGTTGCTTGGGCGACAGTTTTGATATTCATGGCGGTGGGCCAGATTTAGTCTTCCCACATCACGAAAACGAAATCGCACAAAGTGAAGCGGCTACGGGTCAAACCTATGCCAATACCTGGATGCATGCCGGTGCGGTGCGCGTCGATGGCGAGAAAATGTCCAAGTCCTTGGGTAACTTTTTCACCATTCGTGATGTGTTGGAAAAATACCATCCGGAAGTGGTGCGTTATTTGCTGGTTTCCAGCCATTACCGTAGCCCGATTAACTACTCCGAAGACAGCCTGCGTGAAGCCAAGGGCGCTTTAGAGCGCTTCTATTTGGCGCTCAAAGGCTTGGATATGCAGGCAAAACCAGCAGGTGGCGATGCTTTTGTTGAGCGTTTTAGCGCGGCGATGAATGATGACTTTAATACGCCTGAAGCCTGCGCTGTGTTGTTTGAGATGACACGTGAAATCAACCGCTTGAAAAACAGTGATGCACAGCAAGCCGCGCAACTGGCGGCGCGTATGCGTGAATTGGCTGCTACTTTAGGTGTTTTGCAGCTGGAAGCCGATGCGTTTTTGCTGGCAGAAACCGGGCAGCAACTGGCTGCTGTGGATATCGAAGCCCTGATCCAACAACGTCTAGCTGCCCGTGAAGCAAAAAACTGGGCAGAATCGGATCGCATTCGTGATAAATTGGCCGCTCAAGGTGTCATATTGGAAGACAAACAAGGAACCACGACATGGCGCTTTGCCTAAAGCTGGAGGTTGTTATGCGTCAAATTAAAGGAGTCACAGTTTCAGGCTTATTGATTATGGCATGCATGCTGGTGAGTCCGCCTTTACTCGCTGATGACCAGTGGGATGATGACTGGGTAATAGTGCATGAACAAGACCCGTGGGAGTCGTGGAACCGTAAGGTCTTTGGCTTTAACGAAACCATGGATCGTTGGGTACTCAAGCCAGTAGCTAAGGGCTATCGTACTGTGACGCCTAAACCTGTGCGTCGTAGCGTTAGAAACGTGTTGCGCAACTGGAGCGAAGGGCGCAACCTGGCCAACAATCTGCTGCAAGGCAAGGTGACAGATGCTGGCGTGGATGCTTCCCGTTTTCTGTTTAACAGCACCTTTGGTTTGCTCGGCGTGTTTGATGTGGCTACCAAAATGGGCTTACAAAGTAACAATGAGGACTTTGGTCAAACTCTCGGCAAGTGGGGCGTCAAAAGTGGGCCTTATGTCGTTTTACCCTTACTTGGTCCAAGCACGTTGCGCGATGCACCGGCGATGATTCCAGATACCTACACAACCGTATATCCCTATATTAGCAACCACCATGTGCGCTACGGCGTGGCAGGTGTGCAGATTGTCAGTATACGTGAGTCGCTTTTGGATACAGAAAAGCTAATGGGCGGTGATAAGTACAGTTTTATCCGTAATGCTTATCTGCAGAATCGTGAATACAGAGTTAACGATGGCAATGTTGAAGACGATTTTTAGCCAATCTTACAGTACGTAGGTCTGGCTTGAGCCTGACAGATGGCTGTGTCGGCCTATAGGCGCGACCTACTAAGCTGTAATCTAATTCATTGCTAGAATCGTCAGTCCTAAAACACTTCCCTGACCGTCTTCAGCCGCATCAATGCGAATCACTTCAGTGGTGGCTTTTAGGCTTGGAAGCTGGCTATGTTGCGAAACTATTTCGACATCGACCTGCTGACCTAAACTGACTTGTGCCTCTGTTTTAAGCTGCATGCCATTGCTGGATAAGTCGACGCAGAGCGCTTCTTGGCTGTTGCCATCTACTTTAATAATGGCTTTGCCGTCGACACGCATACGGATAAAATCACGCTTTTCATCAAAGTTACGCTCATAGCTGCTCATATATGCGGCACCTTATTATCTAGGATTGATTAAATAGCTACTTTATAGCCTTCAATGCAATAAGTGTAAAGTATTCGTTTATCAGCTTTGGCTTGAATCCTGTTATTGATAGGAGTACCTTGGGCGCAAATACCCACTACTATGATTCCTTGATGATTAAGACGCTGTATTTTAGTCCTGCCCTTAAGAATATCTATGTCCTCACTAGAGCATAAAGCCCTGCTGCAAGATCAGCAAGAAGGGCAAATGTTGCAAATCCATGCCCGCCCAAAACCGCATTTAAATATAGCAGGGATAGACTTCGCCCATAGCGTTAAGCCGGCGCTGTATTTGTCCGGGGATGCGGTGGATTACTTTTCCCTGCCTGATGGTCGCATCCTAGCCTACTTGCTGGATGTGTCGGGTAGCGGAACGGCAGCTGCCTTGCTTTGCATGTTTATAAAAAGTATGGTGCGCCATAGCGTGGCGATGAGCAAAGATATTAGCGCGGCTTCTGTGCTTGGGGACGTTAATCGCCTGCTGCTAGAGGCTGGAATTGATAAGCATGCCACCATGGTGTGTATGATTGTTGAACCCGAACACAACAAATTGCAGTGGGCCAATGCAGGGCATACACCAAGGCCGTTTTTTTGGTCGGAAAATGCAGCCCAGTTACAGTTGGGTGGTGGACAGATAATCGGCTTGTTTGCCGATGCGAACTATCAGAATCAAGTGATTAATTTGCCTAAGAGTTTTAGTTTTGTGGTGGTCTCCGATGGGGTTTTGGATTGTTTGCCTGAAGCCAGTTTTGCCGAGCGTGAACAGCAGCTGGTTGAGCTGATAGAGCAAGAGCAAGGTGTGTTTTCAGCACTTCATGCGCGTTTAGATTTAAGTAGACAGCAACAAATGCCGGATGATATTTCGATGCTGGTGGTAAGCAGAGGTTTATATGAGTAGCGGTAAAATTAAATTTGCCGAACAAGACCAAACGTTTGTGTTGAAGTGCATTGGTGAAGTGCGCTTAAACTTTTGTGCGGTGTTGAATGAAACCATTGAGCAGGCAATAGCGACAGGCAACAGTAAGGCAATCATTATTGATCTGACCGAAGTGACGAGTATTGATAGCACCACGCTAGGCTTGCTGGCTAAATTATCCATTCTGTCACGCAAAAGCTTCGGCATGTTGCCGACCTTGGCCAGTACGAATCCTGATATCAGTCAACAGTTAGACGCGATGGGCTTTGCACAGGTGTTTAATATTGTACACACCCCCGCACCTTGCCCAGAATGCTTAAATGATTTGCCGGATCAGCCGCAATCAGAAGAAGTAGTGCGCGAGCGTGTGTTAGAAGCGCACCGCATCCTGATGGAGCTTAACGAATCCAACCGCACCGCCTTTCGGGACTTGGTCAGCCTTTTAGAAGAAACAGGGCAAAGCTGTTAAGGCTGAGTATCTACAAAAAATGCTTCCAGTTTTCCCGATAAATTGCATCCCACAGACGTAATCCGCGGTCGGATGCATGGCATCCTCCGGTTTCAATCCAACAAAATATTTACGCGCGTAACGGGCTCTCGTGGGAGCGCAACTTTTGCCAATGCGATCTATATGACAGCGCCGCCTCGCTTTTGTGGGACCCGACTTGTCGGGGGATGTGGAATGCACCCAAGCCAAGGCTAAACCTAAAACTTCAAGTCCGTGCCATGGCTTGGCTCTGGGTTCCCTGACAAGTCAGGTCCCACATGGCACTGTGCTTCTTTGCAGTCATTGCACGAGTGGTTCCAGCTCACCCATAACCCTGAATAAACAGTATATTTTTGGTAGGAGTAGGCCATGCCTGCGACAGCAATACGCCAAGCAGCGCTGTGTTTGCAGGTGTAATCCGTGGTCGGATGCATGGCATCCTCCTACGCGCGATTGTGATATTCCGGCAACACTTGAGTTGGTTTTATATTCCGCATCGCCCAGAAACTGGGCTCCCACAAGAGAGGTGCTTTGGAACGCACTCTCCGGTAGGAGCTGGCCATGCCTGCGACAGCGGTGCGCCAAGCGGCGCTGTGTTTGCAGGTGTAATCCGCGGTCGGATGCATGGCATCCTCCTACGCGCGATTGCGATATTCCGGCAACACTTGAGTTGGTTTTATATTCCGCATCACCCAGAAGCTGGGCTCCAACAGTAGCAAGTTTGGTTCGCAGATAAACAAATTATTAAGCCGCCTGTTCATGCTTTTATACAGCACAAAGCCGTGTGGGACCTGACTTGTCAGGGAACCAAAGTTTGCTACGGCATATAAGTTAAAAGCCCCGACAAGTCGGGCTCCACAAAAACCAAGTTATGTATCAGGGTTAGGCGGTGAATAGCTGTTCTAGCTTGCATTGATCGCTAGCAAATGCACGAATCCCTTCGGCGAGTTTTTCCGTGGCCATGGCGTCTTCGTTGTGGTTCCAGCGAAAGGCGCTTTCATCTAGCTGCACCAAGGCTTCCCCTTTTTGTTCAGGTGACAGACGACGCTCAAGCACGCCGTCAGTTTGCGCTAGCTGCGCCAATAACTCTGGGCTAATAGTTAGACGATCACAGCCAGCTAATGACTCAATCTGCCCCATATTACGAAAGCTTGCACCCATCACAATGGTGGCAAAATTATTGCTTTTGTAATAACGGTAAATACGCGACACCGACTGCACACCCGGATCTTCAGTACCGCTGTAATCACGGTTCATCCGCTGTTTGTACCAGTCATAAATCCGTCCCACAAAGGGCGAAACCAAATACACACCTGCATCAGCGCAGGCAGCCGCTTGAGCGAAGGAAAACAATAGCGTCAGATTGGTTTGCACGCCTAGTTTTTCAAGACGCTCAGCCGCACGAATGCCTTCCCAGGTGGCAGCGATTTTAATCAGGATGCGTTCACTGTCCAAGCCACGCGCTTGGTAGGCATTAATCAACTCTAAGGCAGCGGCATAGGTGCCTTCTTCATCGAAAGATAAACGCGCGTCCACTTCGGTGGAAATTCGTCCCGGAATCAGCAGGCTTATTTCTTTGCCCACAGCGACCGCAAAATCCACGGCGGCTTGTCGCGTGTCGGTTGGGTGGACGGCTCTAGCATGATTAAGTAATTCGCTGTATTGCGCTTGCTGTGCAGCTTTCAGTAGCAGGGTGGGGTTAGTGGTGGCATCCTCTGGCTGCAATTGACGGATAAGCTCAACGTCGCTGGTATCGGCAACCAAGGTGGTGAATTGTTTAAGTTGTGCCAGTTTTGAAGCCATTTTTGTGTTAACCCCGTAAGTAGAATGTGTTTAGCGCCCTTGCAAAACCTCAATAGCTTGGTCGAATACGGCGAGTTGGTTTTCATGACGATGGATATCAGCCGATAGAAGTTGTCGAAAACGTCGTGCACCGGGAAACCCTTGAGCAATCCCGAGAATATGCCGTGTAATATGGGTTACTTTAACCCCTTGTGCAACTTGCTGTTCAATGTAAGCACGCAGTTTGAGCATGACTTCACTGCGACTTGTTGGCGCAAGGCTGTTGCTGTCTT
Organism: Thiopseudomonas sp.; assembly: GCA_023228985.1. GTDB lineage: Bacteria > Pseudomonadota > Gammaproteobacteria > Pseudomonadales > Pseudomonadaceae > Thiopseudomonas. The sequence continues at coordinate 1,011 of JALOAC010000003.1, read as the reverse complement.
GATACAGGCGCTGATCCACTTCACTGAGCAACCAAGGGTTTGAATACACCTCACGGCCGAGCATCACCCCTTCAAAGGTGTGCAAGTGTTCCTCGCATTCATCGAGGGTTTTAATACCGCCATTGAGCGTCATCAGTAGGTGTGGATATTCTTGTTTAAGCTGTTGCACTACCTCATAACGCAGTGGCGGCACATGGCGGTTTTCCTTGGGCGATAAGCCCTCTAAAATCGCAATGCGCGCATGCACGATAAAGTGCTCGCAGCCGGCCTCGGCCACCATGCCGACAAAATCCACCAGCGCCTGATAACTATCACGGCCGTTAATGCCGATACGGTGCTTGACCGTCACCGGAATATCCACCGCTTGACGCATGGCATCCACGCACTCGGCGACACGCTCAGGGTGCGCCATTAAACAGGCGCCAATCATGTTGTTTTGCACGCGGTCACTCGGGCAACCTACATTGATGTTGACCTCGTCATAACCCCAGTCTTGCGCCATACGCGCGCACTGCGCCATTTCTTGCGGCACGCTGCCGCCTAGCTGCAGCACCAAGGGGTGTTCAGTGTCGTTAAACGCAAGATGCCGCTGCGCATCACCATGAATTAAAGCACCGGTGGTCACCATTTCGCTGTACAGAGTAGCGCGGCGACTGAGCAAGCGTAAAAAATAACGGCAGTGGCGATCAGTCCAGTCGAGCATCGGTGCAACCGAAAACAGCGACAGCCTTGCGTCATGCGGCTTTGCCGGCTCTGACGTGGGTGTGTGGGCGCTTTCTGCGTGTCTCATTCGTGCTTATTAACTCCTGTTTACTGTCGTTATGTGTTTGCAGTACTACATTAGGCTAGTTTACCAGCCTTAGTTAGAAGGCGCGCAAAAGTTGCGCTCCCACAGCAGTGCGACTCCTGTGAAATCTGACTTATCGGGGAAGCTGGAAGCAGCTCTTGTGGGAGCCCAGCTTCTGGGCGATTTGGCTTTAAACCCAAATCAAGTGCTGCCGGAAAGTCCCA
>JALOAC010000047.1 GCA_023228985.1 Thiopseudomonas sp. | reverse complement strand
CCGGTGAGCAAGCAAAAACAAATCCGGATTATGCCTCCTTAGCTGCCGCAATCACGCAAATGCGCAGCCAAAATCAGGGAGTAACCAGCTACCAGTACTTTGGTTTGCAGCGTATTGCTGGGTTTGCGGCGATTCCCGGCACGCAGTGGGTGTTGGCTGCTGTGGCTGACAGTGATGAGGTGTTTGCTTCACAGGTGTCGTTACGCTGGCTGTTGATGGGCGTAACGGCGATATTTATTTTTCTTGGCATGCTGGCCACCTATTATTTTGCACGTAAAATCACTTCACCACTCAGACGTGTCAGACGTACGTTACTAGAAGTCAGTAACAAAAGTGATTTGCGTTTGCGTGTTCCAGTGCTCAGTCAGGATGAAGTAGGGCAGGTGGCAGAAACGGTCAATGACCTGCTGCAGCATTTCCAAACGATTCTTGGTGAAATTCAGGCAGCCAGTATTAGTGTGGCTACCGCTTCTGAGCAAATGAGCTCCTCTAGCTCACAGGTACTGCGAACAGTGGATGAGCAAGAAGGTCAGACCCATTTAGTAGCTACGGCCATGGAAGAGATGAGTGCCAGCATTCAAGAAGTGGCTAACAACACGATTCAGGCAGCGGAAATGGCGACGTTGGCGCAGCAGGAGACGAGTGGCGGCCATAGAGCAGTACGTGGTTCTATTGATGCGATTACCTCTTTGAGCGAACAAATTCTCAATTCGGTGACGGTGATTGAGGAGTTAAATACGCATACCAAGGATATTAGCCAAGTGCTGGATATGATCCAGGGTGTTGCCGAACAAACCAACCTGTTGGCGTTGAACGCCGCTATCGAAGCCGCACGTGCCGGTGAGGCCGGTCGAGGTTTTGCTGTAGTGGCAGACGAAGTGCGCTCGCTGGCAGGCAATACGCGCAATGCGACGGATACCATTCGTGAAAAAATGGAAGTATTCCAGAAAGGCTCTTTGCGCGCCGTAGAGCAAATGCATGCAAGTGCTGAGCTTACACGCAATAGTGTTGAGCGTGCGCAGGAGTCAGGTACAGCACTGGATCATATTCAAGATGCTGTGGGGCGTATCGAGTCTGCTAGCTTGCAAATTTCTACCGCTGCAGAAGAGCAAAGCCAAGTTGCGCAGGATATTACGGTGAACGTCAGTGGTTTAAGCCAGGGTATTGTGCAAGTCGCGCAAGCAACGCAACAAACAGCAGAAGCCAGTCGTCAGCTGACGGCGCTTGCCCGCCAGCTAAACGAGCAAACACAGCGGTTTTCTATTTGAGTGCGCTAGCAACACAGCTAACGACTTTGTCTCTTGGTGCAACCGCTTTGGTTGCACCTATCACACAGCACAATCCGTTTCAGCTAAGCTAACAGTCTTTAATCTTGAGTTTAGAGTGGATTAGCATGACTGTTAATTGGCTGATGTTAATTATTGGCGGTTTTTTTGAGACCTTGTTTGCTATTAGTTTAGGCAAGGCACAGCAAAGTATTGGCAAGACGCAAGCATTTTGGTTAGTACTGTTTTTGCTGTGTGTATCTTTGAGCATGTTTTTGCTGTACAAATCCATGGGTGGTGCCAAACCTATACCTGTAGGTACCGCCTATGCTGTTTGGGGCGCAATAGGAGCAATAGGTACAGTGATTGCTGGGATGCTGCTTTTTGATGAGCCGGCGACCTTTTGGCGAATGTTCTTTTTATCAAGCCTAATCGCCTCAGTAATAGGTTTGCAGTGGGTAAGCTCACAGGGTTGAGGTGGCGAGTGGATTTAAATCTAGCGCGTACTTTTTTGGCAGTGGTGTATAGCGGCAGTTTTATTTTGGCCGCCGAGCAGCTGTGTGTCAGTCAAACCACCGTAACGGCACGTATAAAAAATCTCGAACAACAACTCAATGCTCAGCTATTTTGGCGTAATGCAACAGGGGTTAGCCTGACTGAGCAGGGTGAACTGTTTATTCCTTACGCACAAAGCTTTCTCAATACGTGGCACGGTGCTGTGCAGACAATGCAGCAGCAAAACCAGCCGCAACCGCTAAAGCTAGCTGCTGAAATTAGCCTGTGGAACCCATGGCTTACGCGCTGGTTTAACAGCCTAATCAAACAGCAGCCCGATTTGAATGTTGCGGCTACGGTGGCTGAAGCGGCAACCCTGTTATCAGGCTTGGATAGTGGTGAGCAGAATGTGGTGCTGGCGCATCAGCCTTACTACCGTCCTGATATGCAGGTTGAGCAGCTGGTTGAGGAAAAACTTATTCAGGTGGCCCATCCGCAGCAGCCTGAACCCTGGTTGTTTATCGACTGGGGTGTTGCTTTTAAGCAGCAGTATCAACTCGCCTTCCCAGGACAGAGCCACGCGCAAATCCAAACCAATCTAGGTCCGTTAGCGTTGCAGCTTATACTAGAGCACGGCGGCACTGGGTATTTTCGCACCCATGTTGTGGCCCCTTATTTGGCCAGCGGACAGCTGGTACATAATCAATCAGCGCCCGAGTTTTCTTTGCCTATTTATGTGCTTTATAAAAGAGGCAATACACACCCCGATCTGCACTTAGCGCTTGAGTTGTTGCGTAGCTTAAGCGTCTAGACTAGTTTGTAATGCGAGCCTGTCTGGCTGGCATACCAAACCAGTTTCTTGCTCAATGCGCTTGGCCTGACTTGGGTTATCTGCAAAAGGTAGCATCGCTGCTTGATTGGCTTCGTGGCTGGAGTAACGCAGCCACTGGTTCACAATAAACGGTGCGCAGACGAGTAACACAATTAAACTAAGCATGTTGTAAGTCTCCTTGTGATTGAGCGGAGCGGCTTTCTCTGAGTGTTAACCAACAGTTGATAGCAAACAAAATCATACCTAAAGCAAACAGGCTGCCGCCGATTAGGCGTGCCACATAGCCGTAGTGGCTGGCACCGATGGTTTCAACAAAAGAGTAACTGAGCGTGCCGTCTTGGTTGATAGCGCGCCACATTAAACCTTGGCTAATGCCGTTGACCCACATGGCCGCAAGGTAAACAACGGTGCCGACCGTGGCCAACCAGAAATGAATATGAATCAGTTTTATGCTGTACATGCTTTCACGGTGCCACAGTCTTGGAATCATGTAGTACAGACTACCGATACTGATCATCGCCACCCAGCCGAGCGCACCGGCGTGCACATGACCAATAGTCCAGTCCGTGTAGTGGGAGAGTGAGTTGACGGTTTTAATCGCCATCATCGGACCTTCAAAAGTGGACATGCCGTAGAAGGCCAGAGAAACCACTAAGAAGCGCAAGATGGGGTCGTAACGTAACTTATACCACGCGCCTGACAGCGTCATCATCCCGTTGATCATGCCACCCCAGCTGGGGGCAAGCAGGATCACTGACATGACCATGCCTAAGCTTTGTGCCCAATCGGGCAGGGCGGTGTAGTGTAAGTGGTGCGGGCCGGCCCAGATATAAATAGAGATAATGGCCCAGAAATGCACAATCGAAAGGCGGTAGGAATAAATCGGACGGTCTGCTTGCTTGGGTACGAAGTAGTACATCATACCTAAAAAACCGACGGACAGAATAAAACCAACCACACTATGCCCGTACCACCACTGGATCAGCGCGTCTGTAGCGCCTGAATAAGCAGAGTAGGATTTGGTTAAAGTGACAGGTACTGCGGCACTGTTGATTATAAAAACCATCGCGGTCACGAAAATAAAAGCGCCGTAAAACCAGTTGGCTACGTAAATGTGTGCAACCTTGCGTCGCGCGATGGTGGCAAAAAAAAGCCAAGTATAAACAAGCCAGAGTGCGGCCAAAACTATCGACAGTGACCACTCCATTTCGGCATATTCTTTACTGGTGGTGGAACCCATGGCATAGCTAATTACGATAAGCACTAATAAAATCTGCCAACCCCAGAAAAATATCGAGGCCATTAGGTCTGAGGGCAATCGTGCATAGCTGGTGCGCTGAACAATATAAAAAGAGGTGGCAAACAGCGCGCTACCGCCAAAAGCAAAGATAACCAAGCTGGTATGAATAGGACGAACACGGCCAAATGTTAGCCACGGGGTGTCGAAACTCAGTGCCGGCCATACCAGTTGAGCAGCCAAAAACACACCAAAGCACATGCCGATCACACCCCAGACAATGGTTGCTAGGGTGAACTGGCGTACAACTTTGAAGTTGTATTCAGGTACTTGAATTGAATTTTGCATAATGACTCACGCAGCCAACACTACAAGCATGCAGCACAGCTACGGCCTCTGTTAGATAATTGACTTCGATCAAGAGTAAGAGTGTGCCGAATACTTTGCTAATGAAAAATATTGCGCTGAGCTAACAATAAAACTGATAGGGTGTGATTGATATGGATTTACGGCTTCTGTTGGAGCGCACGCTTGCGTGAATGTGCTTTTCCGGCTGGGTTTATGTTCTGCATCGCGCAGAAGCTGCGCTCCCACACCGCGGGTCTTGTTGGGGTGCAACAGCTGAGCTTCAACAAAAGTTTGCTGCAATAAACAGATACGCCAAGCAAGAAACTCATTTAATCTAACCCTATAGTTTTGCTATATATTGGCATCACTGTCTAATAGGGTAACGCCAATGCGCTGCTCGGTACTGATGTTTAGAGGTTGGCTATGACCCTTGAGATTTTTCTCGTTCTGTTAATCACAATGGTAGCGCTGGTGCTTTTTGTTACTGAGAAGCTCCGCATTGATGCCATTGCGATTTTGGTATTAGTCAGTCTGACCTTGCTGGATCTGGTTAGCCCTGGGCAGGCGTTAAGTGGTTTTAGTAATGCTGCCACTATCACCGTGGCTTCCATGTTTATTCTTGCTGCTGGATTACAAAACAGTGGCGCCTTAGCCGGCATACAAAGACTGCTTAGCGCAGCGCGTTCCCCCTTGCAATTTATGCTGATGTTATTTGGCTTGCTGGCGCTGATTGCCCCTTTCGTTAATAACACTGCCGTGGTAGCTATTTTTATTCCCATCGTTATTGCAGCCAGTTTAAAAGTGGGCTTGGCGCCCTCTAAAGCATTGATTCCACTGTCTTACGTGGCGCAAATGATGGGGGTGGTCACGCTCATTGGTTCATCCACCAACCTACTGGTGAACTCCATTGCTAAAGATCTAGGTCATCCAGGTTTTAGCATGTTTGAGTTTTTCCCCTTGGCTGTCATTTGTGCCATCGCCGGTTGCCTATACCTACTGACGTTTGGCCGCTGGTTATTACCCGAAGTACGCAGCGCGGATTTGGAAAACCTGTACGAGTTTGGTCATTATATTAGCGAGTTAAAAATCACCGAAGACTCCAAGTTGCTGGGTGTCAGTGTCGAAGAGGCGCAGCTGAGTAAAAATTACAACGTCTTTATTCTGGAATTACTGCGTGACGGGGAAAAATATTGGGCGCCACGTTCAGAAAAGCTGCAAGAAGGTGATATTTTACTGGCACGTGGGGTTTGGTCTGCACTGGAAGCTCTGAAAGATGAGCAAAAACTAGAGTTTAATACGCAAACAGATTTTCAGCTTAAAGGACGTAAGCAGGGGAAATCAGTGCTTACAGAGGTCATGATCGCACCGCAATCCCGTGCAGCGGGTCGTTTACTGGCTGAGTTAAATCGCAGCTGGCGCTACAACGCCTCGGTCATGGGGGTACAGCGCCGAGGACAGGTATTACGCAGTCAGCTTAATAGTTTGCGGTTGCGTATCGGTGATATTTTACTGCTAGCGCTACCGGAAAAAGACCTTGCTGCGTTGCGTAAAGATAAAAGTGTGATTGTGATTTCCCAGCGTGAAGCCAGCCAAGACTATGGTTGGCGTGCACCTTTTGCCGTTGCCACTATGGCCGCTGTAGTTATAGTTTCGGCACTCGGTTGGTTACCCATCGCTATTTCAGCGCTTACAGGTGCCGTTGCTATGACCTTGGCGGGCTGCATTCATGCCGATGACGTGTATGAAAGTACCGACTGGTCCATTGTGATTTTAATTGCTGGGTTGTTACCGTTGGGGATTGCTATGAGCAGCAGCGGTGCGGCTCAGTTCCTGGTGGATAACAGCATTGGTTTGGTGAGCCACTTAGGTCCGCATGTGGTGCTCGCGGTGCTTTATCTGATGGCGTTGTTATTTGGCGAGTTGATGAGTAATTCGGCGGCGGCTGTCTTATTGACACCTATAGGGTTTTCTACCGCACAGCTGATGGGCGCTGACCCTACGCCGTTCTTGATTGCCATTACCTTCGCCGCCTCAACCAGCTTTATGACCCCGGTGGGATACCAAACCAATATGATGGTGTATAGCGCTGGTGGTTATAAGTTCAGCGACTTTATTAAGGTGGGTTTACCGCTTAACAGTATCTTTTGGGTATTGGGCGTGATTTTTATTCCACTGTTCTGGCCGTTTTGAGCCGCCTGACGTAACAGGCAAGACGTCACTAAAGTGCTGGCATAATAGTATTATTATATTTGATATAATTACCTGCTTTATTGGCGGAAACTCCGCTGTCCTGCTGCTCGAAAATACTGGAAAGCATACATGTCTTGGTCCCGCGCTTTTAATGGCTCATTAAAAGTAAAACTTATCCTGCCTTTCGTTTTGTTAATTCTAATTCTCACTTTGGTTATTGGCTGGCTGTCGTGGTGGGCGAGTAGTCGCACAGTGGCTAATTTGAGTGAACAGTTGATGCTGGAAATGACCCAGCGTATTTCCCAAGCTGTGGATCGGCATATGTTTGGTACCGGCGCGGTACTTGAGACGGCTTTTCCAGATGGCATGCACGCGCCTGATGACATCAGTGCAGAGCTGAAAGAAATGACCACGCGATTTTACACCGCAGCCTCCATCTTTACTGACCCCAGCGACTATGTGTATTACGGTAATGAGCTTGGTCAAGGCTTGGGTTTACAAAAATTGGTGGACGGCACAGCGCAAGTGCGGATGAAACTACACGAGCAAGACAAACGCGATTTTTATCTGTTGCACAATATCAATGCACAGCCTGAATATCGCTTTACTGAGAGCACGCTGTTTGACCCGCGGGAACGGGTTTGGTATCAGCTTGGACGTGATGCGCCGCAACACACTTGGACGGCGGTTTACTTGGATTTTGGTACGCGTGAACTGGTGGTAACTCGCGCGCGTAAGGTGAGCAATCAACAGGGCGTATTTGCGGGCGTTGTGGCAACGGATTTGTTTCTATCAGAATTGAGCCGCTTTGTGCAGCAGTTACCTGTCACCGCGAATAGTCGAGCCTTTATTGTTGAACCCAATGGTGAGCTGATTGCCGCCTCCAGTGTGCCGAATGTACGTAACAACGAGCAAGGCAAGGTGGAGCGGGTTAACGCTAGCAATAGTGGTGATGAGGTTATTGAGCAAGCGTGGGCACAGCTGCATGCCTTGTTGCAGCAAGCCAATCACTACGGTGATGAATACGTCCATCAGTTATCCTTCACCGATAAAAAGGGCGAGCAACTTCATTTATCGGTCAGAAATATTCGCGATGATGCGGGGCTTAGCTGGTATGCCGTGATTGCTGTACCCAGTACCGATATCCTGTCTGATGTACGCGCCAACACACTGTTGGTGATTCATATTGGTGTTTTGGCACTGTTGATTGCAGTGGGTATCGGGTGGCTGGTTTTTGGACGAGTCGCTCGTGATATATCTAAGCTATCCGAAGCGGTACGCAGTACCGGTCGCGATCTCACTGACGTTTCTGATCAGGCAAACAGGCATGATGAGCTGGGAGTGCTGGCGCGAAGCTTTACCCAGATGCGTAGCGAGCTGTTCACTGATCGGTTAACCGGTGTAGCCAACCGTATGGCATTGGAATACAGCTTGGATAACCTGCTGCTTGAGCGCAAACCCACGAAACAGCCCTTTGCGCTCCTGTTTCTGGATTTAAATAAGTTTAAGCCGCTTAACGATACCTTTGGTCATGACAAGGGTGATCAGGCACTGTTCGAAACTGCACAGCGTATCCAAAGTGTCCTGCGCGACCATGACATGGTCGCGCGACTGGGCGGCGATGAGTTTGTGGTGCTGCTACGTGAAGTTAAAGAGTTAAGTGCCGTTGAGAAAATCATCGCGCGCTTGCACGAGGAAATACAGGAGCCCTTAGATTTTTGTGCTGGGTTTAGTCTGGGTGTTGCAATAGGTTTGGCGGTGTACCCTGAGCATGGTCAAGACAGTGCTAGTCTGCTCAAGTATGCGGATCAAGAAATGTATAATGATAAGCAGCGCACCTGTAGGGTAAGATAAATATGTCTAGGCCAAACTGACGGCTGAAATCACTGCTGAAACTTTATTTTAAAAGGTATTTTCTATATGGGAATTGCAATCATGACCTCGGGTGGTGATTGTGCTGGGATGAACCCTGGCATCAAACGCTTTGTGGAATACAGTATTGAAAAAGGACTGAAGCCCTACCTAATCTTCGATGGTTTAGAGGGGCTGATCGATAACCGTATTCAGCCAGCTACTCATGCAGATGTGGCGGGTATTATCACCAAGGGTGGTTCGGTGTTGCGCTCATCACGCTCGGCGCGTTTTTTTGAGCCTGAGCACCGTCAGCAGGCTTATGACAACCTTAAAGCCCATGGCATCGACATGCTAGTGGTTTTGGGTGGTGATGGCTCTTTCCGTGCACTGGATGTGTTTTATCGCGAGTTTGGCATTGCGTTTTGTGGTATCCCAGCGACCATTGATAACGATATTTTCGGCACAGATTATTGCTTAGGTGTAGATACCGCACTGAATGTTATCCGCCAAGCTACGGACCAAATCCGCGATACCGCCAGCTCGTCCAGGCGCGCGTTTGTTATTGAAACCATGGGTCGCGATTGCGGTTATTTGGCGTTAGTTTCTGCGCTGACCAGTGGTGCGGAAATTTGTTTAATTCCAGAACTTCCCTACGATCTAGACAGCTTAAAAAAACGCTTTCAAACAGAAATTGCTGATGGGCGTACCTATATGATAGCCATTGTTTCTGAAGGTGTGGACTTTGCCCCGCAACTGACCCGCTGGCTGGAAGAAGAAGTGGGTATGGAAGCACGACTGACAGTTCTAGGGCACACTCAGCGCGGTGGCAGCCCCACAGTACTGGATCGCCTGCGTGCATTTGAGTTCGTTACTATTGCCATTGATGCGCTAGTGACCGGCAGTAATGACGGCGTGGTGTTCTACAAGAACTGCCAAATGGCCACACGCTCTATCTCAGAGGTAGTGTCCGGTCGTAGCGAGATCAGCCACGTGTATCTCGAAGAAGGGCGTAAATTAACGCGCTAGGAGAAGCCTGCGTTTGACTGATAGACGCGATAAGAGAAAGTAATTTGCTGTTGAGTTGCGCAGCAAATTACTTTAAAGGCAGGGTAAGTATTTTATGTGTGTGCTATGGGTTTATCAGTGAATAGATAATCCTTTAATTCTTTGTCGAGCTGCGGATCTCTTCTACGAATCCACTCAAGCACCATCGCCGCGTGCTCTTTTTCTTCATCCCGATTATGTATCAAGATTGCCCGTAGCTCATCGTCTTTACAGGCATCGACCCGTTGATTGTACCAATCCACAGCTTCGAGC
>JALOAC010000002.1 GCA_023228985.1 Thiopseudomonas sp. | reverse complement strand
CCGTCCGCCGCTCGTCAGCAAAGAAGCAAGCTTCTTCCTGTTACCGCTCGACTTGCATGTGTTAAGCCTGCCGCCAGCGTTCAATCTGAGCCATGATCAAACTCTTCAGTTTTAATACTGTTCGGGTTTTGAGAAAACTCTAAACTTGGCTCAGCAATCGCAAATATCTTTTATGAAAAAAGACAAAAATAACTCTATGAATTCACAGAGTAACTTGTGTTGCTGATAATCTTGTTGACTATCATCCAATACCACAAGCACCCACACGAATTGCTTGATTAAAATGTTAAAGAACAGTTCAGAGGCTTTGCGCTAAGTGCGTCGCTGCATCTGAGGTGGCGTATACTAAAGTGTTACCCTTAGGCTGTCAAGCGTGAATCTTAAAAATCTTTTTAAAAATCTTTTTAAAAATCAAATGCTTAGTCGCGCTTTCGTTAGGTATACGCCGAACGAGGTGCGTATTCTACAGAGTTTTATTTGCTTGTAAAGCCCTATTTAAACTTTGCGCGGTTTTCTAGCATTTACCCACTGTGGGCTGCTATATCGTCCTTTAAAACTGGGGCCCGCACGGTACCGACTGACTCTCTACAAGCCGCTCCCCTTGTTCGTTCTGTAGCCAAACTCTGGCGGTATAACCTTTAGCATGCGCGCGAATGCTATATTTCTCTGTAGCGCGAAAATCAGCATAGACAACTTCTGCTAGGCAATTTCGCCAACCTGAGTAACCCATCTGACCACCACGCTCGTAGCTTAAACGAACACTCAACTTGTGCTGACCGGGCTCTAAAATAAAAAAACGCCCATCCGTAACTTTCTTGCCGTCTATTCTCTGTGCCGATAAATGATGTCCAGCTCGACTTTCAACCAACACTAACGCTTTATTATCTTCATGCTCCGGAAGTACAGCATTACAGGCACTAACTTGGCTTAGCAGTAGACAGACAATGATTGCTTTTTTTCTGTTCATTTATTCAACCAAAAAACCAATAGCACACACTGATGGCGGCTATTACACCTGCCAGCTCAGCAAGTAATGCACAGCCTACGGCATGGCGTACGCGCTGGATATTGACTGCACCAAAGTACACCGCCAGCACATAGAATGTAGTCTCCGTGCTGCCTTGTACAGTTGCTGCAGCAAGTGCTGCAAAACTATCTACACCTTGCGTTTGCATCGTTTCAATCAGCATAGCCCGTGCGGCACTGCCTGAGAATGGTTTAACTAAGGCTGTAGGCAGTGCATCGACAAAGCGGGCGTCCCAGGATAAATATTCAACCAGCCAGCGTATACCATCTAAACCAAAATCCAGTGCGCCTGAAGCTCTTAGTACGCCTATTGCACATAGCATGGCAATTAGGTACGGCAGCAAGTTTTTCGACACATCAAAACCTTCTTTTGCGCCCTCTACAAAGGCCTCATACACCTGCACTTTACGGAACGCGGCAAAGGTTAGAATAAATACAATGATGCCAAACAACGTTAAATTACCCAGCAGGGAGGATAGCGATGCGAGCGCCGTTCCCGTCAAGCTGGCTAATAACGCCATAAACAAAGCCAGTGCTAACACGGCCGGAAGCAAATAAGCCAGTACTACAGGATGCCAAATTTTCAAACGCTGCATAAAGGCTACAGACAGAAGCCCCACTAGCGTTGAGGCGCTGGTCGCTAAAAGGATTGGTAAGAAAACGAGCGTTGGATCAGCAGCACCTTGCTGAGCTCGGTACATAAAGATAGTAACGGGCAACAGCGTCAAGGAGGATGCGTTTAGTACTAAAAAAAGGATTTGTGCATTACTGGCCGTAGTTGACGAGCTATTTAAACTTTGTAACGAGCGCATCGCCTTCAGGCCAATTGGTGTTGCGGCATTATCTAGGCCTAGACTGTTAGCGGCAAAGTTCATGGTTATTAAACCCAAAGCTGGGTGTCCGTGTGGCACTTCGGGCATGAGTTTGGAGAATAAAGGCGATAGCAGTCTTGCTAGTCGATCTACCAATCCTGCCTGCTCCGCGATACGCAGAAACCCTAACCAAAGAGTAAGTGTGCCAAACAGCAAAATCATGACCTCAACAGAAAGCTTAGCCATGCTGAATAAGCTTTCCACCATCGCCGCCCACACCATGGCATCACCTTGCAACCACTGGGTCAAGCCGGCTACAGTTGCTACGATAAAAAAGCTTAACCAAAGCGTGTTTAGCATTATTGTTCCTGTGCTTGTTTTTGCTGCTCTGTAAGCGATTGAAGGATAGCCGCCGTTTCAGCATCTGCTGTGCCTGAAAAGTCACTAGGGCGGTACTTCATCTGTAGTACGCTTATAACGCGCTGGGTCTGCTCATCAAATTCTGCACTCTGGTGTATGGCATAACCCAATGCCGCTAGTTGTTCTTGGAACCACAAGGCATCGGGCAGCTCAACAAGAAATATGGGCTCGTAAAAATCAATGTCAGTTGTTAATGGCCAGCGAATCATGCCTTCTTGCGCCAGTCTTGACCAAGGAAACTTAGGGCCAGGGTCTACTTTACGCTGTGGCGCTATATCACTATGACCAATAACGCTTTCAATGGGTAACTGGTATCTGTACAAAATATCGTGCAAAAGAACAATCAGACTGTCTATTTGCTCGGTTGACCAGTCATGCCAAATTCGCTCCCCTGCCTGCTCGGTATAGCCCGGATGCACCAACTCTATACCTATACTGGTTGCATTTAACCATGTGCGACCACGCCATGAGCTATCCCCTGCATGCCAAGCGCGCTTGCTTTCGTCGACTAATTGATACACTTTAACGGGCTGTTCACTGATTAAATAATGGCTGCTGACAGCTGTATTTGTTAACAGGTGCAAGGAGTCATCAAAGTCGGCTGAGGTATAGTGCAGAACGATCCACTGTATTCTGTTGTCATAGCTGTTGCTGCGATATTTTTTCTCTACATTAATTGCTGAACAGCCGGTTAGGTACAGCGTAAACACACACAGAGCTACTCTGAATATCTTAGACATTATTGTTAACGCCCATCTTATGAATTACTCACTACGAAATCACACACCAGTATTTGGATATTTGCTGTGGATCTTTGGTTTTATCGGCGCACATAGATTTTATTACGGCCGCCCCATCACTGGAACTATCTGGTTTTTTACACTTGGACTTTTTTTTGTTGGCTGGATAATTGATTTATTTCTCATTCCTGCAATGAATCGTCAAGTTAACCAAAGCTATCTATCTGGGCGCTACAACTATAATCTGGCTTGGTTGCTGCTCACGTTTTTAGGCATTTTTGGTATTCACCGCTTTTACCTTGGTAAGTGGCTCACCGGTATTTTATATCTTTGTACCGGCGGCTTGTTTTTACTGGGTATTCTTTATGATTACTGGACTTTAAATAGTCAAGTAGCTGAAAAAAACCAGGTTTTTTACTAAGCCACTAGACTTTTTTCTGTGGCCGCGGCCAGTTCTCAATATTGCGCTGCTTGGCTCGACCTACTGCTAAAGCTAATGCAGGTACGTCTTGAGTAATTGTTGAACCAGCGCCTGTAGTGGCGGCATTCCCTATGGTGATCGGTGCAACAATGGAGCTATTCGATCCAATAAACACATCCTCACCCATAACAGTTCTATGCTTATTAGCACCGTCATAATTACAGGTGATGGTACCTGCGCCTATGTTGGTACGCGCACCGATTTCGCTATCACCCAAATAGGTTAAATGCCCCACTTTGGCAGCTTCACCTAAACAAGCATTTTTCAGCTCAACAAAATTACCCACATGCGCATTTTTTCCTAGCTTTGTGCCGGGCCGCAGTCGTGCAAAAGGACCGCAATCTGCGCCAGGCCCAATTTCACTATCCTCTATATGGCAGTTTGCTTTGATTACCGCGCCTGCTCTAAGAATTGAGTTTTTGATAATTGTGTTTGCGCCGATGCGGACATTGTCTTCAATTTCAACATTGCCTTCGAAAATGACGTTTATATCAATGGTGATATCTCGGCCTACCTTTACTGCTCCGCGTACATCTATGCGTGACGGATCAAGTAGGGTTACGCCTTGAGCCATCAGAGCTTGCGCTTGCAAGGATTGATAGAAGCGCTCAAGTCTTGCTAATTGCTGACGATCGTTAACACCCTGAACTTCCATCGGTTGTGTCGCAGTTTCTGTTGTAACCGTTACTTGGTCCGCTACTGCCATGGCAATAATATCGGTTAAATAATACTCAGCTTGTGCATTATTATTAGACAACCGCCCTAACCACCGCACCATATTGCTGCGCGATGCTGCCAGTATTCCTGTGTTGCCTTCACAAATTTCAAGCTGCTGTAAAGTAGCATCTTTGTGTTCAACGATGGCTGTCACTTGCTGCTGTGTATCGCGCACAATGCGCCCATACCCTGCAGGGTCGCTAAGATTAACGGTCAATAACGCCATTTTATTTTCAGCCACACCCTGTAAAAGACTCTTTAAAGTACTGGCTTGAATTAACGGTACGTCACCATAAAGCACTAAAACTTTGTTTGCACTGAGATTTGGAATTGCTTGCGCAACTGCATGACCCGTACCCAGCTGCTCTGTCTGCATGACAAAACTTACATCATCAGCTGCTAATTGCTGTTTTACCAGTTCTGCACCATGTCCAATTACCACCTGGATACTATTGGGTTGCAACGCTCTTGCTGCATCTATTACATGAGCCAACATAGGCTTGCCAGCAATTGGATGCAGTACTTTTGGCTGGGACGAGCGCATGCGCGTACCCTGGCCTGCAGCTAAAATGACGATATCCAGAGACATAAATACTCCTACGGATGCAGTTGGTATGTTTTGACTAGTATAAATAAAAAAGGGCAGCTATATAAGCTACCCTTTTTCACAGCGAAGACTAAAACCTGTTAGCGGCCGGCCTTTCTACGTAACTCATGAATAGTACGTAGTTGCGCCGCAGCTTCAGCCAAGCGCGCAGATGCTGCAGAATAATCAAAGTCAGCGGAATGATTAAGAATTGCTTTCTCAGCTGCTTTTTTCGCTTCCATCGCCGCAGCCTCATCAAGGTCTGCTGCACGAATTGCTGAGTCTGCTAAAACTTTTACCATATTCGGCTGCACTTCGATAAAGCCGCCAGAGATATAGAATACCTCTTCTTTCCCGCCCTGCTTAATTACGCGTACAGGACCAGGCTTGATAGTTGATAGCAATGGTGCGTGACCAGGCAACACACCTAAATCGCCCATATGACCATGGGCAACTACCATTTCAACTAAGCCGGAGAACAGCTCTTCTTCTGCACTAACAATGTCACAGTGGACTGTTATGGCCATATTAATCGCCTCAGTGTGCTGGCAGCGACTTATGCAGTCGCTGCCAAATTACTTTTGCTCAAAGGTTTGCAATTAAAGCTTGCTTGCCTTTTCAATAGCTTCATCAATGGAACCAACCATGTAGAACGCCTGCTCTGGCAGATCATCGTAGTCACCATTGAGGATGCCTTGGAAACCACGGATGGTTTCTTTCAAGGAGACATATTTACCTGATGCTCCAGTAAACACTTCAGCTACGAAGAATGGCTGAGATAGGAAGCGTTGGATTTTACGCGC
Source organism: Thiopseudomonas sp. (assembly GCA_023228985.1). GTDB lineage: Bacteria > Pseudomonadota > Gammaproteobacteria > Pseudomonadales > Pseudomonadaceae > Thiopseudomonas. The sequence continues at coordinate 166,567 of JALOAC010000002.1, read as the reverse complement.
ACGCGTAACCAACTGCTTATCTTCTTCAGACAATTCATCCATACCCAAGATGGCAATAATGTCTTTAAGCTCTGTGTAGCGTTGCAATACATACTGTACGCCACGTGCACAATCATAATGCTCTTGACCAATAACCAATGGATCCAACTGACGTGAAGAAGAGTCCAGTGGGTCAATGGCAGGGTAAATACCCAAAGAGGCAATGTCACGTGACAGAACAACGGTGGCATCCAAGTGTGCAAACGTAGTGGCTGGGGATGGGTCAGTTAAGTCATCCGCAGGTACGTAAACAGCTTGAATAGAAGTAATGGAGCCTGCTTTAGTAGAGGTAATACGCTCTTGCAGAACACCCATCTCTTCCGCCAATGTTGGCTGATAACCTACCGCTGAGGGCATACGACCTAACAGTGCAGATACTTCAGTACCGGCGAGGGTATAACGATAAATGTTGTCAATAAACAACAGTACGTCACGACCTTCGTCACGGAATTTCTCTGCCATGGTCAAACCTGTCAGTGCAACACGTAAACGGTTACCCGGAGGCTCGTTCATCTGACCGTAAACCAGTGCTACCTTGTCAAGAACGTTGGAGTCCTTCATTTCGTGGTAGAAGTCGTTACCCTCACGAGTACGCTCACCTACACCAGCGAATACTGAATAACCACTGTGCTCAATAGCAATGTTACGGATCAGCTCCATCATGTTTACGGTTTTACCAACACCGGCACCACCGAACAGACCAACTTTACCACCCTTAGAGAACGGGCAAACAAGGTCAATCACCTTGATACCTGTTTCTAGAATTTCATTACCACCGGCTTGTTCTGCATAAGTAGGCGCTGAACGGTGAATACCCCAACGCTCTTCTTCGCCAATAGGACCGGCTTCATCAATTGGGTTACCTAGTACGTCCATAATACGACCTAGGGTTTTAACGCCCACAGGTACGGTAATTGGGCCGCCTGAGTTAACTACATCTAAACCACGTTTTAGACCTTCGGTCGAACCCATGGCAATAGTACGTACTACACCGTCACCCAACTGTTGTTGAACTTCGAGTGTAGTTTCAACGCCCTGAACTTGCAGTGCGTCATAAATGTTCGGCACATCGTCACGTGAAAATTCCACGTCGATGACGGCGCCGATAATTTGAACGATACGTCCGCTACTCATATCTGGTCCTCTGAATATTTGAACCGTTCTTAAACCGCGGCTGCGCCGCCAACGATTTCAGAAATTTCTTGGGTAATAGCTGCTTGACGAGCCTTGTTATAAACCAACTGCAGGTTATCAATAAGGTCACCGGCGTTGTCAGTCGCATTTTTCATCGCGATCATACGAGCTGCTTGCTCACAGGCAGCATTCTCTACTACCGATTGGTAAACTTGCGATTCGATATAACGAACGATTAGTGCGTCAAGTAACTCTTTAGCACCTGGCTCGTATATATAATCCCAACTACCTAAACGGCTGTTTTCGACTTTCTCATCTACGGCCAAAGGAACCAGCTGCTCAACAGCAGGTTTTTGGGTCATGGTGTTGATAAACTTATTCGACACCAAATATAGACGATCGATGCGACCTTCCGTAAAACCATCCAGCATAATTTTGATACTGCCGATCAGGTCATTAATTTCAGGTTCTTCACCTAATCCACCGACTGCAGCTGAAATTTTTACGCCGTAGCTACGGAAAAAACTAGCACCTTTATTACCTATTACGCAGAACTCAGCTTCTACGCCTTGTTGCTGCCATTCTTGAAAATTGCTAATCAAGTTTTTGAACAGGTTAAAGTTCAGACCACCGCAAAGACCACGATCAGTTGACACGAGAATATAGCCTACGCGTTTCACTGGACGCTCAACCATGAATGCATGTTTGTATTCGGTATTAGCTTGAGCCAAATGGCCAACTACTTGACGAATACGTTCTGCATAAGGACGACCTGCACCCATGCGCTGCTGTGCTTTGCGCATTTTGCTGACCGCCACTTTTTCCATGGCGCTAGTAATCTTTTGCGTATTTTTGATGCTCGCAATTTTAGTGCGAATCTCTTTTGCGCCTGCCATTTGACACCCTTCTGGTTAGCAGGCGGAGGCTAAAAAGCCTCCGCTGCGAATTACCAGCTTTGAGTTGCCTTAAACTTCTCGATACCTTCTGCAAGAGAAGCGTCGATTTCTTTAGTAAAGGCTGCTTCTTTATTCATGGTCGACACGAGGTCGGCATAATCACGCTTAAAGAAGGCTAACAAAGCCGCCTCAAATGCACCTACTTTATTAACTTCTACATCTGCTAAAAAGCCACGCTCTGCTGCATACAGAGAGATTGCCATATCAGCAATGGACATAGGCGCATACTGCTTTTGTTTCATCAGTTCAGTAACACGCTGACCGTGCTCTAGCTGTTTACGTGTTGCCTCATCCAAATCTGAAGCGAACTGCGCAAAAGCAGCCAATTCACGATACTGTGCTAATGCTGTACGAATACCACCAGAAAGTTTCTTGATTAGGCCAGTTTGTGCCGCACCACCTACACGAGATACCGAAATACCCGCGTTAACGGCAGGACGAATACCCGCGTTAAACATTGCCGACTCAAGGAAAATCTGACCATCTGTAATAGAAATTACGTTGGTAGGTACGAACGCAGAAACGTCACCAGCCTGGGTTTCAATAATAGGCAGTGCGGTTAATGAACCGGTTTTACCTTTTACTTCGCCTTTAGTGAATGCTTCAACGTACTCTTCAGATACACGTGATGCACGCTCCAGCAAACGACTATGGAGATAGAATACGTCACCCGGGTACGCTTCACGTCCTGGTGGACGACGTAGCAACAGAGAAATCTGACGGTAAGCAACTGCTTGCTTAGATAGGTCATCGTAAACGATTAACGCATCTTCGCCACGGTCACGGAAAAACTCGCCCATGGTGCAACCAGAATAAGGCGCTAAGTACTGAAGTGCAGGAGACTCTGAAGCACTGGCAACCACAACAATAGTGTTAGCCAAAGCACCAGCTTCTTCTAGCTTGCGTACTACGTTAGCAATGGTCGATTGTTTCTGACCGATAGCTACGTACACACACTTAATGCCACTGTCTTTCTGGTTAATAATGGCGTCAATTGCCAGAGCAGTTTTACCGATCTGACGGTCACCAATAATCAACTCTCGCTGGCCACGACCCACTGGAATCATCGAGTCAACTGACTTATAACCAGTTTGCACCGGTTGGTCGACTGATTTACGCCAAATAACACCAGGTGCTACTTTTTCTACAGCGTCAGTTTGTGTGGTACCTAAAGGACCTTTGCCATCAATAGGGTTACCTAAAGCATCCACTACTCGACCTAGAAGTTCGTTACCAACTGGAACCTCTAAAATACGGCCGGTACATTTGGCGCTCATACCCTCTGTTAAACCTGTGAACGAACCTAAAATTACAGCACCTACGGAGTCACGCTCCAAGTTCAATGCCATACCAAAGATTCCACCAGGGAATTCAATCATTTCACCGTACATCACATCGGCTAAGCCGTGAATACGTACGATACCGTCAGACAAGCTGACGATAGTGCCCTCGTTACGGGCCTGTGCAGAAACATCAAGCTTTGCGATACGCTGCTTGATTATTTCACTAATCTCGGAAGGATTCAGTTGCTGCATGCCATTTGTCCCTCAAATCAGGATTTCAACGCTTCGGCTAACTTATTTAGTTTGCCGCGGATCGAGCCGTCTATTACTAAGTCACCAGCGCGAATGTGTAAACCGCCAATTAAAGCGGGGTTAACTGTCGCTTTGGGATGAACGGTACGATCAAGCCGCTTAGATAAGGCGGCAGCTAGTGTTTTTAATTGTGCTGCGTTTAATTCAAATGCAGATTCTACGTCAACTTCTAATGAACGGTTTTTTTCTGCCTTCAATTCAGTAAAAACCTCATTAATTGTTGGTAACAAAGTCAGACGATCATTTTCACCTAAAACATGGAGAAAATTCGAAAACTCGTTATCTACATTGCCTTCACACAGCTGTAAAAGAAACGTGACCTTACCTTTTTTATTAAGCTTAGGATTACCTAACTGCTTAACAACCTCAGCTTGCGCAACCGCAGTTGCTGCAAAAGATAGCATGTTACTCCATGCATCTTCTTTGCTTGCCGTCGCTGCAAATTCAAAAGCAGCTTTTGCGTAAGGTCGTGCAAGCGTATTGGAATTCGACATCGCTTGCCTCGCTTAAAGTTCTGCGGCCAATTGCTCGACCAAATTTTTGTGTGCTTTAGCATCCACGGTAGCACCGAGAATTCTTTCCGCACCCGCCACTGCAAGAACTGAAACTTGTTTGCGAAGATCTTCTTTAACACGATTTACTTCTAAATCGATTTCAGCTTTTGCACCCGCAATTAGGCGATCGCCTTCACTGCGTGCATGCTGTTTAGCTTCTTCAACAATATCGTTACCAGCTTTGTTGGCTTTCTCAATAATCTCAGCAGCAGCTTGCTTAGTTTCACGCAGCATTTCTGCTGCCTTCTCTTGAGCCAGCTTAAGGTCGCGCTCAGCACGTCCTGCTGCATCTAAGCCTTCTGCAATTTTCTTCTGGCGCGCATCCATTGCGTTCGTGATGGGTGGCCATACGAACTTCATGCAAAACCAGGTGAAAATAGCGAAGGCAATCAATTGACCTATGAGAGTCATGTTAATAGCCATTGATGCACCTCATGCCATTTCATTGTTTATCCAAAGATAACATCCTACGTCAGACAAACTTTGCTGCCGTACTAATGAAATCGCGTGATTAACCAGCCATTCCTGGTGCTACAACGAAGATCAGGTACATAGCAATACCAACACCAATCATTGGAACGGCGTCAAGTAGACCAGCCATAATGAAGGTTTTGGTTTGCAACTGTGGAGCCAGCTCAGGCTGACGTGCTGTTGATTCCAGTAATTTGCCGCCCAGTAAAGCAAAACCAATACCAGTGGCCAGTGCGCCCATACCAATGATGATCGCTGCTGATAAAATTACGAGTTCCATAGTTACTCCTAGAGTTTCAAAGTTAAGTTATAGTCTAAGGTTAAAATTAACGCTCGCTTTCGCGTCAATGGCTTTCGTGGGCTGCGCTCAGGTAAACGATCGACAGCACCATGAAAATAAAGGCTTGTAGCGGAATTACCAAAATATGGAAAATCGCCCAAGGCCCGTATAGCGACCACTGAATCCAAAATGGCAGTAGCGCAATCAAAATAAATACAACTTCACCTGCATACATGTTACCGAACAAACGTAGCGCAAGGCTAAATGGTTTGGTTAACAAGCCTAATATTTCAAGTACTAGGTTTACAGGAATTAGCGACCAGTGGTTAAAGGGTGTGAACGCGAGTTCTTTGCCGAATCCGCCCAAGCCTTTGACTTTAACACTGTAAAAAAGAATCAACATAAATACGCCAATCGACATGCCGAACGTAGCATTTGGATCTGCGGTTGGGACGTATTTAAAGTTTGGAATGCCTATTGCAGCAGCGATGCCTGGGATTACATCGACTGGGATCCATTTCAGGCTGTTCATCAGCAAGATCCACATGAAAATAGTCAATGCTAACGGTGCTATAAGCGGGCTGCGGCCATAGAAGGTATCGCGAACCATGTTTTGTACAAATTCAACGATGACTTCAACGAAGCCCTGCATACCTGTTGGCACGCCTGAGTTGGCGCGTTTTGCTATTTTTCTGAAGATAAACAGAAACACAAAGCCCATCAAAAGTGACATGGCCATGGTATCAAGATGGATAGCCCAGAAACCCATGTCTAGTGCTTCTTGTTGTGTTTCAGCAATTCGCCATGTGCCGTCGATTTTGCCAAAAGTTAAGTTTTGTAAGTGGTGCTGGATATACTCAGCATTGCTATTTGCCATATATGCCTCAAACCCGGACGTTTACAAATTTTTGCTAAAAAAGAGTGTAACCACTGAAGTCAGCTGAATCAAAATGTAACCCAAGAACAACTGTACTACGTTTAAAGGTTTCACTGCTATAAACACCAGCGCAAAAAGCACTGCTGTCATAAACATTTTTCCTACCTGTCCAGCCCAAAATGACTGGAGAATAGCGGACACTGAGCGCGCCCCAAAATACTTAAACGCTTTGTAAGTGAAATAGGCGTTGGCTAATAAAGCTATCGAACTGCCTAATAACACTGAGTACGCCGCTACAACTCCTAGAGTTATTGCGCATACTACAACCAACACTGCAGTGACAAAAGCTTGCGCCATGAGCACGCGAAACATGCTTAAACGATAAAACGGTGTTTTGTTACGTATTGCCACTGTTTTATCGCCCTTGGTCTGAATTGTTGTGTTTACAATTCGTCACTACAAAATTGCGCTGAGAGTATAGGTGTCTGTGTCGCTTCTATCAACTCAAATGTAGGCTAATAATAATAATATTTGATTTACATCTACTGAATATGCGCCAAAACACCCTGCAGCTCGTCAAGTGAGCCGTAATTTATCACTAATTGGCCCTTACCTTTATCCGTATGTTTAATTTTCACGTTGGCACCTAAGCGCTCTGCCAGCTTCTTTTCTAAGCGTTGGATATCTGGATCTGCTTTAGCGGTTGCTGGTTTTGCTTTAGGCTTTTGTAGGCTGCGAACATAGGCTTCTGTTTGGCGCACATTCAATCCAGTTGCGACAACATGTCGTGCAGCTATCGCTATCTCAGGTTCTGCTAAACCTAGCAATGCCCGCGCATGGCCCATTTCTATATCACCATGCGCTAACAAGATTTTCACTTCTTCAGGTAAATTAATCAGCCTGAGTAAGTTGGTTATTGTGGTGCGTGATTTTCCTACGGCATCAGCGACTTCTTGCTGCGTTAGTTCATATTCTTGCTGCAATCTTTGTAGGGCAATAGCTTCTTCAACTGGATTGAGATCTTCACGCTGAATATTTTCTATTAACGCCATGGCGATCGCTGCGTCATCAGCTACTTGTTTAAGTATGGCGGGTACGGTTTTAAGCTCGGCTAACCGTGCTGCGCGCCAACGTCTCTCTCCGGCGATTATTTCATATTTATTGTTGCCAACAGAGCGCACTACGATGGGTTGCATAATGCCCTGCGCTTTAATCGACCTTGAAAGCTCTTCTAGTGCGGCTGGATCCATGTCACGACGAGGCTGGTACTTGCCTGGTTGGATAGCGTCTATCGCTATGTGTAACAGCTCATTTTCTTGAGCTTCATGATGTTGGCTGCTTGCGTTCGCACCACCTAATAAAGCATCAAGTCCACGACCTAAGCCACGTTTTTTAACTGCCATACTGATTCCTTACAATGCGGTTGCGGTGCGCTGCTTGGTGCGGTGGCGTCTGGCCAACTCACCTGCTAGCGCTAGATGTGCCAACGCCCCTTTTGATTGTTTGTCATACGCCAGCACGGGCATACCATAACTGGGTGATTCTGCTAAACGTACATTTCGCGGAATAACTGTATCAAACAATTTTTGTCCGAAATGCTGCTTTAACTGCTCGGATACATCCAAAGTCAGGCTTAATCTAGGATCATACATTGTCCTAAGAATACCTTCTATTTCCAAACTTGGGTTGAGGTTGGCGGTAATGCGCTGGATACTGCCAATTAAATCTGTCAGCCCTTCCAGTGCATAGTATTCACACTGCATAGGTATTAGTACTGCATCGGCAGCCACTAACGCATTAACCGTCAGCATATTAAGGGAGGGTGGGCAATCAATCAGGATGTAATCGTAGTTATCACGAACGGGCTGCAGCGCATGTAAAAGCCTTTTTTCACGATTTTCCAGCTCCAACAACACTACTTCAGCCGCCGTAAGATCTCGGTTAGCAGGCAATAGCTGATAGCCGCCATGCTCTGAAAGCTGAATCACATCAACCAGATCTGCCTGTCCCGTCAGCACATCAAGCACTGAATATTCTAGCTCGTGTTTATCAATGCCGCTGCCCGTAGTCGCGTTACCCTGCGGGTCTAAATCGATAACCAGAACATGACGTTTAGTTGCCACGAGCGAGGCGGCAAGGTTGATACAGGTTGTGGTTTTACCTACCCCGCCTTTCTGGTTGGCTACCGCCAAAACTTTGCCCATGGTATTACCTCTATTCTAATTACGTGAAAGGAGCAAAAGATGTCGTTGTCCCTGACAGCCCGGTACTAATAATTTATTGCAGCTATCCAGCTTAAATTCTGCCGCTAGTTGCTGCAGTTCGTCATCTGGATGTACGCCCTTCATCGCCAGCCAGCGCGTGGATTGATCGCCAAGATGCGTTGTCCTGTTGGTAAAATCTGCCAAGGAGCTAAAGGCGCGAGAAATAACTCCATGATAAGGTTGCTCTGTTTTGTACTCTTCAATACGGCTGTGGATAACCTGTACATTGTCCAGTTTAAGCTCTAATTTTACCTGGGTTAAAAAACGCGTTTTTTTACCGTTAGAATCTAACAGACTAAACAACTTGTTGGGCAGCATAATAGCCAAGATGATGCCGGGCATACCCCCGCCACTGCCCACATCTAACCAGGTAACGCCAGTCTGCTCAACAAAAGGCAACACGCTTAAGCTATCTAACAAATGCCGAGATACCATTTCTTCTGCGTTTCTTACTGCAGTTAGGTTATAGGCTTTATTCCATTTGATCAGCAAAGCTAAGTAAGCCAATAGTTGCTCTATTTGTGCAGCCGTTAAGTTAAACCCCAGATTTTGTGCACCGTCTAGCAATGCTTTGCGCTGCGTAACTGTGATGCTCATTTATCACTAGCCTCCAAATTTTGGCTGGCTTGGCGTCTTTTTAGCTGCACCATCAGTAACGAAATAGCTGCGGGGGTCACGCCCGGAATGCGCGATGCCTGACCTAAGTTAGCCGGTTTGATTTCAGTCAGTTTCAGCTGTATTTCTTTGGATAGGCCAGAGATTTTCGTGAAATCCAAATCCTTTGGAATCGCGATGCTTTCGCTAGCTTTTAACTTAGCAATATCGTCCTGTTGTCGGGCGATATAACCGGCATATTTAGTACGAATTTCTATCTGTTCTGCAACTTGCTCATCTTCAACCCCTTCACCTGTGATTGATTTTAAGCCGGCGTAATCAACTTCAGGGCGGGTTAATAAATTGAGCAGATTATATTCATGCGCCAATGGAATATTAAAATGGCTGCTTAGTGCATCGCCCACCGACGTATTTGGGCGTACCCAAGTGGTACGCAACCGCTGCTCTTCTAGAGCGATAGCTTCACGCTTAGTTTCAAACGCTGCCCAGCGCACATCGTCCACCAAGCCAAGCTCTCGACCTTTTTCAGTTAGGCGCATATCCGCATTGTCTTCACGCAAAATCAAACGGTATTCCGCGCGTGAAGTGAACATGCGGTATGGCTCTTGCGTGCCCATGGTTAGCAGGTCATCAATTAACACACCCAAGTAAGCTTCATCACGGGTTGGATGCCAACTGTCTTTGCCTTGTGCGCGAAGCGCTGCGTTACTGCCCGCCAACAAACCTTGCACGCCGGCTTCTTCATAGCCCGTAGTACCGTTGATTTGCCCAGCAAAAAACAAACCCTGAACGCACTTGGTTTCTAAGCTGTAGTGCAGATCTCGTGGATCAAAATAGTCGTATTCGATGGCATAGCCTGGACGCATAATATAAGCATTTTCCAAGCCTTGCATGGAGCGGACTAAGTCTAGCTGCACATCAAAGGGTAACGAGGTAGAAATGCCATTGGGGTACAGCTCATTGGTTTCTAAGCCTTCAGGCTCTAAAAACACCTGATGGCTGTCTTTGTCTGCAAAACGGGTAATTTTATCTTCGATTGAAGGACAATAACGCGGACCCACCCCTTCAATCACGCCGGCATACATGGGCGAGCGATCAAGGTTGCTAGAAATGATGTCATGGGTTTTAGTGTTGGTATGGGTAATCCAGCAACTGATTTGCCGTGGATGTTGTTCTACTTTGCCCAAATAGGACATCACCGGTAAAGGGGTATCACCGGGCTGTTCAATTAACTTAGAGAAATCAACGGAACGACTATCTATTCGTGGTGGCGTACCGGTCTTTAACCGCGCCACTCTAAACGGCAATTCACGCAAGCGTTTAGCTAAAGTATTGGCTGGCGGATCACCGGCGCGACCACCAGAGTAATTTTCCATTCCTATGTGGATGGTGCCACCCAAAAACGTACCGCTAGTTAACACTACGTTATCGGCAAAAAAGCGTAAACCCATCTGTGTAACCACGCCACGCACAGCATCTTGCTCAATAATGAGATCATCAACTGCTTGTTGGAATAACCACAGATTAGGCTGGTTTTCTAAAGTTTTGCGTATGGCTGCTTTATAAAGAATTCGGTCAGCTTGCGCTCGTGTCGCGCGTACGGCTGGGCCTTTACGGCTATTGAGCACACGAAACTGAATCCCTGCATAGTCCGTAGCCGTGGCCATCGCGCCACCAAGGGCATCAATTTCTTTCACCAAATGGCTTTTACCAATACCGCCAATCGCTGGATTACAGCTCATTTGCCCTAGGGTTTCGATATTGTGTGACAGTAATAATGTTTTGACGCCCATGCGTGCCGCAGCTAAAGCCGCCTCAGTACCAGCATGGCCACCACCAATGACAATGACATCAAAACGAGAAGGATAATCCACAATAGACCCCGAAAAGCAGCTTAAACTACAGCAGAAAGCAGGCTAAACCAAGTTCAGTCTGCAGAGAAAAGACGCGCTAGTATAAAAAATTACGCAGCTTTAGAGAAGGTCATAGCAAGGTAAGCTCTGAAAATCGCTGTTTAAAGGCTGATTTCCAGAGCTTTAGGCGCTTACATGCGTTGCAGTGAACGCATTTTTTCTTCAGTAAAGTCGATGATCTGATTTTCTGACGGGTTAATGGTAAAGCTTGCTTTGCCATAGTTTGAGTAATCAATAGTCATGCTAATGCTGACTTTCTCACCCTCAATTTCATAATTAAACACGTCGCTTTCGTGAATTATTTGCCCTTTGTCGTTCAAATAAAGCACTGATTCTGAGCTTTCGTAACCCGTATCACTATCCGCTTCGAGCAAGCCTTGTAAAAAACCTTCTTTAAACTCTTCAGGCAGTTTTTCGTTTTCGGCTACTTGGTTATACAGGTACGTATTGATATGTTGCTGCAACTCTTTGCTTTGCTGCTCATCCAATCTTACTTTTAAGACCGCTTTAGCATTGAGCTGCTTAGCTTTTTCATTGAGCTCAATTTTCTTGATGCTGGTCTCAGGAATAATTTTAGCAAATTCATTCATGGCGCCGTAGCCCATTTCTACTGTTTCAGAAACAACAGTAATTACCTTAGCCATATCTTCTTCATCAATTTCAAAATTATTCGTACTAAAGCGGACAAATTTATTTTTATATTGCTGCAGCTCAGAATTGGCCTGTGGCGCAAACATCAGCGCTGTATCGATGATATTGGTTGGATTAAGCAACAGCTCTTTTTTCTTCGCATCCACTAGAATAGGTAACTTAAAGTTAAAAATCGCCGCTTCAACCTCTGGTACCAGCTCGTAGCGCTGCGTATTATTATTTACTGCACCGGACAGTTTAATTTTTAAATCGGTAAGAAATGGATTCTCAATACCAATGTCAACAACCGCATCGGCTTTAAAATTAAATTGTGCATCCTTAGCATAAAGCTGCTGCGTAGCTTCTTGATAAAGGGTTTTTGCTGATTTTTTATCTAGTTCAGATCCACCACAAGCAGTTAGCAATACAGCTAAACCTGCAATAACCAGATATTTTGTTTTTGAGAACAGCATAGATAACTCCATTTTTCATTAAATAAAATAGTCACAGAATATGCTGTGTCTAGAGGTAATTTATTTTGGCTAAAATAGCATTATTTGTATGGTCGGCCTATCAAATAAAAATTTTGCGAAGAATTTTGCGCAACTGTTTCACAATACGGCTTTTGCCTAAACAGGCTCTATGAGAAATTCAAGCATTTATTTACCGATACAAAAGCTAGAAAAAATCCTTCCTAACAAATCATCCGCAGTAAATTCTCCAGTTATTTCACCTAAAGCCTGTTGTGCTAAGCGTAGATCTTCAGCCAGCAACTCACTTGCACTGGCTTGGGTTAATTGCTGATAACCGCTTTCTAAAAAATTCTGTGCTTGCTGTAAAGCATCCAAGTGCCGACGGCGTGCGCTAAAGGTGCTTTCGGTTGTTTGTTGATAGCCCATGCACTGCTTTAAATGCTCACGCAGCGCTTCAATCCCCTGCCCTTGCCGTGCAGATAAACTAATACTGCAGTGTCCATCAGCAAAGTTATCCACAGCCAATTGTTCACCCGACAGATCAACCTTATTACGAATTAAAGTCACTTTACTGATATCTGGTACGTGCTGTAAAAACTCTGGCCACAAACTGAAAGGATCAGCGGCTTCTGGGCTGGTTGTATCCACCACCAGTAAAATGCGATCAGCGGCATTAATCGCTTTGACCGCTCGCTCGACACCAATTTGTTCGACTTGATCGCTAGTTTGCCTAAGCCCTGCGGTATCGGTGATATGCAGTGGCATACCATCAATGTGAATATGTTCTTTGAGCGTGTCGCGGGTAGTGCCAGCAATATCAGTAACGATAGCGGCTTCATAGCCTGCCAAGGCATTGAGCAAGCTCGATTTACCTGCGTTAGGGCGACCGGCAATTACCACATTCATGCCATCGCGCAATAAAACACCTTGGCCAGCCTTGTGGATAACTTGGGTTAGTGATTCGCGCACCTGAGTAAGCAGGCTAAGAATCTGTCCATCGGCAAGAAAATCGATTTCTTCTTCGGGAAAGTCTATGGCGGCCTCAACGAAAATACGCAGGCTTATCAATTGCTCAGTGAGTTGATGTACTTGTTTAGAAAACTCACCCTGTAAAGAACGCAAAGCATTACGTGCAGCTTGAACGGAGCTGGCTTCAATTAAATCGGCAATGGCTTCTGCTTGTGCCAAGTCCAATTTATCGTTTAAAAAAGCACGTTCGCTGAATTCACCCGGTCGTGCTAAACGTGCGCCTAACTCAACACAGCGTTGCAGCAACATATCTAGAATTACCGGTCCACCATGACCCTGTAGCTCTAATATATCTTCACCCGTGAAAGAGTGTGGGCCTTTAAAAAATAGGGCTATGCCTTGATCTAGAGCCTGCTGGTCAGCGCCATAAAACTCACCATAGTGTGCATAACGGGGTTTAGGCTCATTGGCTAAAATATGTTTGGCTATATCTGCTGCCAATTTACCTGACACACGAACAATACCTACACCTCCACGTCCTTGGGCAGTGGCAATCGCAGCAATAGTGTCCTGTGGATATTGCACTTTCATAACCTCAAAAAGCACAAACCCCGCTAGTACGGGGTTTGTTTTTAACTTAAGCCATTAAGCTTTGGCTGCCATGGCCCGTTCAACCTTACGAGTAATATACCACTGCTGGGCAATCGAGAGGATGTTGTTAACCACCCAATACAATACCAAACCTGCTGGGAACCATAAGAAGAAGAAGGTAAAGATAATAGGCAGCATCTTCATCACCTTAGCCTGCATCGGATCCGGGGGTGCAGGGTTAAGTTTTTGCTGCACAAACATGCTGATACCCATGATGATTGGCAGAATAAAGTAAGGGTCTTTACTGGAAAGGTCAGTCAACCAAAGCATCCAAGGAACTTGGCGCATTTCAACACTTTCTAACAATACCCAGTACAGGGATAAGAACACTGGCATCTGTACTAAAATAGGCAAACAACCACCCAAAGGATTAACTTTTTCCTTTTTGTACAGCTCCATCATGCCTTGCGACAGTTTTTGCTTATCATCGCCGCTGCTATCTTTTAATGCTTGAACCTTTGGTGCTAGTCCACGCATACGCGCCATAGACTTATAGCTGGCCGCAGATAACGGGAAGAAAATAAGCTTAATAATTACGGTTAGCAAAATAATTGACCAACCCCAGTTGCCTAACAAACTATGAATAAAGGTTAGTAACCAGAAAATAGGCTGGGCAATAAACCATAGAAAACCATAGTCAACGGTAAGCTCTAATCCAGGTGATAACTTCTTCAAGTGGTTTTGAATTTTAGGACCAGCATAAAGCGTTGATTTAAATTGGTAGTGCTCGCCCGGCGCAACCTGAACTTCTGGGCTTGCATAACCGATAACATAAAACTTAGAAGGCTCTACGCGTCTTTGCGAAAATAATGTATTGGTTGTGGTGCTATCAGGTACCCAAGCGGCAACAAAATAATGCTGCAGCCATGCAACCCAACCACCTTCAACTTTTTCTTTAAATTCTTTGTCATCCATCGTACCCATTTTTAATTTCTTATAGGGTTCTTCAGGCGTCCAAACGGCAGCACCCAAGTAGGTTGCTGTATTGGTAGCAGTGGTTGAAGAAGGATCGCCTTGGCCATCACGCTTAATACGTGCCAATAAAGATCCTTGCCAGATTTCACTACTTTGGTTATCAACCAGATAGGTAACGCCAATCTGGTAACCAAGTTCGTTCATGCACTCTTTTTTGCGTTGCTCAATTTGGCGTTCTGTACAGCTCTGGTTATACCCGCGGTGGAAGGTAAGGCGTTTGGTGTAATTAACCCCATCTTTACTGAAGGCAAAGTCTACATTTAGGCTGTCTTCACCTTCCGTCAACTGATAATGCTGTTTATCGGTGGTGTAGCGTGGGCGTTCACCCGATGCATCAGGACCGTTTTTACCCATTAAACCAGACTGAGCGATGTAAACGCGCTCGCTGCTGTTTTCGAATAGTTGCAAAGGAATATCAGGATTTTTTGCTTGTCTTGGATATTGGCTCAGCTTGAGTTCAACAATATCGCCGCCAACAGGATCTACTGCGAGCTCAAGTACATCTGTTTTTACGTAAACAAGTCCTGTATTGCTTGGCGCAATTTCTTGGTTAAACGTATTTTGTGATTCTTGGCTTATATTAGCTACAGCAGCTGGAACACTAAAATCTTCGTCATTATTTGCAGGGTTAAAATCCTGTATGGCTGGTTGTTGCTGCGCACTACTGGAAATAGTTACTGATTGGCTGTCAGTTACTTGGCCATAATCTTGATTCCACTGTAAAACCAGTGCATAGGTAACAATAGCTAGTGCAACTATTAAAAACGTACGTTGGATATCCATAATTACTCGGCTATATCGACGGTTGAAGATAATTCTGATTGGCTAGGTGGGACTGGATCATAGCCACCTGGATTCCAAGGATGACAGCGGCTGATGCGACGTGCGGATAACCATCCACCTCGTAAGCTACCATGTTTTTCAATGGCTTCCAGTGCATAGGCTGAACAACTAGGGTAAAAACGACAATGGCTTGCCATCATTGGGCTGATAGCATAGCGATAGAACTTAATAGGTAATACGACCAGCTTACGCATTATGGTTACCTACCGGTGCAGCTAAAGATGTTTTATTTTTAGCGCTACACTGTCTTAGCAAACGTTTCCATAGTGTTGCTAACTCTATCTGCAGTTCACTATTGGATAAATCTGCTAGCCCTTTGCGCGCAACCATAACCACATCTAAACCAAGCAAAGTGAGTTCTTCTTTACGAAAATGCTCACGAATTTGCCGTTTAACACGGTTGCGCTCAACAGAAAGCTTGATGTTTTTTTTGCCAATAACCAACCCAAGACGATGATGTTCGAGTTGGTTAAAACGTGCTAGCAATAATACACAACGACCTGATAATCGAATATCAGGTGAATCAAATACGGCTTTAAACTGATGAGCGTTGAGTAGCCGCTTTTCACGGCTAAAGCCTTGATTCATCAATGAAGTGTATTAGGCGCTTAGACGCTTGCGGCCTTTGGCACGACGGCGAGCTAACACAGCACGACCACCTGGAGTTGCCATACGAGCACGGAAACCGTGGTCACGCTTGCGCTTGATAACGCTAGGTTGAAATGTACGTTTCATGGATTGATACCTAAACTTCTTTGGACATGAGTGGGTCCCTGAAGTGGTCCCCGTTAAAATAGACCGGCGATTCTATTGAATTAATCGGTTGAGGTCAATGATTTGCTTAGCGTTGGCCTAGAAATGTTTGGTTTTTTTGTTTTGGCTTTTTCCGTCCCTATTTTTGTTGCTTGCTTTAGTAATAGCTTTAAAAGCTTTTAAATAGATCTTTTATTATTACTGTTATTACTACTGAGCGGTTTTTCTGTTGGTAAGGTTGTATTCTCCTTATTTATCATTAGCTTAGACGAAACTAGAAGCTGTTCACTTGCCTAGGACAAGCTGCTGAGTTCTTCTACATAAGCTGTGGATAAAAGTGTTAGTTATCCACAGGCAGAGTTATGAACAGATCCCTTAACAAGCTATCCCATGCTTCTAAGGGTGGTTATCCACAGAGTTGTTTTATTGAATCCTTAACCAATCAAATGCTGGGCCGGGATCGGTTTTACGGTCCGGGGCGATGTCAGAATGTCCACAAATGCGGTCTTTTTTGATTGATGGATAATGATTTTTTAATATTTTTATTAACATATTCAATGAGTTATACTGCTTATCTGTGTAGGCGAGATCATCGGTTCCCTCTAACTCCACACCTATAGAAAAATCATTGCAGTTTTCACGCCCTTGAAAGGATGAGGTTCCAGCGTGCCAAGCACGGTCATTACAGCTGACAAACTGCTTAATTTCGCCACTGCGTTCAATTAAAAAATGTGCGGAAACCCTTAAACCCTCAAGCTGTTTAAAGTAAGGGTGTGCATCTATTGGCAGCTGGTTGGTAAATAAAGCATCAACCATGCCTGTAGCAAATTGTCCTGGTGGTAAGCTGATGTTGTGGATAACCAACAAAGACACTTCATTGCTGGGACGTGCGTTGAAATTGGGTGAGGGAATGTGTTTAGCTCCATTGAGCCAACCCGTATTAGAATCAAGGCTATAAATAAGTTTAGACATAGTGATAAAATTCATAATCATATTTTGATGTTAGTAGGGCTATCGGCTGATAATAGCGGATATTTGCGGCTATAATTCTTTTGGCAACCTCTAAATATTTTTTTAGTTGCTTGGTGACAGACTCATGTTTTTAACTAGATTAAGAGCACTCACGGATGAAATTTAACATCAGCGCTTGGCGTGCTTGGGCACCAGGATTAACGACAGGAAAGGACTGGTTAGACTGGTTAGCTGACCCACAGCTATTAACTAGCCAAGCTGCAGCGGATGTAAGTTTTTTACCGGCGATGCAACGTCGCCGGTTAAGTCCTTTGGCGAGGATGGTATTTCATGTAGCTTGGCCTTTGGCTGAACAAAACCCTAAACAACCCGTAGTATTTTGCTCACGCCACGGTGAAACGCCGCGTAATTTGAATTTACTTAAGCAAATGGCTGAGCAAGAAGTTCTATCGCCGACCCATTTTAGCTTGTCGGTACATAATGCAATTATTGGTCTATGGTCAATTTTTCGCCAAGATGAAAGCGAAATGACCGCTATAGCTGGTGCTGAGGATGGTCTGGAGCATGCCGTGCTTGAAGCGAAGTTATTGCTAAATGCTGGAGCTGAGTCAGTGCTGTTAATTGTTGCCGAAGAGCACCAGCCAGAGCTGTACCTACCTTGGATTAATGATGTGCCTTTTGCTTATGCATTAGCATTACAGTTGACCAAGGGTGATGGGTGGTCGTTAGACCTATCTGTGGCTACACAGCAGCAACAACCATGGCCGCACGCCTTAAGTCTTTTACCCTTGCTGCTTAAACAAAAAAATCAAGTGACTCACTGTGTTGATTCACGCTGTTGGCAATGGCAAGTACAGCCATGACAAATGCCTATAGCCCGCCTTATTTATGGCGTTTATTATTTACCGGCTTAAGTTTTTTACTTTTTGGCTTGGGTGGTTTGCTGTTGACTTTAGTGGGCTTTCCGCTGGTAAGTCTTTTGTATCGCGATCCTTTAAGAAAAAGACACGCAGTGCGTTGTTTGATTAATGGTATCTTTCGTTTTTTTGTTGAATTTATGCGCTTTACTGGGGTTTTGACCTACAGCGTGACGAATATGGAGCGCTTAGGCAGACCGGGACAAATGGTGATTGCCAATCACCCATCATTGATTGATGTGGTGGTTTTGATTGCCTTTATTCGTGATGCAAACTGTGTGGTCAAAGAAAGCCTGTGGCATAACCCCTTCATGCGCGCTACGCTGCGCGCCGCTGGCTATATCAGTAATAGTGCCAGTATGGAAATGTTTGATGATACAGTTGCAGCTTTAAAAGCAGGCCAAACGCTGATTATCTTCCCCGAGGGAACGCGCACCATACCCGGTGAAATGCCTAAATTTCATCGTGGTGCTACAGCAATTGCGTTGCGTGGAGCGCAGGTGATTACTCCTGTGGTGATACGTGTGCAGCCTACGACTCTGACTAAAGCTGAGTCTTGGTATAACATTCCGCCACGGCGACCCAATTTTAGTTTTACTGTGGGTGAAGATATAAATCCACAGGATTTTGCAGTAAATAATTTAGCACCAATTGCATCACGAAAACTTGATGCTTACTTACATTCTTACTACGCACAGGAATTAACAAAAAATGAGTGATTTGCACCTTGATTTGAAAAATTTGATTATTGATGCTCTGGGTCTCGAAGATATAAGTGCAGATGACATTGACAGTGACGCACCATTATTTGGTGATGGACTTGGTCTAGACTCAGTCGATGCACTGGAGTTGGGCTTGGCAGTACAAAAGCATTTTTCGATCAAAATAGATGCGGACTCTAAAGATGTGCGTCAGCACTTTGCTAGTATTAATGCCTTAGCAGATTTTGTTGCAAGCAAACAATAATTTAAGGAGTACAACATGCAGACACGTGACGACATCTTTGCTTTGCTGCGCGATGCTTTGGTGGAGCTGTTTGAGCTTGATGCAGAGCAGGTTACTTTAGAAGCAAATTTATATGAAGATTTAGAGATTGATAGCATTGATGCTATTGATTTGATTGATCACTTAAAGCAATTAACCGGAAAGAAAATAGCGGCTGAACAGTTTAAAGCGGTGCGAACGGTCGGTGACGTGGTGGAGGCTATTACTAGCGTTATTAATCAAGCAGATGAATGAAACAGCTTGTTGGCGCATTAATTGTCATTAGCGGAATTCTTTACCCTTTTGCTGTTTATTATGGTTTTGAACGGGTGTCGGCAGAGTATTTTGCTGGGCTGTTGGCCTTGGTTTGGTTGGGACGAGCTCTCTTAGCTCCAGCAGCAAAAAACTATTTAATGACCGCTGTGGTGCTGCTTTTTTGCGCTGTACTGTGGATATTTAAAAGCCCTGATTTGCTGCATTGGTATCCAGTGATAATCAACGTCCTGTTATGCACTGTTTTTTTGACGAGTCTTTATCATGGACCTCCTATCATTGAGCGATTAGCCCGCTTACAAGAAACGGATTTGCCCCAGTATGCCGTTGGCTATGTAAGAAAAGTTACGCAGGCGTGGGTGGTTTTTTTCTTTTGCAACGCTGCTATGGCCGCTTGGTTAACGGTTGCAGCCCCCCGCTCTTGGTGGCTGCTGTATAACGGCTTTATAGCCTATTTATTAATTGGTTTGATGTTTGCCATTGAGTGGTTAGTTCGTCAACGAGTAAAAAAAGCCCATGAGCTGGATTGATTTACAAGATTTATTGCTGCAACAACACACGCATACCTTGGCTGGTTCACCTGAACTTCAGCATGCGGACTTAATTGAACAATCACTGCGTTTTGCCGGTGGTTTACAGCAACGTAACATTAAATGCATTGCCCTGTATTTGTTGGACGCTGGTGATTTGGCGTTGGCTTTGCTGGGCGCTTGGCGCGCCGGGGTACAAGTTATATTACCTGGTGATATGCAAGCGCAGACGCAGCAACGCTTGAGCGCTCAGGTGGATGTGTTTATTTCTGATATCAGTCAAATCCATGGTTTTTTTACCGATCCCTTGCCCGCTGCTGCTTTAGCGCTTGATGAACCGCTGTTGATATTATCCACGTCAGGTTCAACCGCGCAGCCTAAGCTGATTCCAAAAACATTGCGTCAGCTGCATAACGAATTGCAGGTACTGGAAGAGCTATGGGGCCAGTCGCTACAGCAAGCGGTTTTTATGGGTAGTGTTATTACTCAGCATATTTACGGCTTGCTATTTCGTTTGCTTTGGCCGTTGTGTGCAGGACGTTATTTTATCCGTCAACACCTGCCTTTTGCCGAAGAATTGCAACAACACAGCATGGCCTGTATCGCCCAGCAACGCCCTTTTGTTTGGGTGTGTAGTCCGGCTTTGCTTAAGCGCATGGGCAGTAATTTAGACTGGCCACAGCTTGCCAAGGTGGCACAGATATTTTCTTCCGGTGGTTCATTACCTGAACAATCCGCTTTAGATTTAGCGGACAAACTCAAACAGCCTGTTACCGAAGTTTATGGCAGCTCTGAAACAGGGGGTATTGCTTGGCGACAAGGCGGCCAACAGTGGCACACTTTTCCTCAGGTGTGTATTAGCCAGCAAGAAAATGGCGCGTTGGCGGTCCGCTCGCCTTGGCTTGCCGTAGAGACTGAATACACCAGCGATGCCGTAGAGTTACTGTCCCCGCAGAGTTTTATTTTAAAAGGTCGGTTGGATCGTGTGGTTAAGTTGGAAGAAAAACGTATTTCTCTACCTTTCTTAGAAGACAGTCTGCAGCAGCATCCTTGGGTGGCAGAGGCGTGTCTAGCCGTTACACAAAGCGGTCGTGCCAGTATTTCAGCTTTGATTGTGCTTAATGAGCAAGGATTACACCATCTGCGCAACAGTGGTCGTCGTCATTTAACTGAGCAATTAAGACAGCACCTAGCAGGTTATTGTGAAGCCATGGCCCTGCCCAGACGTTGGCGTTTTATTGAGCAATTACCGCTCAATGCGCAAGGCAAGATAATACATAGCCAAGTGATGGATAGTTTGCAGCAGGAACGACCTAAATTACCCATTGTTAAACAGGTTACAGGTGCGGATTTTAACTGGCAGCTTGAATTAAAAATCCCCCATGATTTGGCTTATTTTTCTGGTCATTTTCCAAGCGCCCCCGTGTTACCAGGCGTGGTACAGGTGGACTGGGCGCTGCACTTAGCACAGCAGCATATGTCTTTGCCTAATGATTTTGCCGGTATGGAAGTACTTAAGTTTCAGCAGCTCGTTCGTCCGGCAGATGAAGTGTCATTAAGTCTGCGTTTTGAGCCTAGAAAAAATAAACTCTATTTTGCCTTTACTATGGCGGATACGCCCTGCTCGTCTGGGCGCATACTTTTGGCTGGTCAGCATGGCTAACGCTCACCCTGAACAAATACTCCAGCAGCACAGCAACACAGAACAATCCGGTGCGGATGCTGTGCAGACGTTTAAAGTATGCGTGGTTATTCCTGTGTGTAACCACGGTAAACCGCTGATTAAGGTGGTGGAGCAGCTACGGCAGCGCGGTCTGCCCTGTGTGTTAGTGGATGACGCTTCAAATGCACAAACAGCTGAAATCATGGATGAATTAGCGCAGCAAGAGCAGATATTTTTAGTGCGCCACAGTGTGAATAAAGGCAAAGGTGGTGCGGTAATGAGTGGTTTGCGTTATGCGCAATCACTGGGTTTTACCCATGCTTTGCAAGTGGATGCGGACGGGCAGCATGATTTGCAGCAAGTGGAGTTTTTTATTCGCGCCGCACGTACTCAGCCACAGATGATGATTTGCAGTTATCCACAATACGACGCCTCTGTCCCCAAGGGGCGTTACTATGCGCGCTATCTCACTCATATTTTGGTCTGGCTGCAGACTCTATCCTTTGCGATCCGAGATTCCATGTGTGGTTTTCGGGTTTACCCACTAACGCCTGTAGTGCAGCTCATTAATGAGGTGAAACTTGGCGAGCGTATGGATTTTGATATTGAAATTCTAGTGCGTTTATTTTGGCGTGAAGTGGATATGCAATGGTATCCAATAGACGTTATTTATCCAGAAGATGGTTTGTCCAACTTTCGGCCTTGGCAGGATAATTGGCTGATTAGCAAAATGCATACAAAGCTCATTTTTGGCATGCTTTGGCGCGCGCCGCGCATTATGTGGCGAAGGCTAGTTCGATGAGTAAAAAACCGAGCCAACATTGGGCAACACAGCGTGAGCGCGGCAGTTTTTGGTTGATGAAGTTTATCTTGCAACTCACCAGAATCTTAGGCCGCACCTTGGTAGCGCCTCTGTTATATGTGGTTGTGTTTTATTTTTTTGTGACCGGCAGAAGCGCACGGCAAAGTATTAGAACCTATTATGCGAACCTTGCTCACTGGAGTGGTCGGGACGAATTGAAGCCCACGCATTTAAAAATATTTCGCCAATTTATGTCATTTGCGCAAAGCATATTGGACAAGTTTGATGTATGGCATGGGCGCTTAGGTTTGCAACATTTAGATGTGGATGATCCACATGCTGTACGTCAGCAAACGCGTGCGCAACAAGGACGTGGGCAAATTTTGGTGGGTGCGCACCTGGGTAATCTTGAAGTATGTCGTGCGCTGGCAGAAGTTAGTAAGAAAGTACGCATGAATGTGTTAGTGCATACAGCTCACGCGCAACAGATTAATAGGTTATTAAATGAAAGTGGTGCGAGTAATTTACGTTTAATTCAAGTCGCCGAACTTGATGCGGTAACCATGTTGCAATTGAGTCAGCGTATTGATGAAGGCGAATGGCTGGCGATTGCTGGAGACCGTGTCCCCTTGCACGATAAGCGTTTGAGTTTGGTGCAGTTTTTAGGTCAGCCTGCCCATTTGCCGCAAGGCCCTTGGTTGTTAGCTGGCTTGTTGCAATGCCCGGTCAATTTGTTTTTTTGTTTAAAAATAAAGGGTCGTTACCGTATATGCCTTGAGCCCTTTGCTCAGCGTATTGAATGGCAGCGCCGCAGTCGTCAAGAAATATTAGACGGTTACGCGCAACAGTTTGCTGATCGATTGGCGTTGCGCTGTTTGGAAGCGCCCGATCAATGGTTTAATTTCTATCCGTTTTGGAACACAAATGAACAATAAATCCCTTAAAAAAGTTACTTTTGGTAGTCAACCTATAACCATTGAGCAGGTTGTCGCTATTGCTCAAGGTGAAGCAGAGATTGTTCTGCAAGCGGATCAAGACTTTCGCGCGCGTATTCAGCGAGGCGCACAGTTTTTGGATACCCTGCTTGACCGTGAAGGCGTTATTTATGGTGTCACCACCGGCTATGGTGACTCCTGTGTGGTGCCTGTGCCTTTGCATCAGGTTGAGGCTTTACCTAAAGGGCTGTTCACTTTCCATGGTTGTGGAATGGGTAAACACTTTGACCCTGCTGAAACGCGGATGATTTTAGCCGCGCGTTTGCAGTCACTGTGTTTTGGTATGTCAGGTGTACGCATTGAGTTATTAGAGCGTCTGTGTGCATTTTTACAGCACGATATTCTGCCGTTAATTCCTGAAGAAGGTTCGGTGGGCGCCAGTGGTGACTTAACTCCGCTATCCTATGTGGCGGCAACCTTGTCGGGCGAGCGTCAGGTGTTGTATCAGGGTGAGGTGTGTGAGTCGACGCAGGTGCATCAGCAATTGGGCTGGCAGCCGTTGGTACTGCGTCCAAAAGAAGCTTTGGCCTTGATGAATGGCACTGCAGCAATGACCGGTGTGGCGTGCGAGGTGTATTCCCGTGCCGAGTACATGCTTAAGTTAGCGACACGTATTACCGCGCTGAATATGGTGGCGTTAGAAGGCAATGTGCAGCATTTTGATGAACGTTTGTTTTTAGCTAAGCCGCATCTGGGGCAGATGCAGGTTGCGGCTTGGTTGCGCGATGATCTCGATGTTACTGAGGCTTCAGCGGGTCAGGAGCTGTTTTGTTTAAATGGCTTGCACCGTTTGCAAGATCGCTACTCGCTACGCTGTGCACCGCACGTGCTGGGTGTGTTGGCGGATAGCCTAGGTTGGTTACGTACCTTTATTGAAACAGAATTAAACAGTGCCAACGATAACCCCATTATTGATGCTGAGCAGGAACGTGTATTACACGGCGGTCACTTTTATGGCGGGCATATAGCTTTTGCCATGGACAGCTTGAAAAACCTGATAGCCAACGTGGCTGATCTGCTGGATCGCCAATTGGCTTTATTAGTGGATACCCGATACAACCACGGTTTGCCGAGTAATTTATCTGGTGCGGCCAAAGAGGTTGCCATGATTAACCATGGCTTTAAGGCGGTACAGATTGCCGTGAGTGCATGGACGGCTGAAGCCTTAAAAAATACTATGCCGGCCAGCGTGTTTTCTCGCTCAACTGAATGTCATAACCAAGACAAAGTAAGCATGGGTACTATCGCCGCTCGTGACGCGCGGCGTAGTTTAGAGTTAACCGAGCAGGTGGCCGCCGCTACATTGTTGGCTGCTAAGCAGGGAGTTTGGCTGCGTCAGCAACAAGGCTCGCTGTCAATCAATGCACGCTTGGTGCAGATGCTCGATGAGATGTCAGAAACCTATCCGCCCTTGCTCGAAGATCGTGCTTTAGAGTATGAGCTGCGGCATTGTGTGGAACAAATCAAACAGCAGCATTGGAGTCTATATGCGTAAAAAAGGCGTTATTCAGGCAAGTGTTACGCTCGAAGTTCCTTTTTTTGATGTGGATATGATGGACATTGTCTGGCACGGGCACTATGTGAAATATTTTGAAGTAGCCCGCTGTGCATTGCTGGATAAAATTAACCACAACTACACACAAATGCGTGACAGTGGTTATGGTTGGCCCGTGGTAGATATGCAGCTGCGTTACATAAAGGGAGCGATTTTTGGGCAAAAAATCACGGTAACCGCTGATTTGATTGAGTGGCAAGAGCGTTTAAAAATAAACTATTTGATTTGTGATGCACAAACAGGCGAGCGTTTAACCCGTGGCAGTAGCATCCAAGTGGCTATTGAGTTAGCCAGTGGTGAAATGCAATTTGTCACCCCAGCGGTGCTCCATGCGGCCGTGGCTGAGGCAATAGCCAATGAATAGACTGTTGGTGTTTGTATGTGCTTTTTTCCTGAGTCAAAGCCTTTGGGCTTTTGATGAACAGGATTTAGCCCAGCAGCTGGCGAAGATTGAGGTGTTGCGCGGTGAGTTTGTGCAAGAAAAATTTTTGCGCGGGCTTGATGCACCCTTGACTAGCAAGGGCAACTTTGTTTTGGCGAAACAACAGGGTTTATTATGGAATTTACAGGCTCCGCTGGTGCGTAGTTACCGTATTACAGCTACGGGCATTGCTTTGCGGGTTGCTGACCAATGGCAGTTACAAACCAAGCAGGATGCCGCCAATCGGCAAAGTCGTTTGTTTTTAGCGGTGTTGGCCGGTGATCAACAAGGATTAGAGGAGGATTTTAGCTTTGCGCTTTCTGGTGATGAGCATGGCTGGCAGTTGGTACTAACCCCCAAAGCGCTCTTGCTGCAGCAGATTTTTACGCAAATCGTAATCAAAGGAGCTGATTATGTGCACAGTATCGAGCTGCATGAAACACAGGGTGATCGTACGCTAATGCGTATGGAAAACGTTGAGCAATACAGGATGCTGAAGGCCGATGAGAAGCAAGCCTTTAGCTCTTGAGCAGCGTTTATTTGCAGCTTTTATTGTACTGCTCGTTATTTTAGCGGGGCTGAGCCTGTGGCAATGGCGCGCTGAGTCGCCGATTAGCGCCAACCTCTTACAAATCCTTCCCCGTGCAGACAACAATCAGCTAATTGAGTATGCGCAGCAGCGTACCCAAGCGGTGCTTGATCAAGAGTTGATTGTCTTAATTCAACACCCTCAAGCCAGTCAACGGCTCAGTGGCTGGGCTAAACAGCTGCAGGATAGTGGGCAATTTGCCCAGGTTGATTATCAACTGAGCGCCAATCTCAAACAGCTAGGTCAACAGCTGTTAGAGGGTCGTGCCAGTTTTGTGCCTTTGGCGGTGCGTGAACAATTAGCACAGCAGCCGCAGCAGTTTTTTAGTCAACGGGTCAATGAGCTCTTTGATCCGTTGGGTGGGTTTTCCTTAGTCAGCGTGCAACAGGATTGGCTGGGTCTGACGGGTAAAATACAGCACAGCTTACAAAGCGCCAGTCGAGTTCAGAGCGATGCGCAAGGTTTTTTGTTTGTCGATAGCCCAACCGGTGATTGGTATTTACTGCGCTTACGCAGCCAACAAAGCGGTTTTGCCGATGCCAGTGTGTTAAAGGTTGCTGAGCAAATTCAACAGCTAGCGCAGCAAATCAAACAACAAGGCGGTCAGGTTTTAGCCAGCGGCGGTTTGTTATTTAGCGCCCAAGCGCAGCAACAAGCAAGTTTTGAGATTCAGTGGCTGGGTGGCATTTCGCTGCTAGGCTCGTTGTTGTTAATTGTGTGGTTGTTTCGCCGTTTTAATAGCCTCGTTGCGTTGCTGCCTGCCCTGTTTGGTCTGTGGGTTGGGGTGACCGCTTGCATTGCCGTGTTTGGCTATATTCATGCGCTGACGCTGGTGTTAGGTATTAGCCTGATTGGTGTCACCATCGATTTTCCCATGCATTATTTATCTAAAGGCTGGGTGATGCAGCCTTGGCATAGCGGCAAGGTATTGCGTGCGACCTTGCCGGGCTTAACTCTGGGTGTGCTCAGTAATGCCATAGGCTATGTGGCTTTGGCGTTTACGCCTTTTCCGGCTTTATCGCAGGTGGCAGTATTTTCGGTTGCGGGGCTACTGGCCGCCTATGTGTGCACTATTTGCTGCTTACCTTGGTTACTTGCCAAACCCAATGCCGTGCAACCTTGGCGATTACCTTTAACTTGGATGCAGCAGTTATTAACCTGGCATAAAGCTATTTTTGCGCGGGTTAATGGGTATGCCCTCGCTTTTCCCTTGTTGCTCTTTGTCGTGGCAGGGTTTGCCCAGTTACAGTTGCACAATGATTTGCGCCAATGGGTAGCTCCAGCGCCTGAGTTGTTGGAGCAGGCACAGCAGATTGGCCAGTTAACCGGGCAGCAACCCACCAGCCAGTTTTTTTTGTTACAGGGTGCTGATGAGCACAAGCTTATCGAGCGCTTAGCCCGTTTGCAGCAGCAGTTGGATCAACATGTGGCGCAGGGTGATTTGTCCGGTTATCAATCCATTACTGACCTGTTAGCGGGCTTGCTCGGTCAGCCATCCTTAGCGCAAGCCTTGGCCGTCATTAATGAGCAGGATCTACAGCCCTTTGCTGATGCGGGGATTGCTACAGGGTTAATCGAGCAAGAAATTCAACAGCTACAGGCGCAACAGCCGCTTTCGATTGAGCAGGCGCTGGCGTCTGACTTGGGCGAACCTTGGCGCATGCTGTGGCTCGGTAAACAGGATAATCAGTATGTGGCGATGGTGCGTTTACAAGGATTGCGTAATAGCCAAGCACTAGCCGAGCTCGCCCAGCAACAAGAGGGTGTGATTTGGGTGGATCGTCCCGCTCAGTTAAATCAGCTGTTTCAGCACACGCAAAACTATGCGCTGTGGTCGAAAGTTCTAGCAAGCGCGGCGATCTTTATTTTGTTAATGGTATTTCTTGGTTGGCACGGTGCGTTACGTACGCTGAGCGTATCACTTTTTGCGGCGTTATTAGCTGCTGCAAGCCTAGGCTGGCTGGGTTTACCGGTAACATTATTTAGTGTGTTTGGCTTGCTGCTCGTCACGGCCATTGGCGTGGATTATGCCATCATCATGTACGAGGGAGTCGGCGGTCAGGCAGCCAGTTTGCTGGGTGCGTTTTTGGCTGCCATTACGACCTGGTTGTCCTTTGGTTTGCTGGCGCTGTCTAGCACACCAGCGGTCAGTAGTTTTGGAATAGCAGTGAGTTTGGGCTTGGTGTTTAGTTTTTTATTAGCGCCTTGGGCGTCTAAAAAAACTGCACCAGTATGATTTTTGTATAGGTAGAAGGTTTTGTTCTGGTCGTCATGCATTGTGGGTAGTATAGGGTGCGTGATTTAGGGAATTCTTGAATAAGGTAATGTGAATATGGCGCTAGAAAATGTAACAGTTGAGCAACATCCTGTTGTAGTCATAGGTGCAGGTCCCTCTGGCTCTATTGCTTCTGCTATTTTGCAGCGCAAAGGCCATCAGGTTTTGGTGATTGAGCGGCAGGAATTTCCACGCTTTGTGATTGGTGAAAGTCTGTTGTCGCATTGTTTAGACTTTATTGAAGAAGCCGGCATGTTAGAGGCTGTACGCGATGCCGGTTTGCAAATTAAGCATGGCGCGGCCTTTGGTTGGGGCGAACGCTATACCGAATTTGATTTCCGCGAGACCTACACACCAGGTATGGGCAGTACCTATCAGGTGAGACGTGCAGGTTTTGATAAGTTGTTGGCGGACCAAGCCCAAGCCCAGGGCGTTGAAATTCGTTACCAAGAAGAAATTGTGGCGGTGGATAACTCTTCAGGTAAACCGCTGTTAACAGTGCGCCGCTTAGCAGATGATAGTCAGTATCAAATACAGGCCGAGTTTATGCTGGATGCCAGTGGTTATGGGCGCGTGTTACCCCGCCTGTTGGACTTAGAGCTGCCCTCTGCCCTGCCAGTACGTAAAGCGGTGTTTACCCATGTGCGTGACTGTATTGATGATCCGCAGTTTAACCGTGAAAAAATTCTGATTACTACCCACCCAGAAATGCGTGATGTATGGTACTGGAGTATTCCCTTTAGTGACGGCTATTGCTCACTAGGAGTGGTGGCGCTGGAGGAACGTTTCGACGATCGTCCGGAAGATTTAGAAACCTGTCTGCGAGAGTTTGTTAGCGAAGCACCGAACTTGAAGCGTATTTTTAAAAATGCGATTTGGGATCAACCGATGCGCACGTTGGGTGGTTATTCGGCCAACGTAAAAACGTTACACGGTCCAGGTTTTGCTTTGCTAGGTAATGCGGCTGAGTTTTTAGATCCAGTGTTTTCCTCTGGGGTGACCATTGCCATGCGTTCGTCAAGCATGGCGGCTAATTTGCTCGACCGTCAGTTACGCGGTGAGACGGTGGACTGGGAAACTGAGTTTGCTAAGCCGTTAAAAGTGGGAGTGGAAACCTTCCGCACCTATGTCGAAGGCTGGTATGACACCTCGTTTCAAGATGTGATTTATTATGAAAATCCACAACCGGAAGTAAAGCGCATGCTGTGCTCGATTTTGGCCGGCTATGCTTGGGATGAAACCAACCCTTATGTGGCCGATTCTCGCCGTCGCTTAGCGGTGTTAGCAGAATTGTGTCGTATGCAGTCGCAATAATGCTCAAGCGTTGGTTAGCGTTTTTAGCGGTGTTGTTGCTTGCGGGTTGTGCGGGGCAACGGACGGTACCTGACTTTCCTCAAGTAGAGTCTATTTGGCCGTTACCCGTACAACTGCTAGTGCAGGTTGAACAGCAGCAAGTAGAAGATTATTTGCTGGTTATCCAAGAACAGCATGACGGCTTGCGTTTTTCATTGTTTAACCCAATGGGAATGCCGATGGCGCGACAAGTATTACACCGTGGGCGTTGGCAAGCGGAAGGGCTTTTACCGCCGAATCAGCAGGCTAAACAGTGGTTTGCAGCGGTGTTGTTTGCCCTTATGGAGCCTGAGCAAGCCGCGCGTTTGTATCCTGAGGCACAAATAAGCGAACAGGCACGCGCATTAAGCGCCCAATGGCGGGTTGAATACGTCTCTGCAGAGCAGTTTATTCTGTATCTCGACAACCAACAAAAAATAACAGTACAGCATCTACAATGACAAAAACTAAGAGTTACTTATCCGCGTTAGGCTTGGTGTGTCCGCTGGGGAGCAGCAAGCAGCAGGTGGCGAAAAATTTGTTAGCCGGCGACAGTTCGGGTATGCAACCGGTGACGGACTGGATTCCTGAAACCACCGCGATATGTGGTGTAGTAAATGCGCCATTGCCGCCAGTGAACTCCGAGTACCCATGGCAAAACTCTAGGAACAATCAATTATTGCTGGCCGCGACCGAACAAATAATGCCTGAGCTAGACGTGGCGATTGCACGCTATGGCAAGGCGCGTATAGCGGTGATTATTGGCACCAGTACCAGCGGCATCTATGAAGCAGGTTTGCATATTACCGACTTGCAACGCGAGGGTGTTTTACCGCAGGCATTTGATTATCGCCGACAAGAGCTGGGTGATCCGGCGTTGTTTTTAAGTCATTGGCTGGGTTTGTCTGGACCCAGTTACAGCATTTCAACGGCTTGCACCTCAAGTGCGCGGGCGTTAATCAGCGCTAAGCGCATGTTGCAGGCGGGTTTGTGTGATGCGGTTATTTGTGGTGGCTCTGATAGCCTATGTCATTTAACGCTGAATGGTTTCTCGAGTTTAGAAGCGGTCAGTACGGCGCACTGCAATCCGTTTTCCAAAAATCGCCAAGGCATTAATATTGGCGAAGCGGCGGTGGTGTTTCTGTTAACCCGCGAATTGTTGCATGATGACCAGCCCACGCCTGTGCTTGCAGGGGTTGGGGCAAGCTCTGATGCGTACCATATTTCAGCACCTCAGCCTGAGGGTGAGGGTGCTGTTAAGGCCATGCAATTAGCTTTGGCCGATGCACAGCTTGTGCCTGAGCAAATTAGTTATATTAATTTGCACGGTACCGCGACCCAGCATAACGACTCGATGGAGTCTGCGGCGGTGAATCAGTTGTTTGGTGCTGGGTTGCCTTGCTCATCAACCAAGCCGCTAACTGGTCACACGCTTGGGGCAGCTGGAGCTTTGGAAGTCGCCTTTTGTTGGCTGGCTATGCAAGACAGCTATAACCCAGACAAGCTGCTCATACCGCATGTGTGGGATGGCG
Organism: Thiopseudomonas sp.; assembly: GCA_023228985.1. Taxonomy (GTDB): domain Bacteria; phylum Pseudomonadota; class Gammaproteobacteria; order Pseudomonadales; family Pseudomonadaceae; genus Thiopseudomonas. The sequence continues at coordinate 135,735 of JALOAC010000002.1, read as the reverse complement.
TTGCAGATGCAGAGTTAGCGCAGCTTAATTTATGTAAGGCTGGACATGGGTTTGCGCAAGGTGCTGAGCGTTGGTTAATGAGTAATTCGTTTGCCTTTGGTGGCAACAATACCAGTTTGATTTTAGGGTTTTAAGTGGATGTGGCCTCTTGCTGAGTTATTACCCCATGCGGGTAATATGATTTTACTGGAGCGAATTGAGCACTACGATGAAGAATCTATCGTTGCTTATTTAACAGTGCGTGACGGCTGTTTATTTAGCCAAGCAGATGGCAGCTATCCGGCCTATTTAGGCGTGGAATTGATGGCGCAGGCAATCGCTGCTTATGCGGGATTGAAGGCTAGACATGCAGGCGATCCTGTTCGGCTTGGGTTTTTGTTAGGCACACGCAGGTACGAGTCTAATGTCAGTTGTTTTCCCTTAGGCAGCGAGTTACGGATCAGTGCTAGACGTTCACTGGAAGATGATAGCGGTATGGGCGTGTTTGAATGCGAGCTTACCTCTGATGATATTCAGGTTTGTGCTAGATTAAACGTTTATCGCCCCAACAATGTGGCAAGTTATATTCAGGAGACTCAACCTTGAGCGAACGTATTTTGGTAACGGGTTCTAGCCGTGGTATTGGTCGTGCAATCGCATTACGTTTAGCGCAAGCAGGTTTTGATATTAGCTTGCATTGCCGCAGCGGTTTGGCCGAAGCAGAACAGGTCGCCGAGCAAATTAAAGCGTTGGGACGGCAAGTCGATATTTTGCAGTTTGATGTAGCTGATCGACAGGCAGCACGCGAGCAGCTTGAGCAGGTGATTGAGCGCAATGGTGCTTGGTACGGTGTAGTGTGCAATGCGGGTTTAACGCGAGACGGTGCTTTTCCGGCGTTAACTGAAGATGATTGGGATACTGTGCTCAGAACCAATTTAGACGGCTTTTACAACGTATTGCATCCGCTAATGATGCCCATGATTCGCCGCCGTAAAGCAGGACGTATCGTATGTATGACTTCTGTTTCTGGTCTTATTGGTAACCGCGGTCAGGTGAATTACAGTGCTTCAAAAGCAGGCATAATTGGTGCCGCAAAGTCGCTGGCTATTGAGCTGGCTAAGCGCAAAATTACGGTAAATTGCGTTGCACCTGGTTTAATCGATACTGCGATGCTGGACGAACACGTGCCAGTAGCTGAAATGCTGAAAATGATTCCAGCGCAGCGCATGGGTACAGCCGACGAGGTTGCTGGGGTGGTTAACTTTCTGATGTCTGACGAGGCGTCTTATATTACGCGTCAGGTTATCGCAGTAAATGGCGGACTATGTTAATGGCAGGATTAAAGCGTGTAGTTATTACGGGAATCGGTGGTGTTTCCGCGTTAGGCGATGATTGGGCAACCATCAGCGATAATTTTCTGAACAATCGCAGCGGCATTCGCTACATGCATGAGTGGGATCGTTTTACTGATTTAAATACGCGCCTGGGCGGGCCGCTCAATGATTTCACTGTGCCGGCGCATTGGACACGTAAACAATTACGCAGCATGGGCCCTGTATCGCAATATGTGGTGTATGCGGCTGAACGTGCTTTAGATGACGCTGGATTATTAGGTGAGCCCAGTATTCAAGATGGTCGCATGGGTGTTGCCTGTGGTTCATCAACGGGCAGTCCGCAAGAAGCAAAAAACTTTGCCAATATGCTCTTGAACTCGGTATCACATGGTCTAAATGCCAATACCTATGTACGGATGATGCCGCATACCACAGCCGCCAATATCAGTATTTTCTTTGGTCTAAAGGGGCGTGTTATTCCTACCTCAAGCGCCTGTACCAGCGGTAGCCAAGGCATCGGCTATGCCTATGAAGCAATTAAGTTCGGCTGTATTCCGATGATGTTGGCCGGTGGTGGGGAAGAGTTATGTGCTACTGAAGCCATGGTATTTGATGCGCTGTATGCCACCAGTTTAAAAAATGATACACCCACCAAGACGCCACAGCCCTATGATGTTGACCGTGATGGTTTAGTTATCGGCGAAGGCGCAGGTATTTTTGTGCTGGAAGAGTTAGAGCATGCCTTGGCACGTGGTGCGCACATTTATGCAGAAATTGTTGGTTTTGGCAGCAACGCTGATGGTTCACACATTACCAAGCCAGAAAAAAACACCATGCGTATTGCTATGGAGTTGGCTTTGCAGGATGCACAACTGCCACCTAGTGCGATTGGTTATGTAAACGGTCATGGTACGGCGACTGATTCAGGTGACATAGCTGAAACCCAGGCCACCAGTGAGCTTTTTGGCGAACAGATGCCTATCAGCTCACAAAAAAGCTTTTTAGGCCATACGCTAGGCGCCTGTGGCGCGTTAGAGTCTTGGTTTAGTATTCAGATGATGAATACCGACACCTATATTCATACGCTCAATCTTAACAACGTGGACAGTCGCTGCGGCGCGCTGGATTATTTAACGGCACCACGGCAGATGCAGAATGAGTACGTGATGAATAATAACTTTGCCTTTGGTGGCATTAATACATCCTTGATTTTTAAACGCTGGAGTTAGAAATGAGAAAAACAGGATTTGCGCTTAGTCTCTGTGCGTTTGTCTTAGTGGGATGCAGTACAGCTGCGCCAGTGATGAGCATCAGTCAGACCGTAAATACTCAGCAAGCGGGTGACTCGATGCGCACGCAGACAGCTATTTATGAGGCGCTGCAGGGACGTGGTTGGCAGTTACAGTCAGACGATGGCCAGAAAATAATGGCGCGTTATAACAAACAAGATCGCCATGTAGCTGTCATACAGATTGATTATAGCGCTTACCAATACTCGATCAAGCATGTGTCTAGTCAAGGCTTGGGCTATAACGTGAAGCGCAACAGTATCCATCGCAACTTTAATCGCTGGGTGAAAAATCTAGAAATGGACATTAACTCCAAATTGAGTTTTATGCCTTAAGCAGGATTCGTTGCGTTAGTGCGCTGTAACAACATAAGTAAATTAACTACGAGGTGACGAATGAAATCCAAAACAATTTTGGCGGTATTTGTAGCCGGCCTGTGTTTACCGATTGTGTCACAAGCGCGTGATACGACACATTATTTGAACTTTAATGAGGTGGTCCAAGAAGCTGTGGCTGCAGGTCGACTTGATGGCAGTGTAAAGTTTTACTTAGACAGCCAGCCTAATGGCGCAAAAGTCGTTAGCAAAGGTTTAACTACCAGCAAGAAAACCAATGCTTTTAATAAGTCAGACCAAGCAGCGTGCAGCTGGGCGTTGCAATCCGCTCTTATTCAGTTTCAAACAGCGGCGCAAAATGCCGGTGCTAATGCGGTGGTAAACCTGGTGAGTAACTATAAGCATAATGTGTATAAGAGTCGTGAAAATTACGAATGCCATGCTGGTGGAATCATGGCTGGTGTTGCGCTGAAAGGCGATTTGGCGAAAGTACGCTAAGCAGGGTACTTATCCTGAGCAATAAAAAAGCCTTGCTATATGCAAGGCTTTTTTTGTGGTGTGTTATCTATGGATAACCGGATTCATCCGCGTCTAGGATTACATCAGACACACGGTATGTGCTGGTGTAGGCAGACTGGTTAGAGAACACCACGCGCCCTTGCCCTTTGTAATAATAAATCATGCGGTGCGCATCTTTACCAACCACGTTAAAGGGATTAAAGGCTTTTCCGGTGATATGGCTATGAGATGAGGTTGCAGGTCCCGCAAGGCTTTCGACTTCTTGCATGCTCATGCCTACACGAATCTCGCTTAAAGCAACATTTTTGCCGTTGTTAGCTTTTTTTGCTGGCGCAGGAGCTGCTTTTTTGCTGGTTGTAGCCGCCGTTAAGTTAACTGTACCCGGCTTATACTGTTCAGCAGAGCCATTTTTAAGTTTTTTTAATGACTTCTGAGCATGTTTTTTAACTTTCTTGAACGGCGTGGTGTCGGCAATTTCTTTGATCAGGCTTTGGTAACGCGAGTTGCCCGAATTACCTAAAGCAACGATTCCCCAAGAAGTTGCATCCACTTGGCTTGCACCCTCTTTCTTATGGTCACGCCAGACGCGCTCAGCCAAAGCATCCAGCACTTCAACTTCGTCTATGCCTGTTTGGCTAATGCTTTTTGCTACGTCTCGTACAGTAACCGGACCGCCACTGGATAAGCGGTCAATATAATGCTGTCCTACCTGACTGGCTGCTTGAACTGAAACCGTAGTTAAAAATAAAGCGAAGCCTAACCCTTTTATTAAGGCTGATTTCATCTGACTATCCTCTGTTAGATTGCGAAGTTAAGCCGGCATGATATTACAGATGTTCATGCGGTTGAAAGTAGTAATGAGGTCGTATAAAAAAAGCCTCTAAAAAAGAGGCTTTTTAAAATAACTTTTACTGATGATACTTGGCTGAAAGCTCATGTACCGCTTCAATAAAGGCACCGGCGTTTTCTGGTTTTACTTCTGGGGTGATGCCGTGGCCTAGGTTAAACACATGACCTTCACCGTGGCCATAGCTGGCTAGAATACGCTCAACTTCTGCACGGATACCGGCAGGGCTGGCGTAAAGTGCGGAAGGATCCATGTTGCCTTGCAGGGCTACTTTATCGCCGACACGCTGACGGGCTACGCCCATGTCGCAGGTCCAGTCGATACCTAGGGCTTCTACACCTGTGTCGGCCATGGACTCTAGCCAGAGACCGCCGCCTTTGGTAAAGAGGATAACGGGTACGCGACGACCGTCGTTTTCACGAATTAAGCCATCAACGATTTTCTTCATATAGGCTAAGGAAAACTCTTGGTACGCGGCTGAAGACAAGCTGCCGCCCCAGCTATCAAAAATCTGTACCGCCTGTGCACCGGCTAAAATCTGCGCATTCAGGTAGCTAGTGACTGACTGAGCCAGTTTATCTAGCAGTCTGTGCATCGCTTCAGGGTTGTCATACATGAACGCTTTGCTCTTGCGGAAATCCTTGGATGAGCCGCCTTCAACCATATAGGTGGCGAGTGTCCAGGGGCTGCCAGCAAAGCCAATCAAGGGCACACGGCCATTGAGTTCACGGCGAATGGTACGTACAGCATCCATCACATAACCAAGATCTTGCTCGGGATGTGGGATGGGTAACGCGTCAATAGCTTCTGGGGTGTCGACTATTTTCTTAAAGCGTGGACCTTCACCGGTTTCAAAATAAAGCCCTAAACCCATCGCATCTGGAATCGTCAGGATATCGGAGAACAAAATAGCTGCGTCTAAAGGGTAGCGTTCAAGTGGTTGCAGTGTAACTTCACAGGCCATTTCTGGATTCATACATAAACCCATAAAATCACCTGCTTTGGCGCGACTTGCGCGGTATTCAGGCAAATAACGTCCTGCCTGGCGCATCATCCAAACTGGGGTTACATCTACAGGCTGCTTAAGCAGTGCACGGAGAAAACGATCATTTTTCAGAGCAGTCATATTAACGTCCAATTAACGAGTAAGAAGCCATTTCGCTGAAGTTGCGATACTTGGCAGGTAGTTATAGCGTGCGAGTATAGCTGATTTGGTTAAAAAATATTTGATCTGACAAGGACGTTTCAAGATAAAATGATCGTGCATAAAAAAACCCCGCCGAAGCGGGGTTTGCAGACTGTATCCATTTACGCATCCAGCAACATATCCTTTGTAAGCCTACGAACCTTGGCAGGCGTCATGTATGTCCTTCTTTTCCTAGGCTTTTAGTGTAGGTAATTAACCAGTGACACCGCTAGAGGACATTTGCGCCAGTTCGTGTAAGCCTTTGCTTACAAGCGCCTAAAACTCGTGCTCATCTAATAGGTAAAGCGACTCACTACCAGCTTTCACGCTGGCTGTTAGCGAATGAATGCGCGGCAGTAGGCGAGCGAAGTAAAAGCGTGCCGTGCCCATTTTACTGGCGTAGAAGTCATCTTGCTCTTCTTTGCCTTGGGCGGCCTGCGCCATCATGGCCCACATATAGGCATAAGCGGTGTAGCCAAACACATGCAGGTATTCAACGGACGCCGCGCCAATTTCATTGGCATTGAGCTTGCCCTGCTCTATTAACCACTGAGTCAGCGCATCGAGGTTGTTGAGCGCTTGCGCCAGTGGTTGGGTAAACTCGCTCAGCTCATCATCAGCGCTAGCAATAAAGTCGTTAACTTCTTGGCTAAAATGCTGATAGAAAACACCGTTGTTGGCGACAATTTTACGCCCAGCCAGATCCAGCGCCTGAATGCCGTTAGTGCCTTCGTAAATTTGCGTGATGCGGCAATCGCGAATCAACTGTTCTTGTCCCCATTCACGGATATAACCGTGACCACCAAAAATTTGCTGCCCGTGCACGGTGGTTTCTAGGCCCATGTCGGTCATAAAGGCTTTAGCAATGGGCGTCAGTAAAGCTACGAGATCTGCAGCTTTGCTACTGACGCTGGTATCCGTGCTGTACTTGCTCAGATCCAGTTGCTTGGCCACGTAGGTGGAAAAGGCGCGACCGCCCTCGTTAAGCGCTTTCATCGTTAGCAGCATGCGGCGTACATCAGGGTGCACGATAATTGGATCGGCAGCCTGATCTGGATTTTGTGCGCCTGTGGGTGCGCGGCTTTGCACACGCTCACGGGCGTATTCAACTGCGCTTTGGTACGAGCGCACGCCCAGCGATAACCCCTGAATACCTACGCCCAAACGCTCGTAGTTCATCATGGTGAACATTGCTGCCAAGCCTTTATTAGGCTCGTCGACTAAATAGCCGATGGCGTTATCGAAGTTAATCACGCAGGTGGATGAGCCCTTAATACCCATTTTATGCTCAATCGAGCCACAGGACACCGCGTTGCGTTCGCCTAAACTACCGTCTTCAGTGACCATCACTTTAGGCACTAAAAACAGTGAAATGCCTCTGGCGCCAGCGGGTGCATCAGGCAGTTTCGCCAGCACTAAATGGATGATGTTTTCGGTGAGGTCGTGTTCGCCGCCGGTGATAAAAATCTTCGAGCCAGTAATGGCATAACTGCCATCGGCTTGCGGTTCGGCTTTGGTGCGAATCATGCCCAAGTCTGTGCCGGCATGGGCTTCGGTTAAGCACATAGAACCCGCCCAGACACCTGCATACATATTCGGCAGATATTTTTCTTTTAGTTCGTTACTGGCGTGGGCTAACAGCGACAGGCACGCACCCGCGGTGAGCATGGGGTACAGACCAAACGACAGGTTGGCGGCATTAACCATTTCATCAAGCTGGGCGGTAATCATTTTGGGCATGCCCATGCCGTCATACTGCGGATCACCGCCCACACCCACCCAGCCGCCTTCGGCGTAGCTTTGGTAGGCCTCAATAAAACCCGCGGGCGTTTTAACTGCGCCATCCTGCCACTGGCAGCCTTCTTCGTCACCGACTCTATTTAAGGGTGCAATGATGCCGGCGTTGATTTTGCCGGCTTCCTCAAGTATCGCACTGGCTGTTTCTTCATCGACAGTCTCAGCCAGTGCAGGCAATTCTGACCAGAGCGTGCCGACCTGGAAAACTTCATTGAGTAAAAAACCCATGTCGCGTAAAGGTGCTCGATACTCAGCCATAATAATGTCCTCTCTATAGTTGTTCTTGGTAACAAACCCGCCGAAGCGGGTTTGTTTGAGGGTTAATAGCCTAAAGCAAAGTCTTCGACAGCCATGTCCATCAGGTTGTCAGCGCCTGACAGCATGGCGGCCGCGTGGCTGCGTGTGCGTGGCAGAATGCGCGCATAATAAAACTGCGCGGTTTGCAGTTTGGCCTTATAGAAGGCTTCCTCGTTGGTACCCTCAGCGATTTTTTCTGCGGCGACACGGGCCATATCCGCCCAGAAATACGCCAAGCAGGCGTAACCGGAATACATCAGGTAATCCACGGAAGCGGCACCGACTTCTTCACGGTTTTTCATCGCCGCCATACCCACCTTCATGGTGATCTCGCCCCACTCTTTGTTGAGTTCGGCCAGTGGCGTGACTAAGGATTGAATGGCTTCGTTACCTTCGTTGGTCTTGCAGAACTGGTGCACGATTTTGGTAAAGGCTTTTAGCGTTTCACCTTGGGTCATCAATACTTTGCGACCGAGCAAATCCAGCGCTTGAATGCCGGTGGTGCCTTCGTACAGCGTCGAGATACGGCTGTCGCGCACGTTTTGCTCCATGCCCCACTCGCTAATATAACCGTGCCCACCATAGATCTGTACACCGTGGTTGGCAGCTTCAAAACCGGTTTCGGTCATAAAAGCTTTGGCAATGGGGGTGATAAAGGACAGCAGCGTATCGGCTTGAGTGCGTGCTTCTTCGTCTTGGCTAAGCTGGACGATATCTGCTTGTTTGGCCGCGTAATACAGCATCGCACGGTTGCCTTCGGCAAAGGCTTTAGTGGTGAGCAGCATACGGCGTACATCAGGGTGCACGATGATGGGGTCAGCTGCTTTGTCTGGCTCTTTAGCCCCGGTGAGCGAGCGCATTTGTAAACGATCGCGGGCGTATTCAATCGCACCCTGAAACGCCACTTCGGCGTGGGCTAAGCCCTGTAGCGCTGTACCTAGGCGCGCAGTGTTCATAAAGGTGAACATGCAGTTCAAGCCTTTGTTGGGTGGGCCAATCAAAAAACCGGTAGCGTTATCGAAATTCATTACGCAGGTGGAGTTACCGTGGATACCCATTTTGTGTTCAAGAGAGCCGCAGGTAACCCCATTACGTTCGCCTAACTCGCCTTCAGCATTGGGCAGAAACTTAGGCACGATAAACAGAGAGATACCCTTAGTACCTTCGGGTGCATCAGGTAGACGGGCTAACACAATGTGGACGATATTTTCTGCCATATCGTGCTCACCGGCAGAAATGAAAATTTTGGTGCCAGTGATTTTGTAGCTGCCGTCGCCCTGGGATTCTGCTTTGGTACGTAGCAAGCCAAGGTCGGAGCCACAATGAGGTTCGGTTAGGCACATGGTTCCTGTCCATTGACCCGACACCAACTTGGTTTGATAAATTGCTTGCTGTTCTTCGGTACCGTGGGCGCTGAGGGTGTTCATCGCGCCGTGGGATAAGCCAGGGTACATGCCCCATGACCAGTTGGCTTGGCCAATCATTTCGCTGATGGCCATGCCTAGTGACTCGGGCAGTCCCTGACCGCCGTGCTCAGCATCATGAGCAAGGCTGGGCCAGCCGCCTTCAACAAATTGCTCGTAGGCTTCTTTAAAGCCGGTTGGCGTGGTCACGCCATCGGCTGACCAGGTGCAACCCTCGGTATCGCCAACGCGGTTGAGGGGGGCGATGACGTTTTCGCAAAACTTAGCGCCTTCTTCAAGGATGGCATCGACCATGTCGGGCGTGGCTTCTTCGCAGCCAGGCAGAGATTGATAATGCGCGTCATAACCAAGAAGTTCGTCACGTACGAAACGGATATCGCGCAAGGGGGCCTTGTATTCTGGCATAGCTGTTTACCTCTAAGATAGATTCTTTATTATTGGTTTTTAGCGTAATGGACAACATTTCCCGTTGTCGGGGGGTGATGTAAAAAGTATCAAACGACCGTTTGAAAGTTACGGCTATGGCTTTCTCTTGTCAAGCACACAAAAGTGGTATTTTTTAATAGCATGGATGTTGTGGCAGCGTTGCGGTGGTTTTATGTGAGTGAGTTGTGATTATGCGCAATGAAATGAGCTATTAAGGCTTGGCTGTTCACAATCAGACAGCCCACTCAAAGCTTTGTTCGTAGGTTGGGGGTGCGATGTATTTGGTGGTGGGTTGCTGTTCTGCAGGGACAAAAAAAGCCGTCCCTCTTTCGAGTAGAACGGCTTTTAGCAAAGCGTGGTTTAGACGAAGTTACGCCATAGTATTAATGATAGTACCTAGCGCTTCGTCGGCTGTTTGCACCATTTTTGCGCCTGCCATGGTTAAGTGCTTGGCTTGATCCATTTGCACTAACTGCTGGGTTAGATCGGCAATGTTAAAGTCTGGCGCTTGGTCGGCGTTTGAGTTTGCCGTTGAGCTGGCAACCGCCTGTGCTGCTTCTGTCATTTGTTGCTGGCCATTTTGTATGGCTTGGATACCCATGGGCATCATACCGCTTGAGATTTGCATACTGTCCTCCTGTGGATTAGGACGGCTTAGTCAGTCAAGATAAACTAAACAAGTGCTGTCATTGTACTATCATTGCCGGGTTTTGACCAAATCTATTCTGTTACCTCGAGTATCTGTCTGTTAGTAATGCGTGTTCATTATTAAAGATGTGCGCTAAACCATTGAGCGAGCTGCTCAATCGCTTGAGCCTGTTGCGGGTTATGTAGATTTAAACAGAAGGTTGCTGAAGTGCGTACAAAACCCCAAGGTGCAATGAGCCTGCCTTGTTGAATATCGGCATCAACGAGCTGCTGCGGGGCAATACCGATACCCATGCCCGCAGTGATGGCCTCTAATAAGTAATACAGATGCGCAAAGCCTTGTCCGAGTTGTAGCTGCTGGCCGCCTAATTGTTGTGCTGCCCAGTCTGGCCAGGCTTGCGGGCGGGATTGGGTGTGGAGCACGGCAAAATCGAGAATGCGCTCGATTGGGCTATCGATGAGCTGATGCTGTTTGGCAAACTCAGGGCTAACAACGGGTCCGATACGTTCGTGATCCAACACAAATTGGCTGGCGCTTTGTGCCACGCAGCTCTGGGTAAACAACAGGCTCGCATCGGCGCCCTGCTGCTGTGGGTTGTCATCTCCGGTACTGGTGATCAGTTGCAAGGCTAATTCAGGCAGTTCCTGCTGCAGTTGATGCAAACGAGGTATCAACCAGCGCGCTAAAATACTGCCCGAACAGGCCAAGACAATGGGTTTATCGCGATTGAGCTGCTTAAGTTGTTGGCAGCTTTGAGCGATCGCCGCTAGGGCTGGACTGGTATCGGTATAGAGTTGTTGCCCTGCATCTGTGAGTTTTATGCCGCGTCCATGTTTGCTGGTTAATGGCATGCCCAGTTGATCTTCCAGCTGCTTTATCTGTCGACTGATTGCACCATGGGTGACGTTTAAGCTTTGTGCAGCAGCGGTTATGCTGCCCTGCTCGGCTACGGCAAGAAAAGCTTTGAGTGCATTGAGTGAGGGCAGTTGGGTTAAGTAATTCATGTGAGAAATACTAACATGAGTGTGTGTTTTTATCGCTTTTTGTTGCGCACTAATTGGCGTATGTTAAGTGCATATATTTTGCTATCAATGGAATAACCAACATGACAAATTATTCGGCAGCGCCAGATGAGCGTGGTCTATTCGGTATTTTTGGTGGACGCTATGTTGCGGAAACCCTGATGCCGCTGATCCTAGAGTTGGGCAAAGCCTACGAGCAAGCCAAAGAGGACCCTGAGTTCCAGAAAGAGCTGGCGTATTTTCAGCGCGACTATGTGGGTCGCCCTAGCCCATTGTATTTTGCTGAACGCCTCACCGAGCATTTAGGCGGCGCAAAGATTTATCTAAAGCGCGAAGAGCTCAACCACACCGGCGCCCACAAGATTAACAACTGCATCGGGCAAATTTTGCTGGCGCGACGCATGGGCAAAAAACGCATTATTGCCGAAACCGGTGCGGGTATGCACGGTGTGGCGACGGCGACTGTTGCGGCACGTTTTGGTTTGCAATGCGTGGTGTACATGGGCACTACAGATATCGAGCGTCAACAGGCCAACGTGTTTCGCATGAAGCTGTTAGGGGCTGAGGTGATTCCTGTTAAAGCCGGTACCGGCACGTTGAAAGACGCCATGAATGAAGCTTTGCGTGATTGGGTAACGAACGTAGACAACACGTTTTATCTGATTGGTACGGTCGCGGGTCCGCACCCCTTCCCCGCCATGGTACGTGATTTCCAATCGGTGATTGGCCGCGAAACCCGTGCGCAATTGCAGGAGCAAGAAGGCCGTTTGCCGGATTCATTGGTGGCCTGCATTGGCGGTGGCTCTAACGCCATGGGTTTGTACCATGAGTTTTTAGATGACCCCAGTGTGAACATTATTGGTGTGGAAGCCGCCGGTCTAGGTGTGGAAACAGGCAAGCATGCGGCAAGCTTGCTTGGTGGCGCACCCGGCGTGCTGCACGGTAATAAAACCTACTTATTGCAAGATGAAGACGGGCAAATCAAAGACGCTCACTCCATTTCTGCGGGATTGGATTACCCAGGTGTAGGACCTGAACATGCGTGGTTGCATGATACGGGTCGGGTTGAATACACCGCCATTACCGATGATGAGGCATTGGAAGCGTTTCAATTGCTGTGCCGTTTAGAAGGCATTATTCCAGCATTAGAGTCATCCCATGCGTTAGCTGAGGTGATCAAGCGCGCGCCCAGTTTGGCCAAAGATCACCTGATGGTCGTTAACCTATCCGGTCGTGGTGATAAAGACATGCAAACCGTAATGCACTATTTAGGCGCGCAAGGAGAACAATCATGAGTCGTATTGAGGCGTGTTTTGCGCAGTTAAAACAACAAAATCGTGCGGCATTGGTCACTTTTGTCACCTCGGGCGACCCTGACTACAGCAGTGCCATGCAAATTTTTAAAGGCCTGCCAGACGCAGGTGCGGATGTGATCGAATTAGGCATGCCCTTTACCGATCCTATGGCGGATGGCCCAGCGATTCAGCTGGCTAACCAGCGTGCATTAAAAAACGGCCATACGCTGCGTAAAACTTTGCAGATAGTGCGTGAGTTTCGCCAAGATAACCAGAGCACCCCGGTGGTGTTGATGGGGTATTTCAACCCGATTCATCACTATGGTGTGGATAACTTTGTGCGTGATGCCCATGAAGCCGGCGTCGATGGTTTGATTGTTGTTGATGTGCCGCCTGAGCATAACGAAGAGCTGTGTGAGCCGGCGCAGGCCGCAGGGATAGATTTTATTCGCTTGACCACACCGACCACTGATGATCAGCGTTTGCCCAAGGTACTGAATAACAGCTCAGGTTTTATTTACTACGTCTCGGTGGCGGGTATTACCGGTGGTGCTACCGCAAGCCTTGAGCACGTCGAAGAAGCCGTCGCGCGCTTGCGTCGTCACAGTGATTTACCGGTCTGTATCGGTTTTGGTATCCGCACGCCAGAACACGCCGCCAATGTGGCGCGTTTGGCTGAAGGCGTGGTGGTGGGCTCGGCATTGGTCGATAAAATCAACCAAGCAGCCACCCCAGAGCAAGCGGTCGCCGATGTGCTGGCGCAATGCCGCGAGATTAGCACGGGTGTGCGTGGGGCGCGGTTGTAGGAAGCTTTGTTATACGATCTTTTTGGTGTAGTAACTAGCTGTAACACTGACAATAGCCAAGCATCTCGTGGTAGTTGAGAGCTTGGCTGTATTAATAGCTGTTTGCAATGAGCCGCTGGCGTCATCTACCTGTTGTGGACGTTCGATGATGGCAAAAATAACTTCTGCGGTTTAGCAGCTTATTAGCGGTAATAATTTTATGGGTGTGCATCGTTTTTTATTAAGCGCTTAGAGTCACAAGATTTGAGGTAAATAAGCTCCGTGAGTTGTTAATAGCGTTTACTAGTAACCTATGCTCTTCCTTACGTGATAACTTCCTCTGCTAAGCAGTAAACCCATTCGCGACCTTCTTTTTTCTTGCTGAAAATATCCATCTCTACTAGCCCGTTCAATGCTGATGCAGCGGTATTGTATGAGCAGTCTAAGTTTTCCTTTACATTTGTTGCAGTAAATTTTTTTTCGGTACCGCTTTTAGCTAATTGGTATATAACCTTTTGTCTATCCGATAATTTTTCGTGTAAATCGGAGTCATCAATCCAGTTGTTAAACCTTTGTATGTCTTTAACTGACTTGATGTAGGCATCATTAAAACTGTTAATAGCCCTTACGATTACGCTGCACTGATGTTCAATGAAATAGGTTAAATCCATCCCGTCGGTTTCTGAGTAGAGGTAGGATTTGCCATATTTGACAGGTGCCGATTTTAACAGGGTGCTAATTGCAATATATCTAAAGGCGGCATACTCATTTTTAAACATATACCAATAGAATAAAGAGCGGGCTACCCGTCCATTACCGTCGCGGAATGGATGCTCAAAGCCAATTGAGAAGTGTAAGCAGATAGCTTTAATCATGGGGTGAATGTATGCATTGCTGTCTGCATCGTGATGGTGCGTGTTAGCCCACCTGACCACCTCATTCAGTCGTTGCTCGATTGCGTCTGCACTAGGTGGTGTATGCAGGGTTTCGCCTTGTGCATCTACGACAACTACATCATCGGTTTGCCTAAATGCGCCGGGGCTATAGTTATCATTGTTGATACCCTTTGTCCCTTCGCGGTGCATGGCGAGAATCAGCGCAACGCTCAAGGGTTTATTTTTGTTGTCCCAAGCAAACTTCATCATCTTAAAGTTGCCAAGAATCATTTTTTCGTCGAGCGTGCGAGGCTTGCGCTTACGTTTGAGCATTTCCTTCGCAATTAATGTGGTGGTTGCAGCGCCTTCCAGCTGGCTACTGCTTATCGCCTCATCTTCGATTAAATCATTTAATAGGTATTCAAAATGACTTCCTTCGCCAATTTTGCTGCTCATCCACTCAAGAGCTGCTGTAGTGGCATGTCGGTCGACATGGGAAATTGCTGTATGAATGCGCTGGGTAAGCATGAAGGTACAGACGGTTTTATCATCACCCAATGGCAGTAGTGGCATGTGTTGTGCGGCTCTAGCAGCCTTGGTTAAAGCCCAAGCCAAATCCGGCTCTAAATCATTGGCCACGCGATACCGGTATTCATCAAAGGGTAGGTAACGGCCTTTATTATCTACAGGCTGATGGTATTCAAGATATTTACCAAGCTTTTCTGGCTGCTTTTTGCTGATGTGCTCCAACAGCTCAGCTAGCAAAGAGTTTGTTTTGGCTGGTTTTTTAATCACAGTCCTGTCTCAATTTCGTTATTTATTGAGATAAAGATACAGAAATTTTATATTCTTGTCTCAAAAAATGCTTATTTTGAAATAGCAGTGTACGAAAGGTAGTGTGATGAGCAGCAGATAAAACGCTGGGGAGGCTAAGGCAGGAAGTTCACCCAAAGCGAATGGCTCAAGCATGTTCCCAGAGGAGTGGGTGGATTAACAGGCTTGAGCCACTCGCGGTTGTGTCGGCTGTTGATTTAAGGACGTGTACCGAAAATTTCTATCAGTTGCTCGCCCTGTGCTGCGCCTGGATGCAGTTGCAGCAAACCGGTTGCGTCTCGGTATAGGATTGCCGGTGTACCGCTGGCACCCAGTTGCTGCATTAGCTGTAGGTTTTCATCCAGTTGTTTGGACTGTTTACTGGCGATCGGATTTTCTTTGGCAGGGGCTTTACCGCTTTCGTTATCTACCAATGCTTTGCTGCCGTCTTTTGCCGCTAAAATATAGGCGGCTTTTTTGCGGCTGCTTTCGCCCAGCACACCCACTGGAATATGACGGATTTGTACTTTGCCGGATTTAACCCAGGGCTGTGCGTCTGTCCATAGGCGCTTGCAGTAGGGGCAGTTGGGGTCAGTGAAAAAGTAGACTGTGGTTGGTGCTTTGGCTGAGCCTTCGGTAACCCAGTGGCTTTCTTTCTCTAATTTATTCCATAAAACGTCGCTTTGTGGACGGCTGATTTTATCTTCAATAATCGAGCGGGTTAGGTCTTCGCCCTGTGCATCCAGCAAGCTGCCTATTAGTGCATGTTTTTTGTCGCTGGTGAGGTAGATTGCCAGTGGATTTCCTTGATACAACGCAGCATAGCCTTGCATGTCACTGGGCGCATCAAAGGTATCTAGAATCTCTACACCCTTACCCCGCAAGGCTTCGATAGGCGCTGGGTAATTTTGCGCAAAGGTTAAGCTGGGCAAGCTGGCAATGCAGATAGCTGCTGCTAGGTGGGCTAGTTTCATTGGGATTCCTTTTCTGGTTGGGGATTAATGGTACGCAATGCATGTTTGAGGCTGGCGTTGGATAGCTCACCCAGATGATTGTTTTGTAGTACACCCTCGGCATCATAAAATAATGTCGTAGGCAGTGATAATGAACTGACCGATTGCCCCATACGGGCGCCCGTATCGAGTAAGACATTATCTAGGCTAAGTTGTTGCTTGATAAAGAACTCTTCTACCAGCTGCTGCCCTTCGCCTTGATTGATAAACACAAAATGAATATCTGGGTTTTGTTGCTGAGCTGCTTCTAGGACGGGCATCTCTTTGCGGCAAGGTGGACACCACGTAGCCCATAGGTTGATTACCATGGGTTTGCCCATATAGCTGTGCAATTCCACAGAATGCCCCTGAATATCACGCATCGCCATATCTGGAAGTTTTTGGCTGTCGAGCAGCGCCTGTAATAACGCAAACCCGAGGCCGCTGATGATAATGCCTAGGGTTAAACCGCTGGCCAAAGGAATTCGCAATTCGGCTTTACGCCATAAATAATAAGCAGCCACAGCGAGTGCGGCGAGGATACCTACTAAGGGCATAAATCCGCCATCGCGGATATCGATAATCGCCAGTGGGTCAAAACCGTATTGCTGCCAGTAGCGGATAACAAAAGCAATGCGTGCTGCGATAAATCCGCTGATGAGCATATGGAACAAAGCGGCTTCTGGATTTGCGCCACGCTTGCGACCAATAAACCAGCCTAGTAACCAAGCACAGATCAAACCCAAATAAAGTAAAGCAAGGCTGGTTGGGATGGCGAAAGGACCTAGCTGTACGCTGAGCATTTAATTGGTTTCCTGTGCAAGCTTTAGATGGGCAAGAAATTCTTTTGCATTTACCTCACCGGTAATTCGTGCTGCACGAACTTCTTGGCCATTTGGGGCAATAAATAAAATAGTGGGCGGGCCCATAATGCCATACTTTCTTTGTAAGTCTTGTTGAGCACTGTTATTTTCTGTTACATCAGGTTGTAAAAAACGCATACCTGCAATAGCGGTTTGCACCTCGGGTTGGGCAAAAACAGTTTTTTCCATGACTTTGCACGACACACACCAGTCGGCATAGAAGTCTAGGATAGCCCACTGGTTAGCACGCTTTGCTTGGTCAAGTTGTTGGTAAATTGCTTGAGGGTCGCTGTAGCGTATGGCGGTGTTTAAGCTTGCTGCTGCGGGTACTTGCTTAAAATTCGCTAAGGGATCAAGGGGATCCTGTGCGCCACTGGCTGCACCGAATAAAATCATACTGGCGTAAATACCTAGCAGCAGGCCGATTAAGCGCGTTACAAACAGGCTACGAGAGTGCGCTAAGGTGCCTATTTGTAATGCAATGGCTACCAGCAACACACCCCAGAAAATCATGCTTAGGCTGTCATGTATCACAGGGCGAACAATAAAAATCGCAGCGGCTAATAGCGCGTAGGCAAAGATTTTGTTAATACTTTGCATCCACTCACCGGGTTTGGGTAGCCAGCGCATCCCAAAACTCATTGCCAATAACAGCGGTAAGCCGCTACCGATTCCTAGGCTAAATAAAGCCAGTCCACCAGTAGTGGCATTACCCGATTGGCTGATGTACAGCAGCGCACCGGCCAGCGGCGCGGTCATACATGGGCCAACGAGCAAAGCAGAAAACACGCCTAGGCCCGCTGCACCCAGCATACTGCCGCCTTTGATTTGTTGATCCTGCTTGTGTAGGCGGTTGCGCACGAAGCCCGGTAGTTGCAGGGTAAACAAACCAAATTGAGCCAGCGCCAAGAAGACAAATAAACTGGCAAAAGGAATAAGTAGCCATGGATTTTGTAGCATGGCACTGAGGTTGCCTAGTTGTGCGGCAATCACACCCAGCACGGCATAGACCAATGCCATGGGGATAACAAAGGCAGCACCTAAGCGCGCACCTTGCCAGCCGCCGGGTTTAGAACCTGCAATTACACTGCTAAGAATGGGCAACATGGGCAGCATGCAGGGAGTGAAAGCCAGCAGTAAGCCCATGACAAAGAACGCACCAATATTGGCTAATAAACCTGCATCTGCTAAACGCGCGGCAATACTTTGATCTTCTGCTAATCCGCTTGTAGGGCTACTGTTGCTGTTTGCGCTTGCGGCAGCCAGTTGTAGTTCCGTGGTTTGTGGTGGATAGCAGAGTCCTGCGTCGGCACAGCCTTGCCAGCTGACTTGTAGTGGTTGTGGGTGACTTAGGCTAACGGGTACGCGCAAGCTGTTATGGTAAATTTCAGTTTTACCAAAAAACTCATCTTCGTTTTCAACACCGTTGGGGATATCGAGTTCGATTGGGTTTTCTTGGGCGTCTAGCGCTTTAATGCTGTGCCGGTACAGGTAATAACCTGGGGTTATCTGCCAGTTCAACAGCGCCTCGCCCTGCTCGCCTTCTATTAGGGTAAGTTGAAAGGCTTGCTCGACAGGTAAAAAATCCTGCTTGTTAGTAAAAAAAGCATTGGCGGTCAATGTAAACAAAAGTAAAGATAAGCTGATTAGGTAACGCATAGGTGGTTTGCCATCTAGAGTGCTAAGGAAGCGTTGAATAATTAGCTGTCGTTTCTCGCTGGTATTATTCTGTGCGCCCTTAAATATTTTTAGTCGCTGTAACGGATGCTTAATGCTGATTACTGGGTATTAACTGAGCATTAACAAAGGCATTTTATGCTGATTATTATTGTTTTGCCTTAACTCTAGTGAGCGGGTATTGTTTAAATCATTCTGAATTTCTCTTTGAGTAATTATGCATATTTTATTGGTAGAAGATGACGCACAAATTGCCGATGGCCTGTGTGCTGCTTTGGCCTTAGAAAATTTTACTGTGGACCATGTGGCAACCGCGGCTGCAGCCGAACAGGCGCTGGCTTTAGGGCACTTTGATGCAGTTATTTTGGATTTAGGTTTGCCCGATGAAGACGGTGTTTCTTGGCTGGAGCGTATGCGTCGCCAACAGCATGATTTGCCAGTGCTTATCCTAAGTGCGCGTGACTCAGTGGCCCAGAAAGTGTCCGGCTTACAGGCCGGCGCTGACGATTACTTATTGAAGCCTTTTGATTTACGTGAACTCAGTGCTCGGTTACACAGTTTATTGCGCCGAAGCTCGGGGCGCAGTACCCACGTGATTGAACATGAGGGTTTGATGGTTAACCCCAGCCATTTGGAAGTGACCCTGCATGGTGTACCTGTCAATCTGGCACGTCGTGAAATGGCGTTGCTATTGGCTTTTTTAAATAACCCCAAACGTATTCTTAGCGCAGAGCACTTACAGGATGCTTTGTATGGGCTGGGTGATGGTGTGGAAAGTAATGCCATTAATGTGCATATCTACAATCTGCGCCGCAAGTTGGGTAGCTCCATGATTGAGACCGTCCGTGGACTGGGTTTTCGTTTAGGTGTTCCTGATGAGCCTGCGTAAACGCCTATTGCTCATTTTGGGTGGCACCTTTGTGTTGTTATGGGGTGTTGCGGCGCTATGGATGTTGGGTGAGTTACGCCATGAAGTTGAGCGGATTTTGGATGAACGCCTCGCGTCCTCGGCGAATATGGTTGCGGGTTTGTTGGAGCAAATTCCTGCACCCGTTGGTGCACCGCAGTTGAGTCCTTTGACCAGTCAAATTTTCGGCTTAAAGCGTGGCTTGGTTTGCCAAGTGCGTAACCTGCGCGGTGAAGTACTAGTGCGTTCGCCCAATATGTTTTTTTCCGAGTCTGAAGAAGAGTTGCTCGGGTTTGCAGTTACGGCTATTGATGGTCAGCAGTGGCGTACCTTCACGGTACAGCGCCGCAACTTGCTGATTACCACGGGCGATAAAATGGAGGAGCGCGAGCATTTACAGCGGGTAATTTTAGTGGCTGCGGCCTCCCCTGTTTTGTTGGCGCTGGTGGGTAGCTTGGTGTTGATTTGGCTAGGTATTGGCCGTGGATTAGCGCCCTTGCAGGTATTGCGTATGCAGTTGGCGCAACGCAAGGCAGATGATTTAACCGCACTCGATTCCGCGCTGGCTCCTAAAGAGCTGCAGCCCTTGGTAGGCACGCTTAATCAGTTGCTGGCACGGCTGAGTGACTTGTTGCAGCGTGAGCGGCGCTTCAACGACGATGCAGCGCACGAGCTGCGCACACCGCTTACGGCTATTAAAACTCACTTACAGGTCGCGCAACGCGCTGAACCTGAGCATGCCACAGCAAGTTTGGCTAAGGCTCAGCTGGCAGTTGAGCGCATGCAGGCAACGACCGAGCAGCTATTGCTACTCTCGCGCTTAAGCAGCAGTGAAGATTTTTC
Organism: Thiopseudomonas sp.; assembly: GCA_023228985.1. Classification (GTDB taxonomy): domain Bacteria; phylum Pseudomonadota; class Gammaproteobacteria; order Pseudomonadales; family Pseudomonadaceae; genus Thiopseudomonas. Next base: position 115,581 of record JALOAC010000002.1, on the reverse strand, counting down.
TGCGGTTGAACCCGGCAGTGTGCAGAACGTTGCGCGCACAGTCTTGGATAATCTTTTTGCCAGTGAAGGTTTTGAGCGTATTCAGGTGGATAGCCAGCTTGAGCAAGATATTTTACTGGCTGTGCCTGAGTCTTTGGCGGCGGTAGCGCTGCGAAATTTACTGGAAAACGCATTGGTGCATAGTCCGGCTAACAGTCCGGTTGAGTTAACTATCTATTTGCAGCAAGACGCTGTAGTTTTTAAGGTGACTGATCGGGGTGAGGGTATTTCTGCTGAGTTGTTTGAGCAGGCACAGCAACGGTTTTGGCGCGCTAAATCGGCTAACCGAGGCAGCGGTTTAGGGTTGGCGATTGTTGCAGCTATTGCACAGCGATTTACCGGGACAGTAACGGCCAATAAGACGCAGACGGATTTTTCGGTAGAGCTTAGCTTTCCGATATTATTTAGCTAACTATATGATTAACAATGAAAAACGGGCCTTGCGGCCCGTTTGTTTTTAGAAATCTAGGTTAGAGACTGCTAGTGCGTTGTCTTCAATAAACTGGCGTCTAGGCTCTACGTGATCGCCCATCAGTGTATTAAAGATTTGATCGGCTGCGATAGCGTCATCAATAGTTACTTGTAGCATACGTCTAGAATTAGGATCCATGGTGGTTTCCCATAGCTGCTCTGGGTTCATCTCGCCCAATCCCTTATAGCGTTGTACGACTAAGCGTCTTGAACCCTCAGTCATCAACCATTCCAAACCCTGCTTAAAGCTGCTGATGGCTTGCTTTCTTTCGCCACGCATTACATAAGCCCCGTCTTCAATCAACTCTTGCAGTTTGCTGCCCAAATCGGTGACGGTTTTGTAGTCGTTACTGGCAAAGAAGTCTTTTTGCAGCAGTACTTGCCTGACAAGCCCGTGAGTCATGATTTCTATGCAAGGTACGTAATGACCCAGCTCTGCATCTCGGTTTAGTTTAATGCTGTACTCTTCACCAGAGCGCTCTGTACTGTTAATGCGCTTTTGTAATTCATCGACCCAGCTTTGCATCATTGCTTGATCGCCAAGTTGCTCAACTTCAGCACGCTGCATGTAGATCAAGTGCTCAGTGATTTCCAGAGGATAAATACGGGAAAGTCGCTGCAGGGTTGCCATTACGGTGCGATATTGATTAACCAACTCTTCTAATGCTGTACCTGATAGTGCTGGTGCGTTTTCATTAACGTGCAGGCTGGCATCTTCTAGTGCGGCCTGAGTTAAATACTCTTGCATAGCTTCATCGTCTTTAATGTACTGCTCTTGTTTGCCGCGCTTTACTTTGTATAGAGGTGGCTGTGCGATATAAATATAGCCGCGCTCGACCAGTTCAGGCAGTTGACGGAAAAAGAAGGTGAGCAGCAGAGTACGAATGTGCGAACCATCCACGTCAGCATCCGTCATGATGATGATGTTGTGATAGCGCAATTTGTCGATGTTGTATTCATCTCTGCCAATACCGCAGCCCAGCGCAGTAATCAGAGTGCCGACTTCTTGCGATGAAATCATGCGGTCAAAGCGTGCCTTTTCGACGTTAAGAATCTTACCTTTAAGTGGCAAAATTGCTTGCGTTTTACGGTCACGGCCCTGCTTAGCTGAACCGCCAGCAGAGTCACCCTCCACTATGTAGAGTTCGGAGAGTGCGGGATCTTTTTCTTGGCAGTCGGCGAGCTTGCCCGGCAGTCCAGCAATGTCCAGCGCGCCTTTGCGGCGGGTCATTTCTCTTGCCTTGCGTGCGGCCTCTCTGGCTCGTGCGGCATCGATCATCTTGCCGACAATCAATCTGGCTTCACTTGGGTTTTCAAGCAGGTAGTCTGCAAGGTACTTGCCCATTTCTTGCTCTACGGCTGTTTTTACTTCAGAAGAAACCAGCTTTTCTTTGGTTTGTGAGCTGAATTTTGGGTCAGGCACTTTAACTGAAACGATAGCAGTTAAACCTTCACGAGCATCGTCACCTGTTGTAGCAACCTTATCTTTTTTGCCCAGGCCTTCTGCTTCAATGTAGTTGTTCAGATGGCGTGTCAGTGCGGTTCTAAAACCCACCAAGTGCGCGCCGCCATCTCTTTGCGGAATGTTATTGGTGTAGCAAAGAACGTTTTCGTTAAAGCCATCGTTCCACTGCATGGCCACCTCAACACCTACGCCGTCTTCTTCGCGTTGTATGCTGAAGTGGAAGATTTTGTTAATGGTGGTTTTGTTGGTGTTTAAGTAGTCAACGAATGCTCTAAGTCCGCCTTCGTACTTAAAGAGCTCTTCTTTGCCTGTGCGCTCATCCACGAGACGAATGCCTACGCCTGAGTTCAAGAAAGATAGCTCGCGTAATCGTTTGGCTAATATTTCCCAGCTAAAATGAATATTCTTAAAGGTATCTTCGGAAGGCTTGAAGTGAATGTGGGTACCGGATTTGTCGGTATCGCCTATCGCAGCCATCGGCTGTTGTGGCACGCCGTGGTGGTAGGTTTGCTGCCAGACTTTGTTTTGGCGGCGAATAGTCATAATCAGCTCTTTGGACAGAGCGTTTACCACTGATACGCCAACACCGTGCAACCCGCCGGAAACCTTATAGCTGTTGTCATCAAACTTACCGCCAGCGTGCAGTATAGTCATAATTACTTCAGCGGCTGAGACACCCTCTTCTTCGTGGATATCTACCGGGATGCCGCGGCCGTTGTCTTCTACGCTGATGGATTCGTCTGGATGAATGGTGATTTTAATTTCATCACAATGCCCCGCCAGAGCTTCATCAATGGCGTTGTCCACCACTTCAAAAACCATGTGGTGAAGACCGGTGCCATCATCGGTATCGCCGATATACATTCCGGGACGTTTACGTACAGCGTCGAGTCCTTTGAGGACTTTAATATTACTGGAATCGTAGGTTGATGCTTCGCTCATCTGTTTACTCCACAAGATTTATACGTCCATGTTCCACGTGGAACATGGCTACTGGCGTGTCCATTTGCCAGCCTTCTAATAACGTTTCTTTGTCAGTGCCAGTTATAAAGGCCTGACAGTTTAGTTCTTCAAGTAATCTGCTGAGGGCCTTACGGTGCTCTTTATCGAGCTCGGCAGGCAGATCATCAATCAGATAGATACACTGCTGTTGCATTTGCTGGGCCAGTAAATAGCCTTGGGCTAATTTCAATGCGCAAACCACCAGCTTTTGCTGACCTCTTGAAAGGATTTCTATTGCGTTATGACCGCCCACTTTAATGCGGATGTCAGCACGCTGAGGCCCTGCTTGGGTATACCCCAAAAACCTATCACGCTCTAAGCTGTTATCTAAAACACTCTGCAAGCTACTGTCTTTATCCCAGCCACGATAATAGCTAATGCTAAGCTCGGGCAGCTTGATCAGTGATTCAAGAGTCTGCTCGAAAACTGGTTTAAGTAGAGCAATGTAGTGTTGGCGTGCTTGGTCGATGCTTTCGCTGGCAGTGCAGAATTCTTTGTCCCAAGAGGCTAATAATTGCCTGTCCATTATAGCATGGCGCAGCCAAGAGTTACGCTGTTTTAAACTTGTCTGCATGCGGCTCCATTGGCTGTGAAAGGAATGTTCCACGTGGAACACCCCCCAGTCTAAGAATTGTCTTCTAAACTTTGGAGCGCCCTCTAAGAGCAGAAAGCTGTCTGAATTCAGCAGTTGCAAGGGTAAAGCGCGCGCGAGCTGAGCGATGGTTTTTATGTCCTCACCATTAATGCGTATTTCAAACTCGCCTTGACGGCTACGCTTGATGCCGATTTTGTTGGTGTTGTGATCGGCACTCGTTACCAACTGAGCAAAAACAACAGTTTCAGCGGCTTCATGCTGAATAAGCGTCTGTATCTTTGTGCTGCGAAAAGAGCGCGCAAGCGAAAGGAAGTAAATGGCTTCCAGTAGGCTGGATTTACCGCTGCCATTGGCGCCGTATAAAATATTTATTTTGGATGAAAAGTTTAGCGTGACAGGTTCAAGATTGCGTAGACCTGTCACGCTTAGTGCTTTGATGGGCATTTAAGAAGGGCGAATCATTGTTACAGGCGCATCGGCATAACAACATAAGCAGAGCTCTCATTACCGGCTTCGCTCATTAACAGACTGCTGTTTTCATCCGACAAAGTCAGCTTGGCTTGGCTGGTGGACATGACGTTCAGTATGTCTTGCAGGTAATTAACATTGAAGCCCATTTCAAGGCTGGGTCCGTTGTAGTCAATAACCACTTCTTCTTCAGCGCTTTCTTGTTCAGGGTTGTTGGCTTGCAGCTTGAGTAATTCGTTTTCAAATTGCAGACGAATACCGCGATATTTTTCATTGGTCAAAATCGAGGCGCGGTTAAGCGAGTCACGCAAGCTTACGCGGTCTACGGTAATGATTTTGTCACCACCGCGAGGCAACACGCGTTCGTAGTCGGGAAATTTACCGTCAATGAGTTTGGAAGTGAATATAAAGTCTTCTGTAGAGGCGCGGATAAAGGTTTGGCTTAGGGTGATGTCTGCGAACGCGCTTTCATCATCCATCAGGCGGGCTAGCTCCAGTACGCCTTTGCGTGGGACAATCACTTGGTGGGCGCTGGTCTCGCTGATTTCAGCTTCCACATCACTTAATGCAAGGCGATGACCGTCAGTAGCTACGGCTCTTAGTTTATTAGTGGTCGCTTCGAGCATCAAACCATTGAGGAAGTATCGAACGTCTTGCTGCGCCATGGCAAAGCTGGTGCGTTCAATTAAGAAACGCAGATTGCCTTGGTTAATACGGAAGGCAAAAGAGCCGGTGATTTCTTGGAATATAGGGAAATCAGAAGCGGGTAAAGTGGTTAGCGTGAAGCGACTACGCCCTGAGGTAATCAGTAATCTTTGTTCATCTAGGCGAATAGAGAGCGTGGATTCAGGCGGCAGATTTTTACAGATATCCATGAGTTTGCGGGCGGGTACTGTGACTTCACCATCTTGCGCGGGCTCTTCTAGCGTAACGCGGCCTATAAGTTCTACTTCAGTGTCTGTGCCGGTCATGGAAAGCTGTTGATCCTGTAAAACCAACAGCACGTTGGACAGCACGGGCATGGTGTGCTTGCGCTCGACTACGCCGGCAACCAGTTGTAATGGTTTTAACAAGGCTTCTCTTTGTATGGTGAAGTGCATGCTGGGCCTCTTGCTTGAAATAATATGCGCGGTGATTTTACTACGTAGTGAGTGTGCGCAACAGGTTTTTATAATCTTCGCTAATGTCGGCATCCGTTTCGCATAGTTCTGCGATTTTACGGGTGGCGTGTAAAACTGTGGTGTGGTCGCGCCCACCAAAAGCGTCACCAATTTCCGGCAAGCTATGGTTAGTCACTTCCTTAGCCAAAGCCATGGCCACTTGACGTGGACGGGCTACTGAGCGGGAGCGACGTTTTGATAGTAGGTCGGCAATTTTAATTTTGTAGTATTCAGCCACAGTGCGCTGAATATTATCAATACTAATCAGCTTGTCTTGTAGCGCCAATAAGTCTTTGAGCGATTCACGGATTAGTTCAAGACTTATGGGCTGATGAGTGAAGTGAGAGTGAGCAATAACCCGTTTCAAAGCGCCTTCTAGTTCGCGCACATTGGAGCGAATACGTTGCGCAATAAAGAAGGCGCAGTCTTTAGCTAGCACTACTCTGCTCTGCTCGGCTTTTTTCATCAGAATAGCAACACGGGTTTCTAAGTCTGGCGGTTCCACTGCAGTGGTTAATCCCCAGCCAAAGCGTGATTTTAAACGCTCTTCAAGACCGTCAATTTCTTTTGGATAACGATCGCTGGTGAGAATGATTTGCTGATTGCCTTCTAACAAAGCGTTAAAGGTGTGAAAAAACTCTTCTTGCGAGCGATCTTTACCCGCAAAAAACTGAATATCATCAATTAGTAGTGCATCCACAGAGCGGTAATATGTCTTAAATTCGTTAATTGCTTTCATTTGAATGGCTTTAACCATATCTTGCACAAAACGCTCGGAATGTAGGTAAACAATCTTGGCTTTTGGGTTTTTTTGCAATAAATGATTGCCGACCGCGTGCATTAAGTGTGTTTTACCTAAACCTACACCGCCATAAAGAAATAATGGGTTGTAACCGTGCTTAGGGTTGTCGGCTACCTGCCAAGCAGCAGCATGCGCTAGTTGGTTTGACTTGCCTTCAACAAAACTAGAAAAAGTAAATGAACGATTGAGGCCACTAACATGCTGTGCAGGTTTGGCACTGGCTGCAGCAACAGCAGCCTTGTCAGTATCAGTGGGAGTGTTTCTAGAAGGAGCAACTTGATGAGTGGTTTGCACTGGCTGGCTTGGCGCCACAACTGCTGTAACAGCAGCAGGTCGAGCCGTTTGGCCTTTGCTACCAATTTGGAGCACAACTTCAGGAGTTTCTCCGCTGTTGCGTTCAGTCATCAGCTCTAGAATGCGTGTGAAGTACTTTTCATTTACCCAGTCCAGCACAAAACGGTTGGGCGCATAAACAAAGAGGCACTCGTCTACTTCTTCAACTTGCAGGGGGCGAATCCAGGTGTTGAAATGCTGCGCGGGAAGCTCATCACGCAAAAAATCGACAGACTGCAGCCAAAGATTGACAGACACAGAGAAACCTCAATAGAAGGGTGAATCGAAGACGTATTGTAGCCATGAAGGCTAAAGTTATCCACATGCAGCGCAAACTTATTGGTCTTTTATTCGTTGCTGTGAAGTAGTTTGTGCAGAATGTGCTCAAAAATTAAGCACTTGCAAAATCATCTTACCTGGCTGAAATTAATGCGCTAAAAGAGCAAATAAAAGGTAGTGGAAAGTAACACTCTAGCAGAAGTACTCACCTAGGCTGAGTTTAAAGTTGATGCGCGTTAACCACTGTGCTTCTTTATGAAAGTCTGCTGCGGTTAACGGGTTTTCTTCTAGCCAGCAGGCAGGAAACAAAATCTCCAATGCATCTTCTGTTGCTTGCAAGCGCAGCTCGGGAACCTCTTGAGAGCCGCGAATTCGGTACAGCAAGATAGCTAGGCGTAAAATCACACATAGATAGAGCAAAGCATGGCTGTCATCGCCGCACTGATTAAACAGCTGTAAAGGGATGTTGCGTCTATGGCCGCGCACCAGTAGCGCGATACGTTGCTGCTCTTGACGAGAAAAACCAGCAAGGTCGGAGTGCTCAACCAAATAAGCGCCGTGTTTGTGGTAATGGTAATGGGCTATATCCAGACCGACTTCATGCACGCGCGCCGCCCAGCTCAGCATCTCTTTATGCCAGTCGTCCGTTAGCTGCCACGGCTCGGCAAGTTGCTGCAGCACTTCAAGCGCCTTATTTTCAACGCGCAGTGCCTGCTCAACATCGACATGGCTGCGCTGCATCAGCGCATTAATCGACCGTTCGCGCACATCTTCGTGTTGGTGGCGACCCAGCAGGTCGTATAAAACACCTTCACGCAAAGCGCCGTCGGCTGCTTGCACTTGGTCGAGGTTTAGTGCATCAAAAATAGCTTCCACTATGGCAAGTCCAGCCGGAAAGATACTGGCACGTTCGGGTTTAACGCCAGGAAAGTTAACTTGGTCAATGTGTTTGAGCTTTAATAATTGTTGCTTGAGGTAGGCTATTCCAGGCTGGTTTATTTCACCTTGACCAAAGCCAGCTGCAAAGCACGCCTGTGCAATAGATTTAACTGTGCCCGAGGCGCCAACCGCTTCTTTCCAGCCAATACGCTTTAAGGTTTGCTCCATTTCCATGAGTTCCAAACGTGCAGCGGTATAGGCTTGGGCATAACGAGCGGGTGAAATGAGGTGATCTTTAAAAAAACGTTGGCTGTAACTGACGCAACCCATCTGCAGGCTGCCACGGTATTGGGATTCAAAATGCTGGCCAATAATAAGCTCAGTGCTGCCACCGCCAATATCAAGCGCTAAACGTTTATCGGCAATGCTGGGTAGCGTGTGAGAAATGCCTAAATAAATTAAGCGTGCTTCTTCGCGGCCGGAAATAACGTCAATATCATGGCCTAAAATTTCTTTGGCGCGATCGATAAAGTTTTGTCGGTTATGAGCAATACGTAGGGTGCTGGTGCCTACGATACGCACAGCACCCTTGGGTAGGTCGGTGATAAGCTGGGCAAAACGTCTTAGGCAGTCTAAACCACGCTCGATCGCCTCTTCTTCAAGGTCTAATGCTTCATTTAATCCTGCCGCAAGCTGAACCTTTTCACCAATGCGGTCAAGAATTCTTATTTCTCTCTCATGGGTCTTGGCGAGCACCATATGGAAGCTGTTTGAGCCTAAATCGATGGCTGCAATAAGAGGGAAACTCTTGGTAGCGGTGAGGGGCATAGATTGATATCCAGAACAACTAGAGCTAATCCTGCCATGAATAGGGGTTTTAGCCAATGTTTTAGCGCAATAAAGCCCACTTATTGTGCCGTTTAATCGAGCATAACAACAGGTCGATAATAATTTAAAGAAGCGCTGAGCAAGGCCCAAACTCGTCGCAGTATCGGCTGTAATAACTCACTCTAGCCCAGAACAGGCATGCGTAAAAGATGCAGTGCAGGTGGATGCTGGAAGCTCAGGTTCTGGCTAAACAAATCATTGCTGCGCTCAATAAAGTGTAATATATCAAATAGATAGAAAGCTTATTGGTGGGACGGTAAAGCAAAATGCAAGCTTAGCTGGCTTGTCGAGCATTACTAAAGAATTGCTGACAGTAGATATTCACTCCCCCTATAGTTTCATTAGTTATTAACTCGAGCTATCATAGGCAGCGTTTTATGCGTGCCAACAAACGGAGAAGTTCTATGAGCGAGCACATCAACAACATTACTGATTCCAGCTTTGAGCTGGATGTATTACAAGCGGAAGGACCTGTTTTGGTGGATTATTGGGCAGAATGGTGCGGTCCCTGCAAAATGATTGCTCCAGTCCTAGATGAAATTGCTGAAGAGTATGCCGGTAAGGTAAAGGTCTGTAAGCTAAACATCGACGACAATCCAGGCACTCCACCTAAGTACGGCGTACGCGGCATTCCTACGCTAATGCTGTTTAAGAATGGCAACGTTGAGGCTACTAAAGTAGGTGCAATGTCAAAAAGCCAACTAACTGCCTTTTTGGATGCGCATCTCTAACCAATAGAGCTGAAAAGTATGCGCACAATCAAATCTTTAGTGCGCATACTAGACTCTAAGCGTATCTGGTGGTAAATTCCTAGCTGTTGTAACGCGCAAGTCGTTACAGTCTTGCATGCCGTAAACACAATAAGTGTCTGGCACATTCATATTCCTCTACTCGTCTCTCAATTCGACAACTTTGTTGAACAGACACTGAGTTCTTCTCACTACCCATCGAACATTTCATCTCATATGAATTTAACTGAATTAAAACAAAAACCTGTTACCGAGCTTCTTGAAATGGCGGAGCAAATGGGCCTTGAAAACATGGCTCGTTCACGCAAACAAGATATTATTTTTGCCTTATTAAAACGTCATGCCAAAAGCGGTGAAGAAATTTCTGGCGATGGCGTGTTGGAAATATTGCAAGATGGCTTTGGTTTCCTGCGTTCTGTTGGCGCTTCTTACTTAGCCGGCCCAGACGATATTTATGTATCACCCAGTCAAATACGCCGCTTTAACCTGCGTACCGGTGATAGCATCGTGGGCAAAATTCGCCCACCTAAAGAAGGCGAGCGTTATTTTGCCCTGTTAAAAGTTGACTCTATTAACTTTGACCGCCCAGAAAACGCTAAAACTAAAATTCTATTTGAAAACCTGACCCCACTCTTCCCTGATGAGCGCATGATCATGGAGGCTGGTAATGGTTCAACGGAAGATTTGACCGGTCGAGTAATCGACTTGGCAGCACCCATCGGTAAAGGCCAGCGTGGTTTAATTGTTGCGCCGCCCAAAGCGGGTAAAACGCTGATGCTGCAGAATATTGCGGCCAACATCACCCGTAATAATCCAGAATGTCATTTAATCGTGTTGCTGATTGACGAGCGTCCGGAAGAAGTGACAGAAATGCAACGTACTGTCCGCGGTGAAGTGCTCGCCTCCACTTTTGATGAGCCACCTGCCCGTCACGTACAAGTAGCAGAGATGGTGATTGAAAAAGCTAAACGACTGGTTGAGCACAAAAAAGACGTTGTAATTCTGCTCGACTCTATTACGCGCCTAGCACGTGCCTACAACACCGTTATTCCAAGCTCTGGCAAGGTCTTAACCGGTGGTGTGGATGCGCATGCTCTGGAAAAGCCTAAGCGTTTCTTTGGTGCGGCACGTAATATCGAAGAAGGCGGTTCGCTGACTATTATTGCTACTGCTCTGGTCGATACAGGCTCCAAAATGGACGAAGTCATCTACGAAGAGTTTAAAGGTACCGGTAATATGGAGTTGCAGCTTGATCGCCGTATTGCTGAAAAACGTGTTTTCCCTGCGGTTAATATCAACCGTTCAGGTACCCGTCGCGAAGAGCTGCTCACCACTGAAGAAGAGTTACAGCGCATGTGGATTTTGCGTAAATTACTCCATTCAATGGATGAAGTTGCTGCCATTGAGTTTTTGTTGGATAAGTTAAAAGATACGAAAACCAATGACGAGTTCTTTATGGCAATGAAACGCGGCAAGTAAAACCAAGTAGGTTAGCCATGCAATACGCAGATTTAAGAGAGTTTATTCAGGTTTTGGAACAGCGAGGCGAGCTTAAGCGCGTGCAGCTGCCCGTTTCGCCCGTATTGGAAATGACCGAAATAAGCGACCGTACGCTACGCAAGGCTGGCCCTGCTTTGTTATTTGAGCAGCCCACAGGCTTTTCCATGCCTGTACTGACCAATCTTTTTGGTACGCCTGAGCGTGTTGCTTTGGCTATGGGCGCAGAAAGCCTATCCGCTTTGCGCGAGATAGGTCAGCTGCTGGCCAATCTGAAAGAGCCAGAGCCGCCTAAAGGCATTAAAGATGCATGGGAAAAATTACCCATGTTTCGTAAAGTTCTGTCGATGGCGCCTAAAGTGCGCAAGCACGGGCCCTGTCAGGACGTGGTGATTGAGGGTGATGATGTTGACCTTAGCACTCTGCCCATTCAAACCTGTTGGCCAGGTGATGTAGCACCCCTGATTACCTGGGGGCTAACAATTACCAAAGGCCCTAATAAAACCAGACAAAACCTCGGCATTTATCGTCAGCAGGTGCTCGGGCGTAATAAAGTGATTATGCGCTGGCTCAGTCACCGTGGTGGCGCGCTGGATTTTCGCGATTGGTGTGAAAAGTTTCCCGGGCAGCCTTACCCAGTTGCCGTGGCGTTGGGCGCTGATCCGGCGACCACTTTGGCGGCGGTTACCCCTATTCCGGACACCTTATCTGAATATGCTTTTGCTGGCTTATTGCGTGGCAAAAGAACCGAGCTAGTTAAAGCTATTGGCAGTGATTTACAAGTGCCGGCACGCGCTGAGATGATCCTCGAAGGACATATTTATCCGGGTGAAATGGCGGATGAAGGCCCTTATGGTGATCACACCGGCTACTACAACGAAGTAGATAGTTTTCCGGTGTTTACCGTAGAGCGCATTACCCACCGTCAAGATCCTATTTATCACAGCACCTATACGGGACGACCACCGGATGAGCCGGCGATTTTAGGGGTGGCGCTGAACGAAGTTTTTGTGCCTATTTTGCAGAAGCAGTATCCTGAAATAGTTGATTTTTATTTACCGCCTGAAGGCTGCTCCTATCGTATGGCGGTAGTGACGATCAAGAAGCAATACCCAGGACACGCCAAACGCGTGATGATGGGGGTGTGGAGCTTCTTGCGTCAATTCATGTATACCAAGTTTGTGATTGTTACGGATGACGATATCAACGCACGTGATTGGAATGATGTGATCTGGGCTATTACCACGCGCATGGATCCTGTTCGGGATACGGTGATGATAGATAATACCCCGATTGATTATTTGGATTTTGCCTCACCTGTATCAGGCCTTGGCAGTAAGATGGGCTTGGATGCCACCCATAAATGGCCGGGCGAAACTCAGCGTGAGTGGGGACAGGTGATTACCCAAGACGCCAAGGTAAAGCAGCGAATTGATGATATCTGGTCTGAACTAGGCATAGATTGATCGGTATTTTCGTAACCACCTTAGCGGCTAAGGCGAGCAACTCAGTGTTGCTGCAATTTAAACATAGAGTGGAGTAAATCTGGCTGTGGAGAATAAGCCAATGCAAACAATTGCTTGTGCAGTGCAAAGTATTCAAGACCTAGGGGCCAATGTATATCAGCTTAAACTGCTGTTACCTCAGGGCGTTAACGTTAACCATGCAGCGGGACAATACTTGATGTTGGCCGCGCAGCAGGGCGACTTTTATCCCTTCTCCATCGCTTCTGCACCGCAACAGCTGCCCGAATTAGAGCTGCATATTTTAGCGCGCGATAATGCAGCGGTTGACCTGATTGAACAGCTCAAAGAACAGCCAGAGGCAAGAGTTCAACTGCCCATGGGTGACGTCTGCCTGACTGATCTGGATGAGCGCCCTTTATTATTGATTGCGGCAGGTACAGGCTTGGCACAAATGCATAGCATGCTGGAGTATTGTCGCCAGCAAAATGCACAGATGCCTATTCATCTGTATTGGGGCGCGAAAACAGAAGAAGATTTTTATTCTGTACCTGCTGCAGATGAGTGGCGAAAAATGCCGAATGTGCAGCTACATAAAATAGTGAGCCATGATGCGGACTGGAATGGTCGTAGTGGTTTGCTCTATGAGGCGGTGTGCCACGACTTAGCGGGTTTAAAAAACTTTCGCGTGTTTGTCAGCGGCTCACCCAATATGGTCTATGCAACTCATGATTCATTAGTTAAGTGCGGCATGCAGACTGGGCAGATGCACGCCGATGTATTTAGCTATGCGCCGCGTCCATAGCATATTTTTTCTCTAGGGCAATAAGCTTGCGCTTGCGTGTAACCCCCCAACGATAGCCCGATATGCCGCCATCGCTACGCAGCACGCGGTGGCAAGCAACCGCTAAGGCAACAGGGTTTTTAGCGCAGGCACCGGCAACGGCCCGCATGGCAGTAGGTTGACCGATTTGTTTGGCGATCTGGCTGTAACTGACGGTGGTGCCAATGGGGATTTTTTCGAGCACGTGCCACACACGCAGTTGAAAATCAGTGCCATGCAAGCTGAGCTTTAGTTTCAAGGGATGATCTGGGCGGGTCAAAAAATCTTTAACCCGCTGTAGATTTTTTTGCAGCAGCGCTTTGTCTTCGATGATTTCGTCCTTACTAAAACGAGACTGTAAGTCGGTAATCAAATCGTGCTGATGATCGCCTAACAAGACAGCGCAAACCCCTTGGCTATCCTGTGCCACCAAAAGCTCTGCAAAAGGATGACTGCAGGTGGCATAGTAGATTTTTTTACTCATATTTTTGCCTCTAGGTGAGTGAAACAGTAATAAAAATTAGCAGGAAAACCTATGTTAGAAAAACCCTTACCCCCAGAAGATTATGAGTGCTGTGAGTCAGCCTGTGAACCCTGCGTATGGGATACTTACTACGAAGAGTTAAGAGAGTGGCAAAGCCAGCAAGCAGCGGCTAAAAAGCCAGAGCAAGATGACAACGACTGATTGAAAATCAACTCTAGATGTTTCGCTTGAAAATAACCATTACTACAGGCGACAAGTAGTATTCCTTCGGCTAAATAGAGCATAAAATAATGCGCAAAATGCCACGCGCAGACAGTTAAATGCCTACCCGTGGATGATTAGTGCATGCATTTTCAGGCCTACTATTATGTCCACAGTTCTACTCATCCTCGCCTTGCTGGGCTTTATTTCCATTATTGCCGAAGACTATATTGGCATTGATAAGGCCAAAACCACCCTGTTTTTTGGCACCCTAGCATGGATGCTGTATTTCATTGCGCCGCCAGGTGGGCTTAGCAATGAACAGCTGATGCATGCACTGAATGAAAACCTGCTTGAGATCGCCTCGCTGTGGTTATTCTTAATGGCGGCCATGACTTTTGTTGCCTATGTCTCCAGTAAGGGCGTGATTGATGCGCTGTCTTACAAGGTCTTGCCTAAAAAAATGACGCAGCGTCAGTTGATGATGGTCGTTGGCGTGTTCGCCTTTGTATTCTCATCCATGGCAGACAACATTACCGCCACGCTTATCTGTATCACCGTGCTGATGAGCCTTAAGCTCACCACAGACAAGCTCATTCGCTATGTCGTACTAACAGTGTTTGCGGTTAACTCAGGTGGCGCGGCTTTAATCACCGGTGATGTAACGACCCTGATGATTTTCTTGGCGGGAAAAGTGCAAATCGTCGATCTGATATTGCTCAGTGTCCCGGCGTTGGTAGCGGTATTGTTTTTAGCTTTTATGCTCTCGCTCAACCTTAAAGGCGAAGTAATACTAGAAAAACAAAGGATATATATACGCACCGGTGACAAAATTATCACTGGATTATTCTTAGCCACCATTCTTGGCACTATTGCTGTCAACGTAGCATTTGGCATACCGCCTGTACTGTCCTTTTTATTCGGGCTGGCGGTGATGTTTATGGCCGTTACCCTCATTAATAAGGACGAACCGATTTTAGAATACATACGCAAAATTGAGTTTGATACGCTGCTGTTTTTCTTGGGCGTATTATTACTTGTGGGCATTTTAAAAGAACTGCACGTGCTGCAGCATTTCCTTAGCCTGTACGAAAATGTACCGGTATTAGCTGCCAACTACATTATGGGTTTGTTCTCAGCCTTGATTGATAACGTGCCACTGACCGCAGCATTGCTGAAATCAGGCATCGATATGAATACCGGTGAATGGTTGACCCTTACCTATTCCGTTGGCGTGGGTGGCTCATTGCTGGCCATTGGTTCGGCGGCTGGGGTGGTATCTATGAGTAAAGTGCCCGGCTTAACCTTTGTTGCCTATCTGCGCTATTTTGTTTACTTGTTGATTGCTTACAGCGCTGGTTTTGCTGGGGTGTATTTTATTAGTCAGTTTGTTTGATGCTGAGCACTGCACGCGTCAGTGGAAAAACTCTCCCGGCGTGCAATGAAAATGCTGACTAAAAGCATGGATAAACGCAGAAACAGAATCATAACCGCAGGCGATGGCTACATCGGTAACCGATTGTTGCTGCTCTAACATTGGCAGGGCGCTCAAAATACGCAGACGCTGACGCCAAAGCCTGAAAGTCAGTCCGGTTTGCTGGGTAAAAATTCGGCTTAGGGTTTTTTCGGCCATGCCAAGTTCAGCCGCCCACTGAGCCAGTGTTTTTGTGCAATCGGGTTGGTTTTGCAAGTGTTGGGCAATCACTAAAGCGCGCGCATCTTGTGGTAGCGGCAAAATGGAATCGGTTAAGGGCGCTTGTTCAAGCTGATCGAGCAAAACCTGCACGAGACGTGCTTGGCTGCCCTGCTCAGGATAACAGCTATCGAACTGGCTAAACGCGTGGATAAGTTCGCGTAGTAACGGACTTACTTGCACCACGCAGGATTGCGTCATGGCGGTTGCGAGCGCCGATTGCTCAATGTACAGACTGCGGATTTGCGTTTGCCCAGAACAGCGTACTTGGTGCTCTACCCTCGCTGGAATCCAGACAGCGCGTTGCGGTGGCGCGATATAACGCCCGTCTGCAGTCAATACATCCAATACGCCACGGCTGGCATAGGAAAACTGTATCCACGGATGACTGTGTTTATAACCCAGTGCAATGTTGGGCAAAGCTTCTGCTTGGCCGTATACAGGGCGCGGTAACTGCTTTAGTTGGTTGAGTTGTTGTTCTAAATACATGCGATGTCCGTTCAGAGCAATTAATTGACTGCTTGGCGTTAGCCGGAATATAAAGGCTAGGGTACATTAGCGTCCAGTGTTTATTTTGAAGAGCAAAGTTATGTCTGTTTTCTATGCCCGTCTGCGAATGGTTTTTGATAATTACACCCTGATAATTATCGCAGTGATTTTGGCTGCCAGCTATGTGCCAGCACAGGGTTCTGGTGAAGTGTTTTTTAAATGGCTGACCACCGCTGCCATTGCCCTGCTGTTTTTCCTGCATGGCGCCAAACTGTCGCGCCAAGCGATCATTGCCGGTGCCTTGCACTGGCGTTTGCATCTGCTGATATTCGGCTGCACTTTTATTATGTTCCCCCTATTAATGGTGGCGTTAACCCCAGCATTAAAACCTTTGCTTGGCGAGCAATTATGGGTGGGCATGCTTTATTTAGCGGCTTTACCGGGCACGGTTCAGTCGGCTATCGCCTTTACGTCAATGGCGCGTGGGAATGTGCCCGCCGCAGTCTGCGCAGCCTCGGCTTCAAGCCTAGTAGGTATTTTGGTGACACCTATTCTGGTCAAGCTGATGCTGGATGCTGATGCAGGCACCACGGGTATGCTGGATGCCGTGATCAAGATTAGCCTGCAGTTGTTATTGCCCTTTATTTTAGGTCACTACTCGCGCCGCTGGATCGCCAACTGGGTGGATAACAACCGCACCCTGATCAGGTACGTGGATCAAGGCTCAATTCTGTTAGTGGTATACACGGCCTTTAGTTCTGCGGTGGTAGGTGGGTTGTGGTACACCGTGCCGCCTAAGGCGCTCATTATCTTGACCGTGGTGTGTTGTGCATTGCTGGCGCTGGTGTTGATGATAACTACCTGGGCATCGCGCTTCTTGAATTTCAATAAGGAAGATGAAATTACCATTGTGTTCTGCGGCTCGAAAAAGAGCATGGCTACAGGTGTACCGATGGCGCAGGTACTGTTTGCTGGCGGTGCGGTGGGTCCTGCTATTTTACCGCTGATGGTATTCCACCAGATCCAATTGATGGTCTGTGCGGTGATGGCACAAAATTATGCTAAACGCGCAGAGCTTGTACCCGAAGAGGCTTAAGTCATTATGCTGGCCGACCTTTCGGCGGCTAGCTAAGCGACTCTTTGGCGTAAGGCTGGTAGAATAGTGCGTTTTAGACAGCCATTTGAGTACCCTCCCATGTCTAGCCTGTATCACTCTGAATTACTGTGCCCAGCCGGCACGTTGAAAAATATGCGTTATGCTTTTGCCTATGGTGCCGATGCGGTGTATGCCGGCCAGCCTAGGTATAGTCTGCGCGTGCGCAATAATGAGTTTGACCACGACAACCTTGCGCTGGGTATTAAAGAAGCGCATGCGCAAGGTAAGAAATTTTATGTGGTGGTTAACATTGCCCCGCATAACGCCAAACTGAAAACCTTTATCAAAGACATTAAACCCGTGATCGAAATGCAGCCTGATGCGTTGATTATGTCGGATCCGGGCTTGATCATGCTGGTGCGTGAGCATTTCCCTCAGCAGTGTATTCATCTGTCGGTGCAAGCGAACGCGGTTAACTGGGCCAGTGTAAAGTTTTGGCAACAACAAGGTATTTCGCGGGTGATCCTATCGCGCGAGTTATCGCTGGAAGAGGTCGAAGAAATCCGTCAACAGGTACCCGAGGTTGAGCTGGAAGTGTTTGTGCATGGTGCGCTGTGCATGGCGTACTCAGGTCGCTGCTTGCTGTCGGGTTATATTAATAAGCGCGATCCTAACCAAGGCACCTGCACTAATGCCTGTCGTTGGGAGTATAAAACCCACGAAGCCAAAGAAAACGAGCTGGGCGATATCGTACAAAAATACGAGCCTATCGCCAGCACTGCAGCCGTAGAGCCGATTCTAGGTGTAGGTGCGCCGACCAAAGAAGTGTTCTTGCTAGAGGACTCCAGCCGCCCCGGTGAGTTGATGTCTGCCTATGAAGATGAGCACGGCACTTACATCATGAACTCCAAAGATCTGCGTGCGGTACAGCATGTGGAGCGATTGATAAAAATGGGCGTGCACTCGCTGAAAATCGAAGGCCGAACCAAATCACATTACTATGTCGCGCGTACGGCACAGGTTTACCGCAAAGCCATTGACGATGCGTTAGCGGGTCGCCCTTTTGATATGTCGCTGATGGATACGCTCGAGTCTTTGGCGCATCGCGGCTACACCGAAGGTTTTTTACGTCGTCATGTACATGATGAATATCAGAACTATGCCTATGGTAACTCCGTGTCTGATCGCCAACAGTTTGTTGGTGAACTGACCGGTGAGCGCAAGGGTGAGTTGGCTGAAGTGGTTGTCAAAAACCGTTTTTCCGTTGGCGACAGCATTGAAGTAATGACACCGCAGGGAAACCTAACCTTTGAACTCAAACATATTGAAGATCGTGCCGGTAAACCCCGCGATGTGGCACCTGGTGATGGGCATGTGTTATTCATCCCGTTACCGATTGAGCTCGACCTTGAGTACGGGCTGTTGATGCGTAACCTTGCTTAACGCTGTGCGAGCCGTCCCTCTATCATTTTGCAACCCTAGCAGTAGCTGGGTTTCATCTATTACTGATTGAATACCATGAATGATGATATTTCCCACCTGATAAACGACCTCAATGATGCACAGCGCCAAGCCGTTGCAGCTCCATTAGGTCAACAACGAGTATTGGCAGGTGCAGGCTCAGGCAAAACGCGGGTTTTAGTGCATCGCATTGGCTGGTTGATTCAAGTGGAAGGAGCTTCGCCACATAGTATTTTATCGGTAACCTTTACCAATAAAGCAGCTGCAGAAATGCGCACGCGTATTCAAGAGTTGTTGGGCATTAACCCTGCTGGGATGTGGGTGGGTACGTTCCATGGTTTAGCACACCGTTTGCTGCGCGCACATTGGCAAGAAGCTGGTTTAACCGAAGGCTTTAGCATTTTAGACAGTGAAGATCAGCTGCGTCTGTTGAAAAGAGTCATGCGCGAATTGGGTATGGACGAGAAAAGCTGGCCACCTCGCCAAGCGCAGTGGTTTATTAACGGGCAAAAAGATGAAGGCTTGCGCCCGCAACATATTCAAGCGCAGGGTGATTTGTTCTTAACCACCATGCAAAAGCTGTATACCGCTTACGAAGAAGCCTGCCAGCGTGCTGGCGCGGTAGATTTTGCTGAGCTGCTGCTGCGCTCGTTGGAGTTGTGGCGTGATAATCCAACTTTGCTGCAGCAGTATCAGCGCCGTTTTCGTCATATTCTGGTGGATGAGTTTCAGGATACCAACGCCGTGCAATATGCGTGGTTAAGACTGTTGGCAGCGGACTGTTCCAGCCTGATGGTGGTCGGTGATGATGATCAGTCTATCTATGGTTGGCGTGGCGCGCGCATCGAAAATATTTTGCAATTTAATGATGACTTCCCCAAGGCGCAAACTGTGCGTCTTGAGCAAAACTACCGCTCTACAGCCAATATTCTTAATGCCGCCAATGCGTTAATCAACAATAACCAAGGCCGCTTGGGTAAAGAATTATGGACCGATGAAGTCGGTGGTGAGCCTATTCGTGTGTATCAGGGTTATAACGAATATGACGAAGCGCGCTATATCGTTGAAGTGATTGAGCAAGCATTGCATGGCAGTGAGCTTAAACGCAGTGAAATCGCCATACTTTATCGCTCTAACGCCCAGTCGCGGGTGTTGGAGGAAACGCTGTTGCGTGCGGCTATTCCCTATCGTATTTATGGCGGGCATAAGTTTTTTGAGCGTTTAGAGATTAAAAACGCTTTAGGTTATCTGCGTTTGTTGCGTAATTTCCATGATAACGAGGCCATTGAGCGCGTGATTAATGTGCCAACGCGTGGTATTGGTGAGAAAACGGTAGAGACTATTCGTGCCTATGCGCGCACCCATGATGTGTCTTTGTGGCAAGCCATGCAGGAGCAAACCGAGCGAAAACTGCTCAGTGGACGGGCTTGCAATGCCGTACAGGAATTTATTCTACTGATCGAGCAGCTAACCGAGCAGGCGACAGATTTACCCTTGCATGAAGCCATGGCGCACATGATTGAACACAGCGGGCTGATGACCTATCACAAGGAAGAAAAAGGTGAGAAAGGCCAGTCACGCGTGGAAAACCTTGAAGAATTAATCAGCGCGGCGCGTGCATTTGAACTAAGCGATGAAGAACAAGAACTCACGCCTTTGGTGGCGTTTCTTGATCATGCGGTATTGGAGTCGGGTGATACGCAGGCGGATGAGTTTGAAGACAGTGTGCAGTTAATGACATTGCACAGCGCCAAGGGGCTGGAGTTTCCTTTGGTGTTTATTGCCGGTATGGAAGAAAATCTATTTCCTCACTCCAATAGCTTGCAAGAAGCCGATGGCTTAGAGGAAGAGCGGCGTTTAGCCTATGTAGGTATCACCCGTGCCATGCGCCAGTTGTATATCACCTGTGCTGAAAGTCGGCGTTTGCATGGGCAGGATTCCTATAACTTGCAGTCACGTTTCTTGCGTGAAATTCCTGCCGATTTATTGCAAATGGTACGTTTGCAGAACACGCCTAGCGCACCCAAGCAAAGCGCTTCGTCAGCGAGCAGCTTGTTTGCCGGCAGTGCAGTACCCGAGACAGAGTTTCAACTGGGACAAGCGGTACGCCATGGGGTTTTTGGTGAGGGTGTGATCGTTAACTTTGAAGGCGCTGGCGCTCAGGCACGTGTGCAAATTAACTTTGCCAGCGAAGGCAGTAAGTGGTTGATGTTGTCGTTTGCTAAGCTTGAGCCGATCTAGTTCTGCAGAAATAGCGCAAGCGCAGTCTAGGTGCGCTTGCGCATGATTGCTTAGTGGGAGGTTCCCTCAGCAAAATTGATTTTGTTGTAGACGTTGTATTTGCCCGAGGGCTTGTTCATCGGGATACGCTTCACTTCTTCAAGGGTTTCAGCGTTATAGACAATCAAGGCGCCATCTTCGTCCCAGACGCTAAGAATCAGGTGACTACCGTCTTTATTAAACTCTACGTGCGCCGCATTTTTGCCGGGCATGGGGCGTAACGTCCGCACCACTTCCAAGCTTTGTTTATCAATGACATGCACGGCTTCATTGTTAGGGCCGAAGAATACATCGGTCCAAGCATATTTGGAGTTAGCGTGGCTGCGCATAAAAAAGCCCGGTCCTTCGGTTTTAATTTCTTTAATCAGCTGCCAATTCTGCATATCCAATACTGAAATCAAGCCTTGGCTGATATTGGGTGTAGCAAACACTTGCTGCTCGCCCCGCTGCCAGTAAATACCTGAACCTAAGTGCGGCATGCCAGGCAGTGGAATCTCGCTGATGGTTTTACCCAGCTCCATATCAATCACCTGCCCGCCCTTGGCTTTACGCGAGGTAGCTAATAAATAACGGTAATCTGGCGTAAAAGAAAAGTCATCTAAGTAATCATCAGCCAGAATACGGCGCGGCTCAAAGTTGGGGTTGTTCAGGTAGGGAAACTCCCATACCTCTTGAGTATCTTTTAACGCCACCACAAAGCTGTCTCTGGGTGGAGCGGTGTAGACCGCACTGACGCGTGAAGGCTTACCGTCATTGCCGACGACCGGAATCTCTTTAACGAAGCTCAAGTCTTCAGCGTCTAAGACCACTAAACTGCCAGGCAAGTAGTTACCGACCATCACCCATTTGCCATCATTACTGACTGCTAGATTGCGGGTGTTCAGTGCTACACGGGTTTCGCCAATCATAGTGAGGTTGTGGATATCGTATTTGCTGACCCAGCCATCACGCGAGGCAAAGTAAACAAAGCGCCCGTCTGGGGAAAATTTAGGTCCGCCATGCAGGGCAAAATGGCTTTGGAAGCGAGCGATGGGCTCAAACTCATCGCCATCTAAAATAGTGACATGATGCGTGCCGGCCTCGACCACGACAAACAGATTCAGCGGATCAGAGTTATGCTGCGGTTGTGTGGGCAAGTCTTGTTGGTTCACAAAAAGTTTATGGCTGTTTTTGGTATCTGCTACCGACCAGTTGGGTGGGTTATCAGCAGGGGTGTATAGGTAATCAACCAGTGTGCTGATTTGCTCGCTGCTGAGTACGTCTTTGTAGCCAATCATTTGGCTAGCGGGTCGGCCATTGGCAATCACGTTAATGGCTTCGGCTTTTTTGATCCGTCCCAGACTTTCCGGTAATAATGCCGGGCCTGTGCCGCCAATGCGTTGTTCGCTATGGCATACACTGCATAATTCGAGATAGGTGTTTTCAGCGGCTTTATCTACGGCCCATGTGTGGCTGGAGGCCAGCAATAGCAAAGCACCCGCTAAGGGTTTGAGAGGCTTGATTAGATTCATGTGGTGCTCCTTAGCGAATGTTTTTATTCCAGTGCTTATAGTTGTTTTGGCGTTACGGCGTAGTACTTAGCATTAGTTTACCGGCATCGCTTGGATTAGCTCTGGCTGAGGCAAACCAATTTCAGCATCGGTTAAATAACAGCCAGGATCTTCTGCCCACATATCGCCACCAGCCCAAGCTCGGGTCCGGGTGTTGCCATTACAGATAGACAACCACTGGCACTCACCGCAACGACCTTTAATCGGGCGCGGGTGCTGGCGTAGTTCAACCAATAAAGGATCAGGCTTATTCAACCAGATATCGGCAAAGCGTTGTTCGCGTACATTGCCCACGGTCTCTTGCCACCAGTAGGTGTCAGGGTGCACTAAGCCAAGGTTGTCGATATTGGCAATACCAGCGCCGGACGCATTACCGCCCCAAGCGCGCAGCATGCGCTCCATTTGTTCGCGGTGCTCTGGCATGTTGGCCGTGATCCACTGCAGTAACAGCACGCCATCGGCATCGTTATTGCCGCTAACAAAATCGGTGTCAATGCCGTTTTGCACGTCTTCCCAAGCGCGCTCAAAAATTTGCGTCATGGCTTGGCGGGTCATATTGCGGTGGGCATCTACCCCGTGATTGCGCTTACCGCGCCCGCTGTAATTTAAGTGCGAGAGGTAGTATTTCTGCACATCGTATTCGCGCATTAGGTCGAGCAAGTCGGGCAGCTGCGGGAAGTTAAACTGGGTTAGCGTGGTACGCAGACCCACACGCAGATCTTTTTCACGGCACAGTTTCACGCCATGCATGGCGGCGGCAAAACCACCTTTCATGCGACGAAACTCATCATGAATCTCGGGCAAACCATCAATGCTGATACCGACATAGTCAAAGTCTGCATCGGCGATTTGGTCAATGTTGGTTTCGTTAATCAGCGTGCCATTGGTGGACAGTGCAGTATAAAAACCGTACTGGCGTGCGCGTTCAGCCAGCTGGAAGATATCGGGGCGCATTAAAGGCTCGCCGCCACTTAAAACCAATACCTTAACGCCCGCCTCGTGCAACTGGTCAATCACATCCAGCGCTTCAGCAGTATCCAGCTCACCTTTAAAATCGATATCGGCGGAGGTGGAATAACAGTGCTTACAGGTCAGGTTGCAGCGGCGCAGCGTGTTCCAAATAACTACGGGGGGACGAGTGCTGCCGGGTTTGGCTGCCCGTGGTTCGGGGGCTTGTCCTGCAATGGCACGTAGATAGGTACTGATGCGCATCATGGCGGCTACTCCTTGGGCTTACTATGAATCCGCAGCCCAGTTTTCTTAAGAATTTTACTACTGACCAGCATCGTATCAGCGCGGCAATGCTTGCCTAAATGATCGCGAATAAGTTTGCGCTCATATTCAATTTGTTCAGCGTTGGTACCATGCACCATAGCAAACAGGTTGTAATTCCAGTTTTCACGCCGGGGTCGGCGGTAACAATGGCTGACAAAATGGAAGTTGCCCACTTCTTGACCTAGGCGATCAATCTCCGCTTCGTCTACTTCCCATACCGTCATACCGTTAAAGGTATAACCCAAGCGGTAATGGTTGGGCACGGCAGCGATGCGGCGAATAGCGCCGCTGGCTTGTAGGCGCTGCAATAAAGCTAGGGTGTCATCCACCTCAAGCTGCATACGTTCAGCTAACCACGCCCAAGGATCGGCAACCAATGGCATGCCGGCTTCGGTCAAAGCTATCAGGCGCTGCGCCAGTTGTTGATCAGAGGGGGAAATGCAGTCCGACATGATAGGTTTTCTCTTTGGGTAGGTTGAGCACGGTCAGACCGGTCAGTTGTTCAATTTGCTCGATGGTCTCGGTGATGCCCTCTGGCGTTGCGGTCGCCAGCACAAACCACATGTTGTAGTCATGCTCACGCTGATAGTTATGGGCGACGGCGGGAATGTTGTTGAGTTGTTCGGTGACCTCTTCAAAGCGCTCTTCGGGTACGCGCATTGCCGCAAGGGTAAAAGCACCGCCAAGCTGTTCAATATCAAACATGGGACCAAAACGGGTTAGAGTGCCGTCATCCAGCAGCTCTTGCAGACGTTGGCGGATGCGTTCTTCGCTGGCTTCTAGTTCGACACTTAGTGCCTGCCAAGGATGGCGCACTAAAGGCAGACCATGTTGCACGCGATTGAGTAAGCGGCGATCAAATTCATCTAGTTCAGCCATGATTAACCTCGGGCATCGTGTAGCGCGCGCCGCGTTGTTTAAAGGCGCGTGTACTAAACAGTAAATGGTGTGGGCGCTCAGTTAAGTCAAACTGACGTAACAGCTGGTGCACATGCTCGGTAACGGCTTCACGGCAGCGGCCATGCACCATGCAAAATAAATTATAATTCCAGTTATCGCGTCGTGGTCGTCTGTAACACAGGTTTACTCCGGGGGCCTGTGCGAGCTGAGCACCGATTTCATCCACCTGATCATCAGGAACATCCAGTACCAGCATGCAGTTAGCGTTAATACCCAGAGCGCGGTGTTTGACCACTATGCCGAAACGACGAAACAAGCCTTGCTCTTGCCAGTCTTTCACCTTGGCAATTATCTGCGCTTCGCTGACCTGAACCTGTTCGGCCAGTGCTTGGTAAGGGCGAGACACCAAAGGCAGTCCTTGTTCCAACAGTGCCAATAGTTGTTGCGCTTGGCTGGCGGATAATGCTTGGGTCATTGCGGTACCTGCGAATTGCTAAACAAGGAAAAACCCAAGTCGATGCGGTAGGGCGTGAGCATGGGTAAATCCAGCGGTACTAAGCCGGTGTCCTGCTCAATGCGCTGCAAAACCACATCCAGATGTTCACGGCTGGGCCCAGTGAGGACAAACCACAGGTTGTACTCGTGTTCACGCAGGTAGTTGTGATTCACTTCTGGCAGCTGGTTGATGTACTCGGCGACGGTCTCGATACGCTGTTCGGGGACAGCTAAGGCGACCAATGAACTGGAGCCCGCTTTGCTGTGCTCAATGACGGGACCAACGCGGGATAAAGCGCCCAGTTGTTGCAGTTGCTCTAAGCGCTGCAAGATATCGGCTTCACTACAGTTGAGCGCATCAGCCATGGCTTGATAGGGGGTGGCGCAAATAGGTACGCCATGCTGGAAACTATCCAGCAGGCGTTGTGTAAGCTCGTCCATGTTTAACCCTTAGAGGCCAATACGATGGGCTCGGTTAGTAAAGAAAATGCCGCTAGGGTTGTCTGCTTCGAGGGTGTAAAGATGTTCCAAAGTCTGAGTGTCCCAGACCTGTACTTCATTACGGTCGCGTACAGAAATCCAGATATGTTCGCCGCGTGGCGTAAATTCCATATGCAGAACGCCCGGGCCAGGCTCAATGGTTTTAATAATTTCTTTGCTTTGACTGTCAATCACTTGCACGTACTGGTTATCAGGGTAAGCAAAGTTAACCCAGATTTGTCTTGCATCGGGACGGGCCATCACAAATACGGGTTGGCCGACCATGTCGATGGCTTTGCTTTGCTGCCAAGTTTGCGTATCAACCACTAAAACTTGGTGATGGCCAACACCGGGAACAAAAGCTTGACCGTCCGCTACGGTCCAGCCTTCTAAGTGAGGCATTTTATATACAGGTAATGCTTGGTTGCCCTTGCCATAGCCGTCCAAGATACGTGTTACGCCCTGCTCTGGATTCCATAAATCCAGCATCGCCAAGCCGTCTTCGCCAAACAGGCCAGCAATGTAGTAGCGCCCTTCAGGCGTGAGCATAGAGTCGTAGGGTTGCTTGCCAATATCGGTAAAGCGGGAAACGGTTGGTGCGTCAGCAGCGCTATCGCTAAAGTCGATAATCCAGATTTCACCGGTATCAAACAGACTGACTAAAAATTTTTGCCCGGGGGCATCAACCATGCCGACCACGCGCGAGTTTTTGCTGCCATCGGCAATCGCCGTCGCTGGAATATCAGCCACCAGCTCGAGGGTGTCAGCTGTAAATATTTTAACGCCGCCGGGCTCATAGTTGCCCACAGCAATGAGGCGCCCGTCTTGGCTGATAGCACCGCCAATACTGTTGCCGCCTTGAATAATACGTTTATCAATACGCTGTTTAAGCAGGTCAACTTTGGTTAGTCCACCATCACGACCAAAGACATAGGCGTAGCGCTCATCGCGTGAAAAAACGACCGAGGCGTGTGATAAATCACCTAAACCTTCGACGCGAGCAATGGCTTGGTTGTTGGTGTGCTCAACAATAAGAACATTACCAGCCGCGCGCTCAATAACTACGCCCAAATCTCCAGTACCGCGCGGTTCTTCTTGCACACTGGTTAAACTGCAGGCGCTAAGCGCCAGCGCAAATAAAGGGGTAATAAACAGGCGTTTTCTCATGGTGAAACTCCCTGTAAAAGCTGGTCAATCAACCATGTGGCTTCTTGGTCGGTGAGTAAGGCGGCCCAAGGCGGCATCGCTGTGCCGGGGCGGCCATGAATAATGGTAGCCACTAAACCTTCTTTAGGTTTGTCGGCAAGATCATCAGGAGTGAGTGCAGGGCCTAAACCGCCCTTCATGCGTAGACCGTGGCAGGAGCCGCAGTCTTGAATAAGGAGATGTTTTAATGTGGCTTGTCGTTCTGCAGAAATGAGTTCTGCATGACTAGTAAGTGGAAAAAGGAAGGACGCCATGAGGAAAAAAATAGCGCACTCGCGTTTGCTTAAGTACCGCATGACGTCTCCTTAGCAGACTATTTGTGTGAGAGAATCCACTCAGCAAGAATAGTTGCTTCTGCTTCAGTAACAGAGTTTGGTGGCATTGGAATAGGACCGTATACACCAGTGCTACCGCTGATGATGTTCTGTGCAACAGTTGCAACATCATCACCACGCTTTGCTGCAACTTCTTGGTAAGAAGGACCAACCAATTTTCTGTCAACAGCGTGACAAGCAACACAGGCTTTTGCAGAAAAAAGTTTTTCTGCAGCAGCGTTATCAACAGCTACTGCGGTCTGGAAAGAGGCAAGGGCTGCTACGGAAAACAAAGGAATTAATAGTTTTTTCATCATATATCCTCAAAGCTATTATAGTTGCGGACTCAAGGGAGCCCGCAACTGTAGTTTACTTAGTAAACGTCGTGTTGTGTATTGTTTACGTTAAATTTACCCGTTGGTGTAATCAAACGCTTATCTTTGATCACTTTTTTCAGTTTTAAAGTTTTGTCATCCACAACTACGATTGCGGAAACTTCATCCTGTTGGCTCCAGATAGAGAACCAAACTTCATCACCAGCCTTATTGTACTCAGGCTGTAACACGCGCTGTACGCCACCTTCGATATTGGCCCACTCGGCAATCGGCAATACTTTGTAGCCTGCCTCGAGGTTGTTGATATCAAACACAGCTGCTGTTTGGCTGATTTTGGCATCAGGGTTAAAGGTGGTGTCTAAGTACAGGTTGGTTGATTTTGGGTGAGTCTTGATAAACAAAGAACCACCGCCCTGACCTTTCAGCGTTTGCACCACTTTCCAAGCATGCTGTGGATGGCCTACAGGGTCAGTACCAATCAGGCTAATAGTTTCATCACCTAGGTGGCTGGTTGACCAAACTGGACCGAACTCAGGGTGAATGAAGTTAGCACCGCGGCCGGGGTGAGGGATCTTGCCCACGTCTACCAGAGCTGCCAGGTTACGTTCTTTAGAGTCAATCACGGCAATTTGGTTAGACTCGTTCGCTGCCGTCATAAAGTAGCGGTGTGTGCTATCCCAGCCACCATCGTGCAAGAACAGGTTGGCACCAATGCTGGTCACCGTCAGGTTTTCAATGTCTTCGTAGTTCACCAGCAAAATACGGCCAGTTTCTTTGACGTTAACAATGAACTCTGGGTGTTCGTGTGAGGCAATAATCGCCGCGACACGAGGTTCCGGGTGATATTCTTGAGTGGTTACAGTCATGCCACGCGTGGAGACAATCTGTAATGGCTCAAGGGTTTCACCGTCCATGATGGTGTACTGAGGTGGCCAGTAAGCGCCAGCAATAGCGTACTTATCTTCGTAACCTGCGAATTTGGAGGTTTCTACAGAGCGTGCTTCGATACCCACTTTAATGGTGGCAACGATGCTTGGGCTCTTCATCCATAGGTCAATCATGTCGATACGGGCATCACGGCCAATGACGAACATGTAACGGCCTGAGGCTGACATACGAGAAATATGCACGGCATAGCCTGTCTCAATGGTTTTAACAATTTTTTTGGTGTCACCATCGATAAGTGCAATTTTACCGTCGTCACGCAGGGTGACTGAGAACAGGTTCGGTAGGTTGAGCTTGTTCATTTGTTTTGTAGGACGCTTCTCGGGTGGAACAATAACCGTCCAGGAGTTCTTCATTTCCGGCATGCCCCACTCAGGTGGAGTAGGCGGTGTATGCTGAATGTAATTGGCCATGAGCGTGATTTGCTCATTGGTTAGCTCGCCCGAAGTGCCCCAGTTAGGCATACCAGCAGGTGAGCCGTAAGTGATTAATGCTTCAAGGTACTGTTGACCGCGAGCTTGTGTAATGTCGGGTGTCAGTGGTTTGCCTGTAGCACCTTTACGTAACACGCCGTGACAACCAGCGCAGCGCTGGAAGTAGATTTCACGAGCACGATCGAATTCGGCGTCACTTAGATCCGGGGCACCAGCAGTGCGAATGATTTTGGTGTCGCTCATGTCTGTAGTTGCAGCGGACTGATAGGCCGCTTGCGGGTCGTCAACTTTGGTTTGTGCATGGGCACTAGCAATTGCAAGGCTAAGTGCAGAAGCGATGGCGAGCAGGCTCGTGCGTGCGACGTTCGTTCTAATTATCATGCTTTGTCTCCTTCTGGGTTCAGCATGTTTTTTACTTTTTACAGCAAGTTTCAACAGACTCTGCGAGTTGGTGCGAAAATCTTATTATAATTTTAGCAGCTTTATCGTTGCTGCTTTAGAGTTTAGGAAGCTTCCTAACGATGTTGGCCATAATGCTAGGAGAACGGCTAAATAATCACCCTTGATGGCAATCAAGTTAACGACGCTCTGTAATTGTCTATAGGATACTAAGGTAGTTAAGCTGTCTAAAACCCAGTCAAGCAGTAGGATATGGTTATGCAAGAACAATCTAGCGCAATAATTGAAACAACCCCGTATTACCAAAATATAACCAACGAAGAAGAAATTTTTCGTCAAGCTTGGCAGCATCAGCTCCCGGTTTTGATTAAAGGGCCAACAGGTTGCGGTAAAACGCGCTTTGTCCAGTATATGGCTCACACCCTCAACTTACCCCTGTACACAGTCGCCTGTCATGACGACTTAAGTGCTACAGATTTGGTGGGTAGACACCTAATTGGTGCCGATGGAACCTGGTGGCAGGATGGTCCATTAACACGAGCCGTACGTGAAGGCGGTATTTGTTATTTGGATGAGGTGGTGGAAGCGCGGCAGGATACGACGGTAGTGTTACACCCATTGGCGGATGACCGACGCGAGCTCTTTATTGAGCGCACCGGCGAAAGTTTACGTGCACCCGACAATTTTATGCTGGTGGTGTCGTACAATCCGGGTTATCAAAATCTGCTAAAGGGTATGAAGCCTAGTACCAGACAACGCTTTGTGGCGATGCGCTTTGACTATCCCAATTTTGAGCAGGAAGTTCATATTGTGGCCACCGAGGCGGGAGTTGAT
Source organism: Thiopseudomonas sp. (assembly GCA_023228985.1). GTDB lineage: Bacteria > Pseudomonadota > Gammaproteobacteria > Pseudomonadales > Pseudomonadaceae > Thiopseudomonas. Next base: position 85,797 of record JALOAC010000002.1, on the reverse strand, counting down.
GAGAAACTAGCCAGTCAATTGGTGCGGCTAGGCCATGCGATTCGACGTCTAGAAAACCATGACTTAGAAGAAGTCGCCTCGACACGGCTGTTAATTTTTACCGCGCGTATGATTAAAGCAGGCTTGCCTGTACGCCAAGCGTGCATGGCCTGTTTGGCTGAGCCTTTAACCGATGACGCACAAACCGTTGCCGCACTCATGGATGTAGTTGATGTCCACTTCCACGTTGATTGAACAACCGGAGCATAAGCTGCCAGGTGATTTGGCCATGTGGATTTTTATCCTGGCCGAGCTGGCAGCGTTCACTTTATTTATCCTTGCTTTCAGTATTACTCAGCTGCTTAAACCCGAAATGTTTATGGCTGGACGTGCGCAACTGGATAGCTCAACCGGCTTTGCAATGACCGCAGGGCTTTTGAGTTCTGGTTTTCTGGCCGCGATTGCGGTTGAGCGTGCGCGCAAGAACAAAGCGCGGCAAGCCAGTCTTTTGCTTGTGGCGGCCATTGCTAGCGGTATGGTTTATGTCGTACTTAAGGTCAGTGAATACGGGCACTTAGCAAGTCTTGGCTTTGATCTTGAGTACAATACGTTTTTTACGCTGTATTGGTTGACCACAGCCTTTCACTTTCTGCATGTGCTTTTGGGCTTAACGGTGTTGGGCTTTTTGAGCTGGCGCTGTTGGAGACGTGCCTATAACGCACAAGAGCATGCAGGGTTAGAGTCAGGGGTAATGTACTGGCATATGGTGGATCTGGTCTGGGTGATTATTTTCCCGTTGGTTTATTTGTTGGGTCAGCCATGAAGCAAAAAAGTAATGAAGTGGTTTTATTTGCCTGTTGGCTAGTATTGATTTTAGCCACTATGGTGACAGTTTACTGGGGTGCCCAGCAAACCACTCTAGTGCTACAAGTAGTGGTTATTCTAATCATTGCTATTTTAAAAGCCGGTGTGATTATTGATGGCTTTATGGAGTTACGCCACGCTTCCGTGCGCTGGCGCATGATTATGTACGGCTGGCCTGTGGCGATGAGTGCAATTATTGCAGTTACTTTGCTTGCTGCACAAACAGGTTAAGTTGTTTGGCAACCTGCTCTATTTTGAACGGCGCTTGGACAAAACCAAAATGCTGCCCCGCTGGACTGATAATAGCTAGATTGCCGCTGTGATCAACCGTGTAACCGGGTTGACTGATATCGCCTGGGATAAAGGGAATACCCAGCGCGTTACTAAATTTTTGCACATCTGCCATCTCTCCGGTAAAGCCCTTAAAGTCTGGATGGAAAAAATCGAGATAGGCCCTGAGCTGTTTCGCAGTATCGCGATCAGGGTCGACGCTAACCATGATGAACTCAACCTGTTGCTGTGCTTGCGGCGAGAGTAAACGGTGTATTTGTCGCATTTCAGCTAAACTGGTTGGGCAAATGTCTGGGCAATAAGTGTAGCCAAAATAAATTAAATACCATTTATCCTTAAGCTCGGTCGTTACAACAGACTTGTCGTTACTGGTTTGGAAATTTAGCGGTGGAATATCTCTGGGCTTGGGTAGTGCGATGATACCAGCGGCGCGCAAACCTTCTGTGTGTTGGTCAGAGCTTGGTGCTCTCATGTGGTTGGCTACATAGACAATTATTAATGCTAGCAGCAGGCTGGTGCTTGCCAGTAAAGCAAGCTGGATCTTATTGCGCGACATTAACGTTTTCCTGACTGATAATTGGTGACCGATAAGCTACCACAGCGCGGTATTATTCCAATAGGGTGTGACTCTGAGCCGCTATCATACAGCTGTTATATTTTTGCACGGATAAAATAGCTACTTCGCGCGAGTTTAGCCGCCTTGGCAACGATAAAGTCAGCAAAGCAGCTACAATGTAAATAAGATTTATAAGCAGGCTAACAGTAAATGAATCCAACCGTTAATCCCCGTCGTGGTTATGTGCTTGGCCTTACGGCTTATAGCGTGTGGGGCATGTTTCCTTTGTATTTTAAGACGCTGGAGGGTACTCCGGCGATTGAAGTCGTTGTCCATCGTATTATCTGGTCTGCAGTCTTTGGTGCGATTTTGTTGCTTATTTGGCGTCATCCAGGCTGGCTAATTGAATTAATTAAACACCCCAAGCGGTTGTTGGCTTTAGTGTTATCAGGCAGCTTAATCGCTTGTAACTGGCTGACCTATGTGTGGGCGGTGCACAACGATCACATGGTTGAAGCGAGTTTGGGCTATTACATTAATCCGCTGGTGAATGTGATGCTGGCGCTGGTGTTTTTGCGCGAAAGCCTAAGGCGCATGCAGTGGATGGCTTTGGGACTTGCTGGCGTAGGTGTCAGCGTGCAAATTTGGCAACTGGGTACAGTGCCGTGGATTGCATTAATTTTAGCTTTTTCTTTTGGTCTTTATGGATTGATCCGCAAGCAAGCACCTGTGGCAGCTTTGCCTGGGTTGGTGGTTGAGACCTGGATGCTGTTGCCCGCTGCTTTGATTTGGCTGTGGTCAAGCCCGGAAGCGGTGGCAGCACAGCCTGGATTTTGGGGCAGTAAAGAGATGCTATGGTTGGCAGCGGCAGGACCTATAACGCTATTACCGCTGCTGTCCTTTAATGGTGCGGCTAAACACCTGCCGTATTCGACCATAGCTTTTTTGCAGTACATCACCCCAACGGTATTGTTGTTGCTAGCCGTTCTGCTGTTCGGTGAGCCCTTTACTGCCAGTGCTTGGTTAAGTTTCGCCTTTATTTGGGCAGCACTGGCAGTCTATAGTTGGGACGCATGGCGAATTTTACGGCGTACTCGAAAAGCGGGTGTTATTTAGCTCTATCTACTCTTTTGCTCGATCTGTCCCAGCAGACGTACGACCTGTTCTGATAGAGGTTCAATCTGTTGGTACAGTTTTTCAGCCTCAGCTAGTTTTTTACTTTCACGCAAATCAATGATTTGTCTGATTTTGCTATGCATTTCTGCGTGCGGACCTTCTAAGGTTTTCATTTCAGATAAATGGCCATACTTTTCTAGCCCCTCACTGTAATACCACTTGCCCAGTGCACAATCCTTATGTGAGGTTGCTTCGGCGCGCGACAGACTGCCTTTATTATCAAGGTAGGCGCGGAGTCGGCCCTTCCATGCAATGTGTGCAGTTTTAGCGGCGGTTAAATCAACCCCTTTTACGTTTGAGCGAAAATGAGAGGTCAGCGTGCGAAGGCTATCCATCTGCTCATGAATTTGAGCAGTGGCTGTAACGGTATCATTGGCGTCAGTGCTGGTTTTCTCAGCAATGCCGGTGATGTTGGTAATTGAGTTGTCCATTTCGGCTGCCACTTGGCTTTGCTCTTCTGCTGCCGTAGCAATCTGGGTGCTCATTTCCGAAATCAAAGTAACAGACTGCACAATGTTGTCCAGTGCGCTATCAGCGGCCGTTGTATCGTCGATCGTTGCCTGTGCCTGTTCTTGGCTTTCTGCCATTAAGTCAGCCGCTCGACGTGACTGGTTTTGTAAGCGTTCAATGATGGTGCGAATGTTTTCAGTTGATTGCTGGGTACGCTGCGCCAAAGTACGTACTTCGTCAGCCACTACAGCAAAGCCGCGCCCCTGCTCGCCGGCACGCGCGGCTTCAATGGCGGCGTTTAATGCCAGCAAGTTGGTTTGTTCGGCAATGGCACTAATCACCTGCATGACCTGGCCTACCTCGTGGCTATCCTGTTGCAGCAGTTGCATGGCTGCAGAACCTTGTTCGACTCTATCTGCCAACTCTCTAATGCTGCTGATAGTTTGCGTGACTATTTGGCGGCCGTTTTGTGCTTCTTGTTGCGCCTGTTCAGCCGCTTCAGCAGTCAACACAGTATTGTGGGCAACTTCTTGTACGGTTGCCGCCATTTCATTCATGGCCGTGGCTACTTGATCGATTTCGCTGTGTTGAGATTGAACACCGCGTGCGGTTTGCTCTAGTCGTTGCGCAACGCCATCAATGGTGGTGCTAACTTCGGCTGTTGCTTGCATAACGCCACCGACCAGTTTGCCGATATGAGTCACCATATCGTTATAGGCGGTAAACATTTGCCCGACTTCGTTATCTGCACAATCAATTTCTAGTGTATGTGAAAAATCGCCTGCGCCAACTGAGTAAAGATGTTCGCGTAATCTGTGCACCTGGCTCATAAGCGCGCCCATACCAAAAATTCGCCCAAAGGTGACAAGTATTAAAATAATAACCGTTGAGCCAAAAGCAACATAAAGCTGTTGTTTGGCGTCAGCCTGTGCTGTGGCCTCCATCATCATCACAGCGGCGTTCATTTCTTTCAAAACTACGGGGGAACGCTCATGGATATCTTTTAGATACTCAGGTTTTTGTTGCTCTAAGTAGTTAGTGATTGATTTTTTGTAGCCTTGCCAAAGCTGATCAACTTTTTGTAGTTGTGCGATAACGTCAGGATCAGTAATAGCGCTCATGCCGCGCTCTTTATTACCAGTTAGCAATGCTTGGTGGGCGTCATCAAATTGCTTCAGGGTAGCGATTACAGTGGCCTTCTGTTCTAAACCTGCGCCAGCGAGTAAAACTTCTTTGGCTGCTTTTTGGCTGAGCATCCGCTGCGCACCAGCCACATTTATACTGGTCGCATCATCGCTGTGGGAAATTAATAAATGCCCAGCAACAACAACAGTGAAGATGGCAATGAGCGAATATGAAAACAAAAATTGTTTATCAAGGCTGCGAATCCCTATACCACGCAAAATGGCCTGTATGACGTCGGAAATATACTTTTTCATGGTGGCACCTAATATTTATTAGAGTTGGTTTTGGTCACGCGCTATTGGCAGATAGGTGTGTGAGCCAGAGTCAATAAATTAACTACGGAATAACCAAGCATATATTGTGCCATCATGGTTATGGCGAATTGCCGCAGTCTTTTTCGCTGAGCTAAGCAGTATTAATGCTGGAATCTAGACTGGTGCTGTCATGGATCAATGTATTGCACGCTAAAAAGGCGTGAAACCAATAGGGAGGGGATTGAGTGAGGCGCGTGTTTCAAAGATTTCATTCTTTATAAACTAATAAAAAAATAAATTGATTGCGATCATGCGCCGCATGCACCTAGGCTAGGTTAGTATTCATTTAGCTACAAATGAAAAGGCAGGATAGTTATGAAAATTGCGGCAACCCAATACGCAGGTATTAAGTACTTACGCCAGAGCATATGGGTATGGTTGTTCTTGTTTTGGACAGGTTTTGCGCTTGCTCAGCCAATCAGCCCACTAGAAAGGCAGCGTATTGCGACGGTATTACCAGAAGTAAATACCATTTCTGAGCCAGCGGAAGAGTTCGGTGTAAGAACGCTAAAACAGGGTGACGAGCTGTTAGGTTACGCATTTGAAAGCATCAATGTCGTCAATATACCTGCCTACTCAGGCAAGCCAATCAATATGCAGGTGGTACTGGGTTTAGATGGCACCATCCTTGATGCTTATGTGTTACATCATGACGAGCCCATTTTGCTCATTGGTATTCCTGAGCAAAAGCTGCATGATTTTGCTGCTAAGTATCAGGGAATTAGTGTTAATCAGCGCGTAGTTATTGGGCGCACCAAGGATGAGGCGGCAGTAACGATCGATGCGGTGAGTGGCGCAACAGTAACGGTTATGGTGGTTAACGAGATCGTTATGCGCGCTGCGCACAGGGTTGCAGTATCACTGGGGCTGGTCGAAGCGCATAGCGAGATTAAAACCAAGCCAGCTACCATCCTCATGGATTATTTCAAACCATCAGATTGGCATACGCTGACCGGTGACGGTTCGATAAGACGTATGCTGCTTGAGCATGGACAGGTTGATGATGCTTTCATAGGTTCTGAAGCAGAAGGCGTAGAGGCAGTAGCGGCCGATCAGCGAAACACGCCGTTTATTGACCTGTACTTGGCTGACCTGACAGTACCGACCATTGGTCGCAATATTCTGGGCGAAAGACAATACCAAGCGATTATGGCGGAGCTCAACGAGGGTGATCACGCCATGATGGTTGTGGCTAACGGTGACTACTCATTTAAAGGCTCTGGTTATGTACGTGGCGGTATTTTCGACCGTATCCAGATGCGTCAATTTGGCGAAGTAATCAGCTTTAGGGACTTAGACTTTTTCCGTCTCAGTGATGTGTATGCGCAAGGTATGCCAGACTTTGCGGAAATGGGTATTTTTATCGCGCGTTCACAGTATGCGGTAGACCCAGGCAGTACGCTTAGTTTTGAGTTGTTGGTGCGCCGCCAGACTGGGCCAATCGACAGTATTTTCACCAGCTTTGAGCTGGGCTATCAGCTACCAGAAGAGTACATCGATCGCCCACCTTTAACAGCTTCTGAGCAGGCAGCTATTGATGAGGCGAATCGTCCGCTGTGGCTGAGTGTTTGGTATCAAAAAAGCTTCCAAGTATCGATTATCTCAATAGCGCTGATCGTATTGGTAGCAATCTTATTTATGCAGGACTTCCTGGCGCGTCGTCCGGGCTTACTGCACACAATCCGAATCGCTTACTTGACCTTCACTGTGGTGTTTATTGGCTGGTATGCCTTGGGTCAAATCTCAGTGGTTAACGTGTTTACCTTTGTGCACTCATTTATGGGTGACTTTAGGTGGGAGACGTTCCTGATTGATCCCGTGATATTTATTATGTGGGGCTTTGTAGCGGTGAGCATTCTGCTCTGGGGTCGTGGAGTGTTCTGTGGCTGGCTCTGTCCTTTTGGTGCCCTGCAGGAATTGATTAATGAAGCCGCACGCAAGTTAAAAATTAAGCAGTATGAGTTGCCTTGGGCTGTGCACGAGCGCTTATGGGCGGTGAAGTACATCATCTTGCTGGCTCTGTTCGGATTGTCACTTGACTCCATTGCCACGGCAGAAAAATATGCTGAGGTTGAGCCATTCAAGACCGCTATCACACTGCACTTTATGCGTGAGTGGAGCTTCGTTCTCTACGCTGTTGTGTTGCTGGTAATTAACATCTTTACCCGCAAAGTGTATTGCCGCTACATCTGTCCTTTAGGTGCAGCTTTAGCTATACCAACACAATTACGTTTGTTCGACTGGCTTAAGCGCCGCAAAGAGTGCGGCACACCCTGCCAGCTCTGTGCCGTTGAATGTGAGGTTCAGGCAATTCACCCAGATGGGCATATTAATGCCAACGAGTGTCACCACTGTCTGGACTGTCAGGTTACCTACTACAACGACGATCGATGCCCGCCGTTGGTGGCAAAAAAGAAACGCCGCCAGCGCAACAAAGCAGCTCCAGAGGAGCCGCAAATCATACCAGCCGTACAGCTGGATGCTTCGCCCTGACTTAGAAGAGTAAGGGTTTAATTTAGGAGAAAGTCTGTCATGAGTGATAAAAAAACAACAGAAGTTGAGGAAACAGGCCTTAGTCGCCGTGGTTTTCTCGGCGCCACTGCAGTAACAGGCGCCACCTTAGCCGGTGCTACAGCTCTGGGTAGTTCAGTAATGACACGCGAGTCATGGGCTGCTGCGGTAAAAGATTCACAAAATAAAGTTCATGTTGGACCAGGTGAACTTGACGAGTACTACGGTTTCTGGAGTGGCGGTCACTCAGGTGAAGTTCGCGTATTGGGTATTCCATCCATGCGTGAGTTGATGCGTATTCCGGTATTTAATACCTGTTCTGCTACTGGTTGGGGCTTAACCAACGAAAGTAAAGAAGTGCTAGGCGATAGCGCGAAGTTCCTAAACGGTGACTCTCACCACCCACATATTTCCATGAAAGATGGTAAATATGATGGTAAGTACCTGTTCATTAACGATAAAGCAAACAGCCGTGTTGCACGTATTCGTTTGGACATTATGAAGTGTGACAAAATCACCACCATTCCAAACGTACAGGCAATTCACGGTTTACGTTTGCAGAAAGTACCTCACACAAAGTACGTATTCTGTAACGCTGAATTTATTATTCCGCACCCAAATGATGGTAAAACTGATTTTGCCAACTGGGATAAATCCAACAAGTACACCATGTATAACGCAGTTGATGCGGAAACCATGGAAGTGGCATGGCAAGTGATTGTCGACGGTAACCTCGATAACACTGATGCGTGTTACACAGGTAAGTACGCTGCTGCTACCTGCTACAACTCAGAAGCTGCGACTGATCTTGCAGGTATGATGCGTAATGAGCGTGACTGGGTAACTATTTTCAATATTCCACGCATTGAAGAAGAAATTAAAAAAGGTAATTTCATTACCCTTGGCGATTCTAAAGTTCCTGTTGTTGATGGTCGCAAAAAAGACGGCAAAAACTCTCGTGTAACCCGTTATATTCCTACCCCTAAAAACCCCCACGGCTTGAATACTTCACCAGATGGTAAGTACTTTATTGCCAACGGTAAGCTATCTCCAACCTGTACTATTATTGCAATTGATAGACTGGACGACCTGTTTAACGACAAGTTTAAAGATGAGCGTGAAGTGGTTGTAGCTGAGCCAGAGTTAGGCTTAGGACCGTTGCACACGACCTTTGATGGTCGTGGTAATGCGTACACGACGCTGTTTATTGACAGTGTGGTGGTTAAGTGGAACATCGAAGAAGCTATTCAGGCATACAACGGTAAAAAAGTTAACTACATCAAGCAAAAGCTCGATGTACACTACCAGCCAGGTCATAACCATGCTTCTCTGACTGAGTCGAGCGAAGCAGACGGTAAGTGGTTGGTGGTATTGAGTAAGTTCTCTAAAGACCGTTTCTTGCCAGTTGGCCCGTTGCACCCAGAAAATGATCAGTTAATTGATATTTCTGGTGATGTGATGAAGCTGGTACATGATGGCCCCGCCTTTGCTGAGCCGCATGACTGTACTATGGCGCGTCGTGATCAGATCAAGACCAAAAAGGTTTGGGACCGCGATGACCCATTCTTTGCTACAACACGTGCAATGGCGAAGAAAGACGGCATTGATCTAGAAAAAGATAACAAAGTTATTCGTGAAGGTAAGAAAGTACGGGTTTATATGACCTCTTACGCTCCATCTTACGGAATGACTGAGTTCACCGTTAACCAGGGCGATGAAGTAACCGTAATCATTACCAACTTGGATATCATCGAAGACGTTTCACACGGTTTCTGTATGGTAAACCACGGTGTGAGCATGGAAATTAGCCCACAACAAACAGCATCAATAACCTTTACTGCTGATAAGCCAGGTATTCACTGGTATTACTGTAACTGGTTCTGTCATGCACTCCACATGGAAATGGTTGGACGCATGTTTGTACAACCAGCTTAGTAAGCTGTAAAGACCCATGCGCCCTATTAACAGGGCGCATGGTTTTTATTTTTTAAATCAAGTAAGGCTTGTGCATGGGTGTCAGACGTTTCATTCATACCGTGATTTGCTTTGTCGCTTTCTTTGCGACCAGCATGGCTATAGCAGAGCAAGTGCCAGGAACAACGAATCATTTACAGCTTCATGCGATTCAAGCAGCACCTGATGCAGACACAAGTCTCATCTCTATAACAACACTTCCTATAGAACAAATTAATGAGCATGTATGGCGCTTGCCGGCGGGTGTGTACCACGGCAATTTTGTCATTGATGTTCCCGTTCAGCTTGAATGCGCCGCAGGTGCGATCTTCAATGCAAATGGACATAAAAACGCAATCAACATCCGTGCCCACGACGTAACACTTAAAAACTGTCGGATTGAAAACTGGGGCAGCAACCTCACCGATATGGAGGCAGGTGTTTTTGTTGAGCGTACGGCACGAAATGCGAAAATAGTAGACAACTCCTTACAAGGCCAAGGTTTTGGGCTCTGGGTTGATGCTACTAGAGACGTAAGCATTATCCGCAACCAAGTTCAGGGCGATGACAATCTGCGTACCCAAGACCGTGGTAACGGCATCCATTTATTTGCTGTGCGTGACGCCACTATTCAAGGGAATGAAATTTGGCATGTACGTGATGGGATTTATATTGAAGCCTCTAACGACAGCATTATCGACGGCAATAATTTGCGTGATATGCGTTACGGCATTCACTACATGTTTTCCAATCGTAATCATGTAACCAATAACAGTACCACGCGCACGCGTACAGGCTACGCACTGATGCAAAGCCGCCAGTTAACCGTGCTTAACAACCGCTCTGACCACGACCAGAACTATGGCGTGCTGCTCAATTACATCATTAATTCGACTATCCAGAATAATTACGCCACCGATGTGCAGCCCGGTTCTGGAGATGGTGTACATATCAGCGGTGCCGAAGGTAAAGGGCTGTTTATTTATAACTCCCTGTTTAATACCGTGTCAGGTAACTACTTTGTCAACAGCGCCTTGGGTGTACACCTGACTGCAGGCTCTGAGGATAATAAGATTTACGACAACGCCTTTATCAATAACCAACAGCAGGTTAAATATGTCGCCATTCGTTATCAGGAATGGTCGTATGAAGGTCGTGGCAACTACTGGAGCGACTATTTAGGCTGGGATCGTAACGAGGATGGCATAGGCGATGTGCCCTATGAACCTAACGATAACGTAGACCGTTTGCTGTGGACTTATCCGCAAGTACGCTTGCTAATGCACAGCCCTAGTATTGAACTGCTACGTTGGGTACAGCGGGCGTTTCCCGTGGTTAAGTACCCAGGCGTACAAGATAGCTATCCTTTAATGCGACCACCAAAAGGGTTGCCGACAGCGTCACAAGGAACACAACAATGACAGTAGTGGTAGAACTCAAACAGGTGCAGCAAAGCTACGGCGACTTGCAAGTGTTGCACGATATGACATGGCAATTACGCGCAGGCGAAGTGCTAGGCTTGTTTGGCCATAACGGTGCGGGTAAAACCACCACTGTGCGATTGATTTTAGGTTTGATTCAAGCGTCATCAGGCGAGGTGCGGGTGCTGGGCGGAGAGACCAGCGAATCAAGCGTGCGTCAGCAGATTGGTTTTTTACCAGAAAACGTTATGTTCTATCCGCAGTTGACTGGCCGTGAAACGCTACAACACTTTGCGCGCTTAAAGGGTGCTCCGCAGGCGCAGGTGGACGAGTTACTGGCGCAAGTTGGCCTAACTGCTGCTGCCTCTAAACGAGTGAAAACCTATTCTAAAGGCATGCGTCAACGATTAGGTTTGGCACAAGCATTATTGGGGCAGCCAAAGTTATTGATTTTGGATGAACCAACCGTTGGACTTGACCCCATAGCTACGCAAGAGTTGTACCGGCTGATTGGTCGGCTCAAAGATGCGGGTACCAGTATTATTATTTGCTCCCACGTGTTACCCGGCGTCGAGTCGTATATTGATCGAGCGGTGGTATTGGCGCGTGGATACTTGGAGGCTGAAGGTAATCTAAATCAGCTGCGTAACCAAGCTGGGTTGCCAGTGCAGATCCGAGTGCAAGGGTTAACGAGCGAATTTACCCACCCAGAAATTCATTCCCAACGTCAACTTACTGCAGATTGGCTTGAGCTGAGCGTAACGCCGGCCGCCAAACTCGACATACTGCGAGAGATACTTAAATTGCAGCCGCAGGATTTAGAAGTGCGCCCAGCTTCGCTTGAGGATATCTATATTTATTACATGGAAAAAGCAGGTGCCGTGGGTATTGCAGGAGTACAGCAATGAACCAAATAATTCATATTGCTCGTAAAGAATTTAGCGACGGTTTGCGTAATCGCTGGATGCTGGCGATTAGCCTGTTATTTGCAGTATTGGCGGTTGGTATTGCTTGGTTTGGTGCCGCTGCTTCAGGACAGGTTGGTTTTACTTCTATCCCAGCAACCATTGCCAGTTTGGCAAGCTTGGCCACGTTTTTAATGCCGTTAATTGCTTTGTTATTAGCCTATGACGCCATTGTCGGTGAAGAGGAAGGCGGCACATTGATGCTGCTGCTTACCTATCCGTTGACGCGTCGTGAATTGCTGTTGGGCAAGTTCGTTGGTCATGGCTGCATTCTTGGCATGGCGACGCTGATTGGTTTTGGCAGTGCTGCAGTAGCGATTGCGCTGTTGGTGCCGGATGTGTCTTACAGCACGCTGGTATTTGCTTTTGGTCGCTTTATTTTTTCATCCACGTTACTGGGTTTGGTTTTTTTGGCCTTTGCGTATGTGCTAAGTAGTCAAGCAAAGGAAAAGTCCACCGCTGCGGGTTTGGCGCTAGGTATTTGGTTTTTGTTTGTTCTAGTGTTTGACCTGGCTTTGCTAGCTTTGTTGGTGGTTACAGAAGGACGCGTGAGTCCGGAGTTACTACCTTGGTTGTTACTGCTTAACCCTACCGATATTTACCGCTTGATTAATCTTGGTGGTTTTGAAGCTGGCGGACAAGGGCTGGGAGTCATGGCACTTGCTACTGATTTGCCGGTTGGACAGTTAGTGTTGTGGCTGTGCTTGGCAGTTTGGGCTGCTGCAGTGCTCGGCGTAGCCCATTGGCGCTTGAATAAGCGAGCAGCTTAAGTTTATTAAAGGAGTTATACCCATGAAACAAACAATAAAAAAAGTAATGAGCTTTGGCGTAATACTCTGCGCAGCGTTGTGGTTAACCGCTTGCACCGAAGAGAGTAAGTCGCAGGTTAATACCGACCCAGTGGCTTTCCATACGGGTGATGAGTGCCATGTTTGCGGCATGCTGATCACCGAATGGCCGGGTGCTAAAGGGCAGTCAATTAACAAGCAAAATGGCGAAACCCATAAATTCTGCTCCACTGTGGATATGTTTAGCTGGTGGTTACAGCCAGAAAATAAAACCCTACAGGCGCAAATCTATGTGCATGACATGGCGAAAACCAACTGGGACACGCCTGAAGACGAGCATTTGATCGATGCACGTAAAGCCTGGTTTGTTGTGGGTTCTGACTTGCAAGGTGCTATGGGGCCATCGCTTGTTTCATACAGTGATAAAGCAGTGGCTGAAAAACTAGCCCATGATCGAGGTGGTCGTGTAATAAGCTTTGAGCAAATTGATCTGGCGGTACTTATGGAGATTGCTCAAGCAGGGCATGAACATGCTGCTGAGCACGGTGACAAAATGCAGATGATGCATGACCATGAAGAGGCAGAGCATGACGGTGAGCATGAGCCAATGGAGCATGAGGACGATGCACCAGAAAAAGATGAGCATGCTCACTAAGTAGGTGTACAGCAGTCTTAGAGTCAGACTTAATCACTAAACTGTTTAATAATCTATTTCGCACAGAAACTGGGGTTCAACAATTTCCAAGGAGCCGACCATGCCTGCGACAGCTATGCGTCAGGCGGTGTTGTGTTTGCAGGCGTCACTCGCGGTCGGATGCATGGCATCCTCGTACAGGCGTAACGCTCCAGCATAGTATTTAGGTTCTGAAATTCTGGATTTGGCTGAACTGGCGCAAAACTTCAGCCAAGGCACAGTCTAATGTGGGACCTGCCTTGGCAGGGAACCGTGTTTAAGCCAGGGCGTGGAATTAGAGCCTTATGCTCAGGTCGGGTTTGGGTGCACTGCCCATTCCCCGACAAGTCGGGTCCCACAAAAGCGGGTGCCATGGTTGTGCATACAAATCGCTTGCTAGCCTGTATCGCGTAGAAACTTGACACCAACAGGTTTATGGGCTTGGTTGCTGTAGATATTCTGCATCAGCCTAGCTGGCTCACTCAGCTAGGCTGATGCAGGGTTGTTATTTAACTCAGTTCTGTTTTTTTGATAGTACTAACACCTGCTTTTGTACCTAGCAACAGCACATCTGCTGGTCGTGCGGCAAACAAACCACTGCAGACCACACCCACGATGGCGTTAAGCTTTTCTTCTAAGCCGCGCGGGTCGGTGATCTGCATATTGTGTACATCCAAAATCACGTTGCCGTTATCGGTCAGCACGCCGGTGCGATAAACAGGATCACCGCCCAGCCCAACAATTTCACGCGCCACATAGCTGCGCGCCATAGGAATAACTTCAACCGGCAAAGGGAATTCGCCGAGAAAATCAACTTTTTTGCTTTCATCGGCAATACAAATAAAGGTTTTCGCTACTGCCGCAACAATTTTTTCACGGGTTAACGCAGCACCACCGCCTTTAATCAGCTCCAAGTGTTTGTTGCACTCATCCGCACCATCCACATAAAACTCAAGTTCTGGCACGCTGTTTAGATCAAACACTTCAATGCCATGACCACGCAAACGTTCAGCCGTAGCTTCAGAGCTGGCTACAGCACCGGCAAAATCATATTTATGCTCAGCCAACAAATCGATAAAAAAATTGGCGGTAGAACCGGTGCCCACACCAATAATCGCTTGCTTGTCTAAGCGCGGTACAACGATGTCTATGGCCGCTTGAGCTACGGCTTGTTTGAGTTGATCTTGGGTCACGATGGGGCTCCACTGGTTAATTTATTGCATTATACCCCTTCATCCATGGTTGAGTGCGCCTGTCTGGAGTAGACTTACGCACTTCTTCAAATATTTTTTAAATTCGCACACACAGTAACTACGGCCTCCTTATGCTCGAACATTACGTCAGGAAAATCCTCAACGCACGCGTGTATGACGTGGCGATTGAAACCCCGCTACAACAGGCGCATCAGCTTTCCGAACGCCTCGGCAACCAGATTTTGCTTAAGCGCGAAGACTTACAACCCGTATTTTCCTTTAAGATTCGCGGTGCCTACAACAAAATTGCCCAGCTTACTGCAGCGGAGATGGCCTGCGGCGTGGTCACTGCCTCAGCCGGTAACCATGCTCAAGGCGTGGCGTTGGCGGCCAAATTCCTGGGGATTAAAGCCACCATTGTGATGCCGAAAACCACACCCGACATTAAAGTGAATGCGGTGCGTGCTCGCGGCGCACGGGTGGTGTTGCACGGCGAAGCTTTTCCTGACGCGCTGGAATACTCACTCAAGCTGGTGGAAGAAAGAGGGCTGGTTTATATCCATCCTTATGATGACCCTGACGTCATTGCAGGTCAGGGCACTGTAGCCATGGAAATCTTGCGCCAGCACCAAGGGCCCTTGCATGCTATTTTTGTACCTTGCGGTGGTGGTGGGCTAATCGCTGGGGTAGCGGCTTACATTAAATACCTGCGCCCTGAAATTAAAGTGATTGGCGTTGAACCCAAAGATTCCAACTGTCTACAACAAGCCTTAGCCGCGGATGAGCGTGTACAGTTGGCGCAAGTGGGTTTATTTGCCGATGGTGTAGCGGTCAGCCAGATTGGCGAGCACACCTTTGAAATCTGTCGCAATTATGTAGATGAAGTAATCACTGTTAGCAACGATGAAATCTGCGCGGCGATGAAAGACATCTATGACGATACCCGCTCCATTACTGAACCGGCCGGCGCGCTGGCCTTGGCAGGGATTAAAAAATATGTGCATAAAACCGGGGTGACTGAGCAAACCCTGGTAGCTATTGATTCAGGCGCCAACGTCAACTTTGATCGCTTACGCTATGTGGCTGAACGCGCTGAGCTGGGTGAACGCCGCGAAGCCATTATTGCAGTGACTATTCCTGAAGAGCCAGGCAGTTTTAAGCGCTTCTGTGAAGCCTTAGGTAGACGACAAATTACCGAGTTTAATTACCGCTACCACACTAATGGTCAGGCACATATTTTTGTGGGCGTGCAAACCGATCCGGAAACCGATCCGCGCAAAGCCTTGATTGCTTCATTACAGGATCAGGGCTTTCCTGTTATAGACCTGACCAAAAACGAGCTGGCTAAGCTGCATATTCGCCATCTCGTCGGCGGTCATGCACAAGCGGTGAGTCATGAACGCGTGTTTCGCTTTGAGTTCCCAGAGCGTCCCGGGGCGTTGTTTAACTTCTTAAATAAGCTGGGCGGACGATGGAATATTTCCATGTTCCACTACCGCAATCACGGTGCCGCCGATGCACGCGTGCTGGCAGCTTTGCAAGTCGATGAAGCGGACTACCCCGCTTTTGAACAAGCGCTGGAGGCGATTGGTTATCCCTACTGGGAAGAAACCGACAATCCGGCGTACCAATTATTTTTAGCTTAAGGGTTATACATTGAGTACTTACTTAGCCATACGTATTAGCCACGGCTTGCCTGCCGTTTTATTGTTATTGGGTCTGCTGGTGCATGTGCTGATTGTGTGGCGCGCTCGTAACAAGGGTGCAGAAGTGTTACAGAAAAAACTGCAACGCACGCAACACATTAGCCTGCCACTGTTTGCTCTGTTAGCCCTGAGCTTGCCGATTAGCGGCTGGTGGATGGCACATCTTGCCGGCATCCCACTCAGCCAGAAATGGCTTATGCTGAGCATTATTTTACTGCCGCTGATATTCGTATTTTGGGGCTTGCTATACAACAATCTAGCGCGCTGGCAGCATTTACTGGCCACGAAAAAAACCGCTAGCAACAAGCAGCAAATCTTCGCTTTAATCTGGGCTATTGCAGCGTTCGTGCTCGTATTGGCAATCAGTGCAATTATGGGTGCTAAGCCTATCTAGCTGATTGCGTTACTGTTTGGATGTGTTGTTGGAACGCTGGAATCAACGCAGAAATATCTTCAAACCGATGATCACCATACGCACAGCTGATAATGGGCAAGCCGTGTTGCTTGGCGAATGCTTGCGTGGGCTGTGGCGCTACTAATTCATCAAACTGACTGACCACGATTAAGCCCGCTGCTGAGGGGTTATAGTCGGGGTAGGAATGAACCTGCTCGATCCCCAGATTGTATTCACTGCCGTCATAGCTTTGATGAATCCCCAGATACTTTTGCAGTGATTGGCTGGGGCTGAGCGGCGGATTGATCGCCACAAAGGGTACGCCCACGCATTCTGCTAAGTGCGAGGCGGTATAGCCACCCATGGAGGTGCCCACCACAGCGCTGACCTGCGGCAAGCTCTGAACAAACTCTAAACAGCTGTGCATCACTGCAGCAAAACCTTGGCAATAATCAGGCGCAAAAGGGCTCACTGGGCTGATTTTAGCCAACTCATCGTATTTTTTATTCTGTGTTTTAACGGCTGAGGCAAAACCGTGCAAATAAAGGATGGTCATACGCGCTCCTTGGGTTGTGTATGTGCTTATCCTAACCCCATGCAGCGACAGAACCTGTCGTCAGCCATGGCGAGCGAACTTGCCCACCATGGCTTAAGCGCTTAGCTCAGCACCGAAATATCCGCCACGGTTAAGAACAACTGCCGCAGTTGCGCCAGCAGCGCATGGCGGTTGTCACGTACCGCAGCGTCATCCGCATTCACCATCACATCATCAAAGAACGCATCCACTGGTGCTTGTAACTGTGCCAAGCGGGTGAGGATATCGGTGTACTGATGCTGCTGTGCCAAGGGGGCTACGTCTTGATTCGCCGCCTGCAGCGCCACAAACAGGGCTTTTTCTGCCTCCAGACTCAGCAGGCTTTCATTGACACTGGTGCTGCTCGCTTCACCGAGAATATTCGAGACGCGCTTGTTCGCGGCCGCCAAGGCTTCCGCTTCGGTGAGGCTACGGAAGTGCTGTACTGCTTGCACACGCTGGTCAAAATCCAGCGGCGAGTCGGGATGCACCGCACGCACGGCCAAATAGACGCCCACATCCACGCCAGCATCTTCGTAACGCGCACGCAAGCGGTCGAAAATAAAGTCATGCAATTGGGTTAATAGCCCGTCTGCTTTAATTTTATCGCCGTACAGCTCGATTGATGCGTTGAGCAGCTCGGTTAATGACAACTCCAGCTGTTTCTCAATCAGAATACGCAATACACCCAGTGCCGCGCGGCGTAGGGCATAGGGGTCTTTGCTGCCGGTGGGCAACATGCCGATACCGAAAATCCCCACCAGCGTATCGATTTTATCCGCCACCGCGACTGCCGCACCGGTTTGGGTGCTCGGCAATTCAGCGCCCGCACCACGGGGCATGTATTGCTCGTTCAGCGCCAACGCAATATCACCCGGCTCTTGATTCAGGCGGGCATAGTAAAAACCAGCAACCCCCTGCATTTCCGGGAATTCGGTGACCATTTCACTGGCCAAATCGCACTTGGATAACAAGCCCGCACGCGCGGCATGATCTGCATTGCTACCGATTTTTTCAGCAATCAACGCTGCTAATTTGCTTACCCGCACGGCTTTGTCGTAAACAGTGCCTAGCTGGGCTTGAAAGACGACGTTCTTTAAGCGCTCGTTAAAGCTTTCCAGCGGCTGTTTTTGGTCTTGCAGATAAAAGAACTCGGCATCGGTTAAGCGCGGGCGAATCACTTTTTCGTTACCTGAGACCACCTGCGCCGGATCGCGGCTTTCAAGGTTGGCGACTGTAATAAAGCGCGGTAACAGCTTGCCTTGCTGATCCAATAGACAGAAGTACTTTTGATTGTCCTGCATGCTGATAATCAAGGCTTCTTGTGGCACTTGCAGGAAATGCTCTTCAAAGCTGCACACCAGCGGCACTGGCCATTCCACCAAGGCAGTGACTTCATCCAACAAGGAGTCTGGCATGATGGCTGTGCCGTTTTCCGCCGCGGATAGCTGTTCCACACGTTGTTTAATTAGCGTGCGGCGCTCGTTGAAATCCGCGATAACTTTTGCGTTACGCAAAGCCTCAACATAGTCACTCGGCTGCTTAATCTCGACCGCTTGGTGATGGTGGAAGCGGTGACCTTGCGAGTGACGCCCTGCCGCTTGACTCAGGATGGTGCAATCAACCACATCACTGCCAAACAGCATCACCAACCACTGCGTAGGACGGACAAAGTCTTCGCGGCGCGCGCCCCAGCGCATGCGCTTGGGGATGGGTAATTTATCTAAGGACTGCGAGACAATTTCTGGCAGCAGCTCAGTGGTCGCTTGGCCTTTAATCTGCTGGCTGTAGCTTAGCTTGGCGCCACTGCGATCCAGCTCATCGACTGCAACACCGCACTTGCGCGCAAAACCTTGCGCGGCTTTGGTCGGCTGACCTTCGGCATCAAAGGCGGCCTGTACAGGCGGGCCTTCCATGCGTTGCGTGCGATCGGCTTGGCGTGCGCTTAATTGTTTCACCCACACGGCTAAACGACGGGGCGCGGCATAGACTTGGACTTCGGCATGGGCCAAATCAGCCTGTTTAAGACCCGCCTTGATGCCATCGGCAAAGGCTTGCGCCAAGGTTTTTAAAGCTTTAGGTGGCAGCTCTTCGGTGCCCAGTTCAACTAAAAAATCCTGTGCACTCATTGTTCTGCCTCCAATTTAGCTAAGACTTCTTCACGCAAATGTTCCGGCGCCATCGGGAAGCCTAGCTTGGCGCGTACATGCAAGTAGCTGTGTGCCACGGCGCGCGCCAAAGTGCGCACACGTAAAATATAACGCTGACGCTCGGTTACAGAAATCGCCCGGCGTGCATCCAACAGGTTAAAGGTGTGTGAGGCTTTGAGCACCATTTCGTAACTCGGCAGGGGTAACTCCAACTCCATTAAGCGGCTGGCTTCGCTTTCAAAGAAATCGAACTGCTCAAACAGTTTTTCGACATTGGCGTGTTCAAAGTTATACGCCGACTGCTCCACTTCGTTCTGGTGGAACACATCGCCATAGGTCACCACACCAAAGGGGCCATCGGTCCACACTAAGTCATAGACTGAATCCACGCCCTGCAGATACATCGCTAAACGCTCCAAGCCGTAGGTGATTTCGCCCGTGACGGGATAACACTCCACACCGCCCACTTGTTGGAAATAAGTAAATTGCGTCACTTCCATGCCGTTAAGCCAGACTTCCCAGCCTAAGCCCCAAGCACCCAAGGTTGGGGATTCCCAGTTGTCCTCGACAAAACGAATATCATGCACCAGCGGATCCACACCAATGTGGCGCAGTGAGTCCAGATACAATTCTTGGATATTGTCGGGGTTGGGCTTGAGCACCACCTGAAACTGATAGTAATGCTGCAAACGGTTGGGGTTATCGCCATAACGACCATCGGTCGGGCGGCGAGAAGGCTGCACATAAGCAGCGTTCCAAGTCTCAGGGCCGATGGCGCGCAAAAAAGTGGCGGTATGGAAGGTGCCGGCACCCATTTCCATGTCGTAGGGTTGCAACACCACACAGCCCTGCTCAGCCCAGAAGCTTTGCAAAGCAAGAATAAGGTCTTGAAAGGTGCGCACGGTGGGGGTTATTTGGCTCACGATGATCATCCACGGGTTGAAAATGGCAGAAAGTTGCTAAGTATAGCGTAAAGTTTGCTTAAACGTGAGGTGCGCTAAGGTTGAACAACTAACCTAAAAGCCAACATACGTGCCATGTCCTTTGCTTTATGCTCAATATCAAAACCCTTAAAAATAAAAATGGGGTGACGCATGAACAGCAAGCAAAGCTATACGGCACAGGTGCTTGTAGTCGGTGCCGGTCTGGCCGGCCTATGCACCTGCTTGGAGCTGCTCGACCGAGGGATACAGGTCTTACTCGTTGATGGCTGTGGGCCAGAGCGTTTTGGCGGTCAAGCACAGGAAGCCTTTGGCGGGATGCTCCTCAACAATACGCCAGAGCAAAGGCGCAACGGCATTCGTGATTCCAGCGAACTGCTTTGGCACGACTGGCAACAAGCAGCCCAGTTCGGCGCACATGATTGCTGGGCTAAACGCTGGGCCAAAGCGTATGCCGAACACAATCGCAGTCAAATATACGACTGGCTCCGGCAGCGTGGTATCCGCTTTTTTCCTGTGGTGCAGTGGGTTGAACGAGGTAATTATGGTGATGGTAATTCGGTGCCTCGCTACCATATTGCTTGGGGTTGCGGCCAAGGCATCGTCAACACTCTACGCCAGCATTTAGAACGACACCCTAACCGCCACTTACTGACACTGGCTTTCAATCACAGAGTTGAAAACCTAAAAGCCACCAACGGCGCTGTTAGCGGTTGCCTAGGTACTAACGTTGACGGGGCGTTTAAGGTAACTGCCGAGCAAGTAGTGCTCTGTAGCGGCGGAATTAATGGCAATTTAGATTTGGTACGCCAGCACTGGGATCCCTGTTATGGCTCTGCCCCGACTGAACTGCTCTGTGGCACTCACCCCAGTGCGGACGGCCACCTACATCAGGTCGTATCTGACGTGGGCGGGCAAATACAAAACCTGTCGCAGATGTGGAATTACGCCGCCGGCATTGCCCATCCTCAGCCAGACTATCCAGCGCATGGTGTCAGCCTGATTCCGCCCCGCTCCGCCTTATGGTTGGACAGCTCTGGACGCCGCATCGGTCCTATGCCGCTGGTAACGGGTTTTGATACGCATGATTTATGCACGCGAGTGGGGCATCTGCCGCAGCAATACAGCTGGCAGGTTATGAACAAACGCATCGCCGACAAAGAACTGGCCATTTCTGGCAGTAACAGCAACCCACATTTTCGGGATAAAAAACTGCTCAAAGTAATTTGGCAAGCACTCACCGGCAACGCGCAACAGACTCAATGGTTGATAGAGCATTGCCCTGATGTGGTTGTCGGTAAGGATCTGCAAGAATTAGCCCAGTGCATGCAGCAGCTCACGCCGAACGTAACTATTGATACGGCCGGCATGCAATCCGATATTCAGCACTACGACAGCATGCTTGAACGACCTAAATCCACCCACAATGATGAGCAACTACGCCGACTGATGCACTTACGTCAATGGCGCGGTGATCGTGCGCGCACCTGTAATTTGCAGCCTATCATTGATAGTCACCACCTGCCCTTAATTGCTATTCGTTTACGCTTGATTAGCCGTAAAAGCATGGGCGGCATGCTGACGGATCTCAATTCGCGAGTGCTAAACCAGCAACGCCAGCCCATCAATGGTTTATTTGCTGCTGGTGAAGCCGCGGGCTTTGGTGGCGCAGGCATCTGCGGCAAACGCTCACTGGAGGGGACTTTTTTATCCAACTGCATCTTTAATGCTAGACGCGCAGCGCAGGCGATTGCGTAACAGCTAAACCAATAATAAATCAACAAGCAGGAGAGGGCGATGAAAAAGACAGGTGCCACGCTAGCGCGCTTTGCGCTGGAGCAAATCGGAGTGCGCATGACCTTTGGCATTCCCGGCGTCCACAACACCGAGCTGTATGACGAGCTGGGTAGCTCCGAGCACATTACGCCCATTCTGGTAACTCATGAATGTGGCGCTGCTTTTATGGCTGATGCCGTCAGTCGTACCAGCGCCAGCATAGGTACATTGCTGATTGTTCCTGCCGCCGGCGTTACCCATGCAGCTAGTGGCATTGGTGAAGCCTATTTAGCCGGCATTCCAATGCTGGTTATTTCCGGCGGCATACACAGCCAAAGCCCTTATCGCTATCAGCTGCATGAAATGGATCAGCATGCTTTGATTGCACCGCTAACCAAAGGCACTTTTTTAATTGAGAGCCATGAGCAGGTGATCCCCACTATCTATCAAGCCTATCGCTTGGCTATGGACGGCGAACCGGGTCCGGTATTTCTCGATCTGCCCTATAACATCAGCAACTTTCTTGGAACAGTCCCAGACATGCCTGCTTTCACTGGCCTGCCTGCACCGGTGGCGGTAGATTTAGCTGCCGTTCAGCAAGCAGCGGTGTTATTAAGCGAAGCAAAACAAGCCGGCCTATTTGTTGGCTGGGGTGCGGTGGATTGCCAAAACGAGTTAGTCGAGCTAGCTGAGCTACTTAATGCACCTGTGGCCACCACGCTCCAAGGACTGAGCGCCTTCCCAGGTGAGCATCCGCTGCATACCGGTATGGGCTTTGGTGCGTATTCCGTACCTGCTGGCGAACAAGCCTTCGCCAAATGCGATACCTTGCTAGCTATCGGCACGCGCTTTGCCGAAATCCCAACCGGCAGCTTTAGCATGCAAGTACCGCAAAATCTGATTCATCTGGATATTAATCCAGCGGTATTTAACGCTAATTACCCCGCTCGTGTTTGCTTGGCAGGGGATGCAAAAGAAATCATGCCCGCCTTGTTACAGGCAGTAAAAGCGCTAAGCCCGCAACCCAGCTCACAGCCCATGGCGCAAATTATCGGCCAAGCTAAAGCCGGATACCGTAAAGAATGGCTAGCGCATAACAGTGGTGGCCGAATTAATCCTGCGCACTTTTTCCAAGCCCTGCGCCAGCAGCTTAAATCTGACAGCTTGGTAGTAGCGGATGATGGCAACCACACCTATTTAACCGCTGAGCTTATGCCGATTTTAGCCGCCAGAGGTTTTATCTCACCCACGGACTTTAATGCCATGGGTTACTGCGTTCCTGCGGTTATTGGTGCCAAATTAGCCAATCCAGATAAAACAGTAATCGGCATAGTCGGAGATGGCGCGCTATTGATGACCGGTCTTGAGCTGCTTACCGCGGTGCGCCATCAACTAGGCGTGGTATTGTTTGTCTTTAATGATGGTGAGTTGTCGCAAATCGCCCAAGCCCAAGAAATCCCTTATAACCGCAAAACCTGCAGCCAGCTACAAGAAATCGATTTGGCCGCGCTGAGCAAAACAGTGGGTGCGCATTATCTGGTCTTAGAGCAGGCCACCGCAGTTGGGTCCGTGATTGAAGAGGCTCTGCGGCTGGCCGCGCAATCTGTTACCGTACTGGTGGATGTGCAGATTGATTACAGCAAGCGCACGCGCTTTACCCAGGGGGTAGTCAAAGCCACCCTCAAACGCTTTAGCACCCAAGACAAGCTACGCATTATTGGGCGAGCCATACTACGCAAAGTGACAGGCTGAGCCAGCGAAAGGATTTAACATCATGACTGCCGATCTTTTGCGCCAGCAATTTGCAACCTTGCAACAAGCGTTTGCTAAAAACCCTATGCCTTCAGCTATAGAGCGCAAGGATTGGCTGAAGCAATTACAGCAAGCAATCCTAAATCAGCAAGATGCTATTGCTGCAGCGATAAGTAAGGATTTTGGTCATCGCAGCGTGGACGAAACGCGCATGGCTGAACTTTTGCCTAGCGTGCTGGGTATTGGCCATGCACGACGCAAGCTTAAGCGCTGGATGCGACCGCAAAGACGCTGGCCTAACTTGATATTCCAGCCCTCTAGCGCCCAGGTGTATTACCAACCGGTTGGCGTGGTGGGTATTGTCGTACCTTGGAATAGCCCAGTGTTTTTATCCATCGGTCCGCTCACCAGCGCTTTGGCGGCTGGCAACAGAGTGATGCTTAAAATGAGCGAGCATGCACCGGCAACTGCCGCGCTTATGCAACAGCTACTGCAATCAGCATTGCCATCCGATCTTGTTACAGTTGTCTTAGGCGACGCGCACGTTGGTAAGGCTTTTACACAGCTGCCTTTTGACCATCTGCTGTTTACCGGCTCTACCGCTGTCGGTAAAGAAGTGATGCGTGCAGCGGCAGAAAACCTTACCCCTGTCACTTTGGAGTTAGGCGGTAAGTCACCGGCTATTGTGGATGAGAGTGCCAATTTGGCCGATGCAGCTGAGCGGATCGTTTTTGCTAAATTGCTTAATGCAGGTCAATTTTGTGTCGCTCCTGACTATATCTTGCTGCCGAAACAGTGTTTAAATGAATTCATTGTGCAGCTGCGTCAAGTGCTGCAACGATTTCAACCCACCTTGGCCGATAATCCCGACTGTACCTGGGTTATTAATCAGCAACATCAACAACGCTTACGCACGTTGATTGAAGATGCACAAATCAAGGGAGCTAAGCTAACCAGCCTACACACAGAACAAGCGCACGAACGTAACATGCCGCTGCTGGTGCTTACCGAGGTCACTGATTGCATGCGTGTTATGCAAGAAGAAATATTCGGCCCTGTGCTGCCTATTATGATCTACGAAGATTTTTATGATGCGGTGGCTTATGTACAACAACGTCCTCGACCTTTGGCGTTGTATTTTTTTTCACGCAACAAAGAGCGACAACAACACATACTGGCGCAAACACATGCTGGAGGCACCTGCATCAACGAGGCCTTATTACACGTCGCTCAGCCGGATCTGCCCTTTGGCGGAATCGGCTCTTCAGGAATAGGCAGTTATCACGGGCGCGATGGGTTTTTAACCTTCAGTCATGCCAAGGCCGTATTCACAAAATCACGGATTAATCCGATGCGCTTAATTTACCCCCCTTATGGTGGGCGATTTCAGCGTATTATCGAGTGGTTGTTTTTGCGTCGCTAATCTGCAAAGTCAGCTTGAACCCTCCGTACCCAGTTACCCATAAACTTATAAAGCGCTGTTCATGTCTGTATTGAAATCATTTCGTAGTTTGTATTTTGCCACCCTGCTGATGCTGCTGGGCTCGGGCTTATTAAGCACTTATCTGGCGCTCAATGTGGCCGATCGAGCCAGTGGTATTTGGGTGGGCGCCATGATGTCCAGCTTTTACCTTGGCTTGGTTACGGGTGGCAAATTCGGTCACCGACTGATTGCCCGGGTTGGCCATATACGCGCTTATGTAGCCAGTGCAGGAGTGGTTACCGCAGCGGTGCTGGTACATGGTTTGTTGGATAACCTCTGGGTTTGGCTACTGCTTAGAGTGATTGTCGGGCTGGGCATGATGTGCCTGTATATGGTCATCGAAAGCTGGCTCAATGAGCAAAGCAGCAGTGATGAGCGCGGCAAAGTGTTCTCTGGGTACATGATGGCATCTTACTTGGGCTCGGTGATCGGTCAATTAATGCTGGCGTCGCTGTCGAACCTAGAGACGCAGATTTTGCTGTTAGTGGCGCTGTGTTTTTCTCTGTGCTTGGTACCTGTTGCTTTAACCAAGCGTATTCACCCAGAACCGTTAAAACCAGCAACTTTATCGCCCAGATACTTTTATCAACAAGTGCCTGTTTCCATGTTCACCAGCCTTATCGCTGGCGCTATTGTGGGTTCTTTTTATGGCTTAGCACCCTTGTATGCCGCAAGGATTGGCATGCCCACTCAGCAGGTGGGTTTGTTTATGGCCGCCTGCGTGGCCGCAGGTTTTTTTGTGCAAGCGCCTTTGGGTTATTTATCCGATAACATCGACCGCTCCAAGCTTATCCGCTGGTGCAGCATACTGTTGTTATTTGTCGCCATGCCGCAAGCGGTGAATACGGACTGGCCAATCTGGCTAACCTTTACCCTAGGTAGCCTCAGCTGTGCGCTGTTATTTAGTTTATATCCGCTGGCGGTGGCTTTTGCTAATGATAATATTGAAGCCGAAAAGCGGGTTTCTCTTACAGCGGTGCTGTTAACCATTTTCGGTTTGGGCGCCAGCATTGGTCCTCTGCTTATTGGTAGCCTCATGCGTGTATTTGGCCCGAATATGCTCTTTGCTTTTTTCTGCTTAAGTGCGGCGATTATTGCTATTAAAATTCGTCCTCAGGTTATTACCGGCGATACTCAAGTTGATGAGGCACCTTTACCGCACTTGGCTATGCCTGATGGTCTAGCCAGCTCACCACTGGTAGCTGCACTTGACCCGCGTGTTGAAGAAGAATATGTACTGGATCAGATGCATGAATACGCTATGGAACACGTTCCCGAAGAAAATGAAGAACAGCACTATTAATACTCTTTTAATATGACCTGTGGACTCTAATGCAAGCACAGACTGAACACTGCCGCAGGCGATGCCTTTGATGGAAATTATTTTATATTTAATCGTGGGCGCTGTGTCTGGCACCTTAGCCGGTTTGTTTGGCGTGGGCGGCGGGCTGATTATTGTCCCAGCCCTAGTGTATAGCCTGACGGTACAGGGCGTGCCTGCAACAGTACTAACCCACATTGCTATCGGTACTTCATTGGCGGTGATTGTCTTTACTTCGATTAACTCAATTATTGCCCATCATCGTCATGCAGCTATTCTTTGGCCGCTGGTGCGTTTTATTACGGTAGGCGTGCTGGTTGGCACTGTTTTAGGTGCTATTACCGCGGCTTATATCCAAGGTCCTGTGCTGCAAAAAATTATCGGTGTGTTTGCCATTGTTATGGCGCTACAAATGGCGCTGGAATTTAAGCCCAAAGCCAGCCGTCCACCCCCTCAAGCACCTGAATTGATCAGCGCCGGCGGCGTCATCGGTTGGGCTTCAGCTATTTTTGGTATCGCTGGAGGTTCATTAACCGTGCCTTTTTTACTGTGGCGCAGTGTGCCGATTCAAAAAGCCGTTGCTACCTCGGCGGCTTGCGGCTTTCCAATTGCTTTGGTTGGTGCTTTTTCGTATGCCGTGACCGGCTGGAGCTCTGAGGGCTTACCCGCCTGGAGTACGGGCTTTGTTTACTGGCCGGCACTGGTCGGAATCGCGGCCACTTCTATGTTCTTTGCACGTGTCGGTGCTAAACTTGCGCACCGTTTAAACCCCAAACGCCTCAAGCAAATGTTTTCTCTAATGCTGCTGTTAATCGGCGCTAACTTCTTACTAGGTTAAGACTTTTTATGCTGGCATACCCCAATATAGACCCTGTAGCTATCGCGCTGGGCCCATTAAAAATTCATTGGTACGGTCTGATGTACCTGTTTGGTATTGGCAGTGCTTGGTGGCTGGCTAAACGAAGGCTTAATCAATTTGATCCCAGCTGGAGCAAAGACACCCTGTCTGACTTGGTGTTTTGGTGCGCGCTGGGCGTAATTGCCGGTGGGCGGCTGGGCTACGTATTGTTTTACGATTTGGCGGCTTATATTGCTAATCCAGCGTTGATTTTGCGCATCTGGGAAGGTGGCATGTCCTTCCATGGTGGTTTTTTAGGCGTCTTGTTAGCGGTCTGGTGGTTCTCACGTAAACAGAACAAACCTTTTTTTGCGCTGATGGATTTTATTGCTCCCTTGGTTCCAATCGGCTTAGGCGCTGGGCGCATCGGTAATTTTATTAACGCCGAACTCTGGGGCAAGGCAACCGATGTATCTTGGGCGATGGTTTTCCCCACGGATCCGGCCCAGCTGGCGCGCCACCCTTCGCAGCTGTATCAGTTTGCTCTGGAAGGCGTTGCCCTGTTTGTCATTCTTTGGCTGTATTCGCGCAAACCGCGCCCCATGATGGCGGTGTCAGGTATGTTTGCGCTGTGCTATGGCCTGTTTAGATTTATCGTTGAATTTGTCCGTGTGCCTGATGCACAGCTAGGTTACTTGGCCTTCGATTGGCTAACCATGGGACAGGTTCTGTGTCTGCCGATGATCATCGGTGGAATCGGCTTGATGGTTTGGGCGTATCGACGTCAGGAGACAGCAGCATGCAACAATACTTAGACCTAATGCGCCATGTGCGCGATGAAGGCATAGACAAAAGCGATCGCACCGGCACAGGAACGCGCAGTGTGTTTGCCTACCAGATGCGCTTTGATTTGACCGCCGGTTTCCCCTTAGTCACCACTAAAAAATGTCATCTACGCTCCATTATCCATGAGCTGCTGTGGTTTTTGCAGGGCGACACCAATATCAAATACCTGCAAGACAATGGCGTGCGAATTTGGGACGAATGGGCGGATGAGAACGGTGATCTGGGTCCGGTGTACGGCTATCAGTGGCGTAACTGGCCTGCGCCCAACGGCGAGTCGATTGACCAAATCAGTCATCTTATCCACGCCATCAAAACCAATCCAGACTCGCGCCGCCTGATTGTCAGTGCGTGGAATCCCGCTCTAGTGGACGACATGGCGCTGCCACCCTGTCATGCGCTGTTTCAGTTTTATGTGGCGGATGGCAAGCTCAGTTGCCAGCTGTATCAGCGTTCAGCCGATATTTTCCTTGGCGTGCCGTTTAACATTGCCAGCTATGCGCTGCTCACCATGATGATCGCGCAAGTTTGTGACTTAGAGCTGGGCGAATTTATTTGGACGGGTGGTGATTGCCACCTGTACTCCAATCATATGCAGCAAGTTGAAGTGCAACTCAGCCGCACGCCTTACGCGCTACCCACGATGAAAATTAATCCAGCCATAAAAGATATTTTCGCTTTCAAATTTGAAGATTTTGAGCTCTGTGATTATCAAGCACACCCGCATATCAAGGCACCGGTGGCGGTATGACAATGTACGATTGGCTCAACGCCTTACCCAAAGCAGAACTGCATGTGCACTTAGAGGGCACACTTGAGCCTGAGCTCATGTTTAAGCTGGCTGAGCGCAACAAAATCAAATTGCCATGGAGCTCAGTTGAGCAAGCTCGCCAAGCCTATCAGTTCAATAACCTACAAGAGTTTCTCGATCTCTATTATCAGGGCGCTCATGTATTGCAAACCGAGCAGGACTTTTACGACCTGACTATTGCTTACCTCCAACACTGTGAAGCACAAAACGTGCTCCACGTGGAACCTTTTTTCGATCCGCAGACCCACACCCAACGCGGCATCGCCATGGAAACGGCCATTGTTGGTATCAGTGAAGCCCTGGCCGATGCACGGGATTTAATGGGTATTAGCAGCGGCTTGATACTGTGCTTTTTACGCCACCTCTCTGAGGAAGATGCCTTTGCTACCCTAAAGCAAGCGATGGCGTTTCGTGATTTGTTCTTTGCCGTCGGCTTGGATAGCTCTGAAATGGGCCATCCGCCCAGCAAGTTCGTGAATGTGTTCGCCAAAGCCCGTGCTGAAGGCTTGTTGGCAGTTGCCCATGCCGGTGAAGAAGGTCCACCTGAGTATATTTGGCAAGCACTGGATTTGCTTAAAGTCAGCCGTATCGACCATGGCGTGCGTGCTTGGGAAGACCATCGGCTAATGCAACGCCTGATTGACGAACAAATTCCGCTCACGGTCTGCCCACTGTCCAACACCAAACTTAAAGTCTATGGACACATGAGCGAGCACCCCATTCTCAAAATGCTAGAACAGGGCGCGCTGGTTACCGTTAATTCGGATGACCCGGCGTATTTTGGTGGTTATGTGACGGAAAACTTCGTCGCCTTGTGCCAAGCACTGGATATGTCGCAAGAGCAAGCCGAACGCTTGGCTGAAAATGGCTTTAAAGCACGCTTGGCACCCTAAAACTCGTCTTGTTAAATCCTATCTTCAAGACACAAAAAAACCGCCTCTAAACAACGAGGCGGAAAGCTTTGAGGAATTTGTTACTGTCATAACACGACTAACGCATTTGGAAGGCTTCCTGATGGAAGTGTCTGGTACTTAGACCCAGCTTGCGCATGCCATTGCGCAAGGCTTGTGAGAATCCATAAGGCCCACAAAACCATACTCGTACATCCTGCCCGCAGCCAGCAAAAATTTTATCCGCTGTCAGAAAACCCTCATCATCGCTGTAATGGATGTGCAGTTTAATGTTCGGCAGGTGCGCGCACAGCTGTTGCAACCGCTCAGCAAATACGCCTTCTTGCGCGTTATTCACGCAGTAATACAGGCGCGTTTTAGGTGCTTTGTCGGGCTGTTGCTGCAAAGCCTCCAGCCAAGCAATAAAGGGGGTAACCCCAATACCACCAGCAATCCAAATCTGCTCGCGCCCAGCCTTAGCTTTTGGCAAGGTAAAGTTACCGTAGGGGCCTTCCACCTGTACCTGTTGGCCAATCTCAATAGTGCGGGCTAAATCAGCGGTGTAGTCTCCTAAGGCTTTAATAGAAAAACGCACCTGTCCGTCCGCATGATCAGCACTGGCAATGGTAAAAGGGTGCGGCTCGCTCAGCCCAGCAAAGCGTAAGAAAGCGAACTGCCCTGCTTGGTGCCGCCAAGATGCGGGTAACTGACAGGTCAACTCAAAGGTGTCGGCATCATATTTCTTAACCGTCAAAACATGCCCTGCATAGGTACGGCTGCGGCCAATAGTGCCAGTTAAGGACAGCCATGCGCAGTACGCACCTATCACAGCAGCCAGCGCCACCAACACCCCAGCTGGTTGCAACCACCACTGAGTTGGCGTCAGTACTATGCTATGAAAAACAATCACTAAATAAAACACCGCCATGGCTTTATGCAGATAACGAAAAATATGGTAAGGAAAACGTTTCCATAAGGCGATCAGCACCATGATGGCAAAAATCCACACCGCCCACTCGCCCAGATCTTTAGCGCTACCACGAAATATTTCCAAGAAATTCTTTAAGCGTGGCTCTTTAACTCCCTGCTCAAATATCCACAGCAGCGGATCCTTAGCTAATTTCAATCCATAGTGCGTCACTGCCAAAGACACCGCCCAAATACCAGCCCATTTATGCACCTGGTACATTTTATCCAAGCCGCCCATGGGCTTTTCTAACCACTTCGGACGCACAGCCAATACCATAATCAACGTCATCAGTAAAAATGATGCCAAGCCAGTCCAATAAATTAGCTGTTTACGCCAAACCCACACATCCATGCTGCTTAACTGACCTGTGCTAAGGGTGAGCAACCATGCCAGCAACGACAGCCCGACCACCCCACCAATAATTTTTTTCATCATTCACCTCCTGACTTTATGGGTACAGCTTAATGGGCTTGGCTTAAGCGAAACTTAAAAAACGGTCTAGACTGGTTGATATATATTTCGCACTCATGGAGGAGTAGATATGCGATATCTTATGGTTGGCTGTTGTTTATTGCTGATTACCCCTTTTTTACACGCGGCGTCAGGCTGCCCTAACTGGTCGGCGTTGCACTTACAACAAGAAATCCAAGCCTTGACTCAACGTATAAAAAACTGGGATCAGGCTTACTTTGTGCATGGACAACAGCCCGTTGACGATGAGCTGTATGACCAAGCGAGCGGTCAACTTGCAAGCTGGCAGCTCTGCGCACAACAGGCCGTTAACGAGCAGTCATTACCCACTCATGACAGTTATCGAGTTTCCCACACTTATCAACAGTCCGGCTTAACTAAACTCAAAGAAAATCAACTGCAACAATGGCTGCATGACAAACAAAACTTGTGGGTGCAACCTAAAATTGACGGGGTTGCCGTGACCCTGGTTTACCAACAGGGTCAGCTGCAACAGGTCATCAGCCGTGGCGATGGGCGTTTTGGACAAGACTGGTTACATCACGCACAACACATAGACGCTATTCCAAAACGTTTACGTACGAACCGAGCAACAGTGCATTTACAGGGCGAGCTTTACCAAAAACTCAATCAACACCGACAAGCGCAACCAAGCACGCATAGTGCACGCAGCTCAGTAGCTGGCTGGCTGAACCGCCATGAACTGAGCCAGCAACAAGGACAGCAGATTGGGCTTTTTGTCTGGGAATGGCCAGATGGACCAGACAGCATGCCTGAGCGACTAACCGAACTCAGCGCACTCGGCTTTACCGATACACAAGGCTACAGTCATGCAGTTGCCAACTTGGCTGATATAGCACGGTGGCGGCAGCACTGGTATCAAGCAGCGCTACCCTTTGCCAGCGATGGCGTGGTCATTCGTCAGGGTCAACGCCCAGCCGCGCAACTTAAGCATGGCTATCCTCCCAGCTGGGCGGTCGCGTGGAAATACCCATTAACACATGGGCTAACCCAGATCAAACAGTTTGAATTTACCATTGGCCGCAGCGGTCGTATTACGCCTATCGCTCTAGTGGAACCTGTTGAGCTAGACAACAAAATAATTCGCCGATTAAGTCTTGGCTCAGTCAAGCGCCTACAGGAGTTGGACGTAGGCATCCACGATCATATAAGCGTGCGCTTGTCCGGCCATGCTATTCCCCAGCTAGACCAAGTGGTCTGGCGTAGTCCTGTGCGTAGCCTTGCTGAAGCACCCAACCCAGAGCACTATCACAGCCTTTCTTGCTGGCACACAGATGCGGCCTGTAACCAACAATTTGTGGCCCGGCTCACTTGGCTTTCGGGTAAAAAAGGCCTGGGTATGGGCGGAATAAGTCAGGGTACTTGGCAACAGCTTATCGCCGCCGGAAAAATTAGTTATTTAGTTGATTGGCTAACACTAACTCAGGCTGAGTTAGAGCAAACACCGGGCTTTGCGCAAAAAAAAGCAGCGCATGTAGCACTGCAATTTAACCAAGCACGTCAGCAGCCTTTTGCCACTTGGCTCAGCGCTTTAGGTGTACCTCATGAGTTAACTTTGTTGCCGCACGACAACTGGCAGCTACTTAGTCAGCTCAGCCGCACTGATTGGCAAAAACGCGGCTATTCAGCAATAACCGCGCAAAAAATTATAGATTTCTTTAGCCATCCAGAGCTTCAACGCATTGCTCAACAGCTGCATGAGCAGCACATTGATGGTTTTTGAACAGGATTAATATACGCGGAACTCTTGATGGCAGTTTTCACAGGCTTTTTCCACCAAATCCACGCGGGTGGCCAACACATCTGGATTCAGCGGCTGTTGCACTGTGCTTTGCACTAGTCTTGCGGTAGTGCCTTCTAACTCGCGCGCCAGCTCCATAAAGCGCTCTTTTTCCTGCCACACATCATCACGCGCAGAGCTTTTATCCGCATCAGGGGCTTCTTCAAAATACTGCCAAGGTAAGCGTGAAACTTCATCAAGCAGTGCCGCTTTTTCGACAAAAGCCTGCTCATCAAACTTAATACGCCCGCGCAACATACCGCCCAAATCTTCACTGACGTTGAGCATTTGTTTAAACGCTGCTTTGCGCTTACCTAGGGGCGAATTGGGATCAACACCACCGCACGCGGCTAGAAACATAAAAATGAACAAAAGGACACCGGTTCTTAACACGTTATTACCTCAATTGACGAAAAGCAGTTATTACAAAGCGCAGAGACTAGCAGTATGCGTTAAAAAAATTAACACCCGATGCATTTTACTTGGGAATTTTTCTCAAGCTGGTTATACTCTGTGCGCATTTTAATCAGTGTGAGGGGCGCTGCAGCAGGTTCTCTGTCAGGCTCGCACTGATTTCCCAAGCAGCTCTGCTGCACCTCTGTGACAACGGCGCCCATTCGAATTTAAACGAATGGAGATCTCTATATGAGCGCTACAAACGGTTTTACCGATTATAAAGTGGCTGACATCAGCCTGGCCGACTGGGGCCGCCGCGAAATCATTATCGCCGAATCAGAAATGCCTGCCTTAATGGGCTTGCGCCACAAGTACGCGGGCGAACAGCCGCTTAAAGGCGCCAAGATTCTGGGCTGTATCCACATGACCATCCAGACTGCGGTACTGATTGAAACCCTGATTGAGCTGGGTGCTGAAGTACGCTGGTCCAGCTGTAATATTTTCTCCACCCAAGACCAAGCCGCCGCGGCCATTGCTGCTGCTGGTATTCCGGTGTTTGCGTGGAAAGGCGAAACCGAAGAAGAATACGTGTGGTGCATCGAGCAAACCATCCTCAAAGATGGCCAACCTTGGGATGCCAATATGGTGCTCGATGACGGCGGTGACCTCACAGCCATCCTGCATGAGCGTTTCCCACAGGTGCTGGACAATGTTCACGGCGTCACCGAGGAAACCACCACGGGCGTACACCGTTTGCTGGAAATGCTGAAAAAAGGCACCTTGAAAGTGCCAGCAATTAACGTCAACGACTCGGTCACTAAAAGTAAAAACGACAACAAATACGGTTGCCGTCACAGCCTCAACGACGCCATCAAGCGCGGCACTGATCACCTGTTATCCGGCAAACAAGCTTTGGTTATCGGTTACGGTGATGTGGGCAAAGGCTCCGCACAATCACTGAACCAAGAAGGCATGATTGTTAAAGTCACCGAAGTGGACCCCATCTGCGCCATGCAAGCCTGCATGGACGGTTTCGAGCTGGTCTCCCCTTACATTGATGGTGTTAACACCGGCACTGATGCCGGTATCGACACGCAACTGCTGGGAAAAATCGACCTGATTGTGACCACCACCGGTAACGTTAATGTCTGTGATGCGCCTATGCTCAAAGCCCTGAAAAAGCGTGCAGTGGTGTGTAACATTGGTCACTTCGACAACGAAATCGACACGGCCTTCATGCGCAAAAACTGGGCGTGGGAAGAAGTGAAGCCGCAAGTCCATAAAATTCACCGTACCGGTGCTGGCAACTTTGATCCGCGCAACGACGACTATTTGATTTTGCTCGCCGAAGGCCGTTTGGTGAACCTTGGTAATGCGACCGGTCACCCAAGTCGGATTATGGATGGCTCCTTTGCCAACCAAGTATTGGCGCAAATGCACCTGTTTGAGCGCAAGTTTGCCCAGTTAAGCCCTGAGCAAAAGCAGGCCGCATTAACCGTTGAGGTCTTGCCGAAAAAACTCGACGAGGAAGTAGCCCTAGAGATGGTTAAAGGTTTTGGTGGCGTCATCACCCAGCTTACCCCGGCACAGGCTGACTATATCGGCGTAGCGGCTGAAGGCCCATATAAGCCAGACACCTATCGTTATTAATTCAAGGCCTGTGTGATTGTTCGGCGCATTACTAACTCTCCTGCGCCGAACAGCGCCGCCAAGCCCGCAAGTAGGACTTTAAGAATTGAACATGAACAGCCAACGTATTAGTTTTGAGTTTTTCCCCACTAAAACCGATGCCGGTCACGAAAAGCTCATGCTTACGGCGAAAAAGCTCGCCACCTACCAGCCCGGTTTTTTCTCTTGCACTTACGGTGCTGGCGGCTCAACCCGCGACCGCACCCTCAACACCGTGCTGCAACTCAACAGCGAAACACAAGTCCCAGCCGCACCACACATGTCCTGTGTAGGTGACAGTAAAACCGATTTGCGTGAACTACTGCAGGCTTATAAAGAGGCCGGTATTAACCGTATTGTCGCGCTACGCGGCGACTTACCCTCAGGCATGGGTATGGCCGAAGGTGAACTACGCTATGCCAATGAGTTGGTTGAGTTTATCCGCCAAGAAACAGGTGACCACTTTTATATCGAAGTGGCTGCTTACCCAGAAATGCATCCGCAGGCACGTAATTTCGAAATGGATTTGCAAAATTTTGTGCAAAAAGTCGAAGCTGGAGCCGACAGCGCTATCACGCAATATTTCTTTAATGCAGATTGCTACTTTTATTTTGTTGAAAGAGTGCGTAGACTAGGCGTTGATATCCCAATCGTGCCCGGCATTATGCCAATCACCAACTACAGTAAGTTGGCACGCTTCTCGGACGCATGCGGTGCAGAAATCCCACGCTGGATTCGCAAGCAATTAGAAGCTTACGGCGATGATGCAAACAGCATTCAAGCTTTCGGCACAGAAGTCATTACACAGATGTGTGAACAACTACTGGCTGGTGGTGCTCCTGGTTTGCATTTTTATACGCTAAACCAAGCGGAACCGAGCTTAGCGATTTGGGATAATCTTCAGCTAAGAAAAAACTAAGGACGGCAATACTCTGAGCTGCGCAAATTTATTATGCACAGCTCAGCTTGAGACAACGCGCCTCGATAATATGGCAAGTTCCAGTCTAACTAGTGATAGCAACCAAGTGCTTATGTGCTGTTGCAGTCTGGGTAGCATAAATTTTCTTGACCGCTGAAGTACCAAATTCTGCATACGACTGCCGTATAGCTCTTTACCTTGCGCAGGGTAGAGCGACTAAACGGGGTGTACTACACCGTCGAACATGCTATTAAATATGCGCCCCAAAGTCGGCGGGTCGCCGACAGTAGGAAGACTAGATGTCATTTTCCGCCTTAGGTTTATCTCAGGCTTTAGTCAACGCTGTACACGCAGCAGGCTATACAGAACCCACCCCCGTTCAACAACAAGCAATTCCAGCGGCCTTACAAGATAAAGACTTGATGGTTGCCGCTCAAACCGGAACGGGTAAAACAGCAAGCTTTGCCTTGCCAATACTACAAAAACTTTACGCTCAACCCGATTCAAAGCGGATTCCGCTGAAGGGTAAGCAAGTCCGTGTACTGGTACTTACCCCCACACGTGAACTCGCTGCGCAAGTACATGAAAGCTTTAATCTTTACGCCCGCGAGCTACCACTAACTAGCGCCTGTGTTTATGGTGGTGTTGGCGCTGCTCAACAAATCCGCACTCTGAGCAAAGGCATCGATGTACTAGTTGCATGCCCGGGTCGGTTACTCGATCTAATTGGTCAGAATGCCGTCGATTTAGCCGAGGTAGATACTTTGGTGCTCGATGAAGCTGACCGTATGCTGGATATGGGCTTTATTCATGACGTGAAGAAAATCCTTAAGTTGCTACCACAGCAGCGACAGAACCTGCTTTATTCTGCAACCTTCTCCAATGACATAATCGCGTTAACTAACCGTTTATTGCATAACCCGTTACGCATTGAAGTAACCCCACGCAACACAACTGTTGAGCGTATCAAGCAGAGTTTTTTCCGCATCACCGCTCCTTATAAGCGTGCGCTTTTAGCCCACCTAATCACTGCGGGTGCGTGGGAACAAGTGCTGGTATTTACCCGCACTAAGCACGGCGCTAACCGTCTGGCTGAATACTTGACTAAAAACGGTCTTCCTGCGGCAGCCATTCACGGCAATAAAAGCCAAAATGCACGCACTAAAGCGCTGGAAGAATTTAAAGGAAATCAGGTCCGTGTACTGGTAGCCACCGATATTGCCGCCCGCGGTTTAGATATTGATGAGCTTCCCTATGTAGTCAACTATGAGTTGCCCACCATCGGCGAAGACTATGTGCACCGTATTGGTCGTACCGGTCGCGCGGGTCGTGCTGGTGAAGCCATTTCATTGGTTGCACCCAGCGAACTGCGCCTGCTAAAAAGCATTGAGCAAATGACACAGCAAGACCTTCCCGAAGGTGATTACCTAGGTTTTGACCTTAGCAGTGTTGTAGCTGAAATAAGCCGTGGTTCTGCTAATCAAGCTGACCAACCTAGACAGCAGCCAAGCAAAACCCGTAATACTCGCAATCCACGTAGTCGCAGCAGCGAAGATAAAACGGCAACGGAAAAACAACCAAGAACAGCAAGAACACCTCAGCGCCAAGCAAAGCCTGACGAAACGGCGAAGGACACAGCACGTCCAACACAAACACGCAGACCCAACACAAGACGCGCCGCAGGGCCTAAACTGCCGACTGATCGTGCGCCTGACGTGTTTTTAGATGACGCCATCGATAACTTCGGCAATAGCGTAGATTACGTCAGTCCTTATCAAAATAAAGACGGCAATAGGCCGCGCCAAGGTGCTAACCAAAATAGAACCAGTAATCCGGGTGCGCCTAGAAATACCAGAAGCCAGGCTCCTTCACGCGGTAGTAAGCCAAGCACAGGTCGTGGCCAAACTAAAGGTCGTCGCTCACAGGATTCTGCATTATTCGTCGGTGCTGATCCAACACCAGCTTATGTTGCGGTAGAGCGCGAACGAGAGCGTGAGCGGGCTGCAGGTAATACACCTTTGATTATTCGTAAAGGTGAGCGACTGCCTAGCCTTGAACAACTTGATCAGCTCGATGCGCGTAGTAACTCTAGACGTGAGCGTCCGGCATTACTCGGCAGCAAACCTTAACCCTTGAGGGTGCGGGCTAGTAAAGCCCGCACTATCTAAAACCAAGCTTGGCTTTTATCAGGCTGCTTAGAAAATACCAGCATCAATACCAACAGCAATGGTTTTACCTAAGTCCTCACATGACTGAATAAAGCCATCCTGCCAAACACCACGACAGAGCAAAGGCTCTTGCGCTTGTTTCCAGCGCAAACCAGTCAAGATACTCTCGATAGCCTTTTGCGTACCCGTACCGTCATGCCCTGCACGTATAACTACAGCACAAGGCAAGCCCTGCTTTTGTTCGAGTACTGGGTAATAAATTCGATCAAAAAAGTCCTTCATGGCGCCACTCATGTAACCCAAGTTTTCTGGGGTAAACAAGATAACCCCATCGGCACTTAATACATCTTGCGCAGTAGTACTTAGGGCGGCTTGTCGCCTGACAATTAATCGGTCTATCTGGGCTTCACGTGCACCTGTGCAAATGGCTTTTACCATCAAATCGGTATTTCCCGACGGCGCGTGTGCAACAATCAATAAGCTTTTACTGGTCATATTTCCCCCAAACTTCTATACAACCAACAAGTTACGCCTATTTATTAGGTCTGTAATGCCCTACTTTATACTAGTGGCTTGAGGCATTGTTTTTAGCGCTTATCTAAGTATTCTTGCCAAGCCTCATCATCCAACGAGCCTATATCGCGTTGCGCTTGTGTAATCCATTCAAAAGCACGCTGATTAAGCTCAGCAATCGCACGCGAATCTGTCCCTTCTGCATGCATGGTCGGTCCGATGACCACATCAATAGTGCCTGGGATTTTATGCCAACCTGCTTTGGGCCAAAAATGACCTGCATTATGCGCAATGGGTAAAACCGGTAAGCCTGCATTAACAGCCAGCGACGCCCCCCCGCGTGAAAACTTACCCATTTTGCCGGGAGGAACCCTAGTTCCTTCTGGAAATATCATTATCCAGTTACCCTGTTTAAGACGCTCATGGCCTTGCTGAGCAAGCTGCTTTAACGCTTGTTTGGGTTGTGAGCGGTCCAAAGCAATAGGTCTTACCATGGCCAGCGTCCAACCAAATACGGGGATTTTTAATAACTCACGCTTGAGCACTTGGCTTAATGGATAAAAATGCGATGAGATAAAAAATGTTTCCCAGGCACTCTGGTGCTTAGCCAAAATCACACAGGGCTGCGCCGGAATATTTTCAATCCCCGTTACACGGTAATTAACACCTAGAATATATTTAGCCAGCCATATAGTGGTGCGTCCCCATGCAACAGCTATCAATCGGTAACGCACTTTATAGGGAAAAAACAGTCCAAATAAAACAGATGGGATACACCAAGCCAGCGTGACCCAAGCGAGGATAAAGTAAAATAATAAATTTCTAAAAACCTGAAACATCACCATAACGAATGCCTTAATGCGTGTTTTTAAGCAAATAATCTGCTGCTGCTGCTAAATTTTGAAAAACCAAAGTCCCTTCTGGCAATGCTTGCTGCACTGTCTGTGCGCCCTTACCAGTCTTTACTAATACCGGCACGGCTTGCATACTCACCGCCGCGTGCAAGTCTCGCAAGCTGTCGCCGACAAACCAAGTCCCTGTTAGAGGTTGCTGGTAATGCTGACTGATTTGCTCTAACAGTCCCGTTTTAGGTTTTCGGCACTGGCAGTCATCCTCAGGGCCGTGTGGACAATAAGCAATCAGACCAATCTGTGCTTGCTGCTCAGCCAGCAAAGCACGTAGCTTGTCGTGCATGGCATCCAGTGTTGCACTGTCGTAATACCCTCGCGCTAATCCCGACTGATTCGTAGCTACAGCTACCGTCCAGCCAGACTTATATAAACGCGCAATTGCTTCGATAGAGCCATCAATGGGTATCCACTCAGCTGGGGTTTTTATATAGTCATCAGAATCAAGATTAATGACGCCGTCACGATCAAGAATAATTAGCTTCATCTAAACACAGCCGCTTTACCTAAAATCAATGCGTTATTGTACAGGATTAGCAAATGTCGTGAGCACGATAATGTACACACCTCGCCTACTGTGCTGCAGGTAAGTTTGCCTAACACGCGTAACGGCACAGGGCGTAAGCACAAGTACTTATTAAAAGGTTGGTAAGTAATACCCAGCCGCTTTGGCTAAGATAGTAGAACTTTAATAATAACTAACAGGTACAGCTATGCAGTCGTCGTTTTCATTACGACTTTCATTACGCCGCTTATGGGCTCTAGAGAAGTTTGGTCCGGGGCTGCGGTTTTCTATTGCTCTAAGCCTATGCACGCTCGGGGTGTGGTACAGCGAACGCACGGATTGGTTAATCCCTTTGTATCTGGGCGTGATCGGCTGCGCGCTGGCCGAAACTGATGACAGCTGGCAGGGGCGCTCGTTAGCGGTCGGCGTGACCTTGCTGTGTTTTTTGCTGGTAGCAACCGCTGTAGAAGCTCTGCATCCCTATACTCCGTGGTTATCACTGTACATGGTGCTCACCTGCGTGGTGTTAATTGTCCTTGGCAGTGCTGGCAGCCGCTTTGCCTCGATTTCCTATGCCACGCTGACGTTTGCAATTTATACCATGATTGGCCTTGAGCATCAGAGCCAAAGCGATCCGCAATTTTGGCAATACGCACCGGTATTATTAACGGGTGCGACCCTTTATGGCGTGTTGTCGGTGCTCTGGTATGCCTTGTTTGCCCAGCAGCCTTTACAACAAAGCCTAGCGCGATTGTTTCGCAGTCAATGCGATTATTTAAAAGCCAAGTCAGCATTATTTGAGCCGCTGCGCAATCTGGATGTTGAGCGGTTGCGTTTGGATATTGCGCAACAAAATGCGCAAGTGGTTGAAGCATTAAATGACACCAAAGACATTATCTTACATCGTGTCAGCGGCAGTCGTACCAGCGCAAAAACCCGTCGTTACCTAAAACTGTATTTCCTAGCACAGGATATTCACGAGCGCGCCAGCTCATCGCATTCGCCCTATCAAGAACTCACGGAATCTTTTTTCCATAGCGACGTATTGTTTCGCTGTTTGCGTTTAATTCGCCAACAGGGAGATGCCTGCAAAGCCTTGGCTAAGGCCATTGAACTACGCCACTCCTTTGATTACGGTGCTGGGCATACGCAAGCGCTGGAAGATCTGCAGGCCTCGATTGCTTATTTACACCAGCAGCAAAACCCTGAGTGGCGCGAGTTATTGCGCTCGCTGCGTGCAGTGGCAAACAACCTTGCAACTCTTGATCAACTGCTACGCGAAGCGGCAAACCCCGACGCACTGGCGATGAGTCAAGATACAACTATTTTTGACCGCGAGCCGAAAAGCCTTAAAGAGGTGTGGGAGCGAATCAGTCAGAACATCAGTTTAGATTCATCAATCTTTCGCCATGCAATACGCATGGGTGTGGCGGTGGGTGCTGGCTTGGCGGTTATGCATTGGTTGGCACCGGATCAGGGTTACTGGATTCTGGTGACAACGATTTTTGTCTGTCGACCGCACTATGGCGCCACGCGCAAACGCTTGGTACAGCGCATCATTGGCACAGTATTTGGCTTAATATTAAGCTGGATGCTGTTCCAGCTAGCCCCAATTTTATGGGTGCAGGCGCTGTTTGCCATCGTGGCCGGAGTAGCTTATTTTGCTACGCGCACCAGCCAGTTCACCGCATCAACCGCCTTTATGACGTTGATGATGCTCATTTGCTTTAATCAGATCGGCCATGGCTATGATCTGTTTTTACCACGCTTTCTGGACACCATTGTAGGCAGCGTGATTGCCGGATTGGCGGTGTTTTTTATTCTGCCCGACTGGCAAGGCCGCCAGCTACATAAGGCGCTGGCACGTACACTACAGACCAACAGCCAGTATTTGCGCCATATCATGCTGGAGTACAGCCAAGGGAAAACAGACGACATGCAATACCGTATTGCCCGCCGCGATGCACACAATGCTGATGCTGCGCTAACCGGCAGCCTGTCTAACATGTTAAAAGAGCCTGGGCATTTTCGCCGGCAAAGTGATTTAGGGTTCCGCTTTTTACTGCTATCACATACCTTGCTTGGTTACATTTCCGCGTTGGGTGCGCACCGCGAAACTCTTGCTGACACACCAAATTACCCATCACTTAACCGTGAAGCCCAGCTATTAGCCGACAGTTTGGCGCACATCGCCAGCCAGCTAGATGGGCTGCAAACCTTAGAAATCCAGCCTGAGGATGAGCAGCAACAGTGCTATCGCTTACGTGATATGCCAGAGGAAGACGACGACGCACTGCGCCTACTGCAAACCCAGCTACTGTTAATTAGCCAGCAGTTACGCCCCTTACGCAGCTTGGCCGCTGAGGTCATCAGCAGTTATGCAAAACAGGGAAGCGTTAAAACTCAGTAACTGATTTTAGGAAGCCTCTTAATAACTACCTGCGTAGCTACCACCGCGTTAAAAACGTACTCACAATCTTTAGATTGAACGTGCTTTAGCACGGCCCGAAGGGGAGCGAAGCGAATAAAATGCTCATTTACTATGTGTAAACTGCGCT
Source organism: Thiopseudomonas sp. (assembly GCA_023228985.1). Lineage (GTDB taxonomy): Bacteria > Pseudomonadota > Gammaproteobacteria > Pseudomonadales > Pseudomonadaceae > Thiopseudomonas. The sequence goes on along the minus strand of JALOAC010000002.1, from coordinate 43,122 downwards.
TTTTCGTACGTTTTGACTCGCTAGCGCTCGCCCTTCGGGTCAGCCTTTGGCTGTTACCCCGTTGGTCGTTGCGCCTTGTGCTAGCGTCCTCGGTAACGTTATTCAGAGGCTCCTTAGCGGCTTTGGTTACGCAAGGGCGTGAGCAATTCACTAAGACCGTTATGATCAATTTCAGGCATCAGCGCCAGTAACTGGCCAATATTTCCGTTAGGAAACCCCTTGCGGGCAAACCAGTTTAGGTAGTCACCGGGCAGATCAGCTATCAGCCGACCTTGGTATTTACCAAAGGGCATTTTTACGGTGACTAGATGTTGTAAGTGCTCGGGCTGCATAGGCTTGGCTTGTGCTCAACTAGAGGAATCTTGCTGATTATCGCTGGGCTAGGCTGGCTTGCAAAGCTTTGGCTGAATATCTGCTAAGATTGTCACTTATAAAATGTATTTAAAGGGGTTCAAATGATTATTAAAGCTTTGCGTAATGGCTTAGGGCAACTGATTATTTTTGCAGACTGGTTGACCCGTCCTAAAGCGTTAAAACGAACAGCTGAACAGCAAGCCGCAGTGGATGCGCAGACTACTCAGTTGGCGTTGTATCAGTTTCGTGCCTGCCCATTTTGCGTCAAAGTGCGCCGTGCTATGCATGCCTTAAACTTAAATATTGAATGCCGTGACGCGCTTGATAATAGCCAGTTCCGTCAAGAACTGCTTGAGCAGGGCGGCCGGGTCAAAGTACCGTGCTTACGCATTGAAGAAGCAGGTGAAGTGCGCTGGATGTATGAGTCCAATGATATTATTCAGTACCTACAAGAACGTTTCGCACCAACCAGCGCGGAATAATTGCCATCCTGTTGGAGCGCAACCCTTGTGCGAATCAGCTTGCTCATTTACACCTAACTAACAGAACAGCACAGACTAATGTGGGACCTGACTTGTCAGGGAATAAAAATTTAACTGTGGCACAAAACTTAAACCTCTGCCCCTGAGCCTGCCTTTAAAAGCAAAAAGCTTCCCCGACAAGTCGGGTCCCACAAAAGCAGGTGCCAATCCTGAATTCTTGTGTTGACTTATAGTCCACCGCGCCCAAAATCTGTGCTCCAACAGTAGAAGCGGCGCGTTTAGGAGCTGACCATGCCTGCGACAGTGAAGCTGCAGGTTTACTTGTTGGAGCACAACTTTTGCGCGAATCAGCTTGCTCATTTACACCTAACTAACAGAACAGCACAGACTAATGTGGGACCTGACTTGTCAGGGAACCAAGGTTTAACTGTGGCACAAAACTTAAACCTCAGCACCTGAACCTGCCTTTAAAAGAAAAAAACTTCCCCGACAAGTCGGGTCCCACACAAGCAGGTGCCAACCCTAGAGTTGATGGCTAGCTTGCATCGCCCAGAAGCTGGGCTCCAACAGAGACTACTACTTAGCCGCCTTATCTATACCTGCCGTGGCCACCTCGGCCAGCCAATGGATTTGCTCTGGGGTAATAATATAAGGCGGGATAAAGTACACCACATTGCCCAGCGGGCGTAATAGAGCACCCTGTTCTAACGCATGCTCGTACACACGCAAGCCGCGGCGCTCCTGCCACGGGAAGGGCGTTTTACTGGCTTTGTCTTGCACCATTTCAATCGCCAGCACCATGCCCGTTTGCCGCACTTCAGCCACATGTGGATGATCCACCAAGTGCGCAGTTGCCTTGCCCATTTCTCGCGCCAGCAGTTGGTTGCGCACAATCACATCGTCTTCAGCAAAAATATCCAAACTGGCTAACGCCGCCGCACAGGCCAGCGGGTTGGCCGTATAAGTATGTGAATGCAAAAACGCTTTCATGCTGGCGTAATCGGCATAAAAAGCCTGATACACCTGCTCGGTGGTCAGCACCGCAGCCAATGGCAGATAACCACCGGTGAGCGCCTTGGAAAGCACCATAAAATCAGGCGTGATCTGCGCTTGCTCACAGGCAAACATACTGCCGGTACGGCCAAAGCCCATGGCAATTTCATCCACAATCAGGTGCACACCAAACTCATCGCAGGCTTTGCGTAGCAGACTTAGATACACCGGGTGATACATACGCATCCCCCCAGCCCCCTGCACCAGCGGCTCTAAAATCACAGCAGCCAACTCATGGTGATGCTGCTCCAGCATCTGCTGCATAGGCGCAAACATCTGTACCGAATAGTCCTCCCACGACTGTCCATGTTCGCGGTAATAGCAATCAGGGCTCGGCACTTTAATGCAATCCATCAACAGCGCTTCATAGGTTTGGGTATACAGCGCCACATCGCTGACGGCCATAGTGCCTAGGGTTTCACCGTGATAGCCGTTGCTGATGGTGGCAAAGCGTTTCTTGTGCGGCTGACCTATGTTGCGCCAATAATGGTGACTCATTTTTAACGCCACTTCGATGCCCGCCGAACCATTATCGGCATAAAACACGCGCGTTAATCCCTTAGGACATAGTTGCAATAAACGCTCTGACAATTCCACCACCGGCGCATGGGTAAAGCCGGCCAGCATTACGTGTTCAAGCTGATCGACTTGCTGCTTAATGCGCTCATTAATCCGTGGATTGCAGTGTCCAAAAATATTGGTCCACCAAGAGCTCACCGCATCCAAGTAACGCTTGCCGGAGTAGTCTTCCAGCCAAATCCCATCCCCACGTCGAATAGGAATCAAGGGCATGCTTTCGTGATCTTTCATTTGCGTGCATGGATGCCAAACCACGGCGAGGTCACGCTGCATCCAATGAGAATTATTGGGCAAAATAGTCTCCAGCGTTGTTGTTTTTATTGAAAAATTGAATCTAGACAGGATAGCTAAGTGATTAAATTACTCAGCACTCAAGCTAACACCCTGACCACGAGGATCGCTAGCGGCATCGCTATGCCCACTTTGCTTATCCCAATAGAGCACCTGTTGATTGCCGTAGTTGCGCGTTAGCTCTTTAACTCTATGACCTAACTGACGCAAGGCTGCTTGAGTTCGCACATCGAGCGCGCCCGGCTCAAAACCGAGTTCATCGGGCATATATTGATGATGAATACGTGGCGCTGCAACCCACTCAGCCGGTGATTGGCCTTCAAGATGCGCCAAAATGGCCAACAGGTTCATGCTCGGAATCCGGCTGCCACCCGGTGTGCCAAAGGCAGCAAAGCTGTTGGGGCTTTCGATAAAGCTCGGGCTCATCGACGACAACGGGCGCTTATTCGCCTCAATTTGATTGACATCGCTAGCCACCAAACCGTAGGCATTACTACCCGACAGGTCTGCAGCAAAGTCATCCATTTCATCATTGAGCAATATACCCGTACCGGGCACAGTAAACGCAGCGCCAAACATCATATTCAACGATAAGGTCGCTGCCACTGCATTCCCCTGACGGTCAATAACCGCAAAATGCGTGGTCTGATCACCCTCATGAATAACTGGCGCGACAGTAAGCTCACTGCTGGGCGTGGCTTGATGCGCCTGAATACTCGCGGCCAGAGCAGAAATATGCTCGCTGGAAAGCAATCTATCCACAGGGTTATCCACAAAATCAGGATCAGCTAGCAAGCCACGATCACGATAGGCACGGCGTAAAGTTTCTGCAATTAAGTGTGTTTTTTGTGCAGGTTCTGCTTGTTGCCAAGGTAATTTCTGCAAAATAAGTAAGCTTTGCGCCAAAGTAACACCGCCCGCAGAAGGGGGTGGCGCACTGATAAGCTGGCGCTCGTTCGCCAACGAGACCTGTAGCGGCGTGCGCCACTGGACTTGATAGTCAGCTAGGTCTTGCATGCTCCATATGCCACCAGCCTGCTGCACGGCTTGCACCATCTGCTCGGCGAGCTTGTCGTGGTAAAAACTTTGTCCGCCTTGTTCTGCAAGCTGCTTAAGCGTCCCGGCCAAGTCAGGCTGTGTTAGATGCCAGCCCTGCTGGGGCAGTTGGCCTTGCTGTAAAAAAATAGCACTGGACTCAGCATCCTGCTGCAACGCCGATAAACGCCAACCCGCACGCTCAAGATACACCCCGTCCACGGCAAAACCCTGTTCTGCCAGCTGTATAGCAGACTGCAGGTTTTCGTACATAGGTCTCTGGGCGTATTCGTTTAAAGCATCCAGCGCTGCTGGAATTCCTGGAATAGCCGCTGCCAAAGCACCATCCAGACTTAAACTGGGCTGCACTTGGCCATCGCGCACATACAAATCTTTGTGCGCGGCACTGGGTGCAGTTTCACGCGCATCTAAGAATAAATAGGTGGGAGTTGGTTGGGTGTTGAGGCGGATAAGGTAAAAACCTCCGCCACCCAAACCTGAACCATAGGGCTCAACTACTGCCAGTGCGGTAGTGGCAGCTATGGCGGCATCAATAGCATTGCCGCCTTGCTGCAGGGCTTCAATACCAGCTGCGCTGGCTAAAGGATGTGCTGTACTAACAAAGCCTTGCTCAGGTAGCAGCTGAGCATGAGCTACTACCGAACAAAGGACTAGAGCATATAGAAAGCTAAAGCGTAAAAACCGCACTACAGACTAAGCTACGCCACTGATGATTTTATATTTCTCCATCAGCTCTTCTTTGCTTTCAATATGATTAGGATCGACTGGAATACAATCTACAGGACAAACCTCAACACACTGCGGCTCATCGTAATGCCCTACACATTCAGTGCAAAGATTGGGGTCAATCTCATAAATCTCTTCACCCTGAGAAATAGCACTGTTTGGGCACTCAGGTTCACATACATCGCAGTTAATGCAATCATCAGTGATTATTAAAGCCATTATCTAACTCCTAAAACTCAAATTATATAAAACAATAAACGATACAAGATTGCACCTCTCTAGCCTTGGCAGTCTTGTTTTAGATCATTTTTTAAAGCGCTGCTGCAGCGCTTGAGACACCATAGGATGCACGAACTCAGTGATATCGCCATCTAATGCGGCAATTTCACGCACCAAAGTTGAGGAAATAAAAGAGTATTTTTCAGAGGGCGTTAAGAAGATACTTTCCACGTCGGGAGCCAATTTACGATTCATATTGGCCAGCTGGAATTCATATTCAAAATCAGATACTGCACGCAACCCACGCATCAAAATATTGGCTTCAACTTCTTTGACAAAGTGCGCCAACAGATTGTTAAAACCATACACCTTAACGTTGGGTAGATGCTCAGTCACTTTCTCCGCTAACTCAACGCGTTCTTGCAAACTGAATAACGGTTGTTTTTTCGGGTTAGCGGCTACTGCAATGATCACTTCATCAAAGATTCGCGCCGCACGCTCGACTAGATCGGTATGCCCACGAGTAATGGGATCAAAAGTCCCTGGATAAAGCACGCGATTCATTTGGCGTATCCTATGGATGCGGTAAAGGTGTTGGATTTTAGCGCATCACAGAGGCTAGAGCAAAAACTTAAACATTTAGCTCCTAAACTAACTGTCTCAGAGGCTGTACAACAAAAAACAGACAGTTAATAAGTCGATAATTAAGCAGTCACGCTTATAAAGCATCTAAACTCACTTCCCGCAGCTCCACGTATAAAGCATCTATATCACGCCAACTGATTCGAAACTGATTACGTTTTTTAGGTTTCCACTTGCCTTTTAACAGTTTCATATTGACGCCTGGGTCATAGTAAACAGTGCTTAAGTACAGCGCATGCAAGAACAGTTTTAGGTTTGTGCCCTTCCCTAATACCACCTTTGGTCCGTACTGATATTTTGGTGGGGTTTCTCGAATAGCACTATAAGCCACGAAGCAAGTGTTGGTATGTTTCTTTTTCCAGTGGAAAATAAGCTTATCGAACTTCCAGCCCGCTACAAGCACACCGTCATCATCGCGCAACATTAAACCACCGTCTGGCTCAAGGATTTCACCACTATCTGGGTCATAACCTTCAAAGCGCATAGTTAATGCTGTCTTCTTATTCTTCTGGCCAACATTGTGGCGACTGGCAAAATCCATTCGCTCTGGCTCAATTCTTGTGCCATAGGCTCGTAAAAAAACCTCAAGACCATCTAGGTAAGTGCCAACGTTTGGCTCCGGCGTCATTAATGTCACCGCACCAGCTGAGTGACTCTTTAGCTCCCAATCCATAAAGTCAGGATCTGATGAACCATTTGGTGTAATCCCAAACTGAGCTTCCAGCGTATAACCCGCACCATTTTGCGCTTTATAAGTGATTAACTCACCGTCAGAATTAAGACGACACGATTCAATAGGACCTTGAAGGAAGATTTCTTTTAGCTTTCTCAGCAGTTTTTCTTCACTGGATTCTTGCGTTGCTGAATACTCATAAAAAACAGGGGCAACTAGTCGCGCATTACCACTTTCAACAATCGCTTTAAGCTCATCATGTAATGCACCATCCCAGGCACTGCAGTGCGCCCAAACCTTCTGCTCATCTACACCAAGAACCAAATAACGCTTGGTATTAAGACGCGCAACTCGCTCTTGCGCTGTTGGCGGTTGCATCAGGTGGCTGGGCGCAATGCCCTTTTTTCGACTGCAGCCACTTAGAAATCCAGACAATCGTGTTTCGGGATATTTAGGGTAAAGAATGATCTGAGCATTAGGAGCTAAATCTGTCTCACCTTTAAGATCAATCCAGTACAAATCAAGCGGAGCTTTAAATATAGCGCCCTTGCTGCTCATCCCCGTTGAATAAACGTCACCAGATGGAATAGCACGAATCACTTCAAAGTCTGCACCCAAATAAATTTGCTGTTTCGAGTTGTCATTATTAGTCAAAGGCTTAATAAAAATCCGCTTAGCACCATGGTGTTTCAGTTGTTCGACAAGTATTTGAAATTCGCTCAAGCGACCTCCTTATGCCATACCTACTTTTTACTCTTCCAGCATACCAATCATCACTATTTTATAAAAATACTACAACCAGACACCGTATGTCAGATAACAACCTTTTTTTATGCATAAATAAAAAAACTATTTATACTGTATATAAATACAGTGTTATTGCTATAGAGGAACGATTGTGTGATCATTCGTCACACAAAATACCCAGAGGAAAAAATCATGAACCAGCTTGAATTAGACTGCGGCCAAATCTCGCTTGATGGACCAACAGATCTTGAAGTCATTTCAAAGCTTTTGGAGATTTATGACCAAAAATTTTTAGCCGAACACCTTAACCAAATTCCTAATAATAACTGGACGAGAGAGACTATTAATCGCTGGGTTAAAGGCAAAGCAACACCCAAACTTAGCAAAATCGAATACGACCACCTAATGGCACTATTACCTAAACCTGTGGTGACACCTGAAAACTACGATTTTAAATTTATCGACCTTTTCGCCGGTATTGGTGGAATCCGCAAAGGCTTTGAAGATCAAGGTGGCTTATGCGTGTTTACTAGCGAATGGAATAAATTTGCAACACGTACCTATAAAGCTAACTTTGCCTGCGATGCATCTTTTCATACCTTCAATGAAGATATTCGTGATGTAACCCTAAGCGCAGATCCCTCAGTATCAGAACAAGAAGCATACAATCATATCAATCATGTAATTGCGGACCACGATGTGCTGCTGGCTGGCTTCCCATGCCAGCCTTTTTCACTTGCTGGTGTGTCCAAGAAAAACTCCCTAGGTGTTAAGCACGGTTTTGAGTGTGATACCCAAGGAACTCTTTTCTTCGATGTCGCACGAATTATCGCTGCAAAACGCCCCGCCGCCTTTGTTCTTGAAAACGTGAAAAACTTAAAGAGCCATGATCGTGGAAAAACTTTTAGGACCATCATGAAAACGCTTGATGAGTTGGGTTACTGGATTTCTGATGCCGAACATACTGACGCTAAAGACCCGAAAATCATTAACGGCTCTAACTGGGTACCACAGAATAGAGAGCGTATTATTTTAGTGGGCTTTCGTAGAGATTTAAACGTGCACGAAGGTTTCAGTTTGAAAGACTTACCGATTCCTGAGAGCACACCGACACTTGGCAATATTTTAGAGCCTTGGGTTGATGACAAATACATCTTGACACCTAAGCTGTGGGAGTACTTGTTTAATTATGCTAAGAAACACCAGGCAAAAGGAAATGGCTTTGGTTTTGGCTTAGTAGGGCCTAATGATAGAGCTAGAACACTATCAGCCCGCTATTACAAAGATGGCTCAGAGATCCTTATTGACCGCGGCTGGGACTTTAGTAAACCTATTGCAGACGAGACCAATCTACTTAATCGTCCACGCCGTTTAACGCCATTGGAGTGCGCTCGCTTGATGGGTTTCAGTTCTCCAAAAGGTAATGAGTTTAAAATACCTGTTTCAGATACCCAAGCGTATAAACAGTTTGGCAACTCCGTTGTTGCCCCTTTATTTGCCGCAATAGCTAAACATATGAAGCCGTTTATTATGGCAGCTATAGCGGTTAAAAGTAGCAAACACGCCGCTTAATCTCCCCCATTGCACGACATATTTCATAGCCAGCAGAGCATGTATCACATTGCTCAACAATCTCACATAAAAATGGCCGGCCATAGTGGCCAGCCATAAAATCCTGTGCTTCACCTATTCCTTTTGGTTCCAGCACAGGCTGCCCTGCTGTTAAAATCGTTTTAGAAGCCGATAATCTTGCGGTTAGCTTCTAACAAACGTGCACCCATTTCGACTGGACTAGCTGGCTTGATACCATCGCGCAAGTCTTCTGCCTTATTGCCTGTATTGGGCAGGTAAAGTGCACACACTGATGCTGTTGCGCCTTTCTTAAGCGCGCCATCTAGCAGCTGTGCTGGTGTCACATTATTTGGCTTAAGTGTTTCACCCTCAGCACCCTTTAAAGCGATATCACCCGCCTTGTCGCAAAGTAAAATATCTACCTGCGCACCTTGTTCTTGCATTTGGTTGGCTAAGACCATCGCCATGCCTTGAGCCATGGTGCTGGCTGAGGTAAGGGAAACAGTAACCTGTTGTTTTTCCGCCGCTATGCTGTAACTACTGATGGCGGCTAAAACGAGTGCAACGAATGTTTTTCTCATCTTGGTTCTCCAATAAAATATAATTCATTATATGGAGATATAGATTAAACAAATATGAAGCGAATACGAATGCGCCTTAACAGCGCACTCATATTGCTAGATGGGAGCAGGACTAATAAGCCGCTGCTTGATGGATAACGCCGCTGTAGTTCTCTGGCTCAATCAAGGCTCGATGCAGGGCGATAATGGCCGCATCGTAATCACTTTCTTGTACCACTATCTGCATTTCTACTTGGCGAATGGTTTGCTGCAATGCCTGAATGCTGATACCCGCATCGGCCAATGCTGTCGCGGTTTTCGCCAGAATGCCTTTGATTTTCATGTTTGAGCCAATGGCTGAAACAATCGCTACATTATGTACCGTTACTTCGGCGCTGGAGTAATGCTCTTCAATCAAGCGCGCCGCACGATTAATAATCTTGCGTGAGCCAGCGCAGTAGTAGGTAATGCTGTTGGCATCACGTGATTTATTCACCACATAGAGCTTGAGTTGCTTGATGATGTTAGTGATTTCAGTGTCGTAGTTCAGATCGCCCAGCATTTCTTGGTCAAACACTTCAATCCCAAACATATCCTTACGTCCAGCAATAATTTCTACGCGAGGCGTGGAACTGGCATAGTCTTGGCAAATCAAGGTTCCGGTGTGTTCAGGCTCAAAAGCGTTTTTAATACGCAGCTCAACACCGGCGCGGCGCAAGGTTTTACCCGCACGTGGGTGAATTGCTTCCATGCCTAGATTCGACAGTTGATCAGCTACGTCGTAGTTAGTCATGCCGATGGTCACCACCTTATCAGCACCGACCAAATTAGGGTCCGCGGTACTGAGGTGAAACTCTTTATGAATAATGGCTTCTTTAGCACCTGTTGCCGCAGCAATTTGGGCAAAGGTGATCTCGGTATAACCACGATCAAAAGTATTCATCAGACCTTCAGTACAGTGAGTGTAACCGGGCGCAATCACCAGCTCTTTACTAAAGTCGATGCCCTGAAAATGGTGCGCTATCATTTCAGCAAATGGCAGTGGTTTCGTCGCCTGCCAACCCGTCAGGTCAACATAACGCGCGTTGATACCTTTTAACTTCAAAGCCAATACCGTATTAAAAGCACTATGAGCCTCACCCAGCGAGGCGAGCATCTCACGCACTTTAATAAGGTGCTCGGTGAGCTGGAAATGCCCGTAGTTACACAGCTGGTGCAAGCTGTGCATGACTTCGGCACAGTCATCAATACGGCTATTAATAAAGCGGTTGGCTTGGTCGAGCGCATGATCGCTGTCGGTAAAGATTTCAGCGTTTTTAGCCAACATGGCCTCGCGCACCTGCTCAAGAGGCTGCTGCCAGGCTTCTTCGCCGCTGGCTTCGGCAAAGCGTTGATAGACACCAGCTTCACCGGTTTTTTTGTGCTCCAACAACTGGTTGGTCATGCCGCTGTACGCGGAGACCACAAAAATACGCTGATACAAGCCGTGCTCTGGATGTTGGGTTAAAAAAATATTGTTTAGCACATCCGCAAAACTGCTCATGGACGTGCCGCCAATTTTTTCTACTGTATGCATGAGGTATGAGCCTATAAATAAAGGGTAACTGTAAGCTCGAAGACAGCGGCTTCAAGTAAAATCGCCTGATTATCAGCGATGCCGCAAAACTGTGCAATTATCTTGACGCTTTATGCTGCAATAACGTAATCATAGCTATGCAAAGATGCGCGGACAGCACGTCCGCGCTTGGTAAACGCTTAGTCTTCCAGTGGATAAACGCCGTCTTTATCATGCACTTCTTTGCCACTGAGCGGCGGGTTGAAGACGCACGCCATTTTCATTTCACTAAAGCCGCGCAACAGGTGCTCATCGTGCTTATCTAAAATATACAGCGTGCCGGGTTTAATTGGATATACCTTGCCGTCAGCTAAGGTTTGAATTTCACCTTCGCCACTAATGCAGTACACGGACTCCAAATGGTTTTTGTACCAGATATGGGTTTCAGTGTTGGCATAAATAGTAGTGATGTGGAAAGAAAAACCCATGTTGTCATCTTTGAGCAACATGCGGGTGCTTTCCCAGTTTTGCGCAACGACACGGCGTTCGCTATTTTCACATTCGGCCAGAGTACGGACGATCATGGTAGATTCCTTAATGAGTAGATATTTAGTGGGTTACAAGATGGCTGCTTACACAGCGCTAACTACAAAAAAGCTAGCACTGTGTAAACCGCTCAGTACTTAGGAGGCTTTTTTAATTTGCTTGTCGGCAAAGGTGTCTGCAAAAGCGCGATCAAGAATATCCATGGCCTGATCAATCTGCTCTTCGCTAATAATCAGCGGGCATAAGCACTTAACCACCTGGCTGTAGGCACCACTGGTCTCAATGACCAAGCCGTTTTCAAACGAAAACTCACATACCTGTGCCGCCGATTCGCCATCAGGACAGTTAATACCCAGCATCATGCCACGTCCTTTAACAAACAGTTTATGCGCTGAATAACGCTTAGCGATTTGCTCCATACGGGCGCGGATACGCTCGCCTTTGCGCTGTACGCTCTGCGCAAACTCATCGGTTTGCCAAAACTGCTCAAAAGCTGCAGTGGCAGTAACAAACGCATGGTTGTTACCACGGAAAGTACCGTTATGCTCGCCAGGTTTCCACTGGTCAAGCTCTGGGCGTAATAACACCACCGCAAAGGGTAGACCATAACCGCTTAAGGATTTAGACAGGGTGATCATGTCTGGCTTAATGCCCATTTTTTCAAAGCTAAAGAAGCTACCGGTACGACCACAACCGGCTTGGATATCGTCCACAATCAGCAATATTTCATGCTTGCGACACAGTTTTTCTAGCCCGCGCAACCATTCGGCTGAGGCGCAGTTTAAACCACCTTCGCCCTGCACAACTTCTACAATGACTGCAGCGGGTTTGTCGACGCCACTGCTAGGGTCTTCCAGTAGTTTTTCCATCATGGCTATAGTGCTGACGTCCTTACCAAAATAGTTGGCATAGGGCATGCGGCTGACATCATTCAGGTTCACACCTGCACCACCACGGTGGTGTTCGTTACCTGTAGTGGCTAAAGCACCCAAAGAGACACCGTGGAAACCATTGGTAAAACTAATAATGTTATTCCGACCCGTCACCTTGCGCGCCAGTTTTAATGCGGCTTCAACGGCGTTGGTACCTGTAGGACCAGTAAACTGCACGAGGTATTCCTGCATGCCGCGTGGTTCTAAAATAATACGGTTAAAGGTTTCTAAAAAGCGCTGCTTGGCCTGCGTGTACATATCCAAACCATGGGTTAAGCCATCGCTCTCAATGTAATCCAACAACGCCTGTTTCAATACAGGGTGGTTGTGACCGTAGTTAAGGGTTCCTGCGCCAGCCAAGAAATCAATATAACGGGTGCCATCTTCAGCAATCAGCTCAGCACCTTGGGCTTGTTTAAAAATCACAGGGAATGAGCGGCAGTAACTTCTTACGCCAGATTCGTTTTGTTCAAAATGTTTCATGGGGCAACCTATTTATTGTTTTCTGGGCGGCGCGGCAAAGGGCCTGCGCGATACAACACTTCGTCTTCATGCAGACCAGCAAAATGCTGCTGACTTGAGAACAAGACGCGGGTGCTGTGTTCGATACCCAGTTGATGGAATGCTTTTAAAAATAAAGCTTGAGATGCAGCGTTGTCAGGTGAAATCGTTGTTTCAAGGTAACGAACGCCTTTGGGGGCTAACCGTGCAATCAAGGCCAGTAACATACGTAACGCCAAACCTTGGCCACGCATGCTGCTGTCGACAGCCACTTGCCAGACAAATAAGGTGTCTGGGCGGGCCGGAGGGCAATAACCAGAAATAAATCCGACCAGTTCACCCTGTGCATTTTGCGCAGCAATAGCGGTCTGTGCAAAGTCGGTACACTGCAGTAAGTTGCAGTACACCGAGTTGGTGTCTAGGGGCTGGCAACGAGCGACTAGTTGATGCAAGGAGTAGCCGTCGTCGTCAGTAGGTTGACGAAATGTGACGGTAGCAATACTCAAAATAAGTCCTGTTTTGTTGTGTATTTGCTGTTTAAGCCTAAACAGGTAAACCAATTAACTCAACTCGACTGGGTGGCTGTTTCAGCCCCTAGAGAGGTCAAAAATAGTACTATTATAAGTGCAGCCAAAATGGCCACAGTCCACTGCTCATAGGCGCTAGCGAAACATGCACTTTTGTTTAAAAAAGCAGTGTTTTAGCAACGTCAAAAAATATTCTGTAAAACCGATGAACGGTCGTATATGCGGAATAAGCGTTCTTTGCATCGCCGGTATTGCATCCTGTTAACAATGTACAGGTGCAGCCAAAGTGCGTTAGGGTTTAGTAGGTTTTGTTCTGGTTAGTGGGGGAGAAACAATGCCAAAAACTAAAATTCCAGCCGAGATTTTAGAGGCGATACGGAGCGCACAGCACGTGGTGGTTTTTACCGGAGCCGGTGTCTCTGCTGAAAGCGGCGTGCCGACCTTTCGTGATGCGCTTACGGGCTTGTGGTCACAATTTGACCCCATGCAGTTGGCAACTCCGCAGGCTTTCTTGCGCGAACCCTCATTGGTTTGGGGCTGGTATGAGTGGCGTCGCCAATTGCTGCTGCAGGTTAAGCCCAACCCCGCTCACAGGGCTATTGCCGAGCTAGCCCAGCGCGTACCCAAACTGACCCTGATTACCCAAAACGTGGATGATCTGCATGAGCGGGCCGGCAACAGCGAAGTTATCCACTTACATGGCAGCATCTTTGCACCGCGCTGCTTCGATTGCACTCGCGCTTACCAATTCACTGATGTGCCGCAAATGGAACAAGAACAAGAAATTACGCCCCCGCGCTGCGAACACTGTCAGGGCATGATTCGACCCGGTGTGGTGTGGTTTGGCGAGGCACTGCCCGAACACGCCATGCAGGCTGCCTTTGCCGCCGCAGAGGACTGTGACTGCCTGTTATCCATAGGTACCTCGGGCATGGTGCAACCCGCCGCCAGCATCCCGCTGGTTGCTGCGCAACAGGGCGCCACCGTAGTGCATATCAACCCCGAACCCATGCACGTACGTGGCACAAAGGAATTCAGTTTGGTTGGTTTGGCTGGTGAGCTTTTACCAGCGCTGCTTGGTGCTAAGCTTTAAGGAGCTAACAGCTCAGTGATATGTGGCTTAGCGTAGCGGTTGGGGGAGCGCTATCAGGGTTGGGCGCGCAACACGCTTAATACATCGAGTTCGGCGAATGTTCGGGATGCACCTCGCCATACACTTCCTCTGGATCCACATCATTCAGCAGCAACACTTCTTTTACCGCTTCAATATGATCCAGCACATGCTGAAAATGTTCGCCATACTCGTATTTCGTCACTTCTATGGCTTTGGGCATGTAGCTAAAAGCAATTTTTAAAGCGTTTAACGCTGTTTCATTTAGTTTGTCGCTCATTATTAACCTCACTATCTGACCGGCCGGTCATTTCTTCGTTATGTATGTGTATCTGCACAGTAACAGAGAAAATTCTTATGTATCAAGCACTTCAATACGATAAAACAGCTCAGCACGGTAGAGAGTTTCAAATCCGCAATACTAAAGTAGTAGCACAATGACACCTATGGTTAGTTGATATTAATACTGCTCGACAGACAATCGCTATGCGGCACATGAGTGCCAATCTAAGGAGAGTGTTTATGTATAAGTATAGTTTAGTCGCTGCAATCGCTTTAGCTAGCTTTAGCGGTGCTGCATTGGCAAGCAATAATGTAGCTGTCGGTGCAGTGGGTGGTACAGCAGGTTTTGGTGTTGAAATAACCTACGGTTGAGCTGATCAGCTCAACCTACGTGGAACCTACCGCGGTTACACCTATAACAAAAACTTTAACGAAGGTAATGTGCGCTATAAAGGTGAACTAAAGCTTAAAAACGGCGGTGTACTTTTAGACTGGTTCCCTATGGACGGCGGATTCCGCCTCACTGCCGGTGCGCTACATAACGGTAATGAGCTAACCGGAAAAAGTAAGCAAACAGCATCGGGCGAATATACAATCGGCGACAAAAAATACGCAGTCGACGGCCAAGTTAAAGCCAAAGCTGATTGGCGTTCCTTTGCGCCCTATTTAGGTTTGGGTTGGGGTAATGCGGTCGCCAACAAATCCAAGCTTAGCGTAAACGCTGATTTGGGTATTATGTTTACCGGCAAACCCAGAGTTAAGTTAAAAACAACTGACTCCAACCTCAATAATGACCCAGACTTTATGCAGGATCTTAAGCGCGAAGAGAAAAAACTGGCCAAAGACATAAAAAGTGTCAGGTACTACCCAGTTGCACAGATCGGCATAAGCTATAGTTTCTAATAGCAGCATCCATCTCGCAAAGCCGGCTTAGGTCGGCTTTGTGTTTTAAGTGTAAACGAGTTAGGCCACGTAAAAATCATAGATATTCTTGATAATCAGCACAGAAGTAACAGCAATAAACAGCAGCCGCACAAAACCAGTGCCTTTGCTCAGTGCTACACGCGTACCGACATAAGCACCAGCGATCATCGACAACCCTAGAACAATTCCGTAACTGTAGTTTACCGAGCCCAACCCCATAAACATCAACAGGGCGGCGGTGTTGCTGGTGAGGTTGAGCAGCTTCGAGCTGCCGGCAGCATTGACGAAATCAAAGCCCATAAACAGCAGCACAAAAATCATAAAGGACCCCGTGCCCGGGCCAAAAAAGCCGTCATAAAAACCGATGATTATAAGCAGTGTGTAGGCTAGTTTTTTCTTCCAGCCCTTGACCAGCATCGCTTTGGGCAGTTGCCCCAAATTCTTTTTTGCCAAACTGTAAACCAGCACAGCGATTAGCATGACAATTATCAGCGGCTGCAAAATTTCTGGGGACATCTGGTGCACGGTAAAAGCACCGCTCATGGAGCTTGCAAACACCAAAGGCAGGATTGGCAGCAGCAGACGAATATTTACTTTTCCAGCTCGCATAAAAGCCAGCATACTGGTTAAGTTTCCCAAGGACGCCGCCAATTTATTGGTGCCAATCGCCACGGCAGGCGGTAAACCTACAGCCAGCAAAGCCGGCACAGTGATCAAGCCACCGCCACCGACAACCGCATTGATAAAAGCGCCGAAAAAACCACAAACAATCAGAAAAGAAATGTTAAACCAGTCAAGCGCCATGCGCAGAATGCTCCCCGAGTTCAAGCACAGCACATGTCTGTTTAGATGCCGCCCAAGTGCAGGTATTTAATTTCCATGTAGTCATCCAGCCCGTATTTTGAGCCTTCGCGCCCTAGTCCTGAGGCTTTAATACCGCCAAAGGGAGCCACTTCGTTGGAAATCATCCCGCTATTAATACCGATCATACCGTATTCCAGCGCTTCACCGACACGGAAACAACGCCCCAAATCACGACTGTAAAAATAAGCGGCCAATCCGTACTCGGTGTTGTTAGCCAGCTCAATGACTTCTGCTTCTGTGCTAAAGCGAATTAAACCTGCTACCGGACCAAAGGTTTCATCCCGGGTGAGCAATGCCGTATTGGGTACCTCGGTGAGCACGGTGGGCTGGAAAAACGTGCCCTGTTCTGCCTGACCACCATAAACCAGTTGCGCGCCTTGGCTGAGTGCATCTTGGATATGACTTTGCACTTTATCCACCGCTGCCTGATCAATCAGGGGGCCAATCTGTACGTCCTCTTGCAGGCCATCGCCCATGCGCAATGCCTGTACGGCTTGAGTAAAGCGCTGGGCAAAATCCTCATACACCGCCTCATGCACGTAAAACCTATTCACACAGACGCAAGTTTGCCCGGCATTGCGGTATTTAGCCGCCAAGGCCCCGGTCACCGCCGCATCCAAGTCAGCGTCTTCAAACACAATAAAGGGCGCATTGCCGCCCAACTCCAACGAGACCTTTTTAATGTCTTCCGCGCACTGGCGCAGCAAGGTACGACCCACCTCGGTTGAGCCGGTAAACGACAGTTTGCGCACCAAAGAGTTACTGGTTAGCTCAGCGCCAATCTCGTGGGCACTACCCGTCACTACAGACAACACACCATCTGGCACGCCGGCACGTTGCGCCAATTCCATCAACGCGAGTGCGCTAAAGGGCGTTTGCGACGCGGGCTTAATCACCATGGTACAACCGGCAGCTAGCGCCGCCGCGGCTTTACGGGTAATCATGGCTGAGGGAAAATTCCACGGGGTAATGGCCGCACACACACCAATGGGTTGTTTAACCACCAACAGGCGCGAACTCGCCACAGGACTGGGAATCACATCGCCATAGGCACGTTTGGCTTCTTCAGCAAACCACTGGATAAACGAGGCCGCGTAGAGAATTTCACCGCGGGCTTCAGCCAACGGCTTGCCTTGCTCCAAGGTCATCAGTCGCGCCAGATCGTCCTGGTGCGCCACCATCAAGGCGTACCAGCGTTGCATAATCTCACTGCGCTGCTTCGCCGTGTGCGCCCGCCACGCCGGTAGTGCCTGATTCGCGGCTTCGATTGCCCGCTGTGTTTCACCAGCGCCCATGTTTGGCACTGTACCCAGCGGTTGTTGCGTGGCTGGGTTGGAGACCTCCAGCGTTGCGCCTGAGTCCGCGGCGCACCATTGGCCGTTGATAAATGCCTGCTGCTGAAAGAGTTTGCTGTCATGCAAGTTCATACCATTCCCCTTTTCACTAACCGTTGCATTTTATGTTGCTTACTATAAATGGCTTAAAACCAAGCGCCAAACACATTTGCTGTGCATACCTCTCTATAATGCGGCCTCTTATAGGTATTTTGGTTGTAGCATGATGCTGTGGATTGAATCATTGGCGGCGCTGTTGGGTGTGCTATCGGTTTACCTGATGACGCGCCAACGACCTATCGCTTGGCCGATTGGCTTGGTGATGGTGCTGTTGTATAGCTGGGTCTTTTTTGTGGCCCGCCTGTATTCGGAAATGCTGCTGCAGCTGATTTATGCGGTGTTACAACTCTATGGTTGGTGGCAATGGTGGCGTAAACCTATTGGGCAACCAAGCTTAAGCGTTAGTTTTCTGCCCAGACTGCTGTTACTGAGAGACTTGTTCATTGGCTTAGCCATCACGCTATCGCTGGGCTTTTTTATGAGTCATTACACGCAAGCCAATGTGCCTTGGCTAGATGCAGCCTTAACCGGTTTTAGTTTGGTCGGTCAGTATTGGATGGCACACAAACGTATTCAATGTTGGTGGATGTGGCTGGTGCTCAATATTATTTACGTAGTGATGTTTATCTGGGTCGAGCTATATGTCACCGCTGCGCTCTATGTGGTGTTCATTGGTTTAGCTATCTATGGTTGGCAGCAGTGGCGCAAGGCATTGGTGCAGCCCGCATGAAAGTGGTTGTCTTAACGGGTCCAGAATCAGCCGGCAAAAGTACACTCTGTACCGCACTGGCGGAGCATTTTAATGCGCCGATGGTGCGCGAATATGTGCGCAAATACATCGATCAGGTGGGGCGTGCTACGAACTATGCCGATATCGAGATTATTGCACGTGAGCAGTTAGCGCGTGAACGTGCGGCGCGTGCGCTTAAACCGCCGCTGTTGCTGCTCGATACCCATTTGCTCAGCAATATGCTGTGGAGCCAAACCCTGTTTGCTCGCAGTCCCGATTGGATTGAGCAGAGCTTGCTCGCGCAACACTATGATACGATTTTTTTGCTCAGCCCGGAAGGCATGCCATGGCAAGCCGATGGACAGCGCTGTCAGCCTGGGCTAAACCAGCGGCAGGATTTTTATGCCCAACTACACCGCTGGCTCACTCAACACCAACAACCGGTCGTACCGATCAGCGGTAGCTGGCAAGCAAGGCTGGACATGCTAATGGAGCACATTAACGGGCTTAGTTAAGCGGAGTAGGTGTCTGCGCTAACGGCGGCAGTTGCATGCCTAGGCCTAAAGCCTGACGAATAAAGGCTATTTTAGCTTGCGGCATACCATCAACAGTTTTCAAACCTAGGTTGCGCAGCAAGCGTAGCGAAAGATTGTCAGACTGAAATAGATTCTGAAAACCCTGCATGGCTGCCATCATGGCTAGGTTGTGCGGCATGCGCTGGCGCTCAAAACGACTCAATACTTGCACGCTGGCATAGTCTTCCCCACGTTCAATCGCTTTGAGTACAACATCCGCCAAACTGGCCACATCTAAAAAGCCCAGATTGACGCCTTGCCCAGCCAGTGGATGAATGACATGCGCTGCATCGCCGACAAAGGCTAAACCCTGTTCGATATAGCGCTTGGCATGGCGTTGACGCAGAGGAATGGAAAAACGCGGATCCGCATATGTGATTTTTCCCAGTCGCTGCTCAAACGCCTCGCCTAGTTGCTGGCAAAACTGCTCATCTTCTAATGCCAGCACCTGCTGTGCACGCTCAGGCGGCAAGGACCAGACAAGTGAGCACCAGTTGCGGCCATCTGCATGCTGCAAGGGCAATAAGGCTAACGGGCCCTCATCGGTAAAACGCTGCCAACAGGTGTGTTGATGCGGTCGTTCGCAGATCACACTGGTCACTACCGCATGATGCTTATAATCCCACTCACGGGTGGCGGTGCCCGTCAGACGGCGCACACTGGAGTTGGCGCCATCTGCTGCAATTAATAAGCGGGTACGCAAGCTGCTGCCATCAGCCATGCTCAGTAACCAGTCTGAGCCAGAGCGTCTAAGCTGACTGAGTTGTGAATGCGCCAGCAACGCGATCGAGCTGTGCTGCAATTGCTCTAGTAAAGCATCCTGGACAATCTGGTTTTCCGCAATATGACCGAGCACCTCAGCATGGGCATCGCTGGCACTAAAATGAATACTGCCCGTACCCGAGCCATCCCACACCTGCATTTCCCGGTAAGGACTGGCACGTCGCGCCAGCACACCCGGCCACGCGCCTAAATTTTCTAAAACATTCTGACTGGCAATCGACAGCGCACTGACGCGTGGAGCAAACGCAGACTGGGGATCAAAGGGCGGTACCGTCAATGAGCCGCCATCTAAAAGCACCACATCTAAGCCCGAGTCTTTGAGCGCCAAAGCCAGGCTACTACCGACCATGCCCGCGCCTACAATAATGATATCTGCTCGCATCGCTATAACTCCCTAGACTGCTGTGCCGCGCCCGCCCAAACCCATGGCGTAACGGGTGAAGTACGATTTCGCCGGTGGGCAGAGTTCCAGTCCCAACAGCCCTAGATTACGTCCTGTCACCAACAGCGGCTGGGCATTGGAAAACAAACGCGTACTGCGATCGGAAAAGCCGATAACGAGATCCTGATCTCGTTGCTGGCTGGCTTGATACGCCTGCAAGGTGGCCAAGTCACCCAGCTCGGCTTGGCTGGCGAGCACATGCTCGGCTAAGGCCAGCGCATCGCGCAACGATAGGTTGTAACCTTGCCCAGCAATGGGGTGCAGGCTGTGGGCTGAGTTACCCAGCACCACCAGATTACGACGCACCTGCTCGCTACTTTGCACTAGGCTTAAGGGATACAAATGTCGCGCACCCACCTGTTTAAAAGCGCCTAAACGATAGCCAAAGCAGTCTTGCAGTTCAGCTAAAAAGTCTTCATCCGCAAGCGCCGCCAAACGCTCTGCCTCAGCCGGTGGCCGCGTCCAAATCAATACGCAGCGGTTTTCTGGTAAGGGCAGTAGCGCCATAGGTCCTATCGAGGTGAAACGCTCAAACGCCAGACCTTCATGGGCTAACTCGGGGCTAACCGTGCTGATAATGGCGGTTTGCGCATAGGGCGTGACCTGCGCATGAATGCCGAGTTGTTCGCGCAAATTAGAACGCCCACCATCGGCCAGAATAGTCAGCTTCGCTTGCAACTCAGTGCCATCTTGCAGCTTTAACTGATAACCCTGTGCATTAGGCTGCAGACGTTCAACCTGAGCAGGGCAGTGCCAATGCACCACCTGACTGTCCAGCGCCGCCCATAAACAATGCCCAAGCCAGGCGTTTTCTACCACATAGCCCAGTGCTGGAACATTTTCTTTAGCGGCACTCATGCGCGCGGCAGCAAAATGTCCTTTATCAGAAACATGGATATCGCGAATCGCTTCAGCACGTGCAGCTACTTGCGGCCAAATACCCAGCCGCTGATAGATTTGCTGACTGCCATAGGTCAACGCTGAAGCGCGCACATCATAACTGGGCTGGTAGCTGTCACCCGGGGCAAAAGGCTCAATCAGTGCGATAGACCACTGGCGCTGCTGAGCACCCTGCTGCAGGGCCAGCGCAAGGCTTGCCCCCACCAACCCACCGCCAATAATGGCTATATCCACTGATTTCATTGTTAGGCTCCGCTGTTGGCTTGGCGCATCAGCTGTTCAATGTCAGCCACGGTTTTAACTGCTGCGGTAGTGAGCACTTTATGACCGGTTTTGGTCACCAGCACATTGTCTTCAATGCGTACACCAATGCCGCGCCACTTTTTGTCTACAGTTTTGTTATCTGGGGCGATATAAATACCTGGCTCTATGGTCATGGTCATGCCCGGCTCCAGCAAACGCCATTGACCGGCGACCTTGTAATCACCGACATCATGCACATCCAGTCCCAGCCAGTGCCCAGCGCGATGCATATAAAAAGGTTTATAGGCTTCGCTGGCGATTAACTCTTCCAGCTCACCTTGCAATAGACCTAGCTCCAATAAACCAGCCGTAATTATGCGCACTGTTATGTCATGGGCTTCATTCCAGTGACGATTTGGTGCCACACAATCAATCGCGGCAATATTGGCAGCTAAAACTAACTCATAGATAGCTTTCTGCTCCGGGGAAAACACCCCGTTGGCTGGGAAGGTACGGGTAATGTCACTGGCGTAGCAATCGAGTTCGCAACCCGCATCAATTAAAATCAAATCACCGTCTTTAATCAGCGCGTCATTTTCAACATAGTGCAGAATGCAAGCGTTTTTACCAGCAGCAACAATAGAGGAGTAGGCCGGTAGGCGAGCGCCTGACTTACGAAATTCGTAATCCAATTCTGCCTCCAGCTGATATTCATACATGCCTGGCTTAACGGTTTGCATCGCACGGGTGTGCGCGCGGCAAGAAATATCTGCCGCCTGCTGCATCACCTTCACTTCTGTTGCGCTCTTAAATAAGCGCATTTCATGCAGCAGATGGTCTAGCATGACAAATTCTTTGGGCGGCTGCGCACCCAAGCGCGCTTTGCTGCGAATGCTGTTTACCCAATCCATCAACTGCTGGTCAAAACTGTGGTTTTTGCCTACCGAGTAATACACCCGCTCACGACCCTCAATCAGGCCCGGCAGAATTTCATCAATGTCGGTGAAAGGAAACGCATCGTCAGCGCCATAGTCACGCACAGCGCCCTCTTGCCCTGCACGCAGGCCATCCCAGAGCTCTTTTTCGGGATTGCGCTCACGGCAAAACAGCACATATTCGCCATGCTCACGGCCTGGAATAATCGCCAGCACAGCTTCAGGCTCAGAAAAACCAGACAAATAAAAGAAATCACTGTTTTGCCGATATGGATAATCCACACTGTTATTGCGATTGCTGATCGGAGCCGCCGGCAGTATGGCAATACTGTTGGGTTCCATCTGCTGCATCAATAGTTGGCGGCGTTGGCGATATTCTGTCTGACTAATCAAACTCACTGAAAGGCTCCTTAGTGAACGGCGGGCTTGTCAGCTTCCTTTGCGGGTGGCTCAGGCTGGATGCCGTGCTCAGTGTATAAAAGCACTGGGGTTATACGCAGATACTCGCTAACTTCCATATAGCTGGCTTCATCATTTTCTTCTTCTGTCAGATCCTCTATCTGGCTGATAGATACGTAATCTTCGAGAACTTCTTTGACGTCAGCAGAAAGTTTAGCTTGTCCTATATGAGTACCAAAACCACTTAAAAACCCCTGACACCATTGTGCCATGGCACTAATACGCTCCTCGAGCGGACAGTCGTCATTAGGTAGCAGCAAGGTTACGGCTAGGTTTTCCACGGTGGTCAGCTCTGTTTTAAGCATGTCTTGCAAGCCGGTGAGCGCTTGGTGCAAACTGGCCGGCACTTCACCATCAAAAAGAATTTCTGCGTCATTAATGCAGGACTCAGCGCTAAAGCTGGCGCCTGCACAGCAACGCCCGAGCATCAGCCCGTGTAATTCTGCTGGTGAAACCTGTTGGCCATGCTCTAGTAAAAGCTGGGCGAATGAGTGATAGATGGAAGTGTGTTGAGACATAGAGTTTAATAGCTAATAAGTGTTATAAAATGAAGTGGCTTAGTATAACGTGTAATTGTCAGTACTATAGGTGTTATGGCAGTTTTATTATCTAGCGATAAAAATATTTGCTCATTTCAATCCAGCCGATCGGCAAGTCTTTAATCGTGGGGGGCGTGTGGAAACTTCGGATTTAACCAAGCTGGCGCAGGCTGTTGAGCAGTTGATCCGCCGTAATGCTGAACTTAAACAGCAGTACGCTGCCTTAAAACAGGCTCAGCATGACTGGCAGCAAGAGCGCGCTCAGCTGATTAATAAGAACGATGTGGCTCGACAAAAAGTCGAGGCTATGATTTTTCGACTGAAAGCCTTGGAGCGAGATTCATGACGCAAGCGCAAACCCAGACTGTAACCGTTTATATTCTGGATAAGGAATATCACATTGTTTGCCCTACTAGCGAACGCATTAACTTGGAGCGGGCGGCTACTTATTTAGATGGCAAGATGCGCGAAATTCGCCGTGGCGGCAAGGTCATCGGCTCTGAGCGAATCGCTGTGTTGGCGGCGCTCAATATTACCCACGAATTACAAAACAAACAGCAGCAATTCGAGCTGCTGGATACGGTTGATTCCCAGCAAGTACGCGAGCTAATAGCTCAGGTTAACACAGCCTTAGAAAATGATTAAGCCTTGTCCCAAGGCTAGAAGAATGTATACTGAAGCCACTCCCTGGAGTGTTTGCTAGTTGATTATGTCCCTGAGCCGATTCTCTCAACTCGGGGCTTGCGAACATAAGCTGGTGTGCATGCCTGCTCTGCAGGAAGCCTAAAAGCTTAACGCGAACTCCACCTTGAACTCTCGGGTTCAAGGGCCACATCAACAGCGGCATCTCTGGGGAGTCTCTTTTCAAGCTAAACACTCAATACGCCTGCTCTTGCGCCATCCAAATTAGCAGCACCTCTTTACAACCAGCACAAACACCTTCTCCGCTTGCTTGGCATCATTAGCGCGCAACATACATTCAGCTGTACAATAACAAGCCAATTTAACCTCTGAAATAGCGATTACACGGCCTATGTCACAGCAGGATGAACTGAACCAACAGCGCGCTTGTTTACGTAAGCAATTACGCCGCAAACGCAACAGTCTCAACCCCCAGCAACAACAAGCTGCGGCACAATCACTGTATCGCCAACTTGCTCAGCAGCAGGTTTTTCGTCGCGCGCAACATGTCGCCTTTTATTTGGCCTGCGATGGCGAGATTAGCCCGCATTTGCTGCTCAAGGCAGCGCTTAACCAAGGCAAGCACGTTTATCTGCCAGTCATTGCTCCTTGGCCTAAATATAAAATGGTGTTTCAACAACTATTGCCTGATGAGCTATGGGAAACCAACGGCTATGGCATTACTCAACCCAGATGGAATCCTCTGCGCCAACGCCCGATTTGGACGCTAGACCTGCTGTGCATGCCCCTGGTGGGGTTTGATAAATCAGGTAACCGCTTAGGGATGGGTGGCGGATACTACGACCGCGCGCTAGCACCCTTGGTAGCACATGAACATATTAAAATGCCAACTCTGCTTGGCTTGGCGCATGCCTGCCAAGAGGTTGAGCAAATTCCACTGCAGTCTTGGGATATTCCGCTGCACGCTGTTGTGACAGACAGCGCTTATTTACAGCTTTCCAAGTCATGACTTTATAATCGCTTTTGGTCTATTAGGAAATATCAGCCCTAGATACGTTCCATCCGTAAGGTTACAATGTTTACTATTTTTAGCGGTACTCATCAGCTAAATTACCGCAGGAGCATCCATGTCTCAGCACAAAGAAATCAAAAAAATCTATGCCTTACCCTTACTTTTAGCCTTTGTTGTAGCAGCGGGCATAGGTTACTGGAAATCCATTCAAGACCGCTTACCCGAAGGCGTGTATGAAGCCAATGGTCGCTTAGAGGCCACTGAAGTACAGATTGCTACCAAATTTCCAGGACGTTTAGCGCAGGTTTTAGTCCGCGAGGGTGACGCTGTAGAAGAGGGCCAGTTGCTGGCACGCATGGACACTAAATCCCTAGAAGCGCAACGCGCGCAGGCACAGGCTGAGGTAATGCGCGCCGAAGAAAACCTAGCGGCGCAGCAAGCCAATGTGCACCTGCGTGAGTCCGAGCGTAAGCTGGCAAAGCAAGACTTAGCACGTTTTCAAGAACTGTATGAACGTGGTCACGCCAGCGGTCAACAACTGGACCAACAGCAAGCGCGTGCTGATACCGCCGCTGCCGCGTTAGAGGCTGCTAGAGCCCAAGTATCAGCGGCCCGAGCAGCCATAGGCGCGGCACAAGCACAGGTATTACAGTTGAGCACTGAAATTGAAGAGAGCAGTCTGCGTGCACCCATCGCTGGTGTGGTGCAACTGCGCTTAGCTGAGCCGGGCGAAGTGCTCGGTGCTGGCGGGCGCGTCTTATTATTAATTGACCCCAACGACCAGTACATGAATCTGTACCTGTCTGCAGCCTTGTCTGGCCGTTTAATTGCCGGAGATGAAGCGCGTATTTTATTGGATGCTTTGCCAGAACAACCCTTAGTTGCACAGGTTGCTTTTGTCGCGGGCAAAGCCCAGTTCACCCCCAAAGAAGTGGAAACGCGCGATGAGCGGCAAAAGCTAGTATTTCGCGTCAAGCTGCGTCTGAGTGAGCCTAGCGCAACACCACAAGCCAAGCCGGGCATGCCGGGTTCGGCTTATGTGCGCGACAGGCAGGATGCACAGTGGCCTGAATTTCTTGTCCGTTAATTAGCCGCCCACTATGACCACTCTAGTCGCAGTAATTGCACAGGGAATTTCCCATCGTTATGGCCAGCAGCAAGCGCTGTCCGGAGTGGGTTTTAGCCTGCCTGTGGGCAGTCGTTGCGGCTTGATTGGCCCTGACGGTGCCGGCAAATCCAGCCTGCTTGGTTTAATTGCCGGAGTAAAAAAACTTCAACAAGGTCAACTTGCAGTACTCGGCGGTGATATTGGTGAGCGTCGCCACCGCCGCACACTCTATCAACGCATCGCTTTTATGCCCCAAGGCTTAGGCCATAACCTGTATCCCGATCTATCCATCGTGGAAAACATTCGTTTCTTTGCTGATCTATTTGGTTTAAATCGCCAAGAGCGCGAAGTCCGCATGACGAGTCTGCTTGCAGCCACCGATTTAACCGCCTTTGCCGATCGACCTGCAGGCAAGTTATCTGGTGGTATGAAACAAAAACTGGGGCTGTGTTGTGCACTGATTCATGACCCCGACTTGCTTATTTTGGATGAACCCACCACAGGAGTAGACCCTTTATCGCGCCAGCATTTTTGGCAATTGATTGAGCGGGTCCGCCAAGATCGACCCCAGCTGACGCTGCTGGTGGCCACGGCTTACATGGAAGAAGCGGCACAGTTTGAGCACTGTTTGATGATGGACAAAGGTCAGCTCATTGCGCAAGGCTTAACCGCAGATCTGCTGCAAGTAGTCGACAGCGGCACGCTGGATGATGCGTTTACCTATTTTCAGGGTGCAGGCAAGCAAGCGGTTATCCCTTTAACCATGCCGCCACTGCAACAAGACAGCCAAGACATAGCCATTAAAGCAGAAAACCTGAGTTTGCGCTTTGGTGATTTTACGGCGGTAAACAACGTCAGTTTTGCCATTAGAAAGGGCGAAATATTCGGTTTTTTAGGTTCCAATGGTTGCGGCAAAACCAGCACCATGAAAGTGCTGACCGGCTTGCTACCCGCCAGTGAAGGTAAGGCGTGGCTGCTGGGTAATCCCGTAGACTCAAGTGATTTGGCTACCCGCAAAAGGGTCGGCTTTATGTCGCAAAGCTTCTCTCTATATGGTGAATTGACCGTACTACAAAACCTTCATTTGCATGCACAGCTATTTGATATTCCTAGCGCACAAGGCCAACAAAGAGCGCAAAAACTCATGCAGCGTTTTGACTTGCTCGACTTTGCTGACGAGCAGGCCGGCACACTACCACTGGGTTTGCGTCAGCGTTTATCCTTAGCGGTGGCCGTCATTCACGAGCCAGAGGTGCTTATTCTGGATGAACCCACCTCGGGTGTTGATCCAGCCGCACGAGATGATTTCTGGCGTTTATTACTTGAGTTATCGCGGGAGCAGGGCGTTACTATCTTCCTGTCGACACACTTTATGAATGAAGCTGAGCGCTGTGACCGTATTTCATTGATGCATGCAGGACAGGTGCATGCGGTGGGCACGCCCACCGAGCTACAAGAGCAGTATCAGGCACAAAGCTTGGAGCAGGCTTTCGTACGCTGTTTACTCAAAGCGCAAAACATCAGCGAAGAAGACGCGCATATCGCACCGATCAATACGGCAACCGCTAGCCAAATTACAGCGCCACGCCAAAGGTTTAGCTTTAAACGCACCCAAGCTCTTGCCGTACGTGAATCCAAAGAACTCTTACGCGACAAAGTACGCTTAGCCTTTGCCATGCTTGGTGCGCTGTTCATGATGATTATTTTTGGCTTCGGTATTTCGTTAGATGTGGAAGATCTCTCTTTTGCCGTACTGGATCAGGATAACAGCCCGCAGAGCCGTGCCTATCTAGAGGCTTTTCGCAGCTCAAGATACTTTTCCGAGCGCCAACCACTCAGTAATGACAAACAGCTGCATGCACGTTTGCAGCGCGCCGATATTCGTATTGCCATTGAAATACCGGCAGGCTTTGCTCGCGATCTTTATGCGGGACGACAACCCGAAGTCGCTGTTTGGCTAGACGGTGGTGTGCCTTTTCGCGCAGAAACCAGTCGCGGTTATGTGCAGGCTGTACATATGGAAAGCTTGCAGCGACTACAGGCAGAAAGCAGTGCTCCCTTACCTGAAGTAAACCAGCTAGCACGACTGGAAACGCGTTTTCGCTATAATCAAGGTGTTATCAGTGTGCATGCCATAGGCCCGGGGGTGATGGCACTTATTTTAGTTTTTATTCCAGCTATGCTCACCGCTCTTGGAGTGGTGCGCGAAAAGGAACTGGGTTCCATTACCAATTTTTATGCCACACCGCTAACCCGTTTAGAGTTTTTGTTGGGCAAGCAATTTCCTTACTTAGTAGTCAGCCTCTTAAATCTAGCCTTGCTTGTCGCTACCAATATCTGGCTGTTTGGCGTGCCGCTTAAAGGCAGTGCCACTACACTCGCATTAGGTGGCGTGCTCTATGTTCTGACGACCACCAGCTTTGGCTTATTGATTTCCACAGTCACCAAAACCCAGATAGCAGCCATTTTAGGCACGATGATTCTCACCACTTTGCCGACGGTACAGTTTTCCGGTTTGATTACTCCGCGCTCATCCTTAGACGGTGGTGCGGCAATCATGGGTGAGCTTTTCCCTGCAGGTTATTTTTTAGATATCGCCGTAGGCACCTTTACCAAGGCGCTGAACCTAACCGACCTCTGGCCACAAGCCTTAGCACTATTAGGCTTTTTCGTCCTCTTTACCGGCCTAAGCTTGCTGCTGTTAAAGAAGCAGGAGGCTTAGAATATGTACAAGCTAAAGCATATTTTCCACCTAGGTATCAAAGAGTTAATTAGCTTAAGGCACGACAGCGTGCTGTTGCTGTTTATGCTGTATGCCTTTAGTGCAGCAATTTACATGCCTGCATCTGGCTCAGCCGTTGGTGTGCATAATGCCAGCGTGGCAATGGTGGATGAGGACAACAGCCGTTTGTCACGCCAACTCGCAGAAGTCTTGCGACCGCCCGAATTTCAAACCCCAGTATCCTTAGCCTACGATGACATGGATGCGGTGTTAGATAGTGGTCGGTTTACCTTTGTGGTGAATGTACCGCTGAATTTTCAAGCCGACTTACTCGCAGGCAAGCAACCTGAATTACAGATAAACGTTGATGCAACCGCCATGAGCCAAGCCTTTATGGGAGCAGGCTATATGCAGCGGATTTTTCAGCAGGAACTGCACGCCTTATCAGGCCAAAACATCGACACTGCCGTAAAACTAACCACTAGGGCGTTGTTTAATAGCAACCTACAAAGTGGTTGGTTTTTAGCCATTATCCAAATTATCAATAACGTGACGATTCTCGCTATTTTGCTCACCGGCACGGCACTGTTACGTGAGCGTGAGCATGGCACGCTGGAGCATTTGTTAGTGTTGCCGCTGACGGCTCTGGAAATCATGCTGAGCAAAGTCTGGATTAATATCGTGGTCGTGGTGTTTTGTACTTGGCTGTCATTGGAGTTGATCGTAAAAAAAGCGCTGGGCGTGCCTTTGGTCGGCTCGATGGGTTTGTTTTTACTGATTACTGCACTCTACTTGTTTGCCTGTACTGCAGTAGCCGTCTTTCTAACCACATTGGCACGCTCGATTCCGCAGTTTGGCTTGCTGACTATTCCAGTGGTGATGACCATGCTGATGCTATCGGGTGGAACTACGCCACTAGACAGCATGCCGGTCTGGCTGCAATGGGCGATGCAGTTTGCACCAACGACACATTTTGTCAGCTTGGCAACGGCGGTTTTATTTAGAGATGCTGGTATCGCGCTGGTGTGGCCGGATATGCTGGCACTAGGCGCTATTGGTGGGGTTTTCTTTGTCACTGCACTGGCGCGCTTTCGCACCAGCTTGGCGTCTTAAAGCTATTCTTGAATGAAACGTAAACCAGCACCCTTGCTGCTAATGCGTACTACTTCCATCATCAGTACTGGCGCATCGTCATTATCACTCAAGCCTTGAACTTGACCAAACACCACATCACCAACGGCCAGCTTAGCCATATCTGGATGCGCAATAAACACACCCGTATCAGACAGATCTTCGGTAGTGGCATAGATATCTTCCATGCTGGGATGCGAAATTTTTATCTTGCAGTTAAGGCAAGTACGGATATGTTGGCGTAAATGAACATGCATGATGGTGTCCTTATGGCGTGTGCGTCTATATGTCCACTTTATGCAGCTCAAACAATTTGTTCAAGTACAGATTAGAATTAGTCTTAAACCACGCTGGGCAGTATATTTGATGCTTGTTGGCTTTCTGGAGCTACTCTGCAGACCAGATAATCATGCATAAAGTATTGTTTACTTAGGGAGCAATAAAATAACGCCCCCTAAGTACTGACTAGTTACCGCCCCATTTGCTGACGATGCATAGACTGATAGGCTGAGAACTCCTCTGGAGATATTGAGCCATCACCGTTAGTGTCTATATCAGTGAACGATGCAGCATCAGTAAGCCCTCGCATTTGATAGCCTTGCTGAGCGCGATCGCTAATTCTGGCGGTACGTGCCTCAATAAATTCCTCCTCGGTGATCTTGCCGTCATTATTAAGATCGAAGTCAGAAAATGAAGGCATGGCATTCTGTCTGGCATTACCACCACCCATGCCCATACCACGTCCACCGGCACCCATGCCGCCACCTCTAGTAAGAGGTTCATCCGGCAGCGTCACTCCACGCTCCTTGGCACGAATTACCATACGCTCGTGATGCTCCCTGCGAATTTGTTCCTGCTCTTCAGCCGTTTTCGCAGCACGCATTTTAGCACGTTGCTCGGCACGCTCCTGAGGCGTCATAAGCTGACTGCCGTAGATTTGCTCTTGCTGCTGGGTTTGGGCCTGCTCTGTGGCTGGCTCTTGCTCAGCTGCCAACGCGTAACCAGCGAAAAATGCCAATGTACTAACCAAAGCAGACATAGCTAATGTTTTTAGCTTCTTCATGATTAACTCCTAAAACTGGGTTGTCTAGAGAAGATACGCGAAGCTAGTTTAGTAGCTACGCCTATACACACTAGCATAGCATGCTCAATTTACTGCATCTTTGAATTCGTTTTGCATCACTTCGCGGTCAAACCATACCCTTGCGCCAAACTAGGCAAGTCGTGTGAAAGCAATCATTTATGGGGTTGAAGATTATTTCTGTCTGCGTAAGCGGCGGTCCTTGCTGAGGCTGAAACTCTGTACGACTGTTCTTTTATCGTCTTCTGTCCGCACTTTAACGATAGTCGGTTCAAGCGCAGCGTAACTTTTTATCTGCTTGTTTAATTTTTGCTTGAGCTTCAGCCGAATCGTTCACATTCAACTTCCTTTGTTGATTGTGTAAAGCTTAAAAAATAAAAAGCAACCAAAACAGACGCTTACCGTATTTAGTATGCGCCGATTAGGGTTGCCCTTTAATTTGTGTTGCTACTTAGATAGCAACAACTTTATTTGCGCAAGGACCTTTTTGACCTTGACCAACTTCGTATTCGACCGCTTGGCCGTCATTTAAAGTTGCGTATCCACCACCTGCCTGAATTTCAGAGTGGTGCACAAACAAATCTTTACCACCGTCGTCAGGTGTAATGAAGCCGAAACCTTTGTCAGCATTGAACCACTTTACAGTACCTTTAGCCATTTTACTTTACTCGTAATTATTGGTGAGAAATATAATTATATGCGAATTCACCAGTTCGTATATAAAGCAGTGATTCAGATTAGAACGCATAGCGTCCTGCACAGCCGAACAAGACTTGTGTGCCAGCACCAAAATGCAGACGGTTACAGCTTGTTAACGGCAACACGTGCTACTCCGAATATCACGATTGTATAGTATGCGCCAATAGATGACATTAATGAACATATGGATTAACAAATCTAACTCTTTTCTATCTAGCCTGTATCCACAAGCACAGGATAAAATTGCCGCATCGCCTGCTGTGGTGTGCGTGGCGGTGAATTTGTAGTCTCAGTTTAAGCGTGATCTTTTTAACCACTTTTATTGTTACTGACGTCCAATATGTGCCCAGCCCAGTCTAATTTTTTTAAAACGTCGCTACGTACAGGTTTTCAACCTTATCTCTGGCCCATTGGGTTTTGCGTAAAAACTTCAATGATGACTTGATTGACTGCTCATTTTTAAAGCAGTTCACATTGATTCGTTGCGCCAATCCATCCCAGCCATAATGTTCTTGCAGACTTGTCACTATCTGCTCAAGCGTAACGCCGTGCAAGGGGTTATTGGTTTGTTCGTTACTCATGTTGCATACACCCGCATGTTATCTAAGAAAGCGCTGAATCTTTGCCTGCGCCGCTAGGACTAGGATAGACATCGCATAACTGGCCCGCTTTTACTTTATTCTCTACTGCGGCACTAACTGCTCGCAGCGGTAAAAAGCCTGTCCCGTTTCATCCAGCACCTTAATCAGTTTTGGCAAGAGTGCCTGCATGTTGGCCATAAGCTGCCAAGGCGGATTGATGACCAGCATGCCAGAAGCCGTCATGCCTTGACCTTGCGCATCGGCAGTCAAACCCAGCTCAAATACCTGAATATCCTTAATGCCACTTTTGATAAACTGCTGGTGCATGCGTTTAATTCGGCTGCGCTCAACCACGGGATACCAAATGGCGTAACTGCCCGTAGCGAATTTTTTATAAGCACTGGCTACCGTTTTAAACACTTCATCGTAGTCGGATTTTATTTCATAAGACGGGTCAATGAGTACCAGAGCCCGTCGCGAGGGTGGCGGTAACCGGCCTAATAAGCCGCTTAAACCATCTTCTTTAAAGACTTTGAATTTACTGTAGTCTTGGGTGTTTTTTTCCAGCCGTTTGTAATCTTCGGGATGCAACTCATACAGCCATGCATGATCTTGGCTGCGTAAAAAATGCGCGGCAATCAGCGGTGACCCCGGATAAAAACCCAGTTTGGCTGACTTACTATTAAAAGCGGCTATCGTCTGTTGATACAGGGCCAATTCAGGCCAGTTTAAATCCGTTAGTTTGGCGACACCCTGACGATACTCTTGCAGTTTATCGGCATGGGCTGACTGTAAATGATAAAGCCCAGCGCCGCTGTGGGTATCCACATAGCTAAAACCCTTATCTTTTTTAATCATATGCTGCAGCATTTCCAGCAGCACAATGTGTTTAAGCACGTCCGCAAAATTGCCGGCGTGAAATGAATGACGATAACTTAACAAGTGTTTTCTCTATCAGATTGAGTGATTAGGCAAGTGCCGCTTAACAGTAGGCAAAGCGATTGCCACCGCCTTGCTTGGCCTTATACATAGCCGCATCAGCCGCTTGGATAATACGATCAGCGTTGTCGCCATCTTTAGGGTAATGGGCGATACCTATAGATACGCCCACTGTCAGGCTGTGCCCTTGAATCTGGAAGGGCTGAATGACTTGCTGAATAATTTTTGCAGCAATGACATTGATCTGCGAAACATCCTGGGCTGATTCAACAACCATTAAAAACTCGTCACCACCTAAACGCCCCACAATATCATTAGCACGCACTACGCTACGGATTCTTTGTGCTACCTCGCTGAGCAAACGATCGCCAACTTGGTGGCCATAATTATCGTTAACCGGTTTAAATTTGTCTAAATCAATAAACAACACGGCAAAGCTATCTGTGTGATCAACACAATAAGACAAACGATTCATAAGCGCGTTGCGGTTCGGCAGCCCCGTTAGCGCATCGTGATGGGCTAAATGAATTATTTTGTTATGTACCGCTTTGCGCTCAGTAATATCGCTAAAAATATGGATTAGATAACTAATTTGTGCGTTAGCGTTTTTAACCGAAGTAATGTTCTGCAGGGTTGCGGTGATATCGCCCTCATCAACCCCAGATTTTTTATAGCAAATTTCACCCTGCCAGCTGCCCTTGGAATCTAATAGTGTATTTAAGTCCTGCGTAAGTAACTGGTTGTTATCACATATATCAGGCGGCAAAAATTCCTTTAAATTACGCTCACAAAAAGACGTATCACCAGTATGAAGGATTTTTTTAGCACCCTGATTGGTGCGTACAATATTAAGCTGGGGATCAGTTATCAAGATAGCTTGCTGGGTTTGTTCAAACACGCTCGCTGCTAGGCGTAACTCAATCGCATGGTGCTCAATTTCCGCAGCCTGTCGGGTTAGCTTGTTAATCAAGGGTCTTACGGCGTAGTGACTGATCAGCGCACCAATGACCAGCATAATAAAAATACTCAGGTATGCCCAGAGCACATCCTGATAGGCCGCTTGGTAAAAAATGCGCTGTGGAATCCGGATGAGTAAACCGCAATCCATCTCGGTTAGCGGCACATAAATTAAGGTAAAGTCTTGCCCATCAACAAAATCAAACAGCTGGGTTTTGGTGTAATTAAGCCCAGCCAAGTCACGCTTTAATACGGGTGTTAATTCTTGACGCACCACTCTTTGCTGGACAGGGTCGTAACCCAAAGACAGCAAAGAGTTTTGGCTAATCAAATTTAGCTGTGCTGTTTCTGTATAAGTGCTGAACTTGCTAAGCAAAGGCGCAAGGCTCTGTGCATCAAAATATAAAATATCCAAGCCTACCAACACGCCGTCTGGACTATGGATTTCTGCGCTCACACGAATTAAATCTACGGCAGGCTCGCTTAGACTAACCACTTGTTGTGACACCGCTGATAAATCCAGCTGCTGCACCTGCTCAGCTAACTCACCCACAGCAGCAACGATTTCTTGCGCTGGCGTTATACGCACCATAGCGCGCAAGTCAGGAATATGGCTGGCTGGCTCGGCTAAACGTGGTTGGCTAAATTCCTGTAGCTGTGCCAAAGACAGCTGCCCAGCTAAATAGGTTTCTAGACGTTTGCGTATTTCTGTACGACTAGTGAATTGTGCCGCCAAAGAATGGTAACGCGCAAAATGGTTTTCTATTGCGCCTGCCTGAGCAGCAGCGTTGGTCAGATTCACCTGCTCTATATGCGAACGTATCGAATAATACATGGGCGCAGTGGCGCTCAAACCAACTAGGGCGCCCGTAAGCAATATTGTTATGAGTGATAACAATACAATCCTTTTGCCAACACTGAGCAACCTAGGCATAACGCATTAACCTTTTACACAAACTACTTGGCGAAGGGTATGCACAATTTCCACTAAATCTTGTTGTGCTGCCATAACCGCATCGATATCTTTATAAGCCATGGGCGTTTCATCTAGCACACCGGCGTCCTTGCGACATTCTACATGAGCCGTAGCCTTTTGGTGATCCTTTACCGTAAAAGTGCGCTTGGCTTGGTTACGACTCATCACTCTGCCAGCGCCATGACTGCAAGAGTTAAAGCTTTGCTCATTACCCAAGCCCCGGACAATAAAGCTTTTCGCTCCCATAGAACCTGGAATAATCCCTAATTGACCGCGTCGAGCAGACACAGCACCTTTACGGGTTATCCACAGCTGCTGCCCAAAATGCTGCTCTTGTTGCACATAGTTATGATGGCAGTTAATCGCTTCTTGCACGCTGGTAAAGGGCGTGTCGATTTCTTGTGCCAAGGCAGCCAAGGTGTGGTCCATCATCAGTTCACGGTTAACTCTGGCATAGTGTTGCGCCCAATCGACCGCTTCTACATAGTCAGCAAAGAACGCACTGCCTTCTTGCAAGTAGGCCAAGTCCTCATCGGGCAAATTCATTTGATGGCGCTGCATATCCTGCTTAGCCAACTCAATAAAACCTGTACCTATGGCATTGCCCACACCGCGTGAGCCGCTATGCAACATGACCCAAACTTGATTGGTTTCATCCAAACACAGCTCAACAAAATGGTTGCCTGTGCCTAAAGTGCCTAAATGCAGGTGGTTATTGGTTTTTTCCAAGCGCGGATGCTTAGCGGTAATTTTTTTAAAACCAGGTAACAACTTAGCCCATGCCTGATCCACCGACTTTGGCGGCTCATGCCAAGCACCCACGTCTCTTTTACCGCGACCAAAGCTGCGCCCGTGCGGCACTGCCTTTTCGATAGCACGACGAATCGATGCCAGATTATCCGGCAAATCCTCTGCCATTAATGAAGTACGCACCGCCATCATGCCGCAACCCAAGTCAACGCCAACGGCAGCTGGAATAATAGCCTTCTGCGTGGGAATGACACTGCCGATGGTTGAGCCTTTACCCAGATGTACATCCGGCATCACCGCCAAATGACTATAGATAAACGGCATTCGTGCGGTATTGAGCAATTGCTGCTTAGCTTCTGCTTGTACCGGCACGCCCTGCGTCCAAAGCTTAATAGGCACACCCTGGTGACTGCTTAATACTTGATAATCAGACATACTCTTACCTCAATAATTAATACAAACATGACACTACTATGCAAACTATCTGTCTTAAGCTTGTTCATGCAGCAATAAAGCTTGCCTACTAATAATTTCCTGTGGAGTAAAAAAATGAAAAATATACTCACCCCTGTGCTCTTAGCAATAATCTCATCTACAGCTGCCTATGCTGATACCTACAAACTAGACCCAGACCACTCCAATGCACGCTTTGCTATTGGCCACTTTGGTACCAGCACCAACCACGGTGGCTTTTATAATCTCACCGGTGACATCACCGTAGACCCGCAACGCGGAACAGGTCAGCTCAAAGTTATTATTCCAGTAGCGAGCGTTAATACAGGTAACCAGCAGTTCAATGAACACCTAAAAAATGCCGATCTATTTAATGTTGAGCAGTTCCCCACCATGACATTCGCCAGCACTGAGTGGAACTATGTCGATGGCATGCCACAGCAAGTGACGGGCGATCTCAGCCTGCTAGGCGTAAGTCATCCAGTTACTCTGACGGCCACACAATTTAACTGTTATCAAAGCCCTATGTTTGACGGTGCAACAGTCTGTGGTGGTGATTTTGAAGCAGTTATCGACCGCAGCCAGTGGGGCATGGATTATTTAGTTGAGTTAGGTATACCTAAAGAAGTTAAGCTCAGCATCCAAGTTGAGGCCGTTAAACAGTAACAAAACTCAGAAAAAACAGCATAAAAAATGGCGCTGCCACGGTCAGGATTAAACCGCTAATAATAGCTGTGGGTACATACTCGTAGTTGCACGCCTTACGCACAAAGGGCAGGGTAGTATCCATAGCCGTTGCGCCACAGACCCCTATGCTGCTGTTGGAATAATTACGCCCCAAAATAAATACCACCGTCAGGCCAATTAATTCACGCATCAGATCATTCAGCAACGCAATACTGCCGTAGGCTTCGCCTAGATGCTGTCCAGCCAAAGCGCCTGATAAGCTAAACCAGCCAAAACCTGTGCTGAGCGCCAAAGAAACCATTAAGCGCTCGCCCGTCATCCAGCTTAACAAAACGCCCGCCAGCATCGAGCCAAGCATCACCACGGCAGGAATCACTAAGACATGCGGTGCAAGCCAAGAGCGGTTAATCGCCACCTGAGCCAAATCCAAACCGATGAAAAACAACAGCACATACAGCCAGTAGGAAATGTTAAATAGGACCTCACCTACGGCATGCTCATGCCAGTGTAAACGGTAGAAAAAAGCACCTAGCAATACCAAGCTAAAAGCAATCAGGCACTCTTTAACCGGATACCAGAGTGCTTGCCAAGCGCTGGTATCCTCTGCTTCAGTTTGGTTTTTTCGATTGAAGGGCAAAAGCAATAAAAAAACCACCACACTGATGGTAAACGCATAGACGGCGGCTTGTTTTAAAACGCTAATTCCAGAAGCAAAACTGCTAAAAGCCTCACCCGACTCCATACCAATCACAAATAAAATCACCCACACCACGGGCGTGATTGCTTTGACTAACGAGCCAATTACAGGCTTGGTCAGTCGCTTACCCAATAGATAGCCTGCTAACAAATAAAGCAGTATCGGCAGTACAGTGGTGAGTATTTTAGTCAGTGGAGCTAGCACGAGGTATCTCTTGGGGAGCTGATTAAATTGAAGTCAAGAGTAGCCCCGTAAATCAGTGCGACAAGAGATCACGCTGGGGCTTGGGCGCCTAGTATAGCAGGTTCAACTGCGGGGAATATTTGTCAACTGAGGTTAGCTAGGCAATAAAGCCGACAAATTAATATGCTAATTTGTATACTCAAGCTATTCATTTGCTTTAAATAGGTGCGTTGTTATGAAATTCGCTCGCTGGTTAAGCCAAAATCTTAGCTTAAGTATTCCGCTGTTTTTATTGCTGGGTTTGGTTGCCGGTTTTTGGCTGCCAAGCGCAAACCTCAGCATGCTGATCACACCACTCACCTTATTGATGGTTTACCCGATGATGGTCAATATCAAACCCAAGCAACTGCTTGAGTCTGGCCATGGCAGCGTGCAGTTTTGGGCACTGGTGATTAATTTTTTATTTATCCCTTTTGTCGCTTTTGTCCTGGGCCGTTTATTTTTTGCCGATAAGCCCGAGCTGGCGCTAGGTCTGCTACTAACCTCACTATTACCCACTAGCGGTATGACGATTTCCTGGACAGGTTTTGCCAAAGGTAACGTACCGGCAGCGATCAAACTCACCTTGGTCGGTTTATTCCTCGGCTCATTACTCACGCCTTTTTATGTGCACCTTTTATTGGGTGCTCAACTGCCCGTTAAACTCATGCTAGTGTTCCAACAAATTCTGTTCTTTATTGCCATTCCGTTAGTGGCAGGCCAGCTAACACGCGCGTTTCTGTTACGCCGTTACGGCCAGGAAGACTTTCAAAAACGCCTAGCACCTAACTTCCCAATCCTCTCCAGCATTGGCGTCCTCGGGATTGTCTTCGTAGCCATGGCGCTTAAAGGTCCTGAGCTTATTAAGTCGCCCAGCTTGGTGCTATATATCATTGTGCCGCTGATCTTGCTGTATGCCATTAATTATGGGGTGAGTACCTTTGTGGCGCGCAAATCCCTTTCGCGCGGCAATGGCATTGCTTTGGTTTACGGCACGGTAATGCGTAATCTGTCGATTGCTTTAGCATTGTCCATGACAGCCTTTGGCGAGGCCGGTGCTCAAGCAGCGCTATTAATTGCCTTAGCCTATATTGTTCAGGTGCAGTCTGCGGCTTGGTATGTAAAACTCACTGAACGCCTGTTTCCCGCTGAGCCTGAGCAACAGTAGCCGATAAATTTAAGGCAGTACCCAGTCCAACTCATGGTGCGCCGCAAAGGCTTCTGGGTGCAAATACTCTCCTCTTAACAGAGGCTGCTCAAGCCAACTCCAGTTGATGTTGAAGGCTGGGTATTCACTTTGTATCGCATCAGCCAAAATCGTGGTGCAATACAGATGCTGCTTATCACGCGCAGCTAACACAAACGGCTTGCCCAGCTCGGCCAATAGACTGCGGCTTATATTTTGGCGCTGCTCAGCGCTTAAAAACAGCGGTCGTGCTACAGCAACACGCTT
Organism: Thiopseudomonas sp.; assembly: GCA_023228985.1. GTDB lineage: Bacteria > Pseudomonadota > Gammaproteobacteria > Pseudomonadales > Pseudomonadaceae > Thiopseudomonas. The sequence goes on along the minus strand of JALOAC010000002.1, from coordinate 3,816 downwards.
GGCTAATTTCACATCGGTAAACTGCTGCCAAGTAGAGAGTAAAACTTGATTGCTGAGCGTTTGTAAATCATCGGTGGTTGCGTGAAGTATTTGTATTTCTGGCTCAACCTCAACCACCATGCCGATATGGGAAAAATCACCTGCACCAAAGCTGGCAATCAAATAGCTTTCCAGCGAGGTTCCTTGCCGAAAGACCCAGTCACCCACAGCAAGCGCTGGCGTATCTGTTATGCCAGTCGAGTCACTGAGCGGTGCGTTATCACGAGCAACGGCTGAGCCGTTTAGCACCAACCAGCCTAGTAATAAAAGGCATAAAAAAAGCCATCTGGGTAAGACATAGATGGCTTTTTTATTGTTCAGCAAACAAAGCATTACAGCTTAACTTTCCAGCCATCCTTAGTGCTGATCAGGTTAACGCTTTCTTCATCGCTGGTGCCGTTTTTAAATTCCAACTTAACCGAAACAGAAGCCGTTTTTTTATCGCCACTGTAGTTGGTAGAAGTAGATTTGATTGACTTAACACCACCAGCCAACTCTGCTGCAGCTGCTGCGGCTTTCAGCATTTCGCTCATCTTACCCTTCATCATATTGAACTGCTGTTTTTCTTCTTCAGTTAAATGAACCACGGCCATAAAGGTTTCAATATCGCCGTTTATCATGGCGCTAACATACTTCTCAGCCACTTTTTCAGGACCTGAGCCAGAAGAGCAAGCAAACATAAATACAGCAATGGCCAGTATAAAAAAGTGTTTTACTTTATTCAGATACATAAGGGTTCCCTATTAAATTAATGTGTTAATTTTTCCAAAACTTACCCCAGCTGCAGGCTAAACAAAGCGCTCTAAACAGCACGTGGTCCTTAACGGCCTTGCTAATGCATTAGTTAGGCGCGTATAGCTTACACACTTAACTAAGGTGAAGCCGTTACCACCAACAAGCCTGCCAACCGTTTTGCCAACTAATTCACAAAAAGAAAGCAACCACAATACTTAAAAGCACTACGACAGCAAAAACTTTGTAGTGGGTGCTAAATAGCGGTCGTTTATTTGATTCGTTTACATCTCTATTCATAGCTTACAACTCTACTGCTCTGCTGTTTTGTTACTGAGCCAAATACTCAAAAATCACCCCATAAATGCTGCGCTACTGCCACAGCAGCTATGGGTGCTGTTTCTGTTCTAAATACTCTTGGCCCTAGGCTAACCGCCTGAAAACCTTGAGTTAATACTTGTGCAACCTCACCCACACTTAAACCACCTTCTGGCCCTATTAATAGCGCCAGCTCTTGAGGTGCGGCGTATTGGGCAAAAGGTTGAGCCTGCGGGTGCAACACCAGCTTTAATTCGGCGTTTAGTTGTTCTGTCCAAGTGGCTAGTTTTTCGATTGGATGAATAACTGGGATTTGACTACGACCACACTGTTCGCACGCGCTAATAGCAACTTGCCGCCAATGCTCGAGTCTTTTGTCTGCACGTTCTTTACTTAAGCGCACGTCACAGTGCTCGGTGAGCAATGGCGTGATGTGTGTGACACCTAGCTCGGTTGCCTTTTGGATAGCCCAATCCATGCGCTCGCCCTTGGAGAGCCCTTGGCCCAGGTGTATCTTTAAGGGCGATTCAGCTAAGCCCGCGATTTTTTCAGTGAGCTGCACAGTTACAGATTTTTTACCCACCAGTGTTAGCTTGGCTAAAAACTCATCGCCACTGCCATCAAAAACCTGTACCTGAGCGCCAACATCCAAACGTAATACTCTGGCCATATAATGTGCAGTTTGCTCTGGCAGTTCGTGCTCGCCCAAACTAAGTGGCTGCGCCACATAGAAACGCTGATACCCCATGTCGCCCACTCGTATGCAATTAAAAACCGTGAAACCATAGCAGATTCCATGGCTGCTCGACCATAGTGCTGGCGTGATATGAGTATGTGTGGAGAGTTATAGCAGGTTACTGCTATGTTTTAAGCGGGTTTCTACAGGTTTGCAGACACTAGCCTTACCGCTAAACTGTTGAAGCCCAGTTTCTGTAATTTCAGAACCTAGATGCTATGCTGGAGCGTTACGCCTGTACGAGGATGCCATGCATCCGACCGCGGAATACGTCAGTAGATATAGTGCTGTCCTGACGCACTGCTGTCGCAGGCATGGCCTGCTCCTTGTAAAGTTTAAGATTCTCGATCCTTGGTGTATTTCTGAGTAAGCATGTTGGCATAGTCTTCCAACGAGGCCGCCACAGCTTGCTCAAAACTAGCTAGCTGACCACCAGCATCGGACATGGCCGCTTCTGCAGCGGAGCGTTGCGCAAAAGCGTATTTGCTGACCGGGCTCATAACGGCACGTAAGCTGGAACCAATCAAGTAAGTGGCAGAAGAGGCTTCTGTCAGTGGTTTCGGCTCGCCGGCAACGCCAAAATCCGCAGCATAAATAGCTTTGAAGCCGCGTTTGCGTTCGCGCAGCATGGCCTCGCTGGCACAGTTGATCGAGCAGGTTCCCTCGGCATGGCTGTCAGCGTAATGCAATAAGTGACGGGAGAAGTGAAACTTGCGCCTGTCCATATTGCAAATAACACAGCGTGGATACTTATCCAGCTCATCGCTTAATGGAGCGGTATCAGGCTTGATAGCTGGTTTATCGGCTGCAAATACTTGGCCGCTAAGTCCGTTCATGGCTGCTAGGCTAGTGATAGCTAACCCAGTACTTTTTAATAGTGTTCTACGCTTCATAATTCTTACCCCGTTGGCGACTGTGACAATATGCAATGCTCGTTAGTTTACAAACTAGCAGCAGATATTATGGTACTGGGCATCTAGCGCAAGAGTACATTTTGTCGCAGCGTTGTTATTAAAAATAGTTGCTCCTTAGAGCCTCTCTGAGGGTATCGATAATTATTCAGCGAATGCCCAACAGCAAGAGTCCGTAGCATGCTTATAATATACAAATAATTATAATATATATAATAGCTTATTCCGCAGGTAAGACTTTAAGCTAGCCAGTTCAGGCGATAGCTAGTCTTGATTAGTACAATTAGCGCAAAAACACAACTAAACATTAGCTTAGCTTTACTGCGTCATACTGTCCTTGTGACAAATCGGCATATTGCAAGGGGAAAGTTTTCAAATAAGATAAAGCAAATTAAAACCTACATTGGGGTGCAATATGCTTTTATTATCAAGAAAACACTTAGTGTTGCCTGTGGCAATGCTTTGCATAAATCTTTCATTAGCGTCTGAAGAGCAGCCATATAAATTAAAAACAGTCACCACCTATAGTTCAGCGATTACTGACAGATTTGACTCTGCCCAACAAAACCCCTCCAGCTCAACATTTATTAGTGGTGAGAATATAGATGATCAGCATGCTAAGAATATTCAAGAAATATTAAGAGGCATTCCCGGTATTACTTCAGACTTATATGGCGACGGCGATGGCATAAAAATCAAAATACGCGGTATTGACAACCAAAGATATTATGGTGAACAGCCTGGGGTGGCTATCGTTATTGATGGCGTACCTATTTTTGAGCGCACTGGTAAAGTTAATATTGACTTAGACAATATTGAATCGATTCGCGTGGTTAAAGGTGGCGCATCCTATTTGTACGGTGAAGATGCATTAGCCGGCGCGGTTATCATTACCACCAAAGGTGCCAAAGATAAAAATGATATTAGCTTAGGCTATGAGCAAGGCTCATTTGGTTATAACAAAGAACTCTTATCGGCTAACTTTTCACAATCAATACTATCCGGTCGCTTCCAATACTCAAAACGAGAAACGGATGGCTATCATTATTTATCCAACCGAGACAGTGAAAGTTATTCTTT